>JAJZNL010000054.1 GCA_021852345.1 Actinomycetes bacterium
CTAATAAAAAAAAGAAACTAAAAAAGATTCTATTTGAGATATTTGGAGTAGGTTTTGGAATCTGGCCAAAATCACGTAAAAAACTTATAGTAGTACTTGCAGCTATCCTAATTGTTATTTCAGGATTAATAATTGGCGGAACAGTTGTATATCATAGCTATCAAAATTTAATGGGCACAGAAGGACCTCCTCTTGGTACAGGAGACCCTGGAAATATAAGATTAAATAGATTAGCAGCAGACCCAATATTTCATACTCTGCCACCGGGATGTCATCAAGATGGAAAACTACAAAAGACACCTGCTAGATGGCGTCCGTTTTATCATACATGGGACGGTCCCGCAGTTACTAAAGACTTTATTTGCCCCGATCAATCTGAAACCGAAATCGCTGATTTAATAAATAATATTGCCATAAGGTCAGGTTGGGATTTGCAAGGGTATAATCGAAATATTCAAGATTTATGGCAAAAACAACTAGAGGGTACTATTGCAGAATGCTTAAGCTTATCGGTTACAGGAAAGAATCTTTTAAATACTTCACTTCCATCACCAAGTTGGGAATTAAGTGGATGTACCGATGCGATTAATAAATAGTCGGTAAATTTTCAGATCATTTGTTTATTCCAGCAACTCTCGCACACTAATTTCAGCAACTCTCGCACACTTGGAAATGTAATTTTGTTTCTTTATCGATAAGCCTAATTGCAATTCGCCGGTTGCAAGAAAGGTTATGCGAAATCGAAATTATTCGCGTATAATCTCGCTGCTTGTTTGCGGATAATTCCGTTGCAACTAGGCGACTAATCTGATAAAGTTTGAATTGGTAGAGACATAACAAAGAGGAATTGATTATGAAACAGGTTCTGGTTATCGGTGCAAATTTTGCTGGAGCAAGTGCGGCGCTTGAAGTCAAGCGAAAACTTAAAAAAGCAGTAGAAGTTACTGTTATCGATAAGCAAGAAAATTCCCTTTATTTCCCGTCTTTGATTTGGGTGCCGATTGGTCGTCGTGAAGTTAGCGATTGCCTTATTCCACGTAAACCAATGTTTGACAAGGCAAGAATTAATTTTATTGTCGATACTGCACTAAGTATCGATCCTGACAAACAAGAGGTAGTGGCTGAAAAAGGTAAATATTATTATGATCAGCTTGTAGTAGCGACTGGCCCGAAGCTTAATCGTGACATTGCTCCAGGTGTACGAGAACACGCCTGCTACATCGGTTCGGTCGACGGTGCGCTTGACACCAGAGCCAAACTTGAGGAATTCAAGAAAAACCCAGGTCCCATCGTCATAGGTGCTACTCAAAAAGCTAGCTGCATGGGTGCGGCCTATGAATTTTTATACAATGTTGAAAAATGGTTGCGGCAAGAGAAGATTCGCAAACAAGTTGACCTGTATTGGATTACACCAGAACCTTATTTGGGTCACTTCGGTATAGATGGTATGCCTTTAGGCGAGTGGTATCTTAAAAGATTTAATCAGATATTTAATATAAAATATCGCACATCAGCAGCGGTAAAAGAGGTCACTAAAAATGCCGTCATATTGGATACGGGTGAAATAATTGAGAGCCGATTCAAGATGCTGATGGTTCCTTTTACTGGGGTAGATCTAATAATAAATTCGCCGAAGCTTGAAACCCCGCAAAATTACTTTTTAGATGTTAAACCATGCTATCAACATAAGAAGTATTCGAATGTATGGGGAGCCGGCCTTGCTGTAGATGTTCCTCCTCCATTTGAAGCCAACCAGGTACCATTTGGCGTGCCCAAAACAGGTTACCCGAGCGACGCTACAGGCAAAATCGTCGCACACAACGTAGTTATGGCGCTACAGGGTAAAACTAATTTCAAAGAAAAACCGTGGGGTCGTATTCCCGCACTTTGTGTAATGGATGCCGGTAAAAAAGAAGTTATTTTGATCGGTACCTCACTTTTCAAACCGCGTGTTTTTGCCATTATGATTCCTAACGTGTTTTATGATTTCACAAAAGTATTTTTGGAAAAGTATTTTATTTGGAAACTCAGGCACGGTTATTCGTTTTTGCCTTAGTATTCCAAACTTGTGTCAATATATATAGGTATAACAATATAATCCATGACGCAATGCGGTCCATATAACCCACTGAGGATATATCAATTGAGTGATTGGTATTTATGGCTCACTGAAAGATAATTGTTGTAAGACTAACATCAAATGTTTAATGGTTTACGTACATTTTTCAATCCCAAATTAAATCGTATTGCCCCCAAAATCCGAACAGTATTCGATAGGGAAATTTCGAAGGCATCCAGAAACTCCAATTAGCTGCGAATCAAATTATAAATATATAGTGTTAGGCATTTTTCACTAAGCATCGTAAATTTATTGCTCAATTCAGGTTTCTTTATTTTGATAACGACGTTCGATTTATCTTATGTGAATCACACGCTGAAGCAACCCTCTTTTATTGCAAATTTGACACTTTGAATTAAGGGAAGTAACGGTTGTTCCCCTCACGGTACATACAAGGGGGCCAATGAGAATATGCCGATAACTGTTGTCGTCGAAATGGTTTTGCTTTGAGATGCTTGAAATATCTATATGCAATCATTATTGATCTCGATTAAGGGGTTTCCTGTATCATAAAATGACTTAATCTTAAATTGTCGCCGTCCATTAATCGGTTTTTGACCATTGCTTTTTGATTTAGAATTCAGGTTATGCTAAATGATCGCCAATGATTAAATATTAAGACAAGCCGAAAACTTTTTTGGAGTGAGGGTTAACTATATCAAAATGACATTGAAAATGTCTTCGATCTGTTGTAAAGACTGCTTTTCAATAATTGTAATTACATTTTGCTGTAAATATTATTCTTTCTGCCTGAATTAAGACTTAACATAGATACAAGGAATTCGGTTGTGATAATCAATTAGCCTATCAAGGCCGAAGGAACAGGAGAGTTGAAGTCGCTAAATAGGCGACGTTAGATTTTTGACTTTAATCGAAGATATAAATGTGGTGAGCATTATGATGGTCGTTGAATGAAAGTAGCAGGAGACAATGAATGAAATAACGTGTCCGCATTGCGGAAAAGCTTTTAAAATTGATGAAGCAGGGTATGCTGATATTTTGAAACAGGTGCATGATCGCGAATTCGAAAGTGAACTTAATGAGCGTCTTGAAATTGAGTCGCAGAAGAATCAAGTGGAGGTTAAACTTGCCGAAGTAAAGGTTGCCAAAGAGGCCGATACAAAGATTGCCAAAAAGGATGCAGAAATAGAAAGATTAAAGGCCGAACTTAAATCAAGTCATATTAGTCAACAGCTTGCCCTCAAGGAGGCTTTAGTCGCAGTTGAGAATGAGCGTGACGAATTTAAAAATGGCGTCGAGAAAGCAGTGCTAGAAAAAAAGTTACTAGAGAAGTCGCTAAAAGAAAAATATGAAACACAAATTAAAGATCGAGATGATGCCATTGGGCGTCTCCAAGATTTAAAAACGAGGCTCTCGACTAAAATGGTCGGCGAATCCCTCGAGCAGCATTGCGAGATTGAGTTTAATCGGCTGCGTGCTACGGCGTTTCCAAATGCCTACTTTGAAAAGGATACCGATGTTCGAAGGGGAAGCAAAGGCGATTATATATTTCGCGAGTCTGATGAATTAGGCGTAGAGTTCATATCGATAATGTTTGAGATGAAGAACGAAGTTGATACTACAGCTACCAAGAAAAAGAATGAAGATTTTTTTAAGGAACTTGATAAAGATCGCACGGAGAAGAACTGTGAATATGCGGTCCTCGTTTCTCATCTTGAGTTAGACAATGAACTATACAACGGTGGTATATTTGATGTTTCTTATCGCTTTCCAAAGATGTACGTCGTGCGTCCGCAGTTCTTTATCCCAATAATTACGCTTTTGCGTAACGCCGCTAAAAATACCCTGGCATACAAGTCAGAGCTTGCAAGAGTTCGCGAGCAAAATGTTGACATTACGAACTTTGAGAACGAGTTGGAGGCATTTAAGAGTGGATTTGCTCGGAACTATGAGTTAGCCTCAAGTAAATTCAAGACGGCGATCGCCGAAATAGATAAGACGATCGATCACCTTCAGAAGACCAAAGAAGCATTACTTGGATCCGAGAACCAACTTCGCCTCGCCAATGTCAAAGCGGACGATTTAACTATAAAGAGACTAACAAAAGGGAATTCAACAATGGCTGCTAAATTTGCCGAATTGACTGGGTCGGCAGCTAAAGATTATATCGAGCCAGAATAAAGGAAAAGATATTTAGGCACCATTGTGACCTTATCGGTTTTGCACAGTTTAATCTGCTTGCATTGTGGTCGATTAAGGGTCTTGCAAGGCTGAGCGTCTGAGTCGTATCAGCAGATTAACAGAGAGGGCAGAAGCGTGAAGCACAAATATTTTGATTGTGATCTTAGTTCTTGGCCGCCCAATGTATTTAATGTAATCGCTGTTATCGTTGTTATTCCAAAAATTCATAACTAAGGTTAAGCTCAGTCGTACCCAGCTGGTCTAATACTTGTGTTATAAATTCAAACTGTGGATTAGGCCAAAAAAATTGTTGACTTATAACTGGAATAATTACGTAAAACGAAAGCTTACGCGAACTATTGATTCTCGGAGGTGACCTTGTTGCATTCCAAACAGAAGGCAACAGGCTATGTCCTATATAGTTGTCGGATGGATATAGTAACCGAACGAAAAAAGTAAAGATTTTGTGTTACTCGTAAGGTGACGAGCTCGATGGATAAACAGAGAAGCAACTAAAAGCCTTCCTTTAACCCAAAATAATTATTAAAATGGAGCTTGAACCTACTTTTAGCAATCTCTACTTAAAAGTCGAAAACATTGTTCGTAGGTGCCAATTTGTTTCACAGAGCAGAGCTAAAAATAGAAAAAATACTTACCACATGCATTTTATATTTTTGAGCTGTATATTCTTGTTCATTAATTAATTCACAAAACATGTCCCGTTCTTTCAAAACGAATGTTAATAAAATTTCATCATTGTGGTCTGTTGTCAATTTCTAACTGGATTAGATTGTGTTTGTGATCCAAAGCAATTAAGTTAAGCATATATTTAGAAAAGAATATTCAAAATGTCCAAATTTAGAATCATCCGTTTTATATTATGACAATGCATTGAATTTTAAATTGTCATTGTACTCTTTTTAAATATATTAACGGATTATAAAATGAAATCTAGCGCCTTCTATCCCTATTTTCACCGATGGCTGTCTGTACTTTTAACTTCAATTCTGTCAAAATGGTGCCGGATTAGCGACCACAATTGCTGTTACATCAAACTTTGTTGTTCTAGAACCCCCCTATCTTCTTTCGTGTTTTCTCAAGGCAATGAGGGCACCGAAAGCTGATTTAAATTATTTCCCATTAAAATTCGAATTCTTTGGATTAGGATGCAATTCCGACTCCAAGTAAGTTTGAAACGGCATTGCTACTACGGTTTGTCCGGATTTAATTCTTTTAAAGATATAGCTATTTTGGTGTGTTAGGGTTGCTGAAATTGGTCATATCTATTCCTTACAAAGATCGGTGACATAAATCTTAGGTTTCTTTTTTTCAGTGGAGTTTGAGCGATTGTTATTAACCGAGATATAGACCGCTGTTCTAATCTAGACTCCAGCATTGTTGATTATCATTATTTGTTTTACTACCCACTCAATTGACTCTGTTAATCTTGATTTTGGATATTGAAGCAGACTTATTGCGCATCGAGTTTTAAAATATGCTATTAAAAAAGTTTTGTAGTTTAGTTTCATTTTTGGATAGTTATTGAGGATAATCAGATAGTGCGACTTTCAATCAAATTTATATTGGTATTTGTTTCACTATATCTTGTCTTGATAGCAATAATTTTGGCCAACCCGCTAAATTCTAGTGCCGACGAACAAGCACAGACCATTAAATCCGTGGCAGCTGCAAGACTTCAATTCAAAGGCTTTAGAACAAATGCTCGAGGGTACTCCGCAGGTGGGGTTCCTGTGTACTTTTATAAATTACCTCACTATTATGAAACTATTTCACCAAGCTATAAAATGCTTGTTTGCGAGTTGGGTTATCCAGATCAATCAGTATGTCACAATAAGAAGATGGGTATGGGTTATCTGGGATATTCCTCGTCTTATGTCGGAAGCTATGAGCCGATTTACAACTTCGTAGTTGGGTTACCGTCATTAGTGTTTAATGGCAGTACGTCACTTTACGCTATGCAACTGCTTTCTGGCGTATTTTGTTGCGCAGCTATTGCGTTGAGCTTGTGTATGTTTTTTGAAAATAGGCGAAGTCGTGCCAAGTTATTGGCAATTATAGGTATCACTCCAATGATTCTGTATTATGCAGCACAGATAAATCCAAGCGGTCTTGAAATGAGTTCAGCCTTGTTGGTTTGGTGCAGCGGGCTATCCCTAGTAAAGCTCATAAATCAACACGATTTGAACAAATTGCACCAATTGAGGAATTTTAGGCATCTTCTTTGGGCGTTTTGGGTAGCGGTCAGTGTACTAATTTTATGTAGACCTGATTCATTCTTAATTGCCATTGCTATTGTCGGAACTTTGCTACTTGCTTTTAAGGACAAAAGTCGTAAATGGCGGAGTGTAATACGCGGTTTTAAATCACCTCTAATATATGTCGCTGTATTTTTAACGGCATTTAACTTGGAATGGATAAGGATAAATCCATTATTTATTCCTGGAACATTGCGGGGGGAGCGCAGGTACTATTACGGCGGGTTTTTGTTGATATTAAAGAAAACATATCATGTGCAGCTGTCACGTATGAATTTTTATAGTCAAATATTTAACGGTATCAATTATTTAACAACGAAGTTCCCGTTTCAATATTTTCTATTATTTTTAGTGATTTCATTATTTGTAGTCGCGACAGCCTTTACCTTTGCGAATAAGAATCAACGGTATGTAATTATTTTTATGATGGCAATGTTGTTTATTACGCCTCTAATTTATGATCAATTGGTTTACTCCAGATTAGAATTGGGATTTCAATATAGATATATTATTCCTTATGAATTCGGTCTCACTTTTTTGGCTGGTGAAGTTTTAGATAATAGAGTTATGAATATGAAAAGCGACTTGCATTCAAGAAAGAGATTTAACTTGGGTAATATAGTTAACTCCAAGATAACGGTAGGCGCGGTATTGTCGGTAGCGTTGTTGGGGTTTTATGAAACGTTTTATTTTGACTGGCGCTTCCAGTCGTTTACCAAGACAATTGTTAAAGGGAAAGCCATCCTCAAGAGTACTTGGATTCCGCCTGGTGGTCTGTATTTCGATCTAGGGTTTGAATTGACTGCCATTACAATTTTTGTGTTTATTTTGTGGCTGGTATTTCATACAAAAGATTACTCACATAGTGATTTGCGAGTTGAAAATATAAATGAAACATCTAAATGACGGATTAGAGATTTTCAATTAAATACAGTTTGCCTGTAACGATATCGAGATTGGCTAGAGTTAATATCGATAGAAATTCATTAGATGCGATTAGAACTATTTTTGAGAGCATAATGTTACGACTGAGTAGTGAGGCACAAAATATACAGTGAATATTTATGAAACGAGTTAGATTTATTTTAAGTGTAACGATAGTGGTTGTAATAGCTATTTTGTTGGCTAATAATTTGGATTCATATACGTTTAGTCCCAACAAGATAGATTCAATTCAAGTCCTTGCACAAAATTCAAAGGCTAAAGTTACTGCTCTTTTAGTTGGCGATTCGGTTGCATTAACTCTTGGATACGATTTAACTTTAGATCAAGAGCCTTACAACCTTACGATAATAGATAAAGCGCAATTGGGTTGCGGCTTAGCTATTGGAGGGTTGGTTCAGACTCAAAATATTATTTATCCGGCAAGTGGTTATTGTTCGGCCACAGCTAAGGTGCAGTGGCCTCAGAAATATGCACAGTGGGTAAAAAGATATAATCCAAATGTTGTTATCTTAATGGCAGGCAGATGGGAAACTGCCAATAGAACCTATAAGGGCAAATGGACCAATATTACTCAAAATCAATTTAAGAAATATATCACAGGGCAGTTAGAGTTGGCATTTAATATAGTGACTAAATACGGAGCGAGTCTGTTGCTGGAGACGGAACCTTGTTCAGATTCTGGTTACAATTCTCATGGAAAACCGTGGTCTCAGGATTCATCGACAAGAGTGCAAGACTATAACAATTTACTTTATAATTTTGCAAAAAAGTATCCCAATCAGGTTTATGTTCAAAATTTAAATGCCTTGGTATGTCCTGGTTCACACTATAGTTCGACGATTAACGGAGTAAGAATCCGAAAACTTGACGGTGTCCATTTTGCAACGAGTCACCCTTATGCGGTGGGAGATGTTCTTGGTCCAAAAATATTGCCATATTGGGAGTTTGTTGGACATATCGGCGTTATCAGACAACAATTGTTGGTAACTACAAGCTAAGTACTGTCCTGGATTCGTTCAGGCATTATTATATTCGAAGACGTCTTCAATCGGAAATTCACAAAAACAAATTGCACCAATTTTTCTTGTTGCTGAACGCCAACCTATGGTACTCAATGGTTTCTATTTAAAATTCGTCTTCGGCGCGGAATCCCAGATTTATGTAATCGATACTCTGAGGCAACTGCAGCCGTCAGGGCAATTATTTCTAATAATAATCCAATTACGATAACTATAATTGGATGAAAGAAAAAACATACAGTTGCCAAAATTACAAAAAATGCTGCGGTGAATCTTAGTCGGGCGGATAGAACTAAGTCTGCGGCGGCGTCAGAACCATAGGCACTGGACAATCGTATCAGAATACCCTTGCGAGTTATCGACCACGGAAGAAATGTAAGTCGCCCGCCAAGAATCATTTCAAGTTTATTTGCTCGACTAGCAGAATGCTGATTAATCTTCTTCTTCCAATCTTGCATCTCTTGGCTTTTTATTTCTTGTTGCAAGAAGTTGGATTCACCTGTATTAACGGAATTATTCACTTGGGTCTCCTGGCGTTTCAGGCGGCATTAAACCTTCTCCAGTCGAATTAGGAGTGGGAGTATTTTGAAGCGTCTTGGGCAAAGAAAACCCTGGAGTTGAACCTGAAGCCCCAGAGGACGTATCTGCGAAGGCTGTTACGGTTGAAGCGACCGACGCTGTATAAAAAAATATTCCCAATCCACCAAGTATGACAGACAACCACCCAAGCATGTCGCCTTGTGACGTTGTGGCAGCACCGATTCCCAATCCCGCTAGTCCCGTAATAAGGGAAACGCTACCTCCCAGCAAATCAGTAAACTCGCCCACGCCCGTAGCTAGTGATACAACGCCCAGAAGTATGCCGGCATTTGCCCAAGTAAAAACCGCAAACGGGGGTGGGGGCGGAACGAAAAAAGGATGAGTAGCAACTTGTGGAGACATTACCAAGGGGAATTCCGGCGACCACGACGAAGCTGACAACGGGTACCAGCTGCCGACGGCTACGCAAGTTGAAACGGTCGGACACGATATCGAATTTAATCTGGGTCCGAATTTAGGATTAGGTCCTTCTCCAGCAAGACCTACCTTCCAATTGGAAGCGTTAGGTATTGTTTCAAGAATTTGTGTCGAGGTGCAGACCGTATCGTAGGCACACATAAATTGTTTTGTGCTGACGCCGAAGCAGTGACCTGAAACGGGGCAAGAAATGTTTCCGCTCATCTTTCCTGATGTTCCTTGAGAAGATACGTCTGGATACCAGTTCGTTCCGTTGTTGGTATTGGCGAGAGCCGGCCAAAATGGCCATGAAACTTCACAAGATGAGGTCGTTGTCCCTGGAGCGCATCCGACCCCCGTCAAACCTCCAAATTCAAGCGGTCCGTCCACTGTAGACATCCACGGTTGTAATGCCGTATTCGCATGTGGTGCGGGATTCGGGCTATCCGCTCCAACCTGTTGATCCCGATGCCAGGTTGCTCCAAAGTTTGTGGTGGCTAGTATAATTGCGCTTTGCGTCACTCCCGATTGACCAGTTGCTCGACCTACTGCAACACAATCCGTCACATTCGAACAGGAAATGTCGGCCAAAAGGTTTGACTGAGAGCTTAAATAGTTAACGCTCCCAACTTTTAGTTTGTTCTCGTTTCCAGTTGTAAAAATTGTTAAGGGAACCGTGAATGCAGAGCTTTGTGAATTTAGGCCGTTGGCGTTTCCAGTGGCAATACAGTTGGTGAGATTAGGGCATGTTACTGCAGTAAAACTCCCGTTAACGTATCGGTTTGATAGAGGTAGGGATTTCGCCGTCCAATTTTCCCCACTGTTGGTCATTAGCAAGGCCATGGGAGATGTCAAGTTGCCCGAACTGGAATTAAAACCTACAAATATACATGTTGACATAATCGGACAGGATATAGCCGAAATCGAAAATGGGATCCCCGTACGGACCACCCCCAAACGAAGGGGAGTAACCTGTTCTATGGATGCAACAAACGTACCTCCTTCGATAGTACCGATCGGTTTCTTGCTATTCGGCATCGTAAGCGGGACGTAAATAGGAGCTGTACCCGTCAAGCTCGGTGATGTAGATGATGAACCTGATATTGCTTTGTTTTCGGTTTGATGTGGTACTGGAACCGTATTTTTTGAGGTGCCTACCGCCCAACAGGACGGGCCATTGACGCAAGACACTAATGAAAGACCCGTATTTACGTAAGCGTTGGCAGCATTTGAAGTTCCCCACTTGGGCGGTATCACCAGAATAGTTTCTGAAGCCGTAGCAGCCGTAGGGCCGCTAGCTGCGGGTGAACTTACCGACGGTCCAACTGCTTCAATTGTCACGGTGACCTTTGTTGCAAATGAAGCACCGATTGGAATAGCAGGAATCCCAGTTATCTCAGATGTAATAGTAGTCCCAGAAGTTACGCAAGTGATTGCTGGTTTAATGGTCAGACCTTTTGGCAGATCGGTTGCTACCCATCTATAGCAGCCGGCAATTCCGTTTGCGGTTGCGGTAATCGGTTCATTAAATAAGACGTCAGCAGTCACAGTCGACGGTACCGTAAGAGAAAACGTGAGTTGAGTTGGTTGCGTTTTTATCGTAGCCCCAAAGGATGATTTAGTGAAACCGAGTAATCCTAGAGTCAACCAAAGGCACATTAGAGTCGAACGAATCCAACGACCCTTAAATGATCTGCTTAAAGTGCTTGACCTTGTTCGAACCCGATGATTAAATTGATCAGATTTATTCGAACGTCGAATCGCGCTTCTCATATCAATTACTTTAGCTAATGAACTTTCGAGGATCAAATAACAAGTACAATTTCCGTTTCTAAATTAGGGCTAGCTAAATACCTAAGGTCGATTTGATAAAAACCAGCAAGCAGGAATCCAACCTATCCATAGATTGCAATTTATATTGAAATTCAAAGATCGCGAAATGTAAAAAATATGAACATAGAGTCTCTGTTGTAGTTATTACAATTTGCCAACTAGCTCAACGAGAAAGTTAACCATCTTGGAATAATTAACAGCTGCAGAAATTTGTAATTGCTTTAAGTCGATAGCAACTGGCAGACTTGCCCGAAGCGTTTATAAATCTACGATCTTGATGAAGGTTACCCACAGAAGATGATTTGAAATCTAATTGTTTAGTTAGTATCATTGGTGGGTGAAAGTTATTTAGGCCTTAACTCAAACTTTGGATATAAGTGACGCATCAGTAAATCGACATCAAAGCCGATAGTATTTTTAGTTAAACATTAAACGAATCTTTAAGCATGCTTTTTGAATAAACGAAAATATGTAAAAATAACAATAGGCGTCTTGTGGTTTACCGGAGGAATTATTTTATTGTGATGCGAGTACATATCCGAAGGAACTATTTGAATTATATTTATAGATGAAGAAACTATTTTTATCGTTTTAATTTTTAATTTAGCTGTGTATCGATTAATTCTACGGTTGCTGTAGATCGAATTTATTATCAATAAATTAATAGGACGTTGTGACTAAGATAGACAAATTAAATACAATTAAAAGAAGCGCGCTAAGCTATTGGCCGATTTTGGTTATTGCTATGGCAGGTGCTTTAATGGTTTCATTATTCCCTTCTGTCTCTTCTTCAACCAATCAAGCAAGTGTCGACCTTAAATTACTCGGAACTTCTATGGCCAATAGGCCGGGAATTACGGTAAGCGGAATTGATTGCCTTCCAAAAGTGCGGCAATTTACATGGAGCAAATATGCTCCCATGTGCGAGCCCAAGTTTACCGGCAATAACGGCGGAGCTACAAGTTGGGGCGTTACTAAATCAACCATTTACATTACTTACAGGGAGCCAAATACTTCTGGTGCGCAGTTTTTTGCCAATCTGTTTGGCTCCGATTTTGGTACCGATCAACAAGCGTTAAATACGATGCAAACTTACATCAGATTTTTTAACTCTCAATTCGAATTGTATGGACGAAAGGTGGTGTTGGTACCTTTTGCCGGTAAAGGCGATTTTATGAATGAATTGCAAGGACAAGGTCTAGAGCAGGCTAAAGAAGATGCAATAACCGCAAAATCACTGCATGCATTTGCGGACATATCTCTCCTGTCTTCAACTCAAATTTATGACCAATATTTAGCTGATCAGGGAATCATAGCAATAGGTGCGATCGCACAGCCTACAAGTTGGTTTAAGGCCTATGCTCCATATGAATATACGCCGTTGCAAACTTGTGATACCGGAGTTCGTGCTCTGGCCGTCGGGATTGGGCGTGCATTTGCGAATTTGCCGGCAATATTTGCTGGAAATCCCACTTTTCAAAAAGAAAAAAGGGTGTTTGGTTTAATCTATCCGGAAAATCCAACTTATGCATCCTGCGGCCAGCTCCTGCAAACTTTACTCGCCAAAGAATATAATGTCAGCATAAAGAAGACAATCGTTTATTCAATGTCCATCTCGCAGGAGCCAGGCGAAGCGCAGAGCGCTATCGATCAGATGAAGGTTAACGGAGTCACTACAATTTTATGCGGTTGTGATCCAATATTTCCCATGTTCTTGTCTGGAGATGCGACCGTTCAGAACTATTACCCCGAATGGTTAGCTTTAAACTTTGAAGACGGCTTCACTCAATTTAACGCGAAAACCGAATGGGCGCATGCAATTTCCACAGGATCCATCTTTCCTCCCAAGACGCAACAGGAGGCCTATAAGGTCTTTAAAATGGCGGATCCCAGTGGGCAACCGAGTCCGCAATTCGCCGCAATTTATGAACCGCTAATGCTTTTTTTTGATGCATTGCAAGCGGCGGGTCCCGAGTTGAATCCATTGACTTTTCAAGCTGGATTCTTTAGATTGCCTCCGTCTTTGCCGGGGGGAAATTATGGTCAATGGAAATTTGGTCCAAATACGTATTCTCCTTTGTCGAGTTACACTATTTTGTATTGGGATGAGCAAGCTAGAAGTCCGCAAGACGGTAAATTGGGAACCTATGTAGCATGCAATAACGGCAAAATATACTCTCTTTCGGTTAAGGGTGCAGAAGAACTGCCGAATCATAAACAGCTGGATTGTTTTGGGAAAAAATAGATGATTGCTGAACAACGACATTATTCCTATCTATTATGTTGATTAAAACTATTAAAAATAACAGCATATTCGTTTTGTTTGCGATTATGATACTGGGAATTATCGTGCTGCTTGCACTTCCCGGCGGCATATCTCTTGGCGTAGTGTTACTTGGGGGTGTTAACGGTGCCTTATATGCACTTACCGCACTGGGACTCGTTTTAATATATCGGAGTCAAAAAATAATTAATTTTGCTCAGGCACAGATGGGTGCCCTTGCCGTAGCTGTTGCGGTCGTAATGGTCGAATTAAATCACATGAACTATTTTTTGGCGTTATTAATTGGTTTGGTTGTAGCGATTGTGACTGGAGCCATAGTCCACTTAATTGTGCAATGGAGATTCAAGGAATCATCTCGTATGATTCTGACTGTCGCCACACTTGGTATTGCCCAAGTTATAGGAGCAATGGAGGTCGGTTTCCCTTATCTGTTTTCTCGTCAGCCGGCGATAGCGATAAGTTCGTTTTCAACTCCGTTTAACTTTAAATTTAAGGTATCGGGAATCTTATTTACCGGAGATTATGTCGTGGCAGTGTTAGCTGCGGCTGTCTGTCTTGTCGGACTTTGGATATTTTTGGAAAAGACTAGATGGGGAATGGCCTTTCGTGCATACGCCGACTCTCGTGATCGGACAAGGCTGCTCGGTATAAAGGTATCTAGAATATCGTTGCTAACGTGGACTGTCGCTGCGGGTCTATCTGCAGTTGCGGCTATGGCCGCGGCACCGGCTTCCATGGGAAATCCGCCGGATGTTACTGCAATTGCTGGACCGACAATTTTACTGGCTCCATTGGCTGCAGCCGTGGTCGGAAGAATGGATAAATTGTTCACGACGGTTGCGGCTGCAATATTGTTGGGTATATTTCAAGAAGCGATATTCTGGTCTTACCCAAGGTCTTCTGCGGTCGATTTAGGATTTCTGGTAATTATATTTATATCGCTCTTAATTCAACCTCCTTCCGTGGAGCGCGAAGCCGCAACATCTGGAAGCTTTATTGACGTTAGGACAGTGAGAGCAATTCCCAGTAAGCTTCTGGAGTTGAAGGAAGTAAAGATATTTCGTACATGTATATTCTTTGTTGTAGTGGTCTTGGCGGTAATAGTTCCACCCATCATGGGACAGAGTTTTTCGCTGCCAGCAGCTTATGCCGTTATTTATGCGATTATGACGGTTTCTTTGGTGTTATTATCGGGTTGGGCTGGTCAAATAAGTCTGGGACAAAGCGGATTTGCTGGTGTCGGCGCGGCAATAGTGGGAATGTTTTTAGCTCATTCGCACGTTGATCTGTTTGTTGCATTAGTGATATCGGCGGTGGTGGGTGCGGTCGTAGCCGTATTAATTGGGCTTCCGGCACTTAGAATCCCTGGTTTGTTTCTGTCTGTAATAACATTGGCATTTGCGATAGTGGTGGATGATTATTTTCTTAACGGAACGGATTTTCCCTTTTGGAACCCCGATTTCGTTCCAGCCACAAGAGTATTTGGTAAATTTACGACTTCAAATTCGGTAGTACTTTATGAAGTCTCTTTGGGGGTCTTGGCAGTCCTCTTAATTCTGATTTTCAATCTGAGTAAATCTAGAATAAAACGTACTTTAATCGGGATCAGAGACAATGAATATTCGGCAGCCGCTTTTGGAATATCACGTTATAAATCTACAATCGGCGCTTTTGCGATTTCTGGGGCTTTAGCCGGAGTGGCCGGGGGCTTGATAATTGTTCTGCAACAGGGTTCGGGATTTGAGGGTCTTAACCCCGAATTATCTTTCACTATATTTATCGGTGTCGTAATCGGTGGATTGGGATCGATTACCGGTGGTATCTTGGGTGCAGCATTTCTTGGATTGACCCAGTACTATCTTTCGGGAACCATCGCTATCGTCATACAGGGTTTCGTGTTGATTTTGGTTTTAATGTTTTTCCCTGAAGGCATAGGTGGAATATTCACTTGGATAAGAAACTTTATAATAAGGGCAATTGCTCGTTACAAGCACATTGATTTAAATCGAATAGATGAACTAAATTCAGACGTTAAAAAAGATAATTTGAAAGAAACCTTTGAGCGAGGATTAGCCGCAAAACTTGAAATGTCCGATGCGGAGGTCGAAATTCGTAAGTTTACTGGAGTCAGCCAAGAATCAAAGGACTTTTCAAGGCCAATTTTGAAATTAAAAGGAATAAATGCCAGCTATTCCAAGCTTAAAATATTGAATGAAATCGGTTTTGAAGTACCTTTTGGTCATATTTACGGGTTGTTGGGTACTAATGGAGCTGGTAAGTCTACAGTTCTCAGAGTGGTGTCAGGTCTCATGAGAAGTGATTCGGGAGAGGTGGTGTTTGACGGGGAAGACATTACTAAACTCAAGACCGAAGAACTCGTTCGTAGGGGTATTTCAATGGCTCCTGGCGGTAAGGGAGTTTTTGGTTCCCTTACCGTTAAAGAAAATTTGGCTCTCGCAACTTGGCTCTACCAAAAAGACAAAGAATTCATTGATGCTCAATATAAAAAGATATTTGATCTCTTTCCCGCCTTAGAGAGCAGAATGAATCTACAGGCTAGGTTGCTATCGGGCGGGGAGAGGCAGATGCTAACGATTGCGATGAATTTGTTTTTAAAGCCGAGACTCCTTTTGATTGACGAATTGTCATTGGGACTTGCACCATTGGTTATTTCCCATGTTGTGGATGCCCTAAAGAAATTGGTCGAATCTGGAATTACCGTCGTTATCGTAGAGCAATCTCTTAATTTGGCAACGTCATTAGTGGACTCGTGTGTCTATCTGGAAAGAGGGGTGGTAACTTACAGCGGTATTCCTGATCAACTGCTACGAGATGACGGAATTGTGCGTTCGGTATTTCTAGAGAAAGCCATAAAAACTGTAGGCGATGAATCGGATCCACATATCTATAAAAATAATAAAATAGGACTTTCGGATAAAAGCATTCTGACGCAACCGGAGACTGTATTAAGTATAAATGGGATAACGAAGACTTACGGTGGAATTAGCGCTATAAGTGACGTAAACATAGATGTGCATGACGGAGAAATTCACGGATTAATCGGTGCCAACGGCGCCGGCAAGACCACACTGCTTGACATCTGTACCGGTATCATTCAGCCGTCGTACGGACATATTACTTACCGAGGGGCCGACATCACAAAGCTAGCCTCCTATAGACGAGCAGAAATTGGATTGGGTAGAGTCTTTCAGCATGCATACCTGTTCCCGACCTTGACCGTCAAGGAGACAATCTATTTGGCTCACGAAAGACACATATCTACGAAAGATGTATTTGCTCCGATGTTTAGAATTCCTACCTATTCGAAAATTGAAAAATTAGTTAAGCAAAGCACTGATGAAATTATAGATAAGTTTAATTTGGAAGACTTTTCTGAAGCTTTAATCTCGGAATTGTCTACCGGCACGAAACGGGTAGTTGAATTAGCCTGCCTGTTTGCGAATAGACCAAGTTTTGTCTTTTTGGACGAGCCGTCATCGGGACTGGCTCAAAAAGAAACTGAAGCTTTGGGCGAGCTAATTTTAGATATTCACAAGGAGCTTGGTGTTTCTATGCTGATAATCGAGCACGATATTCCAATGATTGCTAGGATCAGTAATCGGCTGACATGTTTGGATATCGGTCAGGTGATTGCAGAAGGTACTCCAGGAGAGGTTCTCGGAGATCAAAACGTTATTGAGGCGTTCTTGGGAACTAATGAAGTTGCGATTAACAGGTCAAATTAAGCGATGCCGTATTCTTGCATTAAGCTTTTTTAAGTAAGTTATAACTTATTTTATTCTATGTCCAATATTCGAATTTCAGATGTGACCAAAAACTCGTTAGCCGATGCGGCAGGAATACTGCCGAATGACGAAATAGTGACTATTAACGGGATAAAGCCTCGGGATATTCTTGAGTATTCTCAGTTAGTAGACGGCGATATCGTACATTTTTTAATAAAAAGAAAATCAGATGACATTGAAATCATAATCAAAAGAGTCAGCTTGGATCCAATAGGGCTGCACATCTCATCGGCTGTTTTCGACAAGATTAGAACCTGCGATAACAAATGCGATTTCTGTTTTATATACCAATTGCCTAAAAAAATGCGTAAAAGTCTTTACATCAAAGACGACGACTACAGACTTTCTTTTTTATACGGAAACTTTACCACTCTTACCAAATTTACCGAAGCAGATCTTGAAAGAGTTGTAACTCAAAAGTTATCGCCAATATTTGTGTCAATTCACTCTACTAATCCATGGATTCGTAAACGGCTATTAAATAATGACCGAGGGTCGTTTTCACTTTTCTGGCTTTCCCAGCTGTTGGAAAATGGAATCGAAGTTCATGGTCAAATAGTACTTTGTCCAGACATTAATGACCAGCATAATTTGGAAGAAACGCTAGAGACGATTCTTTCTGTTTACCAAAAGATTGCATCAGTAGCTGTCGTGCCCTTGGGGGTTAGTCGTTACACGACCAATTCGGGAATGCGTAAACAAACTGAAGCCGAAGCAATCGAGACGATAGATATTATTACAAAGTGGCAGAATATCTTTAATAAAGTCGTAGGTAGAAAATTAGTTTATGCATCTGACGAGATATTTCTAAATGCTGGCGTACAAATACCTGAGGTTGATTATTACGAAGCACCAGAACAACTTGAAAACGGTATCGGGCTGGTGGCGAACTTTAAAAAGAGCTTCTTAGACAGAAATTATGAGGCTTTTAATGTCAAAAGCGGTTTCTTTCAATACGTTGATGGTGCGCCCGCAATCGGCTACAGATCCAAGACTTATGATTTCAATGAACAGGCCGAATTTGATAATAGGCAAACACTAAAAACTGCGGTTTTAACCGGAGGTTACGGTGGGATGTTTTTGCCAAAGTTGCTCAAGGGCTTGAATTTAAAAAACGTTCACGTAATAACGGTAGACAATGAGTTTTTTGGTGGTAATATAAATGTCGCCGGCCTTTTGACTTATACCGATATATTAAAGGCCATTAAAAGTAATCCAAAGTTTGATAGATATCTCATACCGGATTGTGTTTTATCTGACGGTAAATTCTTAGATGATTATACGGTTGACGATCTTCCTGCCGGCGTGGAGGTCGTTAAAGCCAACGGATCAGCACTCGCTGAAGCTTTAAATTTTGCTTTATGAAAATGAATACTGTAGTAATTGTAGGTAGACCGAATGTCGGTAAGTCCACACTCGTCAATCGAATAATAGGCAAAAGAGTGTCGATTGTTGAGGAGGTTCCTGGAGTTACCAGAGACAGGCTTGAGTACATTGGTAGTTGGAATAATAAAAATTTTAAGCTAATTGATACAGGGGGATGGATTAAAAGCAAAGATATTTTGGCGCAAAAGATATCTTCTCAGGTAGAAGTTGCCCTAAAGGAAGCTGATACCATTATCATGGTGGTTGATGGAACTGTTTCTATTACCGACGAAGACGATAAGGTTGCTAATTTAATAAAACCATTAAAAAAGCGTGTAATCTTGGCCGTCAATAAAGTCGACAATCCCATGCTGGAGTCTGAGAAGTGGGAATTTGCAAAGTTGGGGTTTGAAGATATTGTGGCAATATCAGCTCTGCACGGTCACAATACTGGCGATTTGTTAGACGAGATTGTAAAAGACTTCCCTGACAGTCTTGAAGGCGGTATAGTTTACGAAGAATCTACTCAGTCAGATAATAATGCCGCCGACGATGCTTCACTTTTGAAGGTCGCTATAGTCGGTCAGCCTAATGTCGGCAAGTCAACACTATTCAATAAGTTGATTGAAAGTGACCGAAGCGTGGTCCACGATATGCCCGGTACCACTACCGATACAATTGATACCCATATCGAGACCGAACTCGGAACTATCGTATTGTTGGATACGGCTGGAATTCGCCGAAAGTCGAGGGTCGATGAAGATTTGGAATACTACTCAGTAGCCCGTGCCTTGAAAACGATTGAGTTGGCAGATATTGTATTTTTTGTTATTGACGCTACTAAGGGCGTGTCAAATCAAGATCAAAGACTTGCAGAGAGAATCGATTTTGTCGGCTCTCCTATTATCATAGTTCTAAATAAGTGGGATTTATTGGACGGCGAGTCGAAGCCTTTACTTGAAAGTGATGTAAAAAGCAAACTTTCGTTCCTAGGCGGTTTGCAGATCATTCGTACTTCTGCGCTTTACGGTAAGAATGTAAATAAGTTATTTCCTATGCTGACTGAAACTCTCATTTCATACAGATTGCGAATTCCTACAAATGTACTGAATAGGTTCTTGGCATTGGCTCAAAGCAAACATCCGCCCGTAGAAGGTAAAATATTATATGCTGTTCAGGGTGATATAAATCCTCCCACATTTACGCTATTCACAAACAGAAAATTGCGTCCAAACTATTTGCGTTATATCGAGAATCAACTTAAAGATAATTTTGATTTGGAAAACAGCCCAATTAAAATAAGAGTACGAATCAGATAATTAACATCAACTGTCTAATTAATCATCATTGAGCTCAATTAAATGGCAAGACCAAGCAAAGGCAGAAAAGACAATATGGACGAGAATCAGGAGGACCCTGAAGTAAACGATGAACCTATCGTAAACTACGAAAATCTTGATGCGACAGATATTGATGACAGCACGATCGAGGAAAATGAAGATGATAAAACCGAGGAGCCTGGCAATCGCAAGCCCCCGTGGCATTTTAAAGCATTTATAGTTATTACTGTTATTTATTTGGGTTATCGAATGTATCAAGGGATTGAATGGCTGCTTCATCATATAAAGTAAGATAGATTAGACAAAGTCAAATCAATCGGGCTATGGCGCAGTTTGGCTAGCGCGCTTGACTGGGGGTCAAGAGGTCGGGAGTTCAAATCTCCCTAGCCCGACGGTTATTAAAATTATGTTTAAGTGTGGCATAATCAAGTGGCCTCCAAAATTGATAGATAATTCTTCGCGTGTCGGCTTATAGGCGAATAGGGTCGTAATGTAGTTGGGTGCTGTGCTTTGAAATTCCTTGAGGTTTTGAAAATCTCTGGCGCCCTAAAAATTCCAAAGGTTTCAAAAGAACGAAGCTTATAACATCGTCGCAACTCTAAAGACATCCGAAGTTGTGGATTAGGTAGTGTCTTTTTGAGTGTTATAGTTTTGCGACCTGATGACTTAGAATAGGAGTGATTTATTCTAAATCCGGCGACATGGGCTAATTGTTGCGGTGTCAATTCGGTTCGATTAGAGGCTAAACTAAAAACTACTTAAAATCCATAGAGTGTTTTTCGATTAAATAAAATCATAACATGCATGGGTAAAATTTTCATTTAAGAAAGTTAAAGAGCAAAGGTAGTTTAGATTCGGAATGAGGCTAGTTTTTATAGACAATAGAGCGTATGTTAAAGACGACAGAGCACATGCTTACAACGGCAAAGGGGAATATAACTTCGATGGGTATTTCGTCCTCAACGATATTTTAAAGGGTAGTGCCGCTGAGGGAATAAAAACGGATTCTTCTACAATCTATTCGGAGTTTAAATTAATTCATGAAATAGTGACTTCGGCTGATTTAGAAGCTTTTACTCCTGTACATATAAATGCTGACGCTAAGTTTGATCCGGTATCTGCTACTCCACGGCAAATTATTGCAGTAGGTATAAATTATCGTGATCATGCCGAAGAAATGAATATGCAAGTAACTGACACACCTGTGATTTTTACTAAGTTTCAGTCTTGCATTGCAGGGGCCAATTCAACAATAAATCTTCCAAACGATACCGTGGATTATGAGAACGAGCTTACTGTTGTCATCGGTCAACACTGTTCAAAGGTCTCCGAGCATGAATCGCTGGACTATGTTGCCGGCATAACTGTGGGTGAGGATTTATCCGAACGTACATTGCAATTTGCTGCTGGAAGTCATTTTTCTTTGGGTAAGTCTTATCCTAATTTTGGTCCGATCGGACCTGAATTGGTGACTTTAGATGAAGTGGGGTCTCTAGATAACTTAGAGATAAAGACATGGTTAAACGGTGATCTGGTTCAAGATTCTTCCACTGATCAGATGGTATTCAAGGTTGGATATCTCATATCGTATCTATCAGAGGTAATAGATTTATGCCCGGGTGATATTATATACACGGGGTCTCCAGCAGGTGTTGGTTTCTCAAAGGAACCGCCTGTTTATCTAAAATCTGGTGATGTACTTGTTAGCGAAATAGCCAACATCACGAGACAAACATTATATTTTAAATAATGTAAGGATTATAGGTCAAGTTTAAAGGTCGTTAAATTAAAAATGCAGACTTCCACCCTCTAAGGGAATTAAATACTGCCAATTCGGTACTTTTAGTTAGAACTGATGCTAAAACAGTCCCTTCGATTATTTGATTGTTTTCAAGAAGTACCTCTCGTTCAACTCCTAAAAGAAGTCCGCACGTAACTTTGGGTGTAATCCAAATGCCACCGATCTTCACGGCGATGTTGGCAGTAGTTGTTTCAGTTAGTTGACCGTTTCCATTAAACAAGATGACGTCGTCGCTTTCGGGATGGCTGTTTTTTATGTTGGAGTAGAAACTTCTATTTTCGTACTTGTGATACAGAAAAAGCTTGTTGCTTTCGATGGGTTCATCAGCTAGTGTCAGGGATACCGAACTTGACTCGTCATCCATAAAGTCACAGGAGGTGATTTCAATGATGCCAAGAGTGTCTACAGTGAGTCTGACTCGACTGAGAATCTCCAAAGTGTGGCAGTATGCAATTAGTTTGTCAATAATTTCAACTTTTACAAAAGGAATATTAAAGTACGTCAGGGAGGAACATAGCCTGTCTATGTGGCGCTGAAGATTTTTAATGCCTGATTGGGGTTCATAACGCATAGTTTCTAGTAATTTATCCGGTAGTGGATCGTGTCGTACCGGAGAAAGTTTCAGCTTTAACTCTTTCCACTCTGAGTTAGGGTTTGACTGAATAGTAATTCCCCCTCCTGAACCAAATGTAACTAAATTTGTCGATTTGTTTATGACGGCGGTGCGAATTGCCACGGCGAAGTCGTATGCGCGAAGTTTATTTGCGTAATTGATTGTTCCGACTGCACCGCAGTAAACTCCTCTAGGACTATTTTCAAGTTCTGTAATTATTTTCATTGTCGAAACCTTTGGAACCCCGGTGACTGATCCGCATGGGAAAAGTGCTTTAAATATAGATACTAGATCTACGTGATCAAGCAACGTTCCTTTTATTGTGGAAGTCATTTGCCACAGGTGCGGATACCGTTCAATTTTAAAAATTTCTTGACCTGTAATACTTCCAAATTTACAAATCTGACCGATATCGTTTCTAATCAAATCGACTATCATGAGATTTTCTGAAATCTCTTTTTCAGAAGTTTTCAATAACTGATAACTCGCCGCATCGTCTTTCAGAGTTTTTCCGCGAGCCATAGTGCCCTTCATGGGAGCCAATGTAATCAGGATATCTGAGGTTTGAAAAAATAATTCTGGTGAGGCACAAAGGATAGAGAATTTAGACGTATCTATGAAAAAGGAATGGTTCCCCTGTTGTGCATATATCATATTTTCGTAAAGTTCTAAAGGATCGCCAATAAAGGCAGATTTACTTCGCGCCGTCAGGTTTACCTGGTAAGTATCACCGTTTAAAAGCCTATCTTTTATCCTGTTAAACGATGAGATATAAGCTTCCCGGTCAAGGTCTTCAGTCCAATTGAACGCGATGTCAGTATTTTGTATTGGCTGCCTTGGTTGCAAGTAACAAGATTTAAATCCGGCGAACCACACCAGAGGTATTTCGTTCATTGGATTTTTTGTGGATAGCTTTTCATTTAGGGCCGATGCTGCTTCATATGCAACGAATCCACACATCATCAAATCGGTCGTGCGACTAATTTCGTCTGCTCTTGCGATAGTGTTAATAACTTCACTATGATTATAAGTTTCAATCACGATCCGCGGGTCGCAGAATATCTGTGACATTTGTTTTCCGCAGATATCTCTTCTGCAAGTTATTGAATCATCTGAAATTTCGTTTTTCATTTTTTTGTATAAAATAATTAGAAAAGTTGATCGACTAAATTAAATTGCTGGTGCCAACTGTTTTATTCATCCTATCGACATCTTAATCAATTGGTATTTTAATTTTTATCGGCACGACCTACGGCGAACAAATCAAATGTTCCGTTGCTGGCCGTTACGGCAAGTTTGATTATCTATAGTTGGTTCATTTAACGTTTTATGCGTAGATTAGTTCGTATTGATATTGACCGGTTTTTTTCGGCTTTTTTAGCAGCCATTAAATAAAGTGTTTTTCAGCTTGTTATCGTTTATTTAACTTAATTTGACTTAAATCGATTGGATTTTTCTTGCTATATTCAAAGTCTTATTGTCTATCTCATCTGTTGTAAATAGTAGCCAATCATTTATAAGTCATTTGCATTTAGATACATTACAAACTTGCTATCTGCCGGTTATTTGATCAATTTTAGGAAATGGGTCGCGAATAAGATGACACAGAACCGCTTCCCGAATTGCTGGGAGTGGCGGTCATTGCACCGTAATCTAAGTACCAAGTTCCGTTTATTCTGATGCATGGTAAATATGGAACTGGAGTGCTGGAGTAGACGTCAAAATTCCATGCGGCAGCAAATGACTGCCCTTTTGTCGGTAAGCCGGCATTTGGATTGCTGTTGGCATCGCACGTATGAGTGCTGCCGACTGAGTAGCAGGTTTTGCCTACTATCGTAACAATAGCTAAATTTCCTGAAATTACGTAGTTCCCTGCATGCACGGTCAATGTCATCGTAGCTTGCGAATTTAATTGACTAAAGCGAGTCATACACTGATTATAATAATTCTTTGGAAATGCGGAACAGGCTTTGGAATAGTTTTTGGCGTTAGTTGCTGTAAGAAATGTATTTACGGGGTCAACCGGCGAGTTGGAATTGTTGGTTTCTAACCCCACTATCGCGGTAGCGACCAATATAATTAATATAATACCTACCGCGATAATTGCTCTTGTCAATTTTTTGCGCTTAGATCGATCTGTCTTATCTGGTGCTGCATTCTGATTATTGTACGCATTCTGCTGATACTCTTGGTTTTGGAATCCTTGCGGTAAACCATAAGGCTGATACGTCTGGTTAGCCTGCCCCGGGTAGGGCCAACTTTGTTGCGGATTGGGATAGTTGGGATAAGAATTGGGGTTATTATAATTTGAACTTTGAGGTTGATAGAATTGCGTCTGCTGTTGTTGGCTGTGGTTCTGATTGAAATTACCTAGCCCCTCTGGTGCAAGGTAACCGGGCTGAACTGGAGGGTTGTAATCGGGATGAGTCTCCGGTGGATACCATTTCCCGTCTGATGCTAACCACCAACCATTCCCCTGCGACTGGTCGCTCATTTTACTCCCTTCGTTCTAGTCGTATTTTATTCCGCAGCTGAGCTTCGGGCATTCTAATTTTAACAGTCGTTAGAAGTATTAACGTAAAGTTAAGTCAACATGATAGCTTATAGAGATTGTTATCGTATACCTTTGTCTGACGTTTAACGTTTCTTAAAACGAGTGAATCTATTCGGGCTCCATTTATTAGTTCATAATGGCGAGTTGGATATATCTATCCAAATGCAATAGATTACTGCAGGTCAAATCCGTGATGAATTATGGCGATTTGGTAATATTTGTATATGCATCTGTAAATTTCATATAACGGATGTCATCGGTAATACTATTCCGATTAGTTGTTAAAACTTATGTTGTACAAATAAAATGATATTTGGATTTACATTAAATTTTATATTGAAAGTTGTTGAAGTCAAAGAAAACATTTATTATTAGCATACTGGTACTTGAATAATGGGAAAAATACCGCATAATTTGAAATTAAATCAATGCGTGCCTACGAATTTAGTAAAACTATATAATCGTACGGTCGAAGATGAAGCATCAAGATTTAAGATATCCTCACGGTTTTTAGCTAAAAGAGACAATGAGAATAAACTGGCTCTGGTGTTTAGCGGCGGCGGTAACAAGGGTGCCGCCCAAGTAGGTATGCTTCAAGCCTTGGTGGAACATGGATTTGAATTTGATTTTTTGATCGGTTGTTCGGTCGGCTCGCTTAATGCCGCTGCGTTTGCAAAATCACCCGATCTAGAGGGTGTAAAGGTGCTCAACGAACTATGGCAGGGTTTAAAGACTGAGAAAGTATTCGCTCCAGGATCAGTTTTTAGAGGAGTTAGATTTGCAGAAAAGCGTCGATCCGTTTATTCTAATGAAGGACTTAAACAGATCATTAATTCCCTGTTGCCAGAGATGAATTTTGAGGATTTGGCACTGCCTCTGCATGTAGTGGCAACTTCATTTAATACGGCAGACGAAGTCTGGTTCAACGAAGGACCACTTCTATATCCGCTGTTGGCTTCTGCAGCTTTGCCTGGGATATATCCGCCTATTTCTATTGGAAATACTGATTTGCTTGACGGCGGAGTTCTTAATGACGCACCCATCTCTAAAGCTATTGAGCTTGGGGCAAAAACTATAGTATTGTTAAGCTGCAATACTGTAGAGACGAATAAGCCGTTTCCCGAAAGACCGATAGAAACGATTATTGAATCTATCGGTGTTGCAATATCGGCACGTCTCAAAAGGGATCTAAGTACTCTACCTTTGGGCGTAGAGGTATTAGTCGGTGAATTTTCGGGACCTTATGGGTTGGACTGGAAAGATTTTTCACATGCCGACCAACTTATTAAGCGAGGTTATGACGAAATGAGCAGATTTCTGAGTCTAAATTTTAGGAAATTGTAAATTGAATGATTCAATTTTTATATGGGATAAATTCGATTGATCTTGTTTTTTTAAAAAAAAATGGTTAATATGTTATTAAATGAATTTTCGGATAATTCGTCATAAGTAACATTTGTCATGATGAATGTATCTGTAAATATGGTTATTTGCTATTTTATAGAAATTGATTTAAGTCAATTTAGTAAGGTTTAGAAATTTACGTGAGCAACATCGAAACATCAACAGATAAGGGTCCGTCGGCTAGAGAGCAGAATTCAAGAGCCAAGGTAGTAGCCGATATCCTTACGGCTCAATCTAATCATATAGCTGCACTTAAATGGGCGGTTGGAGTATTGGAGGGCAAGATATCATTGCGTAATTCCCTAGCCGAAGTTCAGGCTGAAGCCTTGCGGACTCCGTTTAGGGATGTCATGAATTCTTTTACTAAACTGAAGGAAATTGCAGATCGAACACCAGACCCTGAGATTAAAAAATTAGCTCGTGAAATTAATGATTGCTCAAATCAAATAAAGCGAGCCGTAAAGTCAATCGGTGATTGGCTTTCAGCTTCGACAGATCCTACAATACTTTATCCTCGTGAAACTCTTCAAAAGGTCGAACTTAAATCTGTTGTAACTCGGGCTATTAGTGAAGTGGGCAACTCGATGGATAAGTCTCGGCTTGACGTGATCGGTGTTGACGGTTTATTGGTCACAACGGCTCCTGCTCGTCTGGCTGCAATAATAACCGCAGCACTAGAAAATGCATTTAGACACGGCGGAAACGGAAAAGTTGAGTTGGCTGCGGAGATTAATCTTCAACAGGATCTTAAGATAGAAGTTCGGGATAATGGTCCGGGAATTTTGAATATTGACCCAGAACTGTTGTTTATGCCAAAACCGCAAGTTGTTTCGGAAAATCAGGAGTGGGCTCCACTTTTGGGTTTGGGTCTGTTTTTGGTAAGAATGATGGCTGAATCTTTGGGCGGTACGGTGGCTTTGAGTAATAGGCAAAAGAATGGAGCGGTGTTGACTATTATTCTTCCGCAACGTCGTCGTAAAGATGTCGCCAAAGTCCAAGGCTAGTCATTTTCGATTTGTTGGCTATAGATTTGATATTTAGTGATGATAGCGGTATCATAAAATAAATTGGTAAACTATGGTAGTCGTTTTAATTTAAGGTCGATTTATGACAAATCAATCCGAATCTGATATTAATAAGGTTGCAGAAGATGCTGTAAATGTCGTTAGGCGAGGATCTGACGTTGTACCTTTACCGGTTCAGGATTTAGTATTGGCGATGTCAAAGCATGTAGCAAATTTAAAAGCCGCGCTTCAGTTGCTTGAAGGTAGGATGGAACTTCGAGATAGCTTAGCCGACGCACAAGCTTCCGCTCTTAAAGAGCCACTTCTCGAATTGCATACAACCCTCGAAAAAATTGTCGACACAGACTGGGGGATACGACGTGGCGACAGAGCTGTATTCTCGGGTGCTGTTGCACTTGAAGTCGAAAGAGTGAGTCGGGTAATAACGGCTGTGGATCAATGGCATGCAGTCCAAACTGATCCGGCTTTTGTTTTTGAACGTGAAATTTTGGAACGTGCATTCTTATCTGAAATTATTCATAAAGTTATTGACGAATTGGCTAAAGACGTTGGTAATATTAATGTAGAAGTCAAGATTGATGAAGACCTTCAAGTCACTACTTCTGTCGAGCGTTTGGCAGTGGCCGTTTCAGCGCTTGTCGAAAATGCGATTAAATTTTCACAGAACAAGGGGGTTAGCGTTGAGGCTGGGTTAAATGAAGATGATGAACTTTGGATAGATATCGTAGATAACGGTCCCGGTCTTATGGGTAAGGATCCGAATGATTTATGGAAAGCCCTATCTCAACGTGACGGTGCTGATACCCAGCAAAATAAGGACGGTTTGAGCATTGGCCTTTATATGGCCAGAATTATGGTTCAGTCTTTAAACGGTGTTATTGAGCTAACCGATGTCGATTCTGGCGGACTTTGTGCAAGTATATTTTTGCCACAAAGACGGACAGGAGATATTTAGAAAACTATATTAAGGTTGATCGTTGGACGTCTTGAAATTTTAAAATTTCAAAGTAATTCGTTAATGAATAGCAATCAAGGAATTCATAAACTCAACCAATTGAACTGACTCGAATTTTAATATCTGTATCCAAATCTTAAATTGAAGGCTTGATTATAAAGCATTTTGAAATTCTGAATTAAACAAAATAAATCTTGCACATTTGTTTAAGAAGATATGCTTAACGTTAGCTTTAATAAGAATTAAAAAGTAGAATGAGCATCGCAGTTGTCTTGAATTATCTTGAATTGTTGTTATCGGCGAAAGTAAATAGCAAGTTATCAATTTGCGATGCGTTTATGTTTGGCTTAGGTCGTTTCTAATATTTAATAAGATTAAATCCATATTTGTTAGTATGTTACGCTAATCTTTTATTTACAATATGTAATAATAGTTGTATCTAATTGACATTAGATACAGTGGGTGTTGCCGTCATCTTAGATTTATGTCCGAAAAAAATATAACAACAACGATTAAAGTAGCTATCGCTGGCGCTGGACCGGCGGGTTTGACTGCGGCTTATGAACTTGCCAAGCGTAATGTCGAATCAATAATTATTGAATCCGACAGTGTTCCAGGAGGGCTATCTAGAACCGAGTTGGCAGACAATTGGCGATTTGACATCGGAGGACATCGGTTTTTTACAAAAGTGAAAGAGGTCGAAAATTTCTGGCATGAAATCTTGCCTGGTTCTGAAGATTTAAAATCACGGCCTCGATTGAGCAGAATCTATTACGAGGGAAAATTCTTTGACTATCCACTTCAACCCTTTAAAGCACTTAAGACCTTGGGGATATTTGAAAGCATAAAGTGCCTGCTGTCATTTGTTGTCGTAAAATTTAAACCACCTAAAGATCTTTCGAATTATGAGAATTATGTTGCACATAAATTCGGTTGGCGTTTGTATCGAACGTTTTTTAAATCGTACACCGAAAAGGTTTGGGGTATAGATGCTAGTTTGATACAGGCTGATTGGGCGGCTCAACGCATCAAGAATTTGTCAATAGGAAACTTAATATTGCACTCAATTCCTTTTAAAAAAAACAAAACGGGAGTAACTTCGCTTATCGAAGAATTTTTGTATCCGAAATTCGGGCCCGGTCAAATGTGGGAGACAACTTTAGATAAAGCATTGAAAATGGGTGCAGCCATTAAATTTAATAATAAAGTGGTTAGGATAACCAAAGAGGCAAATCGTGCCGTTAGCGTTACGATCAAAAACGCCGACGGGGAAGAACTGAATATCGACATTGATTACTTTATATCATCAATGCCTCTTAGGGACTTGGTGCTTGCAATCCAACCATCCATACCCAGTAAAGTAGTCGATGCTGCTAAACAGCTTACTTTCAGAGATCATCTTCTGGTGGCGTTGGTGGTAAATGACCCCGAACCATTTCCCGATAACTGGATTTATATTCATTATCCGAAGGTAAAAGTCGGACGAATTCAAAATTACGGAGCTTGGTCGCCGGATATGGTCAAAGCCGGTACTACCTGTTTGGGCATGGAGTATTTCGTAAATCAAGGCGATGAACTTTGGTCTAAAAGCGAAATGGAACTGATAGAGATGGCAAAAAGAGAATTGGCTGAGTTGGAGCTTGTTGATTCGAATTTAGTAGATCACGGTTATGTTGTTAAGATGCCTAATGCGTATCCTGTATATAACCTTGAATACAAGGCCAATGTGGATTTAATTAAAAATTGGTTGAATGAGAACCTGATCAACGTATTCCCGGTTGGACGCAACGGTATGCACCGTTACAATAATCAGGATCATTCAATGTATACTGCTATGTTGGCGGTAGATAATATTTTTGGTGCTCGAAATGATATTTGGTCAGTTAACGTTGATTCTGATTATCATGAGATCAAGCAGACGGATTCAAAATCGCATGATCGGACTGCTCCAATATTTTTGTCCAACGGGTAGCCTAGACTCTTTTGGACAATAAAAGAATTGTTTTCAAATAAAATAAATAAACGAATGACTTTAAGGAATTATTTACCATGGGAACTCAAATATATAAAAATCCGAGAAATTTGGCTAACACATTAAAGCTATTGAGTTATTTTAGGATGGAACAGTCCGACCCTGATTCATTTTATGGGTATCTGGCTTTAGACGGCATTCGATTGCTGAGTTCGTACGTTTCTGTTAAAGATAAAACGGTACTCGATATTGGTGGCGGAGCGGGTTATTTTAGTGCTGCATTTAAGGCCAACGGGGCAAAATGTTTTGTTTTAGAACCCTTTTGGGATGAATTATTTTGGCGGGGAAAGCCTCCAGAGAATTCCATGCAAGCTGACGGTTACAGCATTCCCTTTCGAGATAATTCAATCGATATCACATTTTCTTCAAATGTATTAGAACATGTTTCTGACCCGAAGCGATTCATAAACGAAATGATAAGAGTGACCAAACCCAGTGGAATTGTATTTTTCTGCTTTACGGGATGGTATTCTCCTTGGGGAGGTCACGAGACCTCGCCTTGGCACTATTTGGGCGGTGATTATGCAAAAAACTTGTACGAAAAAAAATACCGGAAAAAAGTAAAGAACTGTTACGGTGAATCTTTGTTTAAGATAAAAATTACCGATACTATGAAAATGACTTTTGAATTAGAAAATGTCGATATTTTGGATATGCGTCCTAGATATTATCCGAAATGGGCAAAAGTCATTCTTAAGGCACCAGTTATAAATGAAGTAGTTACATGGAATTTGGCTGTGGTATTAAGGCGAAGATAGATGACCGATACCGACTATTATGAACTTGCAAACAGAATTAATCTGAAGTCTGTCCATGTACTGGGTTGGAGGGACTTAGACGACGGGGAAGCTGGGGGCTCCGAATTGCATGCGCATGAAATTCTAAAGCGGTTCGCCGATCACGGCCTTACTGTGACGATGAGGACTTCGGTAGCGTACGGTCACTCGAAGTATGGGCAGAGGTCTGGATATCAAATAAGCAGAAAAGGTAGTCGATATACCGTATTTTTTAGAAGTGCCGCCAGCTGGTTGGCTCATGAGAATCAACGCAGCCAGGCATTAATAGAAATTTGGAATGGCATGCCTTTTTTTTCGCCGGTGTGGGCTAACGTTCCTAGATTGACAATAATTCACCACGTCCATGGCGAAATGTGGAGTCTGGTTTTTAAGAAAAATTTGGCCGCAGTTGGTAAAAATTTGGAGGAGCGTATAGCTCCGCTTTTTTATAAACGCGAATCGATATTGACGCCGTCAGAATCTACGGCAAACGAACTTGTTACCAAATTAAAACTGTCCGAAAGTAACATTCACGTGGTACATCCCGGTATTGATTCTAAGTTTTCGCCCGATTTCGAACAAAAGTCCAAAGATCCTCTGGTCATTTCGGTGGGACGATTAGTTCCGGTAAAACGCCATTTAGATTTGATTAAGATTTTGGCCGAAGTTAAAGGTCGGGTCGATGCACTTAAGGTGGTAATAGCCGGCGATGGGTATGAGCGCCAAAGTTTAATCGATTTTGTCACGGAAAATAAATATCAGGATTGGATAATGCTTCCTGGTAGGATTAGTGACACTGAGTTGGCATCTCTTTATAGATCCGCTTCGCTGATCGTTTCTAATTCAATGAGGGAGGGGTGGGGATTGACGTTAGTTGAAGCCGCTGCTTGTGGCACACCCGCTGTTGCCACTGAGATTGTAGGTCACAGAGATTCGATCAAAAATAAAGAGACGGGTTATTTGGTTAAAAGTGAGGCTGAATTTATTGATAAAGTCACTTACCTTTTAAGTGATGCTAACGAACTGAAAAGACTTTCACTGAATGCTACTAAAGTGACCGAAAGCTGTTCTTGGGATTTGGTTGCAGATAAAGCTATCGAACTATTGGTAAAGAATTATATTCAAAAATATAAGTTAAATATTTCCCCGTAAAAACGGAGCCAAATCAATAGTTAAAGTTGATTTGAATATTTAATATATACTTACGAGTGTTCCGTAGGTGGTTAAATTAAATACGGTTTGGGCTGAAGAAAATGGCATTTCGACGCATCCGACACTTTGGGGAAAGCCGTAACTGGCGCGTATGAATCCATGGAGAGCGTCTCCGCCGTTGAAATAGCTTACCCAAGGTATATTTGGATCGTTATAGGGAGTCCCGTTTGGATTTACTCCCTTCATCGTTGTAGAGACATATCTAAGATAAACCGCAAAAGTCCCATCAGGAGTGGGAGCTGCGGCAATGCCAGTGTTTGCTAATGTGCTAAAAGCTATCTGACCATTGTGCCACACCTGTACGGTTTCGGGCAATGCTTTTGAAACTGACACAAAGGAATATCCAAAAGGGTTGGTCTTATTTGCGGCAACGTCGTCTGCAAGCGATATCCATACCTGTTGACCCGCTACTCCGTCAACTGATAGGCCGTTAAAGTACTCAAAAGACATAACGGCGGCTTTAGTCATCTCATTGTATACTCCTGGTTGCCAAAGTGCCTGTAGCCCAGCAGGAATGTTTGCGTACTGCCAAGCGAATGCTCCAGTTGTCGTGTTATAGGTTAAGGGCAAATACCCCAATAAAGCCAAATCTTGTTGCAACTGAATTGTCGGTCCCGAGGTTGTCGTAAAAGTTGTTATTTGTGTTTTTTGAAGTAGTTGCGAAGCAGCTCCTTCCATGCCTCCTGGACCGCCAGGAATTGTAAGAGTTACCGTAGTATAGGGCTGGAAAGACTGTTGCGGCGTAAATACAACTTCATCTGGGCTGACTTGAGACCAGCTACCCAGTATCATTGGCGATAACCATGGCATAGGAGTTAAAGACGCAAGGGGGGCAGAAAACTGCACGGTTATAGTAGGATTTAATGATACGTTTATAGCACCTTGCGCAGGTGAAATAGATTCCACAGCTAATGGCGGAATGTGAAATTGAGGCGCATGAACTTGAGCTATAGCGCTACCGTTGGACTTCGAAACGGTAATCGATTCTGCGTTCGGAGAGTTGGTATTGAAACTTGCCGTCGTAAGCACGACCGCAATTAGCCCGAAGGAAATCGCCGTATATAAAAGAAGTTTTTTTAGCATTTAACGTTTACAAATCGAATTGTTTTATGATTTACAATTATAGTCGTATTTCTATTAAAAAACAGTTCAAATATTTTCCTAAAGTTCGTGTTAAATAATTTTATCGGGCGGTTAGTTGTTTTGTCAACAAATACGAATATAAAAATTAGCTATCAAATAATTAAGAAAATTCGTCGCCAGATTTAGATTGTGGCTTTATTCGTCGCTCAAATAATTGATAAATAACCAAACTGATGACCGCAAACCAAGCCAAGAAGTTTGCCAATTCGTAGCTTGAAGGCCATCCATCACCGGCCACCGATCTATAGATCATTTGAGCTATTGAAAGGTATAAGGTTACGGCCAGCATAGATGCAACCGACAATATGCCCAAGACCTTGTACGTCCTCGTAATTAAAATGCTGACTGCGGCAATGACCGATGCACACAGGGCATAGAACCATGGCATAAACATAAAATCGGCAACCGTGATTGCAGTTACTAGTGAAAATAGAGTGGAAATATTAATTCTTCTAGATTTAATTTTATTTATTCTCAGCAGATCCGGCCGATATTCAAGTTTTATCGGCAGAATCTTGTTACGCCAATCATCGTGAGAAAGTTTTTTAGCAAAAATTGCCGCAGCAATTATTGCTAACAGGCAAAGTAAGAAAACGATGTAAGAGTAGTTGAGCCAAGTTTGGGGGTAGAAACTAAATGACGCAACATAGGAGTGTTTGCCAGGTGCTGGAGAAATCAACCAGGCATTTGCGTATCCGTCAATCAACTTAGAAGACCCCTTGACCGATTGTCCATTAAAACTCAGTGCCCATCCTTTGTCTTGAGATTGGCCCAAAACAAGCCAGAAGGGCTTTCCGTAACTGGTAATTTTTGCCTTAAAGTTCACCGCCGATGAAGAGATGACGGCGACAGAGGCGACCTGAGCGTTTGATTTTGGCGGTTGTAGCTGGCCGGGAGACAGTATGGGATTAGGTGATCCTCCTGGTTTGCTGTCAAGTTCGATGCTGTTTATATCGATACCTGTTTGGCTCCCCGGGACTGTCTGTATTAAGTTATTTCCCGCATATAGGTTTGCTGCTGTTTGAGATGAGCTACATGCTACGTATGCCACGGGATTGCCGTCTAGGGCACTTTGCACGGATCCTATAAGCCTAATCGGTATCGATACTCCGTTAACTGAGATCAGATTATTCCAACAGGTATTTGGAAAAGTTTTAGGGATCTGTGGCATCGTCACCTTGGGTATACCGACTTCAGCAATGCCGACAGGTAAGGTATAAAAAGGTTGGCTTGGAATATCCTTTCCGTAAAATGGTTGAATGGAATTGACGGTCAATCGGATGTGCCTGCCGCTGATTGCAGGGAACTTAAAGTTAACGGTCACGGTACGTCCTTTGGGACCTTTTGAAACGATGGATGGTAAATTCAAAGTTCTGACACCCGATTCCGTGGAGATAGTGACTTCCTTGGGTACCGAATGGTATTTGTCTGCATTTACTGCAAAATTGATTTGATCAAAAGTTACGGTTTGAGGCGTATCGATTTCGACCCAGGATCCGATTTGCTGTGCATAACCGGACCCCGGCGACCAAGAGGTTTTAACATTGTTATCAAATGCGCTATAGGCTCTGGCCATCAAAAAACCTGGCAATCGTCCCGAGGAGTTGGCTACATATCCGTTACCGTTTTGAGGTGTTACGCCTATAACGGTATCGATGACATCATCGGGTGCATTTTGAGACAGTGCGACGAGCCCTGTTATGCTGAAGCTACGATTTGTCGGTAACCAAACTTGACGGGTAATGGTGTTTTCCGGGTTCCCTCTCGGCGGAAACGGTCCTACGGTCTGTCTGTTTAACAATATTGATAATCTGTTGTTAATGCTCGACGAACCCAGCGTGTTTAACATGTCAGTCGGAGTAGCTACGACTTCGTCCATGGTAACACCTGGAATATTCACCGTTGAAAAACCTACAGCGTCCGTTCCCGTAGCAGATCCTGTCGGCGCCGTAGCGTTTATCGTAATTTTAAGGGATGTAAATGTTTGGCTAGGAAAGGTAAGTTTTTGACCTCCCACCGTTCTGGACAATGCGGAGAGTTGATAGCTTTGCGAATAACCGTCGCTGAAGTTCAAAGTTACGTTTGTTATTTTTTCAATCGGAGATCCTGTTAATACCTGCGATAAGTAAATGTAGTTGGTGGTGTCGGGATTTATGAGATTGACGTCCCACCATTGACCTGGCGGATAAACCAGGGAAGAGTAAGACCAAGCCGTATCGGGGTTAGTGTCAAGTGCCATTGCCGGTCTTTCGTAGGGTTCGTAGGTTACCTGATTTCCGTAGACTGATGCATTTACCGCTTGAATTCCGTTTAAAACGGTAACCGTTTGAGAGTTAGGGCTGTTTGGGAATAGGTCGATAGGAGCATTTGAATAGTCTTGAGGATTGTTTGTTTGGGTAGCGGTTTCCGTGTACCCGTTTACATCTTGAATGGTTCCGTCCCAACGACGGGATTGTTTGCGGTTGGTATCGGTTAAAACTAACTCCGCATTTTTGGCAGCCATTGTTTTTAATAGGGTTTCATTTTTGGAGTTATCCGTAAAAGCTCCCGAATACAGAACCGGCGCATTTGAATTTAATAGGCCAGCCGCTGCCGAGTTAACCAACCCGGTGCCACCACCGTCAACGATTATGGGATTTGAGGTTGATTCCGTCCTTATAAGTGGCCGTGCGTTTTTAACGTTAAAAACAGCGATCGGAGGAGGCCATGGCAGATTTGAATTTTGTGCCAAAGATTGTTCGCCGTATACAAGTTTTTCGTTTTTAGGCGGAACATTTGGAACTGGTTTGCCGAAAGGTATCGGTTTGCTTAACCCCGCAGGAATCGGGGTTAATTGAGACCAAAGTTGCCTTGGGTTCGGAAGATCATAATCTTCATAGGCCAGATCCGATTGTATCAATAAGTTTCCTGCACTTATTAGTCTGGCCAAAGGGGCCAATGTAGTCGGATTCATGGTTTCTTCCTGAAACGGTTGATCAATGGCGGTCATTAAATCGAGGCTGGGGTTGGTACCGTGCGGCAATTGCACTCTTTCGGCAGTCTGACGAGTCGTTAGGCCTGGTAATATCGGGTCTCCCGTAACTCCCCAGCGATATACGCTCGTATCCGTACCTGGTTCAACCAATATTCGAGTATTGCTAGACTGCTTGTTCAAGTAGTTTGCGGCCTGATAGTAGTAAGAGGGAATATTTGACGGCCTTGAATACTGAGGTGAAAGCAATTGACCGTCGTAGATTGCGGGATTATTTAAAACCAAGATTATTCCAGTTAAAGCAAAGACGGCTACCGAGCGCTTTAAGAATCGGGGAACTAATTTATATTTAATGTGTTTTGCATGAACCGCCAGTGTTTCCACGCCCGTTGCAAAAAATATGCCAAGGCACATTATTACAAGGGGAGCGGCCCTGTCCGTTGATCTAAGCGCGAATCCTGGAGTCGTATAGAGCATAACCCAGGTAATAAAGCGTCCCCAAAGACCCGGATTTCCAAAGGGATGGGTACCTACGCTGACAATCAGTCCGACGCCAGTTAAAATAATGAAAAAGCCTCGATTTTTAAATCTGATTAAAGCGGCTGCTAGTAGTGCCAACGACGGTATTAAAAATGAGATCAAAATTAACCAAATGTGTTCCATGTATCCCACTGAAGAGGGAGCCCAAGGACCAACGGTGTTTTGACCGTAATAAAACCAGTATCCCAGGCCTCGCATTACCTCAGAGGCAAGTGATGTTGAAGCTACAGCCTGAACCGTCTCAGTATATTTTAAAATATTGAGACCAAAGTTAGCTTCTATTTCAAGTGCTATAAACCACCATATTGAAACTGCAGTACACAACAAGGCCAGTTTTAAGAAAATCTGCAAACAATCTCGGTTTGTAATTTCTTTTTTAATAAACCAAAGATACAAAAGCAAAAGGATAGGTCCGAGCCCTGCAAATATTAATGAACTCCCATTTGTTCCTCCGATGATCGCCACAATTAGAGCAAAAAGCGATACATATTTCCACCCTCTCTTGTGCACTGCCATAAACATTAAACCCATTAGCCATCCCAGAGCCGACCACGGTAGCAATATATCTGAAATTCGGTAGAGGTATTGCAAAGAATAGGGCGATAGCATGTAAAAGAATCCGGCAACGGTAGATACGGTTGCCGAAAATCGCATCTTATCGAGGAACCAAGATATTCCCGCCCCAGCAAAGAACATTAAGAATCCAGTCCAGAATCGTTCAACTATCCAAACTGGGAAGCCGAGATGTTCAAAGATGTAAAAAAATGGATCTAACGGTAGCAAATAACCGACGTGTTGAAAGGTTACGGTTCCTAAAGCATTCGTAGGGTCCCAGATTTGAGATGATTGAATAAAAAAACGACCTGGATCTAAAAATAGATATAGTTTGTTGTCGGCGGCAATGGTTCCGATTTGGGTTATCAAATTAGGAATAAATGCCACTAAAAACAGATAAAAGTACTTATTGGTTTTAAATCTTCTTAATATTGCTCTCATCTGTATGGGTCAATTTAAACGCAGCTGACGATTAATTCTTCTTGCTAAAACTAAATTCAGCTCCCGCATTGTCAATTTAAAAGTCTATCAGGATATGGCTTTACGGTTAGGGTTAATTTTTCAATAATTGGCGCCTTAGTAACGGTTTTAACATAATTTGGCACAGTAGCTTAAATGATACGTTTTAATGTTTTACATTGTTATGAGTAATTTCACTATATTGTTTATATGACGCAGATATCCGGTTAAAGATCTCTTGCTTTTGAAAAGTTTAAGTCCCTTGAATTCATCTAAACATATTGGTATGATCGTCAAATTAGTTCAGGGTTTGAAAAAATTGTTTTTGAATATGTAATAAAGCACTATATTTATAGTTGTGTTTAATATTACTGGGGAACGTCCCGTCGAAAAGGTTACACCTGATTCGGTAATAGCCATTCATGACGCAGGGTATAGAGAAGTTGAAAAAAGGCTCGGAAGCGGAATTGTAGTCGATCTCGGAAGCGGAGAAGGATTTGAAACCGCAAAGTTTACAAGTCCTCATCGGAAGGTAATCGGTATCGATTATGACCAGCAAGCGGCTAGTTCGGCTTTAACAAAATGGGGAAGTCGCGGGCTACTAATGGGTAGAATGGATTGCTCCAAACTCGGTTTTAAAACAGGATCCGTTGATTATGCCAGTTCTTCACATATAATCGAACATTTTATCGAACCAGCTCTTCATGTGGCAGAAGTATCAAGAATTTTAAAAGACAGCGGATCTGCTTTTTTTCTGACTCCAAATAAGCCTACCGATTTCGAAAATCCGTTTCATGTCTATTTATTTGACGCTGAAGATTTAAAGCGGTTGTTGTCTGAACATTTTGAGGACGTTTGGGTCGGTGCTCTGGATTGCGATGAGATCGTAAAAACCGAAATTTCAAATCGAAGAAAGAAAGCACAAAAGATTTACGATCTGGACTTATTTGATTTGCGACACAAGATGCCTAAAAAGCTATGGATTATGTTCTATTCCAGGCTACTTCCTTTGGCCCAACAGGTTGTGTATCGGAAATCTATGGGTGGAAGTACAGGTATCGACGACAGCTTGTTCTACGTATCTGAGACTGTAGATGACACTATGCCGATTCTCTTTGCTGTCGCATCTAAACCTATTCGCAGAAATACGTAATTTTATAGAGATAGAACTTGAGTTTGCCTTGGTACTTGGAATCTTATTTAGCGACAAATTGAGTAAAGATTTGGTTAAATCTAAGGATGTACCATTATGATGTTGGTTGGTCTGACCGGGGGAATAGGAGCCGGTAAATCTACTGTATCTAAGATGTTCGTCGAGCTTGGTGCTAAACTTATCGACGCTGATCACATTTCGCGACAACTGATGACCAAAGAAGGCGAAGCTTATGAAATGGTTGTTAAGCATTTCGGTCGAGATATTTTATTTGATGATGGTGAAGTAAATCGTGAAAGGTTGGCCGATATCGTCTTTGCGAATAGAGATGAACTGCAGGTATTAAATTCGATAATACATCCTATGGTTGCCCAAAAAATGCTTGACGCTGTCATGGAGTATATTAATCAAGATATTGTAGTAATTCTGGACATACCGCTTCTAGCCGAAAACAAAAATAGAGATTCCTACGGAATACAGAAAATCGTTGTCGTAGATGCACCTTTGGACGTTAGTGTAAAACGTCTTGTTCAGTACAGAAACATGTCCGTAGACGATGCCGTTCACAGAATAGAACATCAAGCCTCCCGTCAAGACCGCGTAAAAATTGCCGATTATTTAATATCTAATGCCGGGAGTATAGAGGAGTTGACTCAACGAGTGAATGAGGTATACTCTGACCTGATTTCTATTTTAAAATCCTAAAATCATAATAAATCGATTTAAATTTAATGTAATCAGCCAATATTAAATGTGGCGTTTAGGTCGTCTTAGGTATTTTTTTTGTAACTATTCACCACCCTATGCAATGCATATAGTTAATTAGGGACCACTTGGTTGAGTATTTGGCATCCATGGCCCATTGGAAAATAATTGTTGCAATGCCCACAGTTGGTTAACTCCTTGTTTG
>JAJZNL010000026.1 GCA_021852345.1 Actinomycetes bacterium
TTCTCTGAATGCCTTTATTGTACAAAAATCGGCTCCTTGCAACGAAACCAAAACGGCGGTGTCAACAGATACGTTTTCATGCGATATCGTATCGACTTTAAAAGTTGTACGTGTATCAGCTTATGACAGTGAAAATTAACTCATGTAGCATGTTAATTCGTAGCCCAAGTTTCCCGAACTTGAGACAAAACCCCAGGTAGAAGCTTTAAGGGTGTTATTATTGGACACTACAAAGTACCGATTACCCTATGTTTTCGCTTTAGTTTATCTTTGATATTTAGAGCTTCATAGATTGTTTTTTGTTCGGGTTCTGGAATTGATGAGGTTCTGATGTGATGAATTTGTTCTTTATTATCAGTAAATATAATGGTTGATCTTTGGTGGGATAAAAGCACTTCCCTAATTGTTTTCCATTGTCTTTTATCTCCACCTTTAGCCAGTTCAAATTCAATTGCACTAAGTAGATGATAGGCAAGTACTGAAATAAACAGATGGGCAATTACTCGATTAGTTTTTTGATGGTGAATTGGTCTAAGTCCAAGCTCGCTTTTAAGAGATCTAAATGCATTTTCAACTTTAGCTAGGGTCATATAGAGATCCCATATCTCTTTGGCGGTCAAGTCTTTGTGGTTAGTAGATATTACGTAGCAGCCATAAAGGCTTGATTTGTTGTTGTCTCCATGATTTATTCTCCATTTGTTGCCCTCAAGCTTAATTCATATTGCGTCAACATTCCTGATTCTGAGGGGAGATAAGAAGTTTTTCCTATCCCGAGTTTCGAAGCTATATGCCTAGAATGATGAATTGAGTGTGATCCGCTTTTCTCACTCTGTCTTACGACTGACTTGACCTTTGCAGATGGCATCGCAAATTAGTCAGGTTACTTTATAGTGTCAAAAGTTAAATTTCTTGATCCAGTTCAATATGTTCGGCAAATATGTGAATTATGAACGTATATCTCTTTATAAACAATTTCGGTTTTTATGAGTATATAAATTATCAAGTTACTTTTTAGCGCAGCGACGAAGGTATGGGCTCTCCTAAGGAGGTGAATGCCTGAATTATTTCCGGTTTTGAAGCGGCAATAAGATTTTGAGGCGGATTAAGGCTTAAAAAGATCTTGTACTGATCTGCTGCCAATGTCGGTTGATGTAAGTCCAAAAGATAAATTGTTCCCAGGTATAAATGAGCCTGAGCATTGTCGTTACCGTAGCTCAGCGCTTTTTCTATTAACGCCTGACCAAGGGCAACATAGTTTTTGTTGTGAGTTTTCGTTCCATTTTGTGAAATTAGCCACCCCTCTTCGGTTAGGGCTTCCGTGTTAGAAGAGTTTTCAGTTAAAACTTCCTTATATGTTGTTATAGCACCGGCGGTATCGCCTACACTGGCTTGAAAGTTGGCGATTTCAAGGAGCTGCGTTTGGCTAAATTGACTTCCCGTATTTCGTTTCCCCGGCAGGTTTAGTCCTAGGGCTAAACCTAAGAAGTAAAGTATTCCAATAGCTACTAGTGAAAACCCGATGTATAACAATTTCTTACTATGTTGCGACTTAGATTTTGACTCCGAACCCTGCAAGTCTTTTTTCTTAACAAAAGAGATAAAATTGTATTTTCTGTTTAACAGGGTCCCTGATAAAAACATCACTATCAAAAAGATTAAGACAGTCGGTATAATCCAAGATAAGTCTGCATAAGAAGAGCCATGGGGCGAAAGGTAGATATCCTGTCCGTAGGTTGCAGCCAAGCTGTTTAATATTTGAGAGTCACTCTCATTTTTCAGTACATCCTGATATATCTTGGCTTTTATGCTGACCGCAATGGCTGCTGTAGAGTTTTCAACGGACTGACCTTCGCAGGCGGGACATTTTACTTGACTTTCCAAAGAAATCGCACGTTGTGCGGGAGTCATCACAGTGGGCTTAAGGTATGCATAGGTCACTGATCCTATTAGGGCTAAAAATATTATCGGCCAAAGAAAGCGAGACAACTTAGCGTGATTTGAGGAAGTATTTTCCTGCTCGGTATCCGATTCAATTTTTGTCATTGGTATCTGCCGATTGCTTCGTTTAGTCCGGCGAGGGTTACCGGACCGATAAATTTAGCCAGTACAATTCCCGAAGGAGAAATTAAAAAAGTTTCCGGAGGTTCGCTTACACCGTATTTTATGGCAATTGAACCCGACTGATCATTTATTGCATTCCATGTTGCTCCCACGGATTTTAAGAAGTTAGAAGCCCGGCTGGAGGTATCTGAAAACACAATTCCCAAAATTGCAACGTTGTTTGTTTTTCTGTGGTTATAGGCAAAAGTTATTAATGCGGGTGATTCATCAAAACACGGTGTGCACCAACTTGCAAAAAAGTTTAATATAACGAATTTACCTCTATAATTTTGCAGAGAAACATAAGATCCGTTTGTAATTGAATTTCCCGCAATATTCGGAGCAACTTTTCCCAATAAAGGGCTAGGCGTTGATATCGTAGTTGCGGCGGGGCTGTAGGCTAATACACCGATAATTCCCAGAATTACCAGCAATATCGTTGAAGCCAATAAGATTCTCTGTTTACTTATTCGGATCTGCCGATCTTGGCCGTTATTTTCAGTTGTATCGTTATCTGTTGTGACCATATTTTTAAAATTAAAGGTATCAGTTTATTTTAGAAAGTTCCGTTAGTTCGGTTTTGCTTGCAGTCTTTTTTCGGACCCTATTTTTAGTCAAGGTTGGGATTAACGACAATATCCCCCCCGCAAATATTATAAAGCCGCCGGTCCATATCCAAAATATAAATGGCTGCACAACAATGCCCAATACTATAGATTGCGAAGACGATCCAGAAGGCAGTTCAGATAAGGTTATGTAGACATCTTCAAACGGGGTAGAGTAGATGCCCGGTGTGCCTATTCCTTGGGTTTGGTTGGGAAAAATTGTTATCGCGGGATCATAGGGACCGTTGTGGTTAATTAGAATTTTGGCATTAGTGACTGTATCTTGAGGATTGTTTTTAGTGGACAAACTCAAAAAAGTAAATCTGATGTTGTCAAATTTCAAACTCTGACCCTTGTATAGATTTAAATCTCCTCTTTGACCGAGGGTGACGGCGGACATGATCGAAATAGCCAAAATTAAAATTCCTATATGGGCAATCATGGATCCTCCCTTCCTGCCCAAAAATGTACCTATAATAGATCCCTTTGATCTTTTGAAGTTTTTTATAAGTTGAATTACGGCAACAACTATTCCCATCGTGGCAAAGCTGTAGGTGATGATATCAACAGCATTTGAAAAACCGGACAATACTAACAGTACCGAAACCGTCGCCGCTGCCAAGGCAGGGTACAAAAGCTTATTACCCAGCGCATTAAGTTTAATTGGGCTATAGCTTAATACAGGTGCCACCGCTATAAGTATTAACAATACTAAAGCAAATGGAGCAGTCAAGGTATCATAATAGGGCGGGCCGATACTGATAGTCTTTGAAAAATGTTCGATAATTATTGGGTAGACGGTTCCGACAAATACGCATAATGCTATTGCTAAAAACAGCACGTTATTTAAAACAAATGCTGCAGATTTAGACACTTCACCTTGTATCAAATAAGCTTTGTCCTTTTCTGAAATCATCGGAGCCAGAAATGTAATGGCAAAAAGTGACACCAGTACAATTGCTACTATTGCAACCAATAGATAGATACCGATGTTTGAATCACTAAAGGCATGGACCGACTCGACTACTCCTGATCTGGTTAAATACGTTCCCAATATCGTCAGAGTAAAGGTCACCAGAATTAGCGAAATGGTCCAAGTTTTAAGGATACGCCTTTCTTCTGTTGCAACTCCGCTATGCATTGCGGCTGTGGCGGTAAGCCACGGCATTAAGGCTGCATTTTCCACGGGATCCCAGGCCCAAAATCCACCCCATCCCAATACTTCATATGACCACCATGCACCCATAATTATACCGAGACTCAGACACGACCACGGTAGAATCATCCAAAACCTTGTAGTTTTCTGCCAACTAACATCAGACTGTTTTGCAAAAAGGCGTCCCAGCGTGATGGAAAACGGAATTGTAAATCCGACAAGCCCAAAGTATAAAAGTACTGGGTGGATTGCGACTAGCGGATTGTCCTGTAAAAGCGGATTCGGACCAGCTCCGTCGGCGGGAATTGCACCTACCGTGTGTATAAAGGGATTTGCCGGTGCCGCAACTAAGAAGAGGAAAAAAATTACAATTATCAGGTTAATTAATTGCGCATAAATTATAACTGGACTGTTCGATCTTCTGAATTTTATGTAAAAGAGAAAAACGTAAATGCTTAATATAAATAACCAAAGCAAAATTGAACCGGCTAGAGCAGACCACAAACCGGCAATCGTATATAGTAAAGGTGTCTGAATTGCATTATTCTGGGCTACATAGGCAATCCTAAAATCATGTGACAACAAGGCGTGTTCCATTGAAACTACAGATAACGCTACGCCAATCAAGATTAACGGCATCCAAATTTTAATACTTTTGTTGAGTTGGCTAAAAGCCCAATCTTTTGAGGATCGTTTATTAATAATCTCTTTGACTAACGATCCAATGGCTATTAACGAGGCTATGAGACTCAGATAAATTCCGGCTTGTCCTAGAACTATATTTACGTCCATTATTTGCTTAACGCCATCAGTTGTTAACTCTTGACTATTTTTACGCGGTTTGGATGCGCGGCAATATATTGGTTAGTGTGTTTAATCATAATCTGCGAAGATAAAAACAATAATGCTGTACCGCCTGGACCCTTGCCAGAAGCAAAATGTCCGACCAGAACTACTGGAATACCAGGCTGAAATAATTGGGGTGGAGAGCCGTTTGACACTACGGGTACAACGGTCTTCCCCGATGAGATCGAGAAGAGTGTTTGGTCGTTTTTTCGACGAATCGTATTGCCGATTACATTTCCTTCAATTCTAAAATCAGAGGTCCCTAAAGTTTGTCGGTTCGCTACGGCTTGACTTGCGGTTTCAAAATATTCGATTGAATTCGTAAGTCCTTCATAAATAAGAATTCCAAATATCACCAATAAAATGGATAAAACCACAACGATTCTCTGTTTCCGTCTTTTTAAAACACCGGTATTGGCTGACATTTTATTTATCGTTTATTTATCGTCGGTATTTTGTTCGCTGTCGTTCTTAAGTTTTTGGAGCTGTTTACGCAATGAATTACGTCGCAAAATTAAACTCAGTGAATAACCGACAATTGAAACAATGGCAATTAGATAACCAGCAATTACGTAAGAATTCACTTAACTACAACTCGCTTCGTCTTTGTAGAATAGCCCTTTGTGACTCCATTTCACCTGTTACGGCTTTTAGCAGCTCTATGTCGTATCTGGCCTTCATCATCCATCCCCAGATTAAAGTGGTGCATAAAAATCCCAAACCCATAGTCAATCCCATTGAAAGCGGGACGGTTAGATGTAAACCGGGCGTGAGGACGCTGGCGGTTTGGTGTAGGGTATTCCACCAGAGGACTGAAAAGTGGACAATAGGCACGTCGATTGCAGCGAAAAGAGCTGTTATGGCATTTCGCGTCGCTTTTGCTTTACTTGTACCGTCGAGTTGTCGTATCGCTAAGTATGCGACGTAAAGTACCAAAAGTACGGCCGTTAAAGTTAATCTAGCATCCCAAGTCCACCAGACACCCCAAGTAGTGCGTCCCCATATCGAACCGGTTATCAAAGTAAGAGCTAAGTAAAGCACTCCTATTTCCGCAGATGCTCCGGCAACTTTATCCCAAAAGAAGCTTCTTGTTTTTGGCCATAACCATAGGAGCGAGGCAAGAGTTGTCGTTCCGAATGCCAAATATAGGGCGGCCCAGGCTACGGGGGGATGTACATAAAGCAACCTAACCGTATCGCCTAAATGCTCATCGTTGGGAGTCACAAAAAGCCCAAGCCAAACGGTTAAAACGGCAGTTATTATAGATCCAGCGCCCAAGGCATACTTAATACGGCTGGGTCCAGTTTTTTTCAGAATATTTTCCAGCAGAATCTTATCCTTGTCGGAAAAGTTGTCTGCATTTTCAGTTTCAAGTAAAGAAGTCAATAATCCTCCAAGAGCGGTTCGAAAGATATCGAACCGACGGAAAAGTATGCTACGGCCAGCAGAAATAAAATTCCTACCCATATAAGCTTAATACTTCCCGACCCGCTAAATGTCGGCAGACTTGCTTTGGTGGCGGCCAACAAGACAGGAGAAGTTAAAGGCAGGTATATTAGTGGCAGCAACGTTTCTGCTGTATCTGAACTAATGAACATTGCCCCGAAAATAATTCCTGCCGAACTTAACGATATTGACGCCAATGCCGTTACTGCTATTAAAACAAGTATGTTCATAATTCCGTGAAGTCCCGTATTGAATACTACGGAGGTGATGGCAATCGTTGCTATTGCTATCAAAAAAACTTCGATTGCGACTGCTAAAACTTTACCGATGAATACTCCGGCCAAATCGTATCCGGTTAGTTTGAGGAATTCTCCGCCGCATTCGCGCTCAATTGCGATACTTCTTTGAACAGCTAGCATTGAACAAAGCAATATCGACACCCATATAAGCCCACTAGCATTTTGCCTAAGGCGACCAATATCAGGTCCTAACGCAAAGCCAAAAATAATAAGGATAGCGCCGGTTAAAGGCATCACCTGCATGGCCAATACTCTTGACCTAATTTCAATTTTTAGATCTTTGCTCGCTACAGCCCAACCGTCACGAAACATTGCACTTCATATCTTTCACGATTGCTCCACCTTTTAGCGATATATTCCTTGAAGCGATGGGTAAAGCTAGTTGGTCCTCATGGGAAGTGAATATAACGGTACTGTCTGACTTGGCAGTTAAGTCAAAAATTAAGTTATCCAGTATGCTTCTGGAAGTTTTATCAAGTCCGGCGTGGGGCTCATCCAAAAGTATAAGTTTTGGAGTTTTTAGTAATACTTTAGCAATGGATAATTTCTTTTTTTGACCTTCTGAGAGACCTGAAGATTTCATCTTATGAAGTCTTTCCTGAAAGTCTAAATCCAATAGTACTTTATATATTTTTTCTGTTAACTCTTTTTTACTTAACTCTTTCAGTTCTGGTATTGCTTTTGCATAGAACATTAGATTTTCCATAGGATTTAGGTCGCCGTAGAGCATGTGATTATGTCCCACAAATCCTACTTTTTGTCTTATTAAAAAGTAGTTTCCTATATCTTCGCCTAAAATTTCACCTTTCCCAGATGAAATTGAAAATAAACCGGCTATAACTTTAAGTAAAGAAGTTTTCCCGGCTCCGTTTGCACCCGAAATCCATACCCTCTCGTTTTCTGAAATCTGAGTTGAAATTCCCGAAATTACAGGGTATCTTCCTCTAAAAGCTACGATATTGTTTAGAGAAACCAGCATGGTTTTGATTGGGTAAAATATGTAGAAATTTTGTTACAAACCGTCGGGCTGCCGGGATTTGAACCCGGGACCTCTGCGTCCCGAACGCAGCGCGCTACCAAACTGTGCTACAGCCCGTACTTGTAAACAATATAGATCATATTCTATGCTAACAGACCTAGCAAATATTGCGGAAAAAGGTTTAGGCAATCGAGAATTTTGCATTAAAAGTTATGTTTCTAATTGAAATCGATGTGTGGATTCGTCGGTAATATGTATTGTTCAACATAATGGTTTGGCAATATCGCGATATCAATAAAATCGAATTAAATAATATATGTGTGACAAAATAAAACAAAAAAAGTCCGGTCGTAACCGGACTTTTTGAGTAAAAGAAAGGATAAAAAACATGAAAAAGAGTTTTATCTTTATACAAGCCTATCATAAGCCATGTTGATGATTACAGTTGTCTGAGCAATTGTAATTAATTTGTCATACGGTCATAAAAAGTAAGTCAATTATTTAATATATCTTCTCACTATATATCTGTCTCGCATAAAACTAGCGAAGCCATAGAAAGCTAACGCTTTCCAGGCCTCAAACCCTTATCCCAAATCATCGTGTGAGCAGTATTTAATTCAGGTGCTGAGTTTTCTTCAATAAATTTGTTTTTTAATCTAAAATGTTGGG
>JAJZNL010000055.1:0-5689 GCA_021852345.1 Actinomycetes bacterium
GTTCTTTTTCTGATCTGCTCCAATGTGCCATGGTCTAACGCTCTTCCATCAAGTTTCACATAACCAGTATAGCACATACGCCCTTACTTATGCACTTATTAGTAAATATTGCTCCCCCAACGGTTGCATTTAGTGAAGAGAAATTTACGTTACCCGGAATTGATATTATTGGCGTAAGCAAATCTTTGACGAAGGCTTGAACTAAGGCATTAAAAGCAGTTCCTATTACAATGCCTACGGCAATCTCGATGACATTTCCACGCAATAAAAACTTTTTAAATTCATCAATTAATTTCATGATTCTCCTTTCGAATATGAATCTCAAAAAACATTTTATAAAATACTGGCCTTACGTGGGCAAACTGGGGCAAAGTACGTTAAAATCGCCGCCGACAAAAATCGCACATTTTATCGACCGAATGATGTAACCTGATCGGCTTAAATCATCGATTGTGATACCTAAACTGCAAGTAGCTTAACTTTTTGGTTAAACTTGAATGTTTGTCTCCCGGTCTACTTTAAATCATAGTTAGGCTCAAAATGGCTACTTGGTTAAACCTGTTGATAGCTCATGTAACTTTTCGGCTCCTTTAATTAACCCCACAAACTGGTCGGGGGTGACCGCCACGTAGTTGGGCCCAAGCTTTGCAATCATTTGCTGAACATCCGTTGAATTCAAGTTCCAAGCATCCAAGCCGACAAAAACAAAACCAGGACCACCGTTTGCCAACTTAGCTGTAGCCTGAATTGAATTAATGGTATTAAACTGAGTTAGTCCGTACACATCATGAACTACGGGGATATTACCGGTCGCAAACGAAATTGCGGGAGGGTTGGGTGTGATAAAACCACCTTTGAAGTTATCATAATCCGTAAATATTCCCGAAGGTCCAACGATTTTCCCATACTGATCAACAGTTGTTTGCGGTGGGGATGATTCATATTCATTGTCCAATATCCAAACGGATTTTAATCCGGCATAGGCCATTTTCGCTTTGGAGGTACTTAGATATTTAGTTAGGTCTGGCATCAATGACGGATAGGCATATCCCGCTCCGCTGGGAGCTGCGATGTAGATATCATTTGAGCTACTGTGTTGCAAATAGTATTGATAGATTGTGGGCGCCAATTTTGCTAAATTTACCGAAAGCGAAATTCCCATTGGCACTTTACCAAACTGAGGATTTTGTAACTGATGAAGCAAGAAAAACCCCTGATCGTAGGCCAAATTGTCACCATCTGTAGTAGCAAATAAAACATAAGTTTTCGACTTATTCGGTACAATAGTTTTCGAACTCCACATAGGAGTTACGTTCTTTGCCGCCTTAAGTTGAGAAAATATTGACAAATTATGAAAACCATCAGTTGGAATCAGATAGTCCCCCAGTTTTGAGATATCCCCCACGGACACACCTTCGAGTAAGGGCAAATTAGTCTTTTTATATTGGGCATCAACGTAAAAAATATAGCCATACACAGGTGAGTCTTTGGGGAATAGCCCTAATATCATTTTGATTACATTGAAGTCAGTATTGGCATCGGCTTCAAAGTCAATACCATAATGCTGCGTAGACCAATCTCTCAATGAAGGGTCGTCCCCAGAGTTAGAGCCGTCTGGGTCTCCGATCCAAACCGGAAAAGAGATCTTGCTCATATACGGATGTATGTAATTAACCAGCCACTTGTACGTATTGTATCGATTACTAAAATGATTTTTTCTCAAATCCATCAATACCTTGTAGTTATAAGGCGCGGCTTCAAGAGTCTTAGCCATCTGCGGACTGCAAGGGATTGCATCTTTTAAGCCGGCTAAAGTGACGGCTACATTTTGAGTATCGACGACCATATTGGGATCCCATATAATCAAACCTTTCAGCGTCGACTTAAACTTCAAAAATATTGACATGGGATTAACTGTCTTATGGGGCAAATTTACTGCATGAGTCAACCAGAATTGCGAATTTTGCTGAACATTGGACTGAGTGTTATAGACCAAATACAAATTTGTTGCATGCCTGTTGATTATTCCCTGCGCCGATGTAAATGAGACTTGATCCTGTAAGCTAAACGATGAAATATCAGAAACAGTTAAAATTCCCTGAGATTTAGTTGATGCAACTGACACAGCCGAAGAATTGTTCGAGCTGCACGCCGACAGCAGCAAGATTGACATCAATAAACAAAAACACACCGCCAACAAATTATTTCTTTTAGTCATCTTTCCCTTCTTTTTGATAAACGACCCAATGACGTATGGACTCGTAAACATCGATTCCAACGGCTAGCCTAAAACTTTGTAAATTAAAATTTTAGTATGTGATTAAAAATAATTCAATGTGAATCAAATATTATGCTTGTAAAATATTATGCTTGTAAAACTCTACGAACCCCTTGAGGGTAAGTAACTGTCGCTACTTTAATTACCTGCTTCTTTAATATATGGATATCCAATGATGTGAATTCTTAAACATTAAATCTACTAACGCAATATTTTTAGCCATAAGCGCAGAATCACAAAAACTCTGATGCTACTATAAAATTAAGTGTCATCGGAAAGGAATAAGATCTATGTCAACTATCCAATCAAACTCAAAAATTGGGATCGGTATTCTGGGAGTCGGAAATATAGCAGAACTTTGTTCTAAAGGTTACCTGCAAGACGATAGGTGTAAGGTCGTTGCGGTTTGTGACGTAAATGAAGATAAGGCCAAACGCAAGGCCGAAAAGTGGGGAATTAAACAGGTCTATACCGACATAGATGAATTTCTAAATGACAGTTCGATTGATGCTGTTGAAATATTGACACCGACACACATGCACAAGAATCACGTTGCAGCCGCCGCAAGCGCAAAAAAACATATTTCATGTCAAAAACCTATTGCCACTTCAATCCCCGACAGTATAGATATGATTCAAGCTGCAAGAGAAGTTGACGTAACCTTTAGGATAAACGAATGCTTTTATCACTTTCCGCCGTTGGTTGAAGCCAGAAATTTAATTCAACAAGGTAAAATCGGAATACCTCAACAAATACGCATTCACACACTTGTCGGACAGACAGATTCAGATTTTCAGGTTGGGATGGATCCAGACGGTTACGGATGGAGGTTTAGTGACGCAAGTCCAGGCGGTCACATATTTGATGACATGGTCCACAAAATTGCCATATCCCAATGGCTAGTAGGACAAAAAATTGTTTCTCTTAAATCTTCCGTTCGAAGACAGCATACTTTTTTCGAACCTTTTGTGTCACTACTCGAATATGAGGACGGCAATTTACTTGGAATTCTAGATTCCGTTTACGGCCACAATTTGTGGATGAACAGTTCCTACTACGGGGCAGATGAATTTGTGGAAATAACCGGTGACGAGGGGTTTATCTGGGTAACACGATGTACGGGCGAACTTCTTGACTTTCCCCCGCTGTCCATTTTTGAAGGCGACAAAGATAAACGTGCATTTAAACATATCGACACTATAAATGCTGATTGGGGAGCCGGCTTTGAATTGTCATCAAAACATTTTTTGGACTCACTTATAGATGAAAGCATATTGCCCGAGATGACTCCTGACGACGCAACAAATGTACTTCAAATCTGCTTTGGAATATACCAAGCTGCAGTTACCGGAAACTCAGTAGACCCGAGAACAATTGACAATTTTGTAATATCTCCAGGCGGATATCCGTAAAGTTTTTGATCCCGCATACATAAGACTAAATAATTCCTGAATTAAAGTTTTAAATAATTTAATTTAATTGCAATTTTATTTGCCCTTTTCACCGCTTACGGTAGTTACTCCGATATAAATTTACAAGGCTTATTATTCAATTGAATATACATTAACCTTCGTGCTAATTCAGTTCTAAACCTTTAGTCAGGAACCAAATCGTATATCGATCAAACAAATATTTTTTATGAACAAGAATATTTTAAACAATACAACTTCACGCTGTTATAAAATAGCCTGAAACATCCACGATTACATCGGCTGTACCGATAAAGTTATAAGCAGTAAAACTGCCCGCAGACGAAAGAGTAATAATACAATTATTTGCGATTGTAACTCCAGAGCTCCAATTTAGATCAGATATATTTGGTAGCGAACTCCCAGTGGGAAAAATAGTTAGAAATCCTCCGTTTGCATCCGTATTTGTAACTGTAACATTCGCTTCAGCAGCGACAATATTTGTTGGAATTGGGACGACGCCAGATACCTGAGCTATTAGCTCACTGGCGGAATTCAATGTCTGAGGCCCATTCGAATTGCATTGATTAGACTGAACAGTAGGATTGTTTATGGCTCTCGTATCACAAATTCTATCTGGATTGATCGGCACGAATAAAGAACCGACATTCGAGGTCGTGCCCGCCATAAAATACCCGACAACATCTACTGCAATGTTTGTGTCGCCGTTGTAGTTGTATATAGAAATCGATCCGGTTGACGATAACTGAACAATTGCCCTATTTGCAATAGTTTGATTTTGACCAAAATTTACGTTTGATACGTTGGGCTGAGTTGATCCAGATGGGAAGGCAGTCAAATATCCACCACCTGCTGTAGTGGGCATTATGGCTGTGATGTTAATAGCTACAGCAGATACCCCCGATGATGGTATTACACCGTTACCTCCAAATTGAACCGATATAGATTGGTTCGGTCCGATCGGACTATTTGAGCTTGAATTGTTACATTGATTTTGAGCGACGCCGCTTCCTATTTGTCTCGTGTCACAAATCCTAAAAGGAGTCACCGGAAAATATTCTCCTACGGTCGAACCAGAAGTCGAATTGGGACCATAATAACCGGCTAAATCGATTATTACGTCAGCTTGACCCATAAAATTAAATGCCTGAATTGCACCGTTTGGACCGATTGGAACAGTTACCAAATTAGCTACAGTTTGTCCGCTGTTCCAATTCAAATTCGAAGAATTGGGAACAGCGGACTCCAAACCCGGAAAAAGAGTTAGATAACCTCCGTTTGCGGTAGTATTCGTCACGGTAACATTAGCCACTACTGCAATTGCGTTACTGGGAATCGAAGCCTGCCCTACAATCGGTATATTTAATACCGAGCCCGAACCAAGTGTTTCGGGTCCCGACGAATTACACTCATTAGACGTGACATACGGGATATTAATTGCCCTTGTGTCACAGATTCTAACTGGACTTATTGAATGAAAATACCCCGGATTGATATAATTAAACTCATCTGCCGAAGAGACGGGGGTATTGGCTGACGTTGTAGTTACAACAATATTTACCACGCCAGTTGTTGTTGCCGCCGGCGACACTGCAATAATTTCATCATTTGAGACCACGGTAAAACTAGAAGCAGGTATTGAACCGAACGAAACAGATAACGTGCTGAATAAGTTTAAGCCCATTATGGTTACGTTAGTTCCGCCTATCGTAAGTCCTGAATTTGGCGTAACATAACTTATTATAGGCACGGTCAATAATATATAAGTACCTGGAGAGGTACTGTTATTTTGTCCGACCGAAACACAGAAAGAGGTGGTAACGCAGTTTACTGAATTTAATACGGTCACTCCTGTAGGAACGGTGCCCGTAGTCCAAGTTGACCCTCCGTCGGTACTAGTTACAGCAGTTGCGTTGCCGTCGTTATTTTGTCCGACCGAAACACAGAAAGAGGTGGTAACGCAGTTTACTGAATTTAATAC
>JAJZNL010000055.1:5699-111712 GCA_021852345.1 Actinomycetes bacterium
TAGGAACGGTGCCCGTAGTCCAAGTTGACCCTCCGTCGGTACTAGTTACAGCAGTTGCGTTGCCGTCGTTATTTTGTCCGACCGAAACACAGAAAGAGGTGGTAACGCAGTTTACTGAATTTAATACGGTCACTCCTGTAGGAACGGTGCCCGTAGTCCAAGTTGACCCTCCGTCGGTACTAGTTACAGCAGTTGCGTTGCCGTCGTTATTTTGTCCGACCGAAACACAGAAAGAGGTGGTAACGCAGTTTACTGAATTTAATACTTCAACGGATAAAAGCATTGCATAACTTGACCAAGTTGAGCTACCGTTTGATGTGGCCATACTATAGGCAACATTACCCACCGTATTCTCCCCTACCGCGACACAACTTGTGGTGCTTAAACATGAGACTCCATTGATGACAAATGCACCCGACGAGAATGAACCAATATTCCACGTACTTCCGTTATCCGTAAATAAAACATCATTGCCTCCCACAGCCGTACAAAATGTATCGCTGCCGCAAAAAACAGATGATAGATTAAAAGTGCCCGTAGGACTAGAAATCTGACTCCAGGTGGAACCGTCAGTCGATTTAAGAATTGTATTTGCGCCCACGGCATTGCAAAAAGTATTACTATAACAAGACACAGAGGTCAAATTAGGCTGGGTTGCTGGAAGCGTAGCCAATGACCATGACAATCCTGCGTTGGAACTAAAAACTATAACTCCGCTGGCCGTATAACCAATATTGAGAACAAAGCCACCTACGAGTTCACACAAAGCAGTACTTGAACAAGATACTCCGTTTAACATCGTAATCCCCGAAGGTAAAGTTTCTTGCGTCCATGAAGTACCCCCAGTTGTTGAAATCAAAACTGCCGGCGTATTCCCCGAAGTAGCTCCAGTGATCACGCAAAAACTCGTGCTCACGCATGACACACCATCTAGGGAACTTACCCCCGACGGAAGCGTTCCTTGGGTCCACGATATTCCCCCATCAGTAGACACGGCAACTACGCCGTTATTACCGCTATTTTGCCCCACCGCTAGGCAAAAACTCGTGCTCACGCATGACACACCATCTAGGGAACTTATCCCCGACGGAAGCGTTCCTTGGGTCCACGATATTCCCCCATCAGTAGACACGGCAACTACCGCAGTCATGGGTTGTGTGGCATTAGATATCTGCTCATCACCGACGGAGACACAAAATATTGAAGTCGCAATACAAGATACGGCATCAACCGTATAAGAATCTGCCGGGTAACTTGCGACAATATTCCAACTATTCGATGAAGGTATGGCCACCGCTGGGCGAATATCCGGGTTTAAAATTATCGTAGCCACAAGCAACCATAACACTAACGTTACCCCAAAATAAACTTTCCAAACTAACCTCATTTTCACCTATTTCAAAAACATGCCATCAGAATCTATCTAATTCTACTGCAATTATAAAACCTCATGTCTTAACGATCAAACCACCAAACTCCGTTTATTTTGTATATCGCTTCAGAGGTAATATTTTTTATCAATCATTCATTGCAATATTTAAGCAAACAACAATCGCCAGTTTCCTTTAATTCCATACATAATATCCTTCAACATCAATGACAATATCAACGCTTGTATTTGAGTTATTGACTATGGTAATTTGACCGTCTGAAAGCAATTGTGAACTGACAAAATTACTTACCGTATTTTGATTGGGTGAAAAATTCAAGCAGCTCGAATTAGGTACCGCAGAGCCTGTGGGATAGCATGTAAGGTACCCGGATCCGTTTAAATTAGTGGCTGTGAGATTTATATCAACCCCTGTGATCCCATTGGGGATACCGTCTACATTGCTAACTTGAAAACTTAATGATGATCCAGGCGATAGGGTTTGACCCGAATATGGTTCAGATGACCCTGTTCTTGTATCTGCAATACGTATAGGGTTTGATAATTTAAATTCGCTTCCCCAACTTAAATAATTAGATCCGTCCGTATACCAGCCTTCAACATCAACTACAATATCGGCAGACCCAATGTAATTATAAAAATCAACTTTACCATTAGGTCCTACCGGCACCACAATATGATTTGCAACAGTCTGACCTGAAGTCCAGTTTAATACCGAAGCCTGTGGCATTTGAGAACCGTCAGGGAAGGCTGTTATATAGCCGCCGTTTGACGTTGTATTTGTCACCGTTAGATTCAAAGCTACTGCCGCTACCCCCGTGGTAGGTATTCCGCCTTCACCGGTAACTTGCACCTGTAGGGTACTTCCCGAATTTAAAGTTTTCCCGTTGCATGGATTTACGACTATACCGGTTCCCGTACGCGTATCACAAATCCTGGTAGGAGCTAGGGGTTCAAAAACTCCTGTTCCTGGCATAGAAGGTCCATAATAACCCTCCAAATCCACCACCAGGTCTGCATTTCCGAATGCATTAGTAAAATTCACTACTCCCGTAGATGAAATAGGTACCTTTACAAAATTAGCAACAGTCTCATTTGGCATCCAGTTCAGATCTGAATTTGTGGGTTTGCTGTCATTAGACGGATAAACTGTCAAGTAACTCCATTGAGTAGTATTAGTCATCGTAATGTTTAAAGCTACTGCAGTTGCGTCAGAAGGAATTCCATATTTGCCATTTAAATTCAGCGACAGAGTAGACCCTGCAGATAGCGGAGATCCTTGGCCCGTATAACCTGAATTCGGCCTAGTATCAACCATCCTAAGCGGTTGAACCGAATGAAAATAGTTACCCTGAACCGCAGAAACCGGATCACTAGAAGAGGGCATTTGACCCGGCCCTATCGACGGAGGCTGTCCAGCCGTCTGTCGCAAAAGATTTAGATTAATTGATGAAATTGGAATTTTTTCGGCTCTTGTGCTTGAATTGTCATTCGGAAATACCACCGACAAAAGCACGTTGCCAGCGGCATCAACTTCGGTGAAACCGGTATTGGGCTCAAGCCCCCAGTCGATTATATTGTCGTTGCCCCCGTCTAACCTTCTGAATGAGCCAATTGCAATCGACGACCCTGATAGGGGCTTAGAATATTCCCAGTCCATGGTTGCCGTTAAATTAGTTAAATTAATGTGATAGGAAACGCCTCTTGCATAACCTGATGATATCGAATGGTCGTCAAAACATGAGATGTCACCATTGGGTTCGAATCTGGCATCATGCTGACCGTACGTTTGACCTTCTGGATCATTTAATATAGTCAGATGCGGCTCCCCGTCTCCGACTACGCTATTCCCGCTTAATTTCCATAAAATTTTACCGGTTGCCTTGTCTATCAAATACATTGCAGATGTATTCCTCATCGAAAGCAAGACTTGCCCACTCGAGTTTACATCCAAAGAATTACAATGAAAAGGGTCCAAATACGAATTTGTTCCGGTTGAAATAACTGGACCCACTGCAGGATTCCATTCGGCCAAGCTGACGTGATCACTGGCATTCCATTCCCAAAGAATGTTATTTGTCGGACTCAACTCCTCTATCAAGCAACCGATATAGTAATGAATATTTGGATATCCAAGCGATGTTAAATTGGCAGGAACCAAATAATCTTCTAAGGTATAGTAATTACCGTTAGGACTCAAATACAACTCATGTTTACTTGAAAATCCATTCGGCAACTGTTGAAAGTACTGAGTTTGGGTATCGAGCTGATCAAATACCGTACTGTATGACGTAGTCAATCCATTGTTGACAAATTGGGTGAGGTTGTCTCCTGGAAGCAGTTGTAAATTATGAGTCGTGTATCCAAGGTATGGCTGATACCATATCGGGGTACCGTAATTATTAGTTATTATGCTGTAATTTCCATTTTCCGGAGCACCCTGTGTCGGATTAGTTGTATTAATAGTTGTTAAATAATATCCCGGGGATGGATTACCAGGTCTGGATACAGTCATTTTGGGGAAATTAGGAGGCAGACACCTAATCCAATATTGAATTTGTGAAGTAATTAAGTTTGGGTTAGTCGCAACAATAGCAACTGCTTGATTCGGGTACAACGAAATCGAAAAATTTAAACTGGTTGATCCCGAACCGTTGTAATCCAAAGTTCCAGCTGATGCCAACGAAATATCTATTTGATTCGGACCTGTTTGACAATCAAATAAAGCATAATTTTTTTCGGTCGGATTGAATGCGGCATTTAAAGATATCGGCGAAGTTGTCAAACTTGAAATTGGAGACCCAGAAAGATCTATATACTGAGTCGGGTTCCCAAAGTCGAACAACGTGCCATCATTTGAATAAACGTAAACCGAAGTCCCACTGATAAGAGGCGTCGATTGGACTACCCCGCTGGTCCACTTAAAATAAAGTGGCGAGCAAACCGAATTTGAGCAGTCCGTAATTCCAGCCGCATCAAAAAACTCAATTTTAGAGCTACTCTCACCGACTATAACCATATCATCTGCTACTACTGGAGTGGAGTTTGGAACATAGATGCTTGAAGCATTGGCAATAGGCGCAGACCAAACAGGTAGGCAAGTTTGAACTGAGGTAGTTGCATTAACCTGGCAAGTGGAGGTCGGATTTGCTGGAAATGCATATAGATGTGATTCACCGTCTACATATAAAAAATTACCCGAGACCGAAACTGACGAAAACAACTGAGTATCACTTGGATTGGTATCTGCCCAAATCGGATTACATAACGATGCAGAATTAGCGCATGTTTGCGTATTATATACGTATACTCCGTTCCCAACCGTTATCGCATAGTTATTGAATGCCGTTACTCCATATTGATCTAAACCATAAGCCCCCGTCCATAACGGCAGACAGACCAAGGGGGTCCCAGAACAATTTGTAACTCCGTTTGCGTCATAAGCGACTAACTCATCATTACTTAAAGTTAATACCAATGAGCCGACAACCGTCGGTATTGCAACCGAGGTATTGTTTATTGACGCAGTCCATATTGGGCTGCAAACCACTGGTGCTCCAGTACAACCCGCAGAACCATTGGATGAGAATGCATACAGATAATTTGAATCATGGGCAAATATGAAAGAACCGTATACGATAGGTTCAGACATAAAACCGTAGTTATTAGAAGCAGTTGACCAAAGCGGACTGCATACGGTAGGGGTCCCAGAACAATTTGTAACTCCGTTTGCGTCATAAGCAAACAATTGATCTCCCACGGCTACGATGACTTCGCTGCCTACTATCAGCGGTGCCCCTTGTATATATGATCCTTGCAATGAAGTAGAAGATATGGGTGCCGTAGTGAAAATGGGGCTACACGATGTGGGACTTAATCCCGAACATCCGTTAATGCCCGCGGCATCATAAACCATTAGGCTGCCATTAAGAGAGCCGATATAAATCTTACCGTTATAATAGCTCGGAGAGGGGGGAACTTCTGGAAACAATTGTCCTGTAGACGCAACGGACGGAGTTTGTCCGACACTGGCTGTCCATAACGTATTTAATGTATTGACGTCAGCTTCATTTAAGGTATTTCGAGGGGAGAACCCAGAAGCCAACTTATAAGCAGGCTTATAAACACCGTCTAATGCGATATTTGCAAACACCATTAACATTATTACCAATGCAATTGAAACAGACTTAAAAAAGGATTTCATTTACTCTCCAAAATATGATTGCATTTAAATTATTAAAACATTGACATACATAAAATCAGCATTTAGCGTTTTAAAGTTTAAACTTACTAAACATGCGTCACTTTGCAATGTAAAGACATCACACTTATGCTTACATACATTTACTTACATACATGACATTTACTAAATTTTAAACCTAAGGTTTTCTCGAGGTGTAAGTTACTTATATTCATTAAATTGTCGATTTTTCGGCGGGCGATATTTTCAATTACCGATTGTTACTAACAAAGACAGAACTGATTGCAAATAATTAACTAGTACCATCCTTGCAGGTCTACTACAACATCCACATAACTGTTGCCAGTATTTTTTATGGTAATCGAAGATGAAGAACCAAGCTGAACATATGCTAAGTTACAAACAGTCTCTCCCACTCCAAAATAATTTAAAGTACTTGTATTTGGAGTAGCGGTTCCAGAAGGATATACCGTTATAAATCCCGTACCTGTCGTATTTGTAGCTGTAATATTTACGATAACTCCACTCATAGAGGTGCCTGCTACGTTATCAAAATTACTTACGGGAACAGTAAGAGTTCCGCCTGGAGCAATGGGAGTGGCTGTTGCCGGAAAAATGGAAGTAGATCTCGTGTCGGCTAATCTAACAGTCGGCAAAACAGTATTGATTTCGTCTCCTGTCGCAAGCGGATTGCTGCTATCGGTGAAATATCCGACAACATCCACAATTACGTCAGCTGAACCTATGGAATTATGTATCGAGATTTGTCCTCCAGGGTTTACAGTTGCAAATACAGAATTTGCTACGGTTTCCCCTTGTGACCAATTTAGACTTGAAGTATTTGGTGCCGATCCGCCTGCGGGATAAATAGTTAAAAATCCGCCATCAGCAGTTGTATTCGTAGCGGTAACATTAACCAATACTGCCGATACGCCGGACGATGGAATCCCAGCAACACCTGTGGCCTGAATTGTCAATGTACTATTTTGTTGTAGCGTCTGCCCTGCACACGGCAATCCAGAATTAGTTCTGGTATCACAAATTCTAGTTTCGGAAATGGGATTATATAACCCCGAGCCCGGTGGGGCGGGGCCAACATAACCTTCTACGTCGGCGACCACGTCAACTGACCCAAAGGCATTATAAAAATTTATTTTACCCGTAGAATCTATCGGAGCTACAACGGTATTTGCTACCGTCTGTCCAGCGTGATACCAATTCAGATTGGATGTGTTCGGCAACGGTGCCCCGCCACCGTAAACTGTCATATAACTCCACTGCGACGTATCAGTTGCCGTGACATTCAATATTACCGAAGTTGCATCAGAAGGTATGCTACTAACGGATTTTAAGTTTAAACTTAAAATTTGTCCGGGTCCAAGAGGTGAAATTGTTCCACCTTGTCCAAGTCCCGTACGGGTATCTAGAATGCGGGTTGGGCTCACCGAATTAAAATAGTTGCCTGACACATTTGAAGTCGTGACACTTGACTGCGAAGACACCAATGCACTCGGCGGCAACCCAGCATTGTCACGCATAAGATTCAGACTTATTGCACTTAAAGGAACCTTAATGGTTCGGTAACTTGAATAACCAGTTGGAAACGTAACATGCATCAAAACTGAGCCCGAAGCGTTAACCTCTGTATAACCAGACTGAGGAGTCATTCCCCAATCGATGACATTATCGTTGCCATTATCGTACCTCCTAAATGACCCCATCGCAAAGGTATTCAGTCCCGTAGGGTTAACATATTGAAAGACTGGCGTTGCCGTCATAGTAGAAAAGTCCAAATGATATTCAATTGCCCTACCTGCATTAGAAGTAAAAGACTGGTCATCAAAAACCGAAATGTCATTATTAGGTTCGAATCTTGCATCGTGCTGGCCTGATGTACCGCCCAAAGAATCCCCGACAATTTTAATCTGAGGGGAAGAGGATACTCCGTTACCCCCCAGCTTCCATAGCACCTGTCCGGTAGCTTTAGAGATTTCATAGACTGCCGAAGTATCTCTGATGGAAAGCAGCAGCATCGACCCGTCACTGCTGACGTCTAACGAGTTGGCATGATAAATTACATTGGCGGTTATGCCGTTATCGTTAATTGTAGACAGAAATTTAGTTTCGCTTTGGTTAGGTCCGATATGATCTGCCAAGTTCCACTCCCACAAAAGTTGTCCGCTCGGAGAAAATTCCTCAATTAAATAATTAATGAAAGGGGCATCGGTGCCTAGACCTAAACTACTCAGATTGCCGTACGTCAAAACATTACCGAGAATATAATAGTTGCCGTCGGGTCTCTGAATAAGCTCGTGCCCGCCCGTTATACCGTCAGGTGCAAACATATTTGTATGGGAATTGCTGTCGAGCTGAAGGTTTTGATACCCGATATTTGAGAAATTAAATAAATTAATTCCAGACCAAGATAGCGTATCGTTGCGCAAAAGCTGAAAGTTTAACGGAGACAGCGGGCTGTTAACTTTTTGATACCACACCGGAATACCGTTTTGATCGGCTATGACAGCATAGTTTCCAACATCGCTACTGAAATTAGCGGTATTAAAGGCCCCGTACATATAATATCCTGGAGGTGTAACGCCGGGTTTAGAAACTGTAGGTACAGGAAAATCTGGCGGCAAACACCTGATCCAGTCCTGTACCGCAGATCCGTTCGAAAGGGTATCGTTTACTACCAATGCTTGATTAGGGTACAAATTAAACGACAAAGACAAAGAACTACCCGAAGTACCGTTGAGAGTCAATTGAGACGTACTGCTTGACAAAGTCAGACTGAATGGATTTATTCCAGGTTGGCACACCAAAATGTAATTGGTGGCATCGGACGAAAAGCCGGGGTCAAGAGACTGGGGAGTAGTTGTCATATTTGTAATTGGCCCACCGGTAACATTGGCATATTGGGCGGCATGTCCATAAGCATACAAATTCCCGTCGTCAGATCCCACAAATACGTTTCCGTTATAAACAGTCGGCGTCGACTCAATAGATCCTCCAGTTGTACGAATCGCTAGCGGAGTACATGATGTTTCACCGTTCGTACCTGTAGTGCAATTAACAGAACCAGAAGCATCGAACAAATACAATTTTTGATCCGAATTCCCTACGTAAACGACTCCGCTGCTTACTGTAGGAATCGAATTTGCATTATAGATACCTGAATCCAACCCCGTTTGCCCGGACCAAATTGGCAAACATACTGGCGTCGTGCCTACGCAATCGGTCACTCCCATAACATCAAAAGCCAACAATTCGCCGGGACCTTCAACATAAAGGACATTATTAGCCACAGAAACCGAAGAATAAAACTGGCCGCCGTTTGTGGACACTTCTCCCGTCCATATCGGCGAGCACACCGCCGGAGCTCCCGAGCAATTAGTTACACCAGTGGCATCAAACCCAAAGATGTTTGCACCGATTGCGTATACCGTGCTTCCAGAGACAACTACACCAAATTGTCCTGACAACACCACATTTGAGCTCCAAATAGGAGTACAGGTAATAGGAGTACCGGTGCAGTTTGCTCCCGCAGTAGCGTTATAAGCCAAAAGAACCCCCTGACTTATCGTAAAGACTGTATTGCCGTATATCGCCGGAGCGGCAACTGACATACCGCCTGTTGGCGCCTGCCAAAGAGGCAAACATATCGTGGGAGTTCCCGAACAGTTAGTAGCACCAGCTGCATCGTAAGCATACAATCCCAAAGAATCATGGAAGTAAACTGTCCCATTTGTTATCACTGGGGTGGATACGTTGCTACCAGAATTGCTTTTAGTTACCCAAAGAGGCGTGCATACTGCTGGCGTACCCGAACAGTTAGTTACTCCAGTGGCATCATAAGCAAACAATTGATCCCCTGATGTTACGTACAAAATATTATTATATACCACAGGCGTAGTAAGAACAGGTGTCCCTGTTATAGGAGTAACCGTAAACTTAGGAGTACAGGTTACAGGCGTGCCGTAAGCGCAATTTTGTACTCCGCTGGCATCAAAAACATAGACGGAACCGTTTTTGGAGCCAATATAAACGTTTCCGTCTGCAACCACTGGCGATGACGACAACGCAGCCCCGCCTATAGATCCCACCCATTCGTTATTTATAGTAGCGGCATTTTGTACATTAATAATACTGCTAGATAAAGTAACTGCCGTCGGTTCTGCCGCAATATTGTTAACAGTGTCGACATTGGCCAACCCGGCTAAAGCCACCAAGGCCGTTAAGATTATAGGAACGAACAGCCCGAAAAAAGATTTATTAAATCTTTTAAATATTTTTGCGGTTATAGATAACAAAGTATATATCTCCCCTCTAGTTCTGTAAAAACATATCCAACTGACTTACTAAAGTAAATCAATTCGGATAAATCCAAATTAAACAATCAACGCAATTCATCGTCACGAACGATTAATGACAGATTGAAGTGACAATTAAACATTGAAAACTCATATTGCTCAATTAAATTGTAATCAGCTTAACATATATCCGTAGAAAATTCCCTATTTAATCCAAAACCCCCAACGCTTTACGGACAGTAGGTACCTCGCTGTATGCCTAGTAGAAAATATTGCAGCAGTGTTATTTAAAAATTATTGACATCCCTCAGCATAGGATCGACCTTTTGCAAACAACCTGTTCGCCCAGTATAAATTCACCCAGTATAAATTCACCCAGTATAAATTAGACGATTTATTGCATATGTACCGTTAAACCATCTATGCGTTTCCGTCACCAACCAAAACAGTATGACTTTAAGAATGCAGGACGAGATTAGACGAAAAATCGTTTGAGTTACTATAAAATCTGCATAGTCATTTTAAAAAATCACTTGAGGGCTTCAAGCGCACCTTCTGAAATGTTGCTTTTAATATTTAGTCCGCTCAACAGATACTCAATAACCTGAGCGGCATTCCATCCTGGAGTTGAATCAGTTGAATCACCTTCGTCGTCAAATTGATCCATGTCTAAGATTGAATGATCGCTCAACTCTACATCATTTTGGAGATATTCCACAATCTCTTTGGAGACTTTTATTAGATCATCTCCTATGGTGATCACGGGCGGTTCAACGAAATGCTTGTCACCGTCAATTCTGATCTGTGGAAAACCCGCCGTTGCCATTAAACCGTTGCACAGACAAACTCGTCCTTCGGTTTCTTCAACTTTACCGTGTTTTGCTTCAAAATGTCCGATCGGCTCCGCAGGACATCGAAATTTTAATCCGCTACCTTCGATGTAAACAGCTTCACGCAAATAACCTAAGTCGCAGCGTCGTGGTCTTTGACTGACAACTTCAGCTTCAGACAAGGTACCTTCCACCTGCCCCACTTTAAATGGGTAACCACTCGGCGAAGCGTAAGGTTCCGTTCTAACGATAAGAGAGCCGTCAAGTGCCATTTGAATCAACTTTGATTTAAGACTCGATTCCATGCCAGATTCGGCACAAACCGCAAACGCACTCCCGACTTGGATACCGTTGGCACCAATCGACAAAGCCTCTTTAAACTTATCCGGACTTCCATAACCACCAGCCATCCAAAACGGTATTTTAAGATTAACCAACTTATCGAAATCAACAGTATCTCTGGGTCCATAAATTGGCTGACCCGAATCATCCAAAACAATTTTTCCTCTTGGCGGCGCATTGTGGCCACCAGCGGTAGGACCTTCCACAATGTATCCGTCAGGTTTAGTCTTTTCAGATTTTGCCAAAAAATAGGCCAATACGTCAGAAGACACTATGGCCAAAAATACGGGCCTTTTGAGAGATTCAGATTCAAAATAGATTTTGGCTTTATTGATATCCAAAATCTGTGACGGATCAAATGCAGTCTTGTATGACTTTCCATTTGGAGCGTCTATTACTTTAACGGGATATTCGACAGCCTTAAAATCGCTTAGATCATTTAACAACTGCGGTATCTGTGACGGTATGCCAGCACCCATCAGAACAACATCCACTCCAGCAAGCATTGCCCCAAAGATGGCAGCTGGTGTTGGAACTTCAATTTTTTGCAGGTAATTTACACCTATGTTTAAGTCTTGATCACCTTTTGCCATCCGTACTTCAGCAAAATTTGAAAGTACTATTAATTCGAGTAAATTTTGGCTTGGCTGTAACTTGAACATCGGAATAGAATGATAACGATCGTCGGCTTTCTTCCCAGATTCATTAAAATATCTAGCCATAACCCTCGAAACCAATTTCTGATCAGGGAATGAGGCATATGCTTTACGCAGTATTCCTTTTGGGTCACCCAAACTTAGAATTCGAGCGTGAACCGCCTCTATTGCCGTACCGGATATGACACCCAGCTGACCGGCTAGCGAGACCGCTCGGGCAAGTCTCCAGTTTGATACCGAAATTCCCATACCACCTTGTATGATGGCAGGTAAAGATTGGACTCGGGTTTTAAGATTTAAAATATACTTTGATTTCATGTTAATCAAAGTATACAACACGAACAACCATAGATTAAATCAGTTTAATTCTTTATTGCCCGCGGTAACCTCTCAGCTGTTTCATCCCGTAAATTATAGAAATAGAATTTCAAGTTGACCGTGTACCCCATAAATTTAGTTGGCTTTTAGTTCAATTTATAGATACCGAAGCACGAAGCACTTCACAGAATATAAAATATTACAGTTTTATCACACGTGTTATATTTATGTAGTATAATATAGCTATGACCACAATTAACAAGAATCAAACCGAATCAGATTTTCCTCACATGCTACAGGATTACAAAATCTACAAAAAAGCTGAGGGTAATAACTTTTTTGACTTGGATCCGAATCTACAATTTATACTAAAACGAACTCTCAACAAAGAAGAGGAACTAAAGATAGCCGAAACGATTGCCAGCACATACGGGCAAGTGGTCGGTGAAAAAATTGCTCCTCGGGCGGATTTCACGGACAGGCACGGACCAGTTCTCAAGTCATATGACGAATGGGGTTATCCCCTCAACGAAGTAATCCACAGCGATACGTGGCTTGATAATAAGGCAGATCTTGTAAAAATCGGCATCTGCAGTCTCCAAACTCACTTTAACACGCCCGTTCCAGCTGCGGCGTCATCGGCATCTTATTATTTGGTATCACAAGCGGAAACGGCGTTACTGTGTGCTTTGGGCATGACAGCTGGAGCCGCTGACATCGCAGAAAGATATGCTCCGCCAGAAGTCAGAGATAAAATCGTGACACTTTTGAGATCAGACGACCCCGAGATTTCTTGGGAAGGCGGCATGTTTTTAACGGAACGCCAAGGAGGGTCTGACGTCGGAGCCAACACCCTAAAAGCAGTTGCTGACGGAAGCGAATGGCGACTTTATGGAGACAAACATTTTTGTTCGAACGTAGATGCGGATCTATTCGTGGTTTTAGCACGTCCCGAAGGGGCACAAAGTGGGACGAAAGGTCTTTCAACGTTTTTAGTGCCCAGAAAGCTGTTTGACGGTAGCGACAACGGATTTACTATTCGCAGACTTAAGCCAAAGATGGGTACTATCGGCGTACCCACCGGTGAGGTGCATCTTGACGGATCGTTAGCATGGCTGGCCTCCCCATTACCCGCATCAGCGTCTGAGTTGTCTCAAGAAGAAGTAATTTCAGCGGCAACAGATGGGAAGGGGCTTAACCGAATGATGGAGATGGTAAACGGATCTAGATACGGGGTTGCTTTGATGGGTTTGGGAATTCATAGGAGATGCTTTTTGGAAGCAGCTATATACGCGGCAAATCGGGAGCAGTTTGGAGTTAGGATAGACAGCTTCCCATTGGTAAAAGAGACGTTAGTGGATTTAGTGGTTGAATTAGAAGCTGGTTTAGGTCTAACGTTTGACATTGTCACCAACAGAAACAGTCAACTTGGCAATGACCTTATCGGTCGACTGACTAGAATTCAAATTCCCCTGGCCAAACTTCGAGGCACGCGATACGGTTTAATTGCTGCGTCAAAGGCTCTGGAGATTTTCGGAGGCAATGGATACATGGAAGATTGGCCCATGGCAAGACAGTTCAGAGACGCTCAATGTCATCCGATATGGGAAGGAACAGAAAATATTATCTGCAGAGATGTCTTTAGGGCAATAAAATCTGTAAGGGCGCACGAAGCAGTATATAAAAAAATTGAACTTAGTTTAGCGGAGGCGGAGAACTATTCAATTTTAAGTTACGCCACAGCACTCCTAAAAACGGCACTTTCCGATCTAAGAATAGCCGTTGACCATATTGAACATTCCTTTGAAGATGAATCCCAATTACATTCAAGAAAAGTGGCTTACCATATGGCAGATCTGCTCTCTTTGGCAGTATTGCTGGATGAAGCTGTTTACAGCCTAAAATCCGATGATGCCAGAAAGGCAGTGATTGCAAACAGATTTGCTAAAATACATTTGGCTCAAGATCGTCTGCAATTATTTACAGATCCAGACAGAACCGTAATCGACTTGTTTGAGCCAATCATCAGATACGGTCAAATCAGTGAATCTATTGCGGCAAGCGCCCACCAGGGAACAAGAATAAAACAATAGCAATTTTACAAATTAAAATACGCATAAAGACCTTTGGGACTTTAGTCCCTAAGGTCTTTATTTTTGTTTAACTAAGCTATAATTAGCCGTAATTATTGTCCGCATTGACCACGTCGGACACGTCATTCAAAGTGACACAGATTAGTGTGCCTGCCAAATGATGCATTTAAACAGAGAAAGCAAACCGGAATTTTAAAGTGGAAAAATTAAGCGAATCGCCTACTACTACCGACTCAGAGCAAGCTGGTGACTTGCCCCAAAGAAGATACACAAGTACCAGACAAGTTAAGTTTGATCTTAACTTACGACCGTTTATTGTAATTTGGGAACTCACTCAAGCATGTGAATTGGCGTGCAAACACTGCAGAGCCTCAGCTTCGCCCGAGCGCAATCCCAATGAACTCAGCACCTCAGAAGGTAAAAACCTTTTAGATCAGATTTCCGAGTTTGGTTTACCTAAACCCGTTGTCGTCTTGACGGGAGGGGACCCGCTAATAAGACCAGATATCTTTGAATTCATCAAATATTCCAGGGATCTCGGTTTGGCTACGGCGATTGCACCATCTGGCACCCCAAGGTTGACCCGAAATGCACTAAGCAAAATTAAGAAGAGTGGTGCTACGTCGATATCTCTTTCGATCGACGGAGCCACGCCTGAAGTCCATGACGGCTTCCGAGGAGTAGAGGGATCCTTTGAAACAACGGTTAAAGCAGCCAGAGTAGCCAAAGAGCTCGAACTCAGACTTCAATTCAATACATCCCTTACAAAACTGAACGTAACAGAACTTTCCAAAATAGCAATTTTGGCTCATGAACTAAAAGTCGTAACTTGGAGTCTATTCTTATTGGTTCCTACTGGACGCGGTGTTCAACTTAACGGATTAAACAGTGAAGAGGTCGAAGATGTCTTTCATTTTTGCGTAGATCTGTCGTCATTTTTGCCAATTAAAGTGACAGAAGCTCCGCATTTTCGGCGAGTTTTAAAGATGCGGCAGGAAGCAATCTATGAACGCAGGGACTGGAAGCAGTTTTTGAAACCCGGGAAACTCTACGAAAAACTTTCGTCGGATTTTGAGCAACTCCTTAGAATCAACGACACCATCGAGTTCACTGATTTCGCACTATCTGACGTAAAAAGGCCACCTCTGGTTATAAATGCTGGAAATGGATTTATGTTTGTTTCCGCACAAGGAGACGTTTGCCCTTCGGGTTTTTTGCCAAAAGTGGCGGGAAATGTCAGAAGTACACCATTGGCGGACATATACCGAAACTCGACCATTTTCACGGACTTAAGGAACCCCGCCAAACTAAACGGTAGATGCAGCGTGTGTGAATATCTCGATATTTGCGGTGGCAGTAGATCCAGATCCTTTGGAATAACAGGAGACTATGAAGGAGATGACCCGTCCTGTAACCATATTCCTAAAGCAAGTCTTTCACGAAGTTAACTCAAGGTTTCATATAACTTTCGCGGCCGCTAAATGGAATTTTTGCTGGCCCAAACCGCAGCTTCAGTTCTTCTGGCAAAACCCATTTTCATTAACAGGTTTGAAACATAATTTTTAACAGTTTTTTCGGCCAGATACAGTCGATTAGCAATTTCCCTATTCGTCAATCCTTCCGTAAGCAGATGAAGTATTTTTCTTTCCTGATCGGTTAACAGATCCAGTCTGGGATCATGTGACTCGAGCTTCGCTTTCACTCTATCCAGATCTTCGGCCTTTAAAAGCGTCTTACCCTGGGCCACATCCAAAACTGCGTCAATTAGCTGAGTTCCTTTAATCTGTTTTGCGATAAATCCTTTAGCTCCAGCCAAAACTGCCGCCAACAAAGCCTGGTCGTCAGCATAGGAAGTTAAAATTAAAGAGTTAATTTGATTGTAACTTTCAGAGATCTCTCTGCAGAATTGGATTCCGTCACCATCGGGTAACTGAATATCCAAAATAGCAACTTCGGGAATAGATAACTTAATTCTGTTCCTGGCATCGCTTATTGTTCCCGCATCCCCAACTATTTCAATTTGATCCGTCGATTCGAGCAAATTAGCAACCCCATGCCTTACGATCTCGTGATCATCTAACAAGAATACCTTTATTTTGTCTTTTTTGACAGGTTTTTGTTCGCCCTGGTCTTCAAAACTCATTAGTAGCCACCTTAAACATAACTGATGCCCCTTTCGGATTTACCTTTTCAATCGACAATTCACCCTCTGTTAAATTCGCTCTTGATTTAATATTTTTAAGACCATTACCGGTATAATCAACTGACCCATCAAAACCGATCCCGTCATCGGTAACGGTAAGTTCAATAAAATCAGAAAGTAGTACACTTACATTAATATTTTGAGCATCTGCATGTTTGACCGCGTTGGTAATCGCCTCTCTTGCAATGCATACTACGTGGTCAAAAATAGCTCCGTCCATTATTCTATTTAAATTTCCGCTGTGAGTTACCGCAAAATTAATGGTCGATCCAGTTTCAAAGTCTTCAATAATCTTATCTATTTCATTTAATATATCGCGTCCCGTTAACAAAGATTGTTGATCTATTGCAAATATGGTTTTACGGATGTCATGTATGACTACGTCTATTTCGTTAACCGAATCTTCAAACAGATCTCTAATGCTTTCTGGTTCAATTTTCGATATTTTAGACTGCATTTTGATACCGATTGCGAACAAGCGCTGAATAACATTATCATGCAAACTTCTGGCAATGCGCTCCCTGTCTTCGATTAGCGATAACCTTTTTATCCTATCGTGCAAACGAGCTTTTTCAATAATTGTACCTGCCGCTTTGGCAAAGGCAACAAGTAGTTTTTCGTCACTCTCGTTAAAGTCGGTATCGTCATTTTTATCAGCTAAATATAAATTTCCAAACGCCGAACCAGACAGTAGAATTGGGACTCCCAGAAATGAATTCATGGCAGGATGATTTTTGGGGAAGCCTTCACTCCTGTCATCGCTTGCGATACTCGAAATTCTAACCGGCCTAAGTTCGGTAATCATAACGCCTAAAATTCCGTGTCTAGTCGGCAGCTTTTTAATCGATTTTACCTGCTCGTCGCTTAAGCCATAGGTAATAAAATCCGACAATTCATCCTTTGTCTCATTTAAGACACCCAAAGCACCATATTTTGCACCACTCAAGTGAGTAGCCGACTTTACTACTTGTTTTAATGCAGAATTTAGATCAGGTTCGCCCACTAGGGATAATATCGAATCTAATAATGCCTGCAATTCAAGTGGATCCGATATATTGCCGTAGGACATAATATTTATTTTACCGTATACCTTTTGAAAAAGAGTTAACAAATCAATCTGTTAGCATTTACAGCAAAGCGATCTAATTAACTATCCACGTAAACCCGTAATTCAAACAATTCTTAGAGCTAACTTAAATATCTAATTTTGATCATAACGCCGTTAATGGCTAACACGAAATTAATTAAATCAAACAAACAACTTACTTCAAATGACTCTTGAAACTCGCAAGCTCGTAATACCAAAACTGCCTGTTATTCAATTAATTACCAAACCAAACATCACACCTGCTGCGGTACGTAATTAAAATCAGCCATTTTACAAACCGCAGCAAACTTTATAATTCAAATCTCCGCCTGATTTGTCTTTGGCATTGAATAATTTTAGATTAGAGCCAATTAATTAGTCGTTTTGGCTCAGCGACCGAACCGCTTCTTTCTAATGAGGTTCGGTTCGCCAGGAACTAATTTGCCCTGGTAAAAAAATTTACCAATGACCAGTCTAAATCGATATCCCGGGTTAAATTGGGCAATTCTCCGTTTCCACCAAAATCCATTGTCAGGAGCCTGGCATTCACTTCAACAGGCGAACTTAAACCTCCCAGGACATCACGATCGCTAGAATTTAAAACTGCCTTCGCCGTAACGTGCTTTGCCGCTTTAAATTTTTCGGACGACGGCGGAATCTCTAAAAGTTTCATGCCTCCTATAACGGACCCAAATACGTTGACCATTCGAATACCAAATACCGGTTCAGGAGCCGTAATTTCGCCCCCAATCTCCCCTTCGATTCGCATTATTTCTATACCTTTTCTGCTGACTGTACCGATAACTTGATTATTCGATTCTTCCAATTTGATATCGGCGAGTTTCTTCGGGAATCCCAGAAGTTCCCGACCCAAAATCAGAGCCGTGTCATCATCGACCACCATCCACGGACAGTATCTAAATTCGCCTTTTTCGTCTTCACAATGTAAAATGACTGCGGCTTCCCTGTACACTGATCCAAATGTAGTTTCCGGATAATCGGCAATAAATATGGTAGCCGTAGGTTCGCCCTTCAATTTAATTTCAGGTGGCATAAACTTTTCAGCTTCAGCTCTATCAACTGCAATATTTGCAATTAAAACTCTCGCATTTATCCAAATTGCACCATCTAAATTACTTAAATCCATTTTTAATTTCCTTTCGGTTAAAACACTTATACTTAAAATTTTTCGGCTGCCAGTATCCCTAATACCTCATTACAACCATCTTCAATCATTGATGCACGAGCATCTCTCATTAGCTTTTCGACTGGATATGCCTTAGCCAACCCGTTACCTCCGTAAATTTGAATCGCTTCGCTTGCGACTTCAAAGGCGGACTGGGTGGAAGTAACTTTAGACGCGATCGACATCTTTAAATCTGGAGCGCCCATACCGTTATTCAATACTGCCTGTCTGGCCAGATATCGTGCCGACTCCAACTTTTGATACATCTTAAACAGTCGAGACTTGACGCTTTGGTGCTCAATTATAGGCACTCCCTTCTGTATACGTTCTTTTGCATAAGAGACGGCGAATTCGAAGGCCGCTCTAGATACTCCTACAAAAGTTGCACCCATGCCAGCATTGGCCATTGACAGTCCAATGTCTGATCCAAATGTTCCCAACTCGGGAGATATGACCATATTTTTAATGGGGACCCTTACATTTTCAAAAAAGATTTCACCCTGGTTTAATGCTCGTTGTCCTATTTTGTCAAGGGGTGCTCCGCGGCTAACTCCAGTTTGGGTTAAGTCCACCAGGATACCTCCCATGCCGCTGATCCCATCTCCCATGTCCACAGCACAAAAAAGTGCGGCATTTTTAGCAATTGTGCCGTTGGAGACCCAAGCGGCTTTTTGCCCGTTAATTTCTAAAAAATCGCCTGATTTTTTAGCGATGCAGTTAGGCTTACCGGGCATATCTTTTAATTGACCGCCAAAATAGATTATGTCGCTTCCGTGATCGGGTTCAGTAATTGCCCAGCAACCGACTTCATGACCCGTCCCGAATTGCTCTATCAGTTCGCTGTCACCGGACAACATAGCCAGAGCTTTGGGGAATATCGACACCTCCAGTGAAATGGCCAAACCGGAATCTCCCCAGCCAAGTTCTTCTGAAATCATAGCGTTTAGCATAGCAACTCTGTTCGGGGGAAGCCCCGAGTTGGCCAATTCAAACATATCGATTCCCAATTCACTGTATTTGTCGAATACGTGCCACAAAGGTGAACTTTGGCTTATTGCCTCTGACGGATCAGAAAGTTTATCAAGTTCAATGCCTACTGGGCGCATTACCGTTTCGGCGAAGTTGTGAACTACGTTTAAAATCTCCTGCTCTTCTTGTCTAATGGAGATATTCGCCTCCGTCATAGTCATGTCGTAACCTCCAAGCTCTCAAAATCTTTTCCCGGAGAGTTCTACCTTGAATTTCATCCGGTATTCTCTAAATTCGATTCATTATGCACCGATATTTTTAGACAATAAAAAACACCTAAAAACGGCTAAATAAATATACCTACTAACAGTAGTATCGCATTATTAGATTTCTTTATAGGGCATTAAGTCCCAATCTGTTCGTACCACTCATGAATTTCGAAGTTGATGGGATTTAATAGATTAAGACGAATTCTATCGTTGGAATTCAGGAGACACACATATTTTTAATTCTTGATTTTACAAGAGAACAACAATAATTACCTGCATTACGATTTGAAGTGGCTCACGATCGTGGGCGGCACGGAGTTTTGAAAACGACCGAAACAATTGCGGATTTCGAGTTAAAGTAACTAATTTGTCGGTGCATTTTACTTTGAACCATCTATCACTGACGGTATGTACCCACAACTGATTTTCACCTAGAAACCATAAATCGCAGTGACTTGAACAGTGGCTTAAATTGACTTTAATGTAAAAATGAAAAAAGAATTATAAATTCCATTCCCAAGGACAGCCAGCTCACCTATATGGACACAGTTGCGTTAAGGAATTAATGCCAGAAAGTATTTACAAGAAGTGAGTGTTTTTTAATAGCGACATTGAGATCTTAATTAAGGCACAATGGCCTAACCGTTAGATGGAACTGAACTTAACCTCCAAAGACCTTGCGATCTCAAGCGCTTCCTGCGGTGACTTCCCGCTTTTGCCAATCAGCCAACAGGTAATCGGAGCTGCAGTACGCGCAGAAGTATGAGCGGCAATTCCAGCGATGTCCAACAAACTGTCAATATCTTCTTGACTTACTGAACCCAAATTCAAAGCCTCGGCAAATTCATTTACCCAATTTTCTAATGTAGTCGTCATAAACAAATAATACCACCAATGAATTCCGTAATTCATCATTGCTGACGAAATATAGATATTTAAACTATACATATTGTGTTTATGACTACGTATTGCTTTAGACTACACTTTATTGTATGGATAAAATTCAAGACGCTGGATCAAAACCGATTAAATCAAACCTGTTGGGTCATTCTCACGAAGGACACCACAACTGCAATCACAAAGACGGTCATGACAACTGTAAAAAACCATGCAGAGAAGTCTTAAACGAAGCTCGCCAAAAACTGATAGATAAAAAAAAGAAACTGAGTTTTGAAGAACTTACTAACCTTTCGAACGTATCCGAAAAGAAAACGGGCGAACTTTTAGCATTGGCACACGAAACCAGACTCTTGTGGTGCGGCGACACCGTAGAGATTGAAGGTATCATATCGGCTAAAACCGGTGCATGCAAGGAAGATTGCAAGTTTTGTTCGCAATCGGCCAAACACTCTTCAATAATACCCGCGACTACTTTTATGTCTGACGAAGAATTACTGACTGCCGCAACGGAAGTCAAAGAATTGGGCGCAACTGAATTTTGCATTGTATTAGCAACTACGGGTCCAAGCGAACAAATTATGAAACGACTTGAAGAAGTTGTTCCGATGCTTGCCGATAAAACTGGCTTGAATATAAACGTTTCAAGTGGCATTTTAAATGACGAGCAAGCGGAAAGACTGAAGAAGGCCGGTGTCCACCGTTATAATCATAACCTGGAAACCGCAAGATCCTATTTTAAAAATGTCGTGACGACACACACGTTTGAACAGCGATACGAGACCTGCCTTTTAGTTAAAAAACACGGGCTGCAGCTTTGTTCGGGAATACTGTTTGGTCTTGGCGAATCCAAAGAACAAAGAGTCGAAGCGCTTTTTGAGCTTCAGGCACTCGAGCCCAACGAGGTTCCGATAAACTTCCTAAATCCCCGACCTGGTACTCCGCTTGAAGATCAGCCGTTAGTTGAGCCGATTGAAGCTTTAAGGCTTATTGCTCTTGCCAGACTTGCGCTCCCGGATGTAATTTTAAGATACGCAGGCGGCAGAGAAATTACTCTCCAGCATTTACAAGCGACTGGAATGACTTCGGGTATTAACGGGCTAATAATAGGAAATTACCTTACTACACTCGGGAGAAGTCCGCAAGAAGATTTGGATATGCTTAGCGAGTTAAATATGCCGATTGGTTCGTTGTCTAATCTGTTTTAAACCTAAATTTATTTTTTACGTTTAAACAATTTCGGCCGTATCATTTAAATTCAAGGAATCGTTTAGGATTTTTTTTACAGCCAATGTGCGATTTGTACCCGAACTTGCCAAAAGATCAGTTTGGATGACGACAACCCCGCTGCTGCCTATGGCTTCTGCGAACATTCTGTCACCAGAATCAATTACAAAAGCATCGATAAATTCACGATACAATTCTGCGACGGCCGCTGGATTATGTTCTAGTCCAAAATGACTCATAAACTTTGCTCTTAGATCGGCGCGATGTTTTTCAGCCGCGGTAAAAGGCGCCTTATGAGATATAACCGGGCTTACCGCCACAGTCGGTTTTTCCCTTTCAATAAGAGCCTCCTTGATTCCGTTTATTGAAAGGATAGGCATTATGCTAGCAATCGGACTGCTCGGTCCTACTATTACCAAATCTGATTCCTTAACAGCTTTTATCACATCAGGACCTGGAGATGCCAACTCGCACCCCTCAAACTCAATGCTTTTAATTTCAGGTTCAGCTCTGCGTTTTACAATAAACTCCTGAAAACTCAAGCGACAGTTTTCAACCGATATCACGGTACGTACAGTCGAATCGCTCATAGGAAGAACATTGATGCTTCCGCGACTCTGTGACGCCAAACTTTTAGTTGCCTGAGTTAAGCTTTGACCACGTAGCATTTTAAATGTCCGTAGCAGGTGGGTTCTAAAATCTTTGTCCCCCAGATGAAACCATTGAGGTTTAATATGGGAGATCAACCTATCAACGACAAATGAATCATTTATAAGCCCATATCCTCGAGTTTCATCAAACCTGTCTTGGATGCTGTATGTGACCGAATCTAAATCAGGGCAGATTTTAAGACCGTATTTAGTTAAATCATCTGCCGTATTAACTATGCAGGTAAGCGATATTTCAAGTCTCTTAAGCCCGTCGACGAACCTGGCTCCTCCAAACCCTCCCGACAACACCGTAACCGTAGGCTTTGACACCTGAAGCCTCCTTTACAAGATGGCAGCTCGACCTTGCATGAAAATACCGTTATGCACAAAAAAACCTCTAACTTTGTTTTCTTCTATTATGCCTTCGTTACCAGTCTTTCCGCGACTGGTTACAAAAGACTTAATGAACTCTTCAGTTTGATTTCTACCTTTTGTGCTTATTGCTCTAGTTCCATCTTTTAAAGTCCGTATGCATTTTAAAATCAATTCATCCGGCGTAAACCTTACAAAGTTGCAAAATTCAACGATGAGCTTAATCTGCTCGTCCATCGCAGATATGTCTTTGCCAGCGCCAACCGAATTAAGCCATTTAGCCACGGATTCGAACTTAACAATACTTTCAGAGCTTAAGTCCTCAAAACTGTCCTGACCATCTACGTCTTCATCGATTTGACTCATTCAGGCAGCCCAAACATCCTTGAGATCATCTTCACTTCCATTTCGCGATGCGGGAAAGGTCCCGGATCCTGTATTAATTTATCACGCTTAAGCGACTCGGTTACTTCAGCATCTTCTTCAAACGGTTTATCTGCGGACCCTTCAAAAAAGTTCGCCGACAGCGGTCGTCGAGGACGTTGACCGCCTGCTGCTGCCTCTTCGGCGGGATAACCTAGAAGTTGAAGCCAAATAGGTATCCAACTGTCAGGTACGTGAAACATATCTTTTACCTTATCGGCTGCGGTAAATGCGTGAAGGCATGTACCCAACCCTTCATCTACAGCCGCCAGCAGGGCATTTGCGATCGCTTGACCTACTTCGATGGTTCCCATGAACATGGTAGCCATTTGATTATCTGCGATCGGTTTTAATACCTGCGGCCATAAGAATTCGTCCACGTAAGCTTTCGACCATCCGTGTGAGGGCGTAAGCACATGATTCTCCACCAACTCTTTTAATCTATCTGCTCCACCATTCGGATAATCCATGTCCAAATACCAAAAAATATAGACCGGAGCCAAATCCAAAGACGCAGTCGTAGTTGGATTTCGCAGCGCGTCAATTGTCTCGGCCGGCAGTTCAGATCTCCTAACCACGATTGCTTTTGCATAATCTGCGTTCATCGATCTTGAACTCCGATTTGCGGCCTCAAAGATTTTTTGAATCTTCTCCCTTTCAACGGGTTGCCAGGGTCTGAAAAACCTAATGCTCCTCCTGGTTCCTGCGGCTTCTTTAAATTCCATTGTTACTCCTTTAATTTAACTCATGCAAAACTTTAATGACTATTTTGTCAAAATACTCACCACGGCTGCCGCAGCATCCGTACCCAAAAATCCCCCGCCATTTTCGGCCAAAGCAACTCTAGCCTTGGGAACTTGCCTCTTGCCACAGTGTCCCCTCAGCTGTTCAGTAAGCTCAACAATTTGAGCACAGCCGGTAGCGCCTATTGGATGACCTTTAGAAAGAAGTCCCCCGCTCGTATTTACAGGTACTTTACCGCCTAGGAACGGAGCTCCGGAAGCCAAAAAAGCAGGACCTTCACCCTGTTTGGCCAACCCCAGTTCCTCGTAGAGCATCATTTCTGCAGGTGCGGCGGCATCGTGAACTTCTACCACATTTAAATCTTCGGGAGATACTCCGCTTAGCTCATAGGCTTTTTGAGCACTATGCGTAGCTACGCTGTCTTCTCCTCCCATTCTGTCCCTTCCAGAAAGCACAACTGAAGCCCTAAGCTTTATCATTGGCACTCCGAGCTTTCTTGCAACTTCTCTAGAAGTCAGTACAACCGCAGCCGCGCCGTCGCCGATAGGCGAACACATTAGCAAAGTCAACGGATTTGAAATCATTCTTGAATTAAGAACTTCCTCTACGGATACAACCTCTCTGTATTGCGCCTTCGGATTCAAAGCTCCGTTTGAATGATTTTTGGACGCGATCTTTGCGAAATCTTCTGCTGTGGCACCGCTTTGTTGCATATAAAGTTGAGCGGCAATCCCGTAAACGTCCATGAATGCAGACTTTTGCGATCCTCCATCACCCTCAGTCTGTTTCTTACTCTCTTTTGCCACCTGCCCTTGGACATTTTCACTCTTATTCTCCTTGGGATATCCAAGAAGAATCTTAGATATCGGTTCGCGAGCTACGCCGAAGTCCTCTAAGTCGACTGCCGTACCAATTGCCGTAAGCGATCTAATTTTTTCGGCATGAGTTAATTTTTCGGCTCCAATTGCGATTGCAATATCAACAGAACCCGAAGCTACCGCCATTCTCGCCATAGATACTGCGCTACTTGAGGAAGCACAAGCATTTTCAACATTCACTATAGGGGCGCCCAAAAGTCCAGTATGGTGCAATGCAGACTGCCCTCTTATCATCTCCTGTCCGGTTATGACCCCTCCTACTGCATTGGCAAAAAATACCATTCCGACATCTTTTGGTTCAATCGAAGCATCTTTAAGCGCTTCTTGTAACGCCTCTTCGGCTAAATTCCGAATTGATTTATCGTAAAACTTTCCGAACGTCGTCATCCCGACTCCGGCCACGATTACGTCTCTCATAACTATCTCCTAACTAAAATATTAGACCTTATCAACAGCATTTTTAAAATCAAACGTTGTTGATTGAACTCCTCTTTCCTTCAAAACCTGATACTGAATTCGATGCGTGCCTGTCTTGGGTAATTCGTCCACAAATTCAATATACCTAGGAATTGCATGCTTTGCCATTTTATTGTTGCAGTATTCAATAACCTCTTTATATTCGAGGGTTGTATCTGGCTGCAGCACTATACAGACCATAACTTCGTCTTCTCCCAGTTCCGAAGGCACACCGAATGCCGCAGATTCCAATATCGAATCATGTTGATTTAAAATTGTCTCTATCTCCCACGCAGATATGTTTTCGCCCAAACGCCTAATGGATTCCTTCTTGCGACCGTGATAATAAAAAAAACCTTCTTCATTCATTTGGGCTAAATCTCCAGTGTGAAACCATCCGTTTCTGTTGGCCCATTCCGTTTCTTTCGGAAGATTATGATAACTGGTTTGAGGTCCGCTTGGACTCTTAAAGACCAGCTCTCCTACCGTATTGGGAGGGAGAATATTGTCAGAATCGTCAACCACATTAAATTCATATGATCCCAACGGTTTTCCCATAGAGCCAACCTTGCCCACATCATTTAGCAATAATCCGGGCGCGTCAATCATACCGTAAAACTCAACTATTTTCACGCCAAAGCGTTCTTCAAACTGCTGCCACCTATCCGAAGGACATCCTGCAGACAAGACTGTTCTGACATTGTGATCACGATCATTTTCTCTGGGCGGTTGCTTTAAAAGAATACTTATCATTCCCCCCAAAACATTGAACTCGACTGCATCATATTTTCGCAAGTCATCAAAAAACCTAGAAGCCGAGAATTTTTTTGCCAACGCCAATCGCGCACTCAAAACGATTGAACCCAATGCCGACACCAACAAAGCGTTGCCGTGGAACAGCGGAAGTGCCGTATACATTGTTTCTCCTGGTTTAACGCCCATGGCCATCAAAAGCGCAGCCGCTCCCGTATTACTGTCAGAGGATTGGTTAACTACACCTTTTGGAGGACCGGTCGTTCCCGAAGTATACAAAAGTCCGCTGACGCTTCCCGGATCCGACGTGTCTATCTGAGGCTCTTGCGCCGGGAACTCCATAATTTTGTCAAATGAAACCCTGCCAGCGAAGGTATCGGTATCCTTGGTAATATCGGCTACGATTATGTGTTTGAGAAATTCAAGCTCTGACTTCATCCCAAGCAAATAAGGCAGGAAATCCGGCTCGGTGATAATTGCAACAGCTCTTGAGTCATTAAGGTAATGCTGTAACGTTACCGATCTCTGTGCGGTATTTATCGGAACCGACGTAACTCCTATAAAAGTACAAGCAAAATGACTCCACAAAAATTCGGGTCTGTTGGTCATCATGATGGCGACATGATCTTTAGGTTTAATCCCTAAATCAATTAAACCGTTTGCAACCTTAAAACAGTTATCTACGGTTACCTGCCAGCTAAACTGTTGATCTTCAAAAAGCAGCCAGATGTCATTCGGATTTTGCGAGGCATGTTGCCTCAAAAATATCTCGACTATTCCCTGCGGTCTGCTCATATTTTGTAACTTTCTATAATTTGCTTGGCTCCGACCAATCCTAAAAATTCATTGACCCCATCTTCAATTAAGGCTGCTCGTGCATCCCTAAACAACTTTTCTATTACGGTTTCTTTGGCAAGTCCCATTCCGCCGAATACTTGAATCGAATTGTGAGAAACTTCGTATGCAATTTGGGTGGATGTCACTTTAGAAGCTATGCAGTGCGCTAAAGCCGGAAGGTGCGCAGTTGGATCTGCCAAATTATTTAATATATCCGTTGCCGCATTAATTGCGTTGTTCAAGAATGCTTGTTTAGAATATATATTTGCCATTTGAACCATCTTAAACATGTCAAACAATTTCCCTTGAATCATTTGATGATCCGCAATAGTCTTTCCCCCTTGAACTCTGTTCCTGGAATAGTCAAGAGCTTCTTCAAACGCAGCTCTTGCCAAACCGCTAAAGATAACTCCCATTCCCGAGTTTGCCGAAGCCAATGTTGCTCTAAGTAGCACGGGATAAAGTTCCGGACCTCCAAGTAAAAATCCGGCTGGGACTCTGACGTCGTCAAAGTAAATCTCACCTTGATTTAGTGCACGCTGCCCAAGTTTATCTAAGGCATTACCTCGTTTGACATTCGAACCGTCCAAAGGAACAATAAATACCCCGCCTCCAGCCATCCCTAAGGTAGGTTCGATTGTACAAAACAGCAGAGCATGAGTGGCTATTGTACCGTTTGACACCCAAGCCGATTTTTGACCGCTTATTATCCAATCCGATCCGTCTTGACGTGCGCGACAGTTACCCGCCGTTTCCGGTTTATAGAAGGGATCCGTACCGACCCCCAAAGTGTCAGAGCCGTGACCGGGCTCCGTAATGGCCCAGCATCCGATTATCTTACCTTCTCGGTCTTTATGGAACGGCTCGATAATTTCATCAAGTAGTTGCTGATTTCCCATGAGAGTTGCAATAGGAGTGGCCAATTCGAATGGAAAGCCTGCGACTCCAAGACTAATAGCCAAATCAGCAGCCCCCCACCCGAGTTCTTCAAATACTATGCAGTTCGCATAAAGGTTTGACGATGCCCCGATGTCCGCTGAAGCCACCTGAGTACTAACGTGATTTGCTTGTCCGTACCATGTCCTAAAAACATCCCAGAGTACCGAGTCTTTGGCGATTACGGACTGGGGATCCAACTTATCAAGCTTTAAACTGGCTGGTCTTAAAACATCTTTTGCGAATCGATGAGTTTCCTGCCGTACCTGTTGTTCTTCTTCAGTTTCCGGACCCTCTAATTTAAAAGCCATATTGCAACCTCACTTAGTTTATTTAAATTTTTATTTAAATTTAAATAACATTAATCGAAACTAAATTTTTTTTAGACTTATGCCTGTCGATAAACCGCCACGGTTAATTCAAAGCATAAGGCATCATAAGTACATGCTATTCAAATACGGGTTTAATTTATAGGGGATAAAGTCACTTATTAAAGAGCCGATTCTTATAGCAAATCTACAAAAACAGAAATTTACAAATTAAAGTTTAGATACCATGTGCCCAATATGACAATTTGTAAAACGTTCTTAACAGCTTCCTTGATCCCTTAATACTACACACATAATTAAAAATCGACCGACCAGACTATTAACCAGTCGAATCATTATTTGTGACATTTATGGCATTTGTGGCGGATGCTTCAACGCTATTTATGGATAGTCTTTCTTTCAAAGAAGAAGACTGAGATTTCTTCTCCCACACAGGTTCGGGTTCTTGAATTTCAGGAGTTTTCAACCTAAATATCCAACGAATCACTAGTTTTATGATCTTAGGGTTAAAAGCCAGTTTTATCATAGAGCCCATGTCTTCTGAACGAATTCTTATTGTAGTTTCCCACGTGACTGGGGCATGAGTAACTCCGCTCAAGACAACTTCTTTTGATTCGGTGGTGACTTTAAACTCACCCAAATTTAACTGAAGTTCGCGTTTTCCCAAGCCTCTGGATTTAATTCTCATAAGTTAGATTGCCTTTCATTAAATTACGATTCGTATATACTTTTTAAACTCAAGTTAAAGTTATTTTTTTTCAGCCGTCAGACACTTTTAATGATTAAGTACTATCTTGCCCGACGCAAATCCCTTTACCCTATATCAAAGGTACTTATTTCGCCACTTTTAAGTCAAGTTGCAAATTTAAAGTGATCCAAATAATACTTACCAACTTGGCCGCCTTCGTCGCTTCCAAAAATACGTGTTAAGCAAGTATGAACTGACACGTATTCTTTAATCCATAGAATAGCGCTATTGTTGTTTTCGACTTTTCCATTGTTGGCTGCAATTCGACGGCTACCAGTGGCATATTGACTTCTTTGAAACAGAGAATCAGCAATACGGGTCTTTAGCTCCTTAAGTTTGACTATCTTGGCTTTTTGAGTTTTTCTTAGAATCGAAATATTAAATAAATTATCTGTTTTCTCGCTATCGAATTGAGTTGAGAGTCGCAAATTTAACCAATTTTGACTTTGTAAAGCAACTAAATCCATGCCCAATGCGACATTAGACTTCATAATATACATGGTTATTTTAATACCTAAAAATAAATAGGGACTAAAGTCCCAACTCTCAGGAAAATTACTTTAGAGCAACAAAATCGGTTACGTATTTAAAACTTACTGGTCATGACTCTCGCAAATCGGCAGTGATATTTATCGTCGGCAAAACAAATAAATTTATACTTAAATTTAATAGATTTGAATCCATCTCTTTGATGCCCGCCAAAATTTAGACGAGCTGGAATTACCTTTAGGTTGCCTGCATTGAGGTCTATATCGTGTCATCAATTCTGTTTTACTAACTAAACTAAATACATTAGAGATACAAGTAAGTTTTAAGTCGAATTTGTAATTGCATTAGGTCAAAAGTGATTCAAATTCGATATTCGTCTTTCGCTTGTCAATATCAGCCTAACTCAATTCCAACAATAAATACAGTAGTGACCATCAACAAGCAAACTCAAAATGAACCTGAAACAATAAGCTCAACTGGATTGAGCCCAGGAATTATATTTCTGCTGGCATTGGCAACTGGGGTCGCCGTGGCCAATACATACTACGTTCAGCCATTGTTACATGAACTGGTTAAAACCTTTAATTCTGGTAACGCCATAACTTCCCTTGCCGTCACCGCAACTCAAATCGGTTATGCCTTTGGGCTGCTGCTTTTAGTTCCTCTGGGAGACATCATATCCAGAAAAAAACTTTCAGGAATCATTACCGCCGTTACGGTGATTTCATTAATTTCAAGCGCACTGGCCAAATCAATATTTATGTTCGAGCTAAGTGCGATAGTTGTAGGGCTTACTTCGGTTATAACACATCTGTTAATACCGTTCGCCGCCGACATGGCCAACCCCGTTAACCGTGGAAAGGTTGTGGCCAGAGTAATGTCCGGACTTTTAACCGGCATTCTCGTTTCACGGGGTTTTTCCGGAATTATTGCTCAATTTTTTGGATGGAGAACGGTGTATTTCTTGGCATCGATTTTTATGGCGATAGTTGGAATTCTTTTGGCTACATTCTTGCCACGCGAACATCGATCTCATAAGCCAAAATACACCGACCTTATCATTTCGACTTGGAAGCTTTTTTTCAATGAGCCACTACTTCAAAGGCGAGCCTTTATTGGAGCGACTACATTTGCAGGTTTTTCAATACTTTGGACATCAATCACGTTCTTGCTTACTTCCAAGCCCTACAACTATTCAGTCGGAATCGTCGGAATTTTCTCGCTGGTAGGTTTAGTAGGCATTGCCGCAGCAAATATTGCCGGAAGATTCGTTGACAAGGGCAAACAAAAAATGTCAACTTGGATCGCCGCTGTTGAACTGTTCGTTGCCTTTCTTATTTTATACTGGGGGACTACTTCGATAATAGCCGTTATAGCCGGAATAGTAATTTTAGATGCTTCAACGCAGACGATGCAGATTACCAATCAAGGAATTATCTTTTCAATCAGTGAACAATCACGCAGCAGAATTAACTCATCGTACATGTTCTGCTATTTTATGGGAGCTTCCGTGGGATCTCTACTGTCAGGATTAACGTATCAAAGATTTGGCTGGCGGGGAATTTGCTCATTGGGTATCGTATGTGCTTTACTTACCGCTTTAGGGTCAGCTAAACAGAAGTTACCTCAAGATACTATTCTTTAATACTGCATTTAGCCGAATCAATAAGAGTCGTTGTCACTACTCAATTTCAATAATAACTCTTGAAGTGATTTTGGTTGACTGCTAAACCAAACGCCAAATCCGATAACTCCGTTTTCTTGTTTTATGTGCCTAACCACGGTACCTTCAATGTCCAATACACCCGAATCGATGTCGATTTCAGCGTCAATCACATCACCGCATTCATACCAAAAACTGTCAATTTGTGATATTAATGCGCCCGTCGTGGAAAGATCAACCAATTTACCTTTTTTATCATTAATTTTTATTGGCAAATCCACAAAGACTCTGTCGGCGGATCGCCTGTTAATAATTTTTAATTTATTATATTTGGGCAATAGGAGCTCGATCTGTCCAGTCGATTCACGGTAGGTGCGATCAAGAATTTGAAATGCCCTGGTTGCGGCCGCATCCCAAGTAAGTTGTGAGGAATGCCTAAGGGCGCCAACTGATAATTGTTTGGACAACTCCCTATCTGTAGTTACCTGTACTAGACATTCAACAAACTGTTCTAGCGTGTCAAACAAAAACCCTGTCTCTCCGTCTACGACTGCATCCATGTGACCAGGTATTCTTGAAGCCACACTTAAAGTGCCGCAAGCGCCCGCCTCTGTTAGAGTCATACCCCAACCTTCTCTCATGGATGCTGAAACTACAGCCCACGCTCTTCTGTAGTAGCTTACAAGTTGGGAATCTGATATTTTACCAGCCAACTTGCACCACGAAGAAGCATCGAGCTCATCAATAAGTTTATAAAGATCCGGTTTTGCGGCTCCCTCGCCAGCTATAACTAATTGCGCATTAGGTACTCGCTTACGCAGTTGATTAACCGCATTTATAACCCAATCATATCTTTTAACTTCAACAAGTCTTCCGACGGCAAAAATCAAAGGGTACTCAGACTTTTGACCCTGCGGGCGGAACCGTGAATTAACACCTGGGTGAACCACGTTGACATGATAATCCGGCCAACCCAGCAGATCAATGACTTCATCTGCCGAACTAGTTGACGGTGTGATTACCCTGGTATTTCTATAAAATTTGGGTGCAACTTTTTTCTCAAAATATGCCCCAACGTCGGCAAGCCCTATGGGTAGTACAGAACGCCAAAGTGCCTTTTCGTGTACATGGTGCAATATGACAACTCTCGGCCCCTTTGACCAGATCGGCGACAAGAATGGCATGCCGTTCCAAATCTCAACCAAAACATCGGCTTCAGGCATTCTTCCAATTAATCCGTCGATAACTGTTTGCCCAAAAACGCTGTATTTACTGGATTTACGAATAATCTTGTATCCGTCTCTCATCCCAACGGAATCATTATTGTCGGTGCTGGCGGTTCTCATAGTAACTTCCAGACCGGCCTCAGCCCACCTTTTTGCTATTTCATGTGCGTGAATTTCAGAGCCGCCGGCGGTAACATCTTCTAAGTCACGCCAAGCTACGATCGTAATTTTTCTTATACTCGACTGCTCTACCAGGTCTTTCAAAGACACCGGTTCAAACTTTTCCTTGGTCAACCTAACCTAACCTGAATTGGAAAACGAGACTAATTCCCTTAAAAATTGCTACACATTTAATCTCGCTTAGTAATTTAAAGTTACAGCAAACAATCACTTCAAGCAATATCTTAGTTTAAAATAAATACTAAACTGCAACGCAAAATCAAGGTTTAATCTGCTTAATTATAATTTACATAATCAAAAATCGATTTGTCGTAAAATTTTAAGCGCGAGGCCGTCCAAAATATCGCTTTCTAAAACATGACAACTTTTAATGCCAAACTTTTGCAACGCCACCAGAAGTATTAACGCCCCGGCAACTATTACTTCAGCCCTTCCCACTTCGAGTCCCGAAAGTTCACGGCGCTTACTAAGTGGCAATTCGGCTAAGTATTGGAGCGTGGCTTCGATTTGATCCAAGGTCAACTCCTTTAAATGGACACCTTGTTTACTGTACTCCTTTATGCCATTGGCAACCATATACAAACTGATAGCGGTACCAGCTACGGCATAAACTCTTTCGATTTGTAAATTTTGATATCTAGAGCAAACTACGGTGAACAAATTTGATACGTATTTAAACGCTTTTTCTAAGTCGTTTCTATCGACAGGATCAGACTTAAAAAATCTTTCGGTAAGTCTTACACATCCAATATCAATTGAGCCACCGAGTGCATTTGAAACAAATTTGCCGGCTTCATAATTCGAATTTAAATAGTCAAGTTGAAGACCACTTATAACCTCTGTCGAACCGCCACCGATATCTATAACAACAACTCGCTCTTTAGTTGATTCCAAACCCGACATTGCCCCTTTAAAACTTAATACCGCTTCTTTGTATCCGCTTAATAGCATCGGCGTTACTCCAAATAGATCGCGAACGGCTTTAATAAAGTATTGAGAATTCTTTGAATCCCTAACCGCAGATGTTGCAATCAGCCCCCATTCAGTCACGTTAAAACTTTGACCTATTTCAAAATAATCCTTTAAAACCTTTAAGGTTCGGCTGACCGCATCTTCATCTAAATTTTTTTCTTTGTCTACGTTTTGGCCCAATCTGGTGACCCTGGAATCTCTATAAATTTGATTTTTGTCATCGTCAATTATAAGCAGTCGAGTCGAGTTTGTTCCACAATCGATGGCCCCGATAATCTTATTCATCATAGTTCGCTTTCGTATTCATCGATATTTAACTTACACGTACCAGCCACCCAACTCCCCACAGCATCCTGTCTTGTTGCCAGAAAATTGGCTAAATGGGCATGTAGACATTTTAGTCCCCGCCCAGTTCCCCCAACACCGCCTTGAGGCATTAATCCCGCATAATTTTTGGGAAGAAGTTCATGTCTCATTGCCGAATATCTTTTATGAATTTCATCGATTTCGGTTTCGTTAAACAGCCGTTCCACAAACTTCAAACCAAATTCAGCTTCAATTCTGGACACTAACTTTGACTCTTTTTTACCCAACAACCAAAAAAGTGTCGGCATCGGAACCCCGCTATTTAAAATAGGGTAGTTTGCAATTACAACAATACCTTTTGTGGTTCTATTTCTAACTGTGACTTTAAAGGGTCCCGAAGGCGGGCGTTTCAAAAGTTTTTCTACTTCCAAAAAATCGGATTCGTCAAAACCGAAATCATCGATTGACTTAATCAATTTTAGGGACTCTTTGTCTTTAGTATCCGTCTAATGATCAGAAGTAGAATAACGCCAACTGAAGGTATAATTATTGGCTTAAGACGACTTTTTAATGGAGATGAGACCAAGTCCAATATATCAATTGGTTCATTCGGTTGACTTTCAATCTTTAGCTCATCGACACTTGATGCGCTATGAGTCTCTAAATCTCTACCATTCGCTTCTTCGCCGGTTTTAACGGATTCAGTCGAATTAACCGAAGTCTGTGGCATTTCTATAATAGATGCCAAATTCTGTAAACCGCTCTCTCCGTTTTCCTCCTTAGAATCTTCGGTAGTTACGAAGGCTTCAGGCGAATTTAGCTGTTCGTTCGCATTTGATGATTTAAAAATCGGAATTACCTCCCCGTTGGATCCTTGGAGACTCCCGTCAGTTAGAAGATCGCCTTGAGGAATCTGCAATTCAACTATATTTTCTTCGGGAACATTTTCTGGGTTTTCATCAATTGGCAAATCCGATTCGAAAAAATCAACTTTATCATCGGCTCTATCGCCGGAATCGACAGAAGACATTCCGGGTTCAGAATCTTGAATATCTTCTTGATCATACAACGTTATGTCTTCATCATCGGCCAATAAGGCTTCTACCGCATTAATATCATCTAACTCTTCGACTTCGGTGTCTATCTCTTCTGCAGTAAAGTTACCAATGGCAATTTCTCCCAAACTCCCTTCGCCTTCATCCAATTCTGTTTCGATGCTATTTGAAAGTTTTGACAACTTTTCGTCTGCAGGAGAGCCCTCAATGTCAACCCGATCCGCATTAGAGCCCTGAGTCCTTGAATTGACTTCGTCAATTTCATCGTCCAAATCTATTTCAGTGGCCAATTTGGAAAGCTTATCAGCAACAATAGGATTTACAATTCCCAAAGCCGATTCATCACTTGTTGCTTCAGAGTTTTGTTTGTATTCTTGATCTTCAGCCACATCTTCATCTGATTTTATTTCATCGTTCGATTCAGACGGAACCGACGATATCAAATTATTATCGTCATCGTCATTATCTGCTGTTACTTTTCCGATTCTGCTTTGCTCCAGATTCGCATTTTGAGATGCCGCTTGACGGGCTTCGTCAATGTCTCTTCTAATGTCTTCAAGTCGTTCTTTTAATGAATCAGTCAATTCTAGATTTTGGTCTGGATTATCATCAGAAGTACCCGTCGCCATCGGCAAATTATCATCAGCTAATTCAATCTCCTCAGACGAAAAATTAAGCCCCAACAATAAATCTCCAGAAGGGTCAGAATTATCCTCTACGACGATTCCATCTTGCCCCTCGATATTTTCAATAGGTAAGCCTTTTTCTTCTTCGTGGCTTAACTCCAGATTAGGTTCTTCGACTTTACCTTCAACGGCATCAGAATCAATATCAAAAATTTTGTTTTGAATATTTGCTTCCTGTTCGTTTGCTCCCTCGTTCAGATGATCAGATCCCAACTCAGCGGTTCCTTCAGACCCGTTCATTACGGATTCAATCGGTTGGCCATTCAAGAGATTAGATAAGTTAGAGGCAAAAATATCTAAAATCTTACCTGAAACATCATCCAAAAGACCACGTCCCAGTTGGGCAACCTTACCTGAAATGGAAAGGTTGGTCGTAACCGTCACCCTGGTAATGGAATTATCATCAACTATTATCGGTTTCAAGGTTGCATGCACAACAGCTGCAGCTGATCCGGTACCCTTAGATTCTTTGCCGTCAGCTTTTAATATAGCAGTATATGTTTTATGGTTTCTGTCCACCCATGTCGCAACGCCCGCATAAGAGGTAACGATTGGACCTACCTTAACTTTAATCGTTCCTTCGTATTCTCCATTTTTAACACGATCCAACTCCGCTCCGGGAAGACACGGAGCAATGAGCTTCAAGTCGGTTAACACTTCCCATGCTTTTTCTATGGGAACTGGCACCTTAAATTCGTTAATTAGCTCCATTTACTTAAATCTTCTTTCGTATCAATATCCACCGGGCTTCCAGAACCCTTGACTAATGTAACCATATTCGGAAAATCTGCCATTAGCTGTTTTGCGCCGATATCGCCGGCAGTGGGCAGCTTAAAAAACATCTCCTTTTTAATTTTAATCGGATGACCCACCTTTTGTCCATAGGTAGTTGCAACGAGAGAAGTACTTTCTTCGTCCAGCACTGCGTTAAATGAATCAATTGTCAGAAAAGGCATATCTGCTAAAGCTACCACGACAGACGAATGGCCGCTGTTTAAGGCGTAGTGGATCCCTACGTTTAACGATGAAGCCAGTCCCAATTCAGCAGAGTGATTAATTAGAACCGTGAATTCATCGCCGATCAGAGGTGTCAAGGTATCGTCCTTTAGTATTACAATCCTTTCGTCGCATTGTGTTTCAGAGACCACGTCAAGTATCCATTTGATAAGAGGCTTCCCCTTAAAGTTGGCCTGAAGCTTATTGGTATTAGGTTTGCCGGCGGCAAAACGCTCAGATTTACCGGCTGCCAGAATTAAAATTGCATTTGACACAGTTAAATAATACACGGAATTAAAGCACGCCCCTTACCCAAATTATATTAGTAACTTCCCAACAGTTAAATGCGCCTGTATGCCCTAGCTTTCAAACACTGGTTCGGATAGATACAAACTCTAAATTATCGCCATATTACAGAGAGCGGCTCTATTGTCTTGTAGTTTTGAAGTTGCTAATTAATCCGCTCGTGAGTAGAAAATGATTTCGACCATTTTAAATTAAATCGGTCGGAAATTTTATACCAAATTACATCAACCCTACTTTCAGGTGCAAATAACCAATTTGAAACGAAATTCCAAACAATATTTCGGCTATCGAAACCGGTATCGAATTATCGACAAGCAAGAAAACTATTAGCGAGCTGTTATAGTTCCAAATGTCGCATTGAGCGGATTACCTGACCTGGAATTTTTTACTGCAACGATCTGAGCGATAATCGCAAGAGCAATTTCATTTGAATTGGTAGCTCCTAGATCCAAACCGATCGGAGAAAAAATACGACTCAGCTTTTCTTGGTCAATACCAAGATCTTTTAACTTTTGGAATCTTTTCTCGGCTGTCACTCTGGATCCGATCGCCCCTACGTAGCCGAAAGGCAAGTCGACTGCAAGTTTTAATGCTGGTATATCAAATTTCTCATCGTGGCTTAACATGCACAATGAGTCTTTTTCGGAAACGGTATCACGAATTTCAGAGATATAGTCTTCTGGCCATTTCAATTCCAGTTCTATCTCTTTGTTAAATCTAGATTCATTTAAAAACATAGGGCGCGGATCAACTACGACGACCCTATAACCCATTTTTAATCCGATCTCAGATAGAGCAACAGCATGATCTGAAACACCGGCGATAATTAATCTATGAGTTCCTATATAACGATAAAAAAACATGTTGTATTCATTTGCCACGGTTAGATCAAAATAGCCGTCACTTTTATTGCCGCCTACTTCGGAATTCATATCATGCCTTAAGAATGTGATGTCATCACTGTCAGATGAGTCTACTGCGACATGGAAGAATCCCGAAGAAATATTATTGTCACGATAGCCTACAAGAACTGACTTGAACAAATCGTCAACTCCCCCAGCCTGATTTCTAATCCGACCATGGCAGACGACAAATTTGGTTTCGCTGCCAATTTCAGATAGTCCATAGATAGAGCCCGTGCTTACATCAATTGCAATATAGGATCGTGAAGCTTTTAGACTATCTTTTAGAAGGGGCAAAAAATCGTTCCAGTCGGGCATGAAAGCCGTTATATTTGCCGAGCCTCCGCAAGTCAACCCAAAATTAAATGCCTCTTCGTCGGTATAGGGAAATGTCCCTATATAAGGAGTCCCACTGTTATTGTTCGAAACTTGATCTATTCTTCTTAAAACTTCACCTATAACAGCAGGTTCAACGCATCCACCCGAAACGGAGCCCAAACTTTCCGAATCTGAATTTACAACCATTATGGATCCAAGCGGCATCGGCGAAGATCCACTAGCCGACACCAATACAGCCATCCCCACCTGTTTTGACTCTTGTATCCATTTTTCAACCGTCTGAATCAGTCTATTTGAAACGAAATCTGGATTCATATTTAAAACTTCTGTCTAGTTTCTTATAAATTTCATAACAGCCATCAAAAGGAATATTTTTCGGCATATTGTTTCATGAAAACCTTCAACAGATGGAGTCTGTAGTTTTTTGTACCATATATGTCCTCCGTGGGTGAACATTTTGAAGCAACCGCTTGATAGACAGATTCAAAATCTGAATGAAGTTCTTGAATATCAATTCCAACGGACACGGTTGTGGCTGCCATACTGATCAAACCCATGCTCAAAGTATCTACAAACCTAGCTACCGCCATTCCCGAGATTGCCCAGTCTTGAGCTCTTTTGGATATCTTAAAGAACTCGGTATCGCCAGCAGTCAAAGGGAATCTTATAGATGCTAATATTTCATCTTCACCCAAAGCAGTTTCCAAAAATCCATGATAAAATTCACTCGATGAAATTTCCCTAATTCCATTTTTGCTTATAACAACGGCGGTGCCTCGTAAGGCCACAAAACACCCCGCTAGATCAGAAGCCGGATCCCCGTGAGATATTGCCCCTCCGATTGTACCGCGATGTCGTATTTGAGGATCACCTATCTGATTTGCTACATTTGCCAAAAGTGGTACGTTAGTGACTATCTCATCATACTTACCCAAGTCACAGTGACGAACCATCGAACCAATCTCTATAGAGTCATTGACAATTCTTACTACTTTAAATGCACGAATATCTGATATGTCGACCAATTGGTCGAAACTGGTCAAACCCATTTTCATTAAAGGTATCAATGACTGACCGCCAGCGATTATCTTTGTATCGAACTTCTGCGACATTGCCTCCGTCAAGTCCTCTACGGTTTTAGGTTTTATGTATTTGTATTCGTTTAAAATCATCTAACGGCGCTTGTAAAGTTAATCGTCTTTTTGAGCTATCATCATATCTTGGGCCAATTCAACTGCGGCAACAATATTGTGATAACCGGTGCATCTGCACAGGTTCCCCTCTAGACCCTGTCGAATCTCATCTTCTGATAGCGTTCGACCCGTAGTATTGTTTGCCAACATCGAAACAGTCGCCATGATCATCCCAGAGGTACAAAATCCGCACTGCAATCCATGAGTTTGTCCAAATGCCTTTACGACTGGATGAAGTTGCCCTCCCACAGGGTTCAATCCTTCCATGGTCGTTACATCTTTTTGATCGGCCTGGACGGTCAATACCGTACAAGCCTTTACAGATTCACCGTCCAGCAATACGGTGCAGGCACCGCAAGTGGTGGTGTCACAGCCAACGTTGGCAGCCTTTAAACCCGCTATATCCCTAATGAAATCCACCAGTAGCATGCTGGTATCGACTTCGGCATCATATTTTTTTTGATTGACAATAATTGAAACTTTCATATCGTATCAACTTCGAGCAAAAAAGGATTTTCGCCTTCATATAAAGCTTTATATATATTAACGGGAGTTATCGGAATGTTAACATTTAAATCGCCGAACTCTTCTAAGGCGTCGGCCACAGCATTTGCCACGGCTGGTATTATTCCTATCGTTCCAGACTCACCAATTCCTTTGGCGCCCAATTCGTTTATTAAAGTGGGAGTTTCCATTAAATTAACGTCAAAATTTGGAAATTCAGTTGCCGAAGGAAAGCCGTAGTCATACAGAGTAGAAGTCATCAGATTACCGTCTTTATCATATACGACTTCTTCAAAAAGAGCCTCTGCGGCGCCCTGGGCAACTCCTCCGTGCAACTGCCCCATCGCCAAAACTGGATTTACAATTTTACCGGCATCATCTACGGTTACCACTTTTAATAGCTTAACTTGACAAGTCTTTAAATTAACGCTCACCATTGCCAAATGAGATCCAAACGGAAAGGTCGGTCCGTTTGACTTATACTCCGATTCGGCTTTAAGAATTATTCCCGCTTGATCTGCCGACTTAGCAATATCTGCATAACCGTATATCCTGTCGTCGCATTTAAAATTTCCGTCCGATTTTATAAATTCAATTCGTTCAAAAGGAACATTGATATATTGACTTAAAAACTTTTTAATTATCTCCACAAGTTGCAAACAAGCACCATTTATCGCAACTCCCGCACTCTGAATCGATCGCGACCCAAACGTACCCACACCAAAAGGAATTAATTTCGTATCACCTTGCACCATTTCAATTTGATCCAAATCAAATCCGGTTACCTCTTTGGCAATCTGGGAATATGCCGTTTGATGACCCTGTCCATGTGAAAATGTTCCGCACCCAATCTCTAAAATCCCGTCTTTTCGCAACTCCGCAGAGCCGTATTCGGTAGCTGGAACTCCGTGAGTTATTTCCACGTAAGAGCTAATTCCGATTCCGATTCTCGAATCATCCGAAAGCTTGTTGACTTCGTCTTTTTTCACCTTGAGCATCTCTAAGTCACCGATCTGGCAAAGATTGACTAAAGCTTTTTGATAATCTCCAGAATCATAAACCGCACCGTATTTAGTTTGATATGGAAACTGTTCGGGTTTAATAAAGTTATTGCTCCTAAGTTGGACTTTATCTATGCTAACTTTTCTGGCATATTTGTCAACAATTCTCTCAATGGCATAGGCCGCCTCAGGTCGCCCCGCCCCTCGATAGGCGACAACGGGATTCGTATTGGTTACAACAGACTTGGACTGATATACGACATTTTCTATATCGTAAGTTCCAGAGGTCATAAAGCGAGTGAATATCGGTAAAAAAGCTCCGGTAAGCGGATATGCTCCACAGTCTTGCAACACATCTAAAAAGTAGTGGGTAAATCTGCCGCTTTTATCTCCCCCAAGTTTTACGCGTTGAACTTGACCTCTGCCGTGCCCTAAGGACATCATGGACTCTGATCTGGTTTCAACCCACTTAAGCGTAATGTTACATTTTTTAGCAAAATATGCAACCAAAATCTCCTCGGGGTAAAGCGATATTTTTGCCCCAAAGCCGCCCCCCACATCGCCTGCAATGACATGCACTTGCTCTTTGTCGACCTTAAGCGCCCGACTTATTGAGTCTTTAGCCCCGTGCGGCGCCTGGGTTGAAACATAAATTTCAAGTCCAGCGTCAATCGGTTTAACCAAAATTGCTCGCCCTTCAAGCGGGCAAGGGGCGACCTTAGGTATTAAGTAAGTTTCTTCTACGACTACCTCACAGCCGTCAAAAAACTTCTCTTCGTTAAAATCTTCTTCGGTATTCTTAGAAGCGACATTGCTTTGTGAACCCTCAAAAAGCAAATAGTCGGTATGCAAAGCTTCAATCGGGTCTACTACGGCTTTCAGTTTGTCAATTTCAACTTCGATAAATTCGGCAGCTTTTTCCGCTTCGGATTTTGACTTTGCCACGATCATGGCCATCGGCTCGCCAACATAGCGGAGCCTACGGGATGGCAACAGTTCTCGAACCATTGCCTGGTCTACTATTTTTGCCGGAATTATTGGATCTAAATCCACATCGGCTGAAGTGAATATTTCAATGACGCCGGTCATTTTTTTTGCAGTCGATACGTCGATGGATTTTATAATTCCGCTTGCAACGTATGATCTTAAAAAATGAACGTGGTATGTATCTTCGAATTCCAAATCGGCAACATAAGTACCGCCCTTTGTTAATAATCTTTTATCTTCCTGTCGGACAAATGAGCTAAAATCCGCAGCTGGAATATCCAGCCTCGAAGATACTTCGACTGTCATTTCCAAAATTCAAGTCTGGATAAAAGCCTTGAGAAGAAGTTTTGGTTGGCATTAGTTTTCGAAGAACTTGCAACAGATCCGTTGGGACCCAAATGCGTCGGAATAGGCGGAACGGGATTTTGATTGGCATTATTGGGCAAAACCACATAGGGCTGTTCCCCTTGCTTAACCAAACCATATCTCTGTCTGGCGAGTTTTTCAATGTAAGACGGTGTATTTAGCTGCTGGATTTGCTTATTCAACTGTTGGTTGGAAGCCTGCAACTGCAATTGGGTGGTCTGAAGCGCTGCCAATGACCTGTTTTCATTGTAGAGCCTGTTGAAAGGAAATTCAAGCCCAAAGAATACGACAATGCATAAAAATATAAACAAAAAGACCGGTCGCCTTTTGGTGCGTAGCTTTTTTGTTCGCTTCTTCTTGTGCGATATTCTCTTGCTATTTGCGTTTGTTTTTGTCGATGCGGTAGTCATGGATAAACTTAAACTTTAAAGGCACTCCTGCCTTTATATACTGCCGAACTGTCCAACTCTTCTTCTATTCGAAGCAGTTGGTTATATTTGGCAATTCGCTCAGAACGAGCGGGAGCACCCGTTTTAATTTGGCCCGTGTTAAAAGCGACTGCCAAATCAGCAATCGTAGAATCTTCGGTCTCCCCGGATCTATGCGACATTACAGTAGTATATCCGGCGAGTTTGGCCATTTCAATGGCGGACATTGTTTCAGAAAGCGAGCCTATCTGGTTGACCTTTATAAGAATTGAATTCGCCACTCCCCTTTCAATTCCCTCTTCCAAACGCGACGTGTTGGTAACGAAGACATCGTCGCCAACCAATTGAACTTTTGAACCTAACAGATCCGTAAGTTGCTTCCACCCGTCCCAGTCTTCTTCGTGCATGCCATCTTCAATGGATATAATAGGATAATTTTCAACCAGTTTGACCCAATATTCGCACATGTCGGACGAACTCAAAGGCTTATCTCTGTCACTTAAATGATATGATCCTTCGGCATAAAATTCTGAGGCAGCTGGATCTAAAGCTATTGAGATATCTTCGCCCGGTTTTAATCCGACGGCTTCAATTCCTTTTACTAATAGCTCTACGGCTTTTTCATTTGAATCCAGATCTGGAGCGAATCCGCCTTCATCGCCAACACCAGTAGACAAGCCGAGAGACTTAATAATAGATTTTAAACTGTGGTAGGTTTCCGCTCCCCACATGAGCGCCTCGCTGAAACTTGCCGCGCCCACGGGAGCTATCATAAATTCCTGCAAATCAACCTTATTATCGGCGTGAACTCCCCCATTTAATACATTCATCAAAGGTACTGGCAGAACTCTTGCAACAACGCCCCCTATGTACCTAAAAAGCGGCAATTCCGCTTCAAATGCAGAGGCCTTAGCCGTAGCCAATGAAACTCCAAGTATGGAATTGGCACCAAGACGGGACTTATTCACAGTTCCGTCAAGGCTGATCATAGCGTCATCGAGACCAATTTGGTCAAACGAATCTCGCCCGACAATGTGGTTTTTAATTTCAGTATTTACGTTGTTGACTGCCGTCTTTACGCCTTTACCCAAATAACGTTTTTGCGAATCTCGTAATTCGACGGCTTCGTGACTGCCAGTGGAAGCGCCAGAGGGAACCGCAGCACGACCCATTATCCCCGTTTCGAGTATTACGTCGACTTCAACGGTTGGATTTCCCCTCGAATCTAAAATTTCTCTTGCTTTTATATCAACGATTGCCGACATTTTTCATTCTTTCTAATCAGAAAAGGGCTTATATAAAAATTATCAAATTAATTGTCTCAAATAGTGGATATACAAGACTAAATTAACATTTGAGATAGTACGGAACAACAGACTATTGCATCCTACATCTATATATTAGGTCAATTTGACCATATGTTTTGATGCATTAAAAATTTTGATAGATTGACCATTTGAATATTGCTGGTCGCTTTGGACGAATGAGTATGGACGATATTGACTAATCTTATCTACAATTCATCTTAAATCATCTTTGAGCCTTTTAGAATTAAACCATATAGAAAAACTATTAGGCACTCATCCAAGAATAACTATGGGCTAATGGCAACACATGACACACTAAAAAAATGTGTATCGTTAAGGGTTCCATGCGAAGTCGCTATTGTCGTTATATTGAATACGGGTACCGTTATAGTGGATACGTACTCGTCGCCTAAAACTTTAATTTCACTAATCCGCTTTGACTCTAGTGCATTCCCATTGGCATAATGTTTTCAGGATCCGAATCTATCGGCGAATCGCCGGCAGTCGCTTTTTTGTCCGCGCTACCTGCGGCTACGTTGTGTCCGCCAATGCCAGAATACTTTCTTAATTTAATCTCTTTAATAAACAGAGTTAAAACAAAAGTAATAATTGCAATAGGAATACCGACTACAAAGACTTTGTCCACAGAATGCGAAAAAGCTTGAATCAAGCCATGCCTAATAATAGGTGGCATGCCTTTTAATTGGTTCGGCGTAAAACTCAAAGTCTGAGAGGCATTAATTTTTGCCTTCTTTAAAACGGCCGGTGGCAAATACTTAGGAAGCCAAACATTTAACTGACTAACCAAAACTGTTCCAAAGATAGCCGTACCGAAAGATCCTCCTAAGGATCTGAAGAAACTCACAAGACCGGTCGAGGTTCCAATGTCTTTAATCTCAACTGCATTTTGAGTTGCCAATATCATATTCTGCATCATTAAACCAATTCCAAAACCAACAAGAATCATTCCGATGCTTAGTTCAAAATATGACGTCGAGTTTTTCAAAGTCGTAAAATACACCATGCCAGCAGTCAAAAATAGTCCGCCCACAATTGGAAATATCTTATATTTTCCTCTTCTTGTTACTAGCTGGCCACTCCCAATTGACGCTATTAAAACTCCTACCATCAGCGGAATAAGTTCCAAACCTGATATGGTAGCAGAAGCTCCTTTAACGAGCTGAAGATAAAGGGGTAAAAATATTATGCTTCCAAACATAGCCATTGCCATCAAAAAGGTAATTGCCGACGAAAAGCTAAAGATTGAATTTTTGAACAATCTAAGTGGGACAAAAGGTTCAGAAACTTTAGTTTCGATATACAAAAATATCGCAAGTAACAGCAGACTTATAGCGATTGTTGTAATAATTTGAGACGATCCCCATGGATAGGTAATTCCTCCCCAAACCAAGGCCAGTAATAGAAGGACAACGCTTGCCGTTAAGACTGCCGCACCCATATAATCTATCTTGTGATCTCTCCTGTGAAACGGTAGATCCAATACCGATGAGGTAACAATAAGGGCTACAATCCCAATTGGGACATTAACATAGAAAACCCATCTCCATGAAAGATTATCTACGAAGAATCCTCCGATTAACGGACCGGCGACCGATGCAAAGCCAAAGACGGCTCCTGTATAACCCTGATATTTACCTCGTTCTCTTGGAGACACTATATCTGCTATTATGGTCATTGCCAAAGACATCAAACCGCCGCCGCCGAGACCTTGTAACCCCCTGAATGCGATAAGTTCATTCATGTTTTGCGCAAGTCCCGACAACATGGAACCGACCAAAAAGATCACAATCGCTACCTGAAATATTAGTTTCCTACCGTACAAATCCGAAATTTTCCCATACAGTGGCGTCGAGACTGTCGAAGTTAACAGATAGGCGGTTACCACCCAACTGAGATGGTCAAGTCCTCCGAGGGAACCGACTATAGTCGGAAGTGCCGTTGATACAATAGTCTGATCCAAGGCCGCAAGTAGCATTCCCAACATCAAACCGCTGAACACTATTTGTATCTGCCTATGGCTCATATGTACTTTTGAAACATCGTTAGGATCAATTTGAATCTGATCTTGTTCGTTGGAGACCACACGCCTGCCCGTTACCTCAGTGCTATCTGGTGCCTCAGTGCTATCTGGTACGAGTGTATCGTTTTGAATATCTGTCTCTGTAGACTTAGTGTCAGAGACATCGTCCCCTCGGACTTTTTTATTTGTCATTCCAGTTCTGTTACCTTTCCAAATGGTTTCCGCAATTATTTGCTAAAACCGCGACTAACTTATCCATTAATTCAAGCAAAGTTTTCTTATCGACTTCGGGCCAATCTTTCATTGCATCCGCAATGGTGGCTTTTCGCATCTTAGAAATTTCGGCCTTATACTTTTGTCCCGCTTTGGTAGTAACCAAAAGCGAAGCTCTCTTATCGTTATCGTCTCCTGTCTTGGACAAAAACTTTAAATCCAAAAGTGTTTTAACTTGCCTTGATACCGTCGACACATCGACACCTAATCTGCTTGCGAGATCCGAAAGCCGAATTGGTTCATTTTCACCCACAAACACCAATATCCAATATGCCGACCGATCGATTTGATGATTATTGACCGGTCTGTTCAGATTAGTAGTCATTTTCAGGCAAGATCTTCCAAGACTACTTAGGACCTTTTCAATCGAATCCAAGAGCTCTCCAGAATCTTTATTGTCCATACCCGTATTTACCTGTGACATTTATCATCGGCATGATTTGAGACGACCATTTTTGAAGCGACCATTGCTAAACACCAAATTTATTTGCTTTTAATAATCTATTATAGCATATAGTTGCTTGTATCATACAACTATTTTGTAGATTAGAAATACTGCCTGTTGTCGACATCTAACTCAAAAATATATAGATACCTTTGGTTCGTCGGTCGTCATTTATACAAACCAAGATTTGTCTTTAATGCTGTGTATTGTGATACCCTTTATATTGTGAATCAAATCGGACTTTTAGGGGGAACCGGATATACCGGACGTTTGGTAGTAAAAGAACTTTTAGCTCAGAAGATTCCTTTTGCCGTAGGAATTAGAAACGAATCAAAATTATATGAAGTTCTTGACGAATCGTCGCTAAATGAACTTAAGTCAAATCCGGATGAATACCAAGTAGTTAGCGTAGACGTTACCGATGAGGATTCTCTAAAAAGATTTTACGAAAAAATCGATACCGTAATTTCGACGGTGGGTCCGTTTTGCAAATTAGGCAAATTGCCAGTCGTGGTAGCTAACGAAACCAAAACCAACTACATAGATTCAACCGGTGAGCCCGAATTTATGAAATGGATATATAACAATTTTAACCCTGAACAAAATTTTATAGTTCCTGCATGCGGTTTTGATTATCTTCCCGGAGATCTGATCAGTAATAAATGCCTGTCAGATTTAGATGAAAACGAACATGCAAGCATTGAGATAACTTATGTCATTTCTCATTGGATACCGACCAGAGGAACTGCAGAAAGTGCCATTATGGCCTTTGTCAATTCGGATGACCCAGGCAAAATTGACGAAATCAGCTTTTTGGATAAGAATCTTTCACGGCTGAAGATCCCGTGGGGTGAAAAGACAACTGTAGGACTTCATCACCCAAATGCCGATGTTTCATGTTATGTAAGCGTTAACAAAATGGTGGGAGAGGTCCTTAAATTCATGACTCCTTTGACAAGATTGGCTATTCCGCTGCTTGAAAAATCTACAAAGTTTTTACCTGAAGGACCTAATGCGGATCGCAGAAGAAAAGCAACATACGATATATACGTCAAAGCTACTGCAGGTTCAAATTCGTCCTACGGAATTTTTAACGGAATAGACATATATGGGACCACGGCAATTATGTTAATTTTGTCGGCTCAAAATGCAAGCGGAATCGGAACGATGGCTCCAAGTCAAGCATTTGACACACTGACTATGCTCAAAGATATTTCAAATTTTGAAGTCAAATCAGATGACTTAAAAGGAGCCACCTGTAACTACAGCTTTGTTAAACCATAGCAAAAGTGCGATTTTAAAATATCAAAACAACCGATTTCGATTTTAAAAAATAAACAACTTAAACTTTAATAGTTAAAGTTTGATTAACAGTCACGAAACTTAAATCAGTGCGACATCAAACCTTCGTGGCTGTGAAGTTTGTTAAATAAAAATAATCCTGACTGCTGCCGTTTACAGTTTGTTTAACAGTTGATACTGTTGCACTGACAGAATAGATTCCACCAGCTAAACCTAATTCAGCCTGCATATTCATGGAACTCACATTGCTTCCCGTGCCTGCAATCGTAACTATCATTGCCTTATAGTATCCCGAAACAGAGTCCCCGTTAAACTGCGAGGGATAGGCCACGTTTTTCGAAAAATCGGCAAACCAACTGGAATTTGAATACTTTAGAGAATCAATAATTCCAAACCAAATTTCCAGGGCGCTAGCTTCATAATTCATTGGAGCATTTGTTTGCAAAAAAGTCGGATTTAAATTTCCGCTAGTTAGCATCTCGCCCATCGGTTGAGTATTGTTAGTCAAGCTCAAGCCCAAATTTGACAGAGCTGGCGGTATGTTCACGTTCGGAGCTGGCGGAAAGTTTGGGATTACCAACTGTTTTAAACTTGGTTGCGTTTTGACAACCTGAGTATCCACCAGCAGCCTTGTGTTAGTATAAGCCAGAGTATTAACTGGCCAACATGTTTCTAAGATTGTTCCGTTGTAAGGCAGGTCATAAACGGTCGTACTGGTAGTAACTACCTGTGAGGTAGTTACCTTTAGTACCGTTTCTGTTTGACAGGGCACGTAATAGTCAACTTCCGCTCCAGCCTTAAGTTGATTTAAATCCCAAAATTGCGCAACGTCGTGTGCACTCAATTCAGAAGTTCCAGGCTGATTAGGCCAAGCTGTAGATACATTGTGCCCTACCGCAACGGCAATGACGCTATCGGAAACGCCGTCTGTAACCGGTGCAATCATCGACAATGAAGGAATTTCCAAAACTCCAACCAACGGTAAATTGCTGTTTGGAATGGTGGGTGCGCTACAGCTAGGTGGTTTAGTTACAGTTGTAGTTACTTTAACAGCCACTTTTTTAATGGGTGCAGACCCACCGCCTCCTGTTATCATCGTTCCGATCAAAATACCGACAACCAACAACAGTACACCAAAAATAGCAAAATACAATATTGTCTTGTTGGTTATCTTATTCTTTGAACTTGTTTGATTTGGTGAATCGACCATTAATATAAATTTTAGTATGATCAGGGGAGCTAAATTAACTCACTTTGACAATGAAAATCGCCCGCTTAAAGTCTCATCTACGTTTTTAGCCGTTAGTTGGCTGCTTTAAAAGTTTACTTTTTATCTGCTAGATAGACAATACCTGATGGCTAATTCCGCTGCAAGTCAAATTCAAGTTTCGCTAAGCCAACTTTAGGACCAACTAAGCGGCACGCAATTTTGCGGCTTGTGGCCTATGAGCTCAATCAATTCAAGTTCCGAAACTGGATAGCCTCCCCAAGCATCTACTCCAACGTTAATCATCTTATCCATTACTCTCCACTTCTCGTGAACATGGCCGTGCAAGAGCCATAATCCTGCATCTACAGGTCTACACTCAACGAAACGTTCTTCATCTCTGCTGTCTCCGCGATAGGGGAAATGATCTACAAGAACTTTGACCCCAGCTAAATCGAATTCAAAGGATCCTTCAATTATGTTTAAACCAACATCTTCGTATCTTTCCATCCAGTTCGTTGAAGTGTCACGATGTTTTTTCTTCAAGTTGCCCCTCCAACATCTGTCATGATTACCTGGCACTAAAACTTTTTTGCCGTGTAATTCGGTAACCAAATTGAGTGTTTGGTCAATTTTACCCATTGCAATGTCACCCAAAACGTAGACCTCATCCACTGGAGCTACCTTGTGGTTCCATCGCCGAATTAAATCTTCATTCATTTCATCCACATTTTCATATGGGCGACCTGCATATAAACATATATTTGTATGTCCGAAATGTAAATCCGCTGTAAACCACCTCATAGCTGGCTCGCCAGAACCAAAACGAATATTCTGTGTCTCATTACCATTCCTCAATATTACAATTTAAAACGATCGCATTAAATGACAACTACCACCTATTTTATGTAGATTTGTCATAAATGCTCGGTTGCTTTAAAGTCTACCTGCAAATAGATAACCCGAACTTTCAATCAACAACTGAATAGATCGGTACTGGTCAAATAGGACCTAATTGCTTGGAAGCGAAATTAATGTCGGAACCTTAATTTATTAACTGAACCTTCAGCCCAACGGATTAATTAGCTCGCTTAAATATTTAATTTAAGTTGTGAGCAAATTTAACACGTGACCGTTTGCTAAGGTAAAGCTATGGTTACAAAACGAATTAACAATCAAAACTCCACACCAGTTTCAAAAACAACCACCGTCGCCCGTCCTTCAACTGGATTAGGCACAGGTCGACAGCAAAATAAAGCGGTTACAAAAACAACTCCAAAACGAGTTACCCAAACTACATCAAAAAGCACCGGGATACAAAAGACCGTCGCTAAAAATCAACTTACTAGAGCAAGTAAAGCCACGGTTAGTAAAACCACTACAAGTAAAGCTGTTGCACCGAGAAAAGCTGCGACAAAGAGTTTACCGAGCAAGACTCAACTGCCAAGTTCATTGGCAACACTCACCTTTGACATTGGAGGAACGGGCCTTAAGGCATCGTTGGTCTCCGATACCGGCAAACTCTTACACGAGAGACTCAGGGTACCTACACCATACCCGTGCTATCCTGAAACACTGGTGGAAAATCTCATAAAGCTATCGACGCAACTCCCCAAAGCAGACAGGGTAGCCGTAGGGTTTCCCGGAATGGTACGAAATGGCATAGTGCTCACCGCACCAAATCTTTCGCTTCCCAAAGGCCCGGGCAAGTCAAAAAAACCATCTAAAAAAATAGCTGATATGTACAGCGGCTTTAATCTCAAACAACAATTGGAAAAAAGTCTCAGCCTTGAAGTCCACGTCGTAAACGATGCGGACTTAGCAGGCGCCGGCGCAATCAAAGGGCGCGGGCTAGAAATTGTGGCTACTCTCGGCACCGGTTTTGGAACGGGGATGTTCTTTAATGGTAAATTACTGCCTCACATGGAAATAGCCCATTTGAATTTTAAAAACAATAAGTCATTTGATGAAATAATTGGCGATGCGGCCCGCAAATCTATGAAAATTAACAAGTGGTCAAAATTAGTTTTGGAGGCATTGGATATTCTCTATAGCCTGACACACTACGACCATTTGTATTTAGGAGGAGGAAATGCTTCAAGAATCAGCGTTAAACTTCCGTCAAACACAACGATTATCACAAATTTAGCAGCGATTAAAGGCGGGCCTAAGCTGTTTGAAGCAATATAAAGCCGTAATTTAATTAGCGGAATCTTGAGCTCAATGACTGATTGCAAGAAGTCCGTAATAAACTATGATATTAACAAACTATTACGATCCCCGTTTTTAATTAACTTTAAAGTAAAGCGGTTTTAGGATATAAGCAATATATATAGGTTGATAAACATTTAAAATGTTGTCAGATTAATTTTTTTAGGTAGTTAACTTTATGAAATCAGACTTATTGGAAGCACGAAACACGCTTAATCAAGTTTCGGTTGCAGACAAGTGCGCCTGTAAATTATTGGCAATTAAATCCATTAAAAAACAATCCAGACAAGAGGAAGACAAAGCCCAAAGAATATTTTCAATATCAATCGTTATCTCGGGCCTGAGGTGTCTGCTCAGCTATATAATATTTCCCTTTATCCTTCCGTTCATCGGAATTGCTGGTAACTTTACTCCATACGTGGGACTAATTATCGGTATTGTTGCATTGGTGTTTGATGTAATAGGGATCAGACGATTCTTTATCGCTCAACACAGATTGAGATGGATGATCTCGGTAATTTATGTAGGCGTAATGACTTTGGTATGTATTCTTATTGGAATAGACCTGTCCAATATCTTGTCCAAATTATAACTTTACATTAGTTATGCTGTAATTACCGTTACATCAACTGAGCATTTCACCGTATTCAGGTTTATCTCAAATTGGATTACCTGGCAAATATAGATAGCGAACGACCAAATCCACAGTTGACTAAAATATCTTAGATGAATGACGAATCTCCAAAAGTAATCGATTTCTTCTTTGACCCGGTATGCCCATGGGCCTGGATAACTTCAAGATGGGCAGTGAATCTGACTGACCTTATCGACCTAAGCATAAACTGGAAATATGTATCTCTAAAATTACTCAACGAAGTCAGAACCGATGAGGATTACACCGACGATTACAAAAGGATACACAAACTTGGGCTGGAACTTCATAGAATAATTGAAGCATATTCACAAAAAGAGGGACCAGAAATGCGCGGTACGCTTTATTCCGTTTTCGGCTTTAAAATTCATAACATGTCGCAAAGAACCGAACTTTTTTCTATTGACAATATTAAATCCTTGCTTAAAGACAACAAACTTGACCCCAATTTTGCCGAATTCGCTAATGACACGACCCTGGATGAAACAATTATTAAAGAAACTAACCTAGCGATTCAAAGGGCAGGACAAAATTTGGGGACTCCGATAATATCGTTTAACCCGCCAAACGGATATTCATTTTTCGGACCCGTGATAAGCAACATTCCCAAAGGACAAGACGCCGTAAATCTTTTTAACGCTGTGTATACCATAGCTACAATAACTGGATTCTCCGAACTCAAACGAGAGATAAGAGAAGAGCGAAATTTTGATTAACGAAAGAGCTTAATTGCCAATTGCCAATAGGCGATAAGCCAAATAATTTATTCAACAATCCCTAGATTCTCCTTTGTAATTCAATAAATTAAAAACCATTTATGGCAAGTTCCAGTTAATCGACCTGAGATATCTATGATAAATTTATCATCATATAATCAATCGTGTCATAATGTTAGTTATTCCTAGTTACAATAAATAACATTAAACACGTAGATATTACGCCACCTGCACTTGAAGCTATATGAATAAAGTCAACTAGAGCAGATTAAACGTTGGTACTCCAAACATAAATGTGGGTAAACGTTAGGGATAACGGATCATATTTAATGCATTTGATACAGGCGTTGTCTGATGGGCGTTACCTCAATGGGCACGATGCCTGCCCTTTTGATTGCTTAAAACAAGATGCGGCAAGAGGAATGCAAATTGCAAACTTGACCGATTAGCGTTAGAACCCTTGTCCCACAAGGGAATAGCTGCATCTGGGCAATGGCTTCCATTTACTTGTACGCAAGTACCCACATTTATCCCTGAAGATCCTCATTTATCTAACCGACGTAAGTATACCTCTTCGTACACAACAGCTAAGTCCGTTAATTTTTAATGAATTCGATTGTTAAATCATTGCTTCCTAAAATCTCGCCCTCAGAGTACAGAAGTTTTCTCGGATTTTTATCGATATAGAGTTGAATTTGATCGCTATGGTTAACAGAGTTTATGTTTTCATCTTGACCATATGTCAATAATCCGAAAGCCTGAGGACCATCGTCGGTGAAACTCAAGGCATAGAAAAATGAAGTTCCCTGACATATTGCATACCCGCTTTTTCTAATACCGGTTTTATTCGTTCTTTGTGCTATAGGATCACCGATTGCCACCAAATCTTCTCTAGGCTCATTTGATGAGAAAGGTAGCTCACATACGGGGGTTACAATATTGGTTAGCCCGTCTGTTTCGTGACCTCCGTGCAGATAATATTTACCACCAGACAGATTTGCGTACTGCAATTTTTCCAATGAACTATCCAAACCGATGTCTGCCTCTTTAAGCGTCTTAATAGCTGCACAGACGACATCCTTAATTGTATCTGCTTGTTCATTTGCAACCACAATTCGCGGCGTCCTAAACGGGTCATTTGGGTCGTAACTATCTTGAAAAAGCCGGCCTTGATCCTTAAGATCCTTTAGTTCAAATCCTGCCACGATTTCTCTAAACAGTACTGCCCCTTTTGAATTTAGATCAAAACAGCCATCCCAATTTTTTAAGATATTAGCAACTGAGTTAAGGTCATCTACGCAAACATCGTCCGTTTCCTTTAAGTTTTGAGCAAAGTACAGACATCTATCTCCAAGCTGATCTTTGATCAATTCGGCCAAAAGTGACTTGTTTGAAAGCGCATAACTAATCATGTCTTCTGTCGACATCTTTCTTTTGCCATTTGGTTCATATGACATCAAAAATCTCAGACATGCTTTCGTTCTAACCGTCGGAGGCTCCTCCAAACCCTGCAAATATGTAGATAATTTAATTGGCTTATTCGGATTTGTCAACCAGGCCGAGTCATTTGCATTAAAGACAAAATCAGTTCTGGATATCTGAGGATAATCCGAATATGGAATTAGTCCCAAAGCAGGAGCTTCACTGTGAAAGGCGCAGTCGCAATCTGGATCCGAACCGTCCAACAGTGTAATTTTATTATCGTAAAGCATTTTAGTTAATGGGTCAGTTTCCAATTTTTCTTTTAAGATTGATTTACCGCGGTCGGAAAGATTAACCGTTCTGGACGAATCTATATACCATGTATCGCCATTTTTATCGGCGGCAATAGTGTTTGCCCACGGCATTCCATTTTCTGTTCTATGCGCTTCTTTAAACTCCTCAAGAGACTTGCTGGCATCCATCTTCATAAACAGCGGTATAAAAGATGAGTTGTCTTCATTTGCGTCTTTAACGGTTAAGGCATAATCATTTGTCCACCCCAAAATCGGCAAATTAAGCATAGGTCCATAATGACTTGAGTACATCTGTTTTTCGACTGTTGAGATACCGTCTTGACCTAATACATCCACTCTAACGGTGGTTATATCCATTTTCCTAATTTCGTCGCCATAGTAATAATGATCAGGTTTATCTTTAACTAAATTTAATTTATAAATAAGAAACCGTTTGCCTATTGAAAAGGTGTGAGTCCAAGCCACATTTTCATTAAATCCAATTAGTATGCCTGGGGCGCCGATTAAAGTAACCCCGTAGCAATCAGCCAATCCTTCTATAGTTAAATGACACTCCCAGAACCTATTTTCGCCCACCCACGGAAAATGCGGGTTCCCCAGAACCATCCCTTTGCCGTTATAGCTAAGATCCTTTCCGATAGCCCAACCGTTACTGGCAAGTCCGCCGGACGGCAACGTCGACACAGGCGGAGTCGGCCGCGGGCCATTTTCATCAGGCGGTGAAGCAATTGACATAAAAGGAATTAGATTTCTCGAACCAGCGGCCAAGGCTATATCGGTGCAAAAAGCGACAAGATCAAACTCGGAAATTGGTTTGATCCATTCAGCGCCTTGCACCCAGGCCGGAAAATCCTCCACTCGGGCATTTTCCAAAAAGCAATTGACCCCTGCGGCATAGCCTAAAAGAAATTTACGGGAATCTTCCGGTAGGGTATCAAAATACTTTTCAGCTTTCGTTCGCAATCCCAAAAGTAGATATCCCGCATCTGAAATAATGTTTTTATCATCTTCGCCGGCACCAAAATACTTAGCTCTCTCTCCTCTGACTTTAACTATCTGATCCATCAAAGTGGCTATATGCTGCTTTGAGCAGGCAAATCCTTGACCGAAACCGGCATTTGCATAATTCGTAGCTTTTATATGCGGAATTGCTTTATCCGTCCACCTAATTTCACATTCGTATTTATCGTCTTGAACTTCCACCTATAACTCCAATCTCAAGCAACCTTTTTTATTCGATTCGTCGACTTGGTTTCATCTGTCGACCGGTCAACTGCCCCGCAAAACCGTTTATTCCAATATATTGACCATTAAATCAACCAAGGATTTAATGGTCAAATAGATAATCGATTTTTTTTACCGACAGATGATATTTAAATATTGTAGCCTCGGAGGATAAATATTTCCACTTTAAAATTCGCCCATTCAAATCGTAGCGATGTGGCTTAAAATATCGACAACAATTCACACGGTTCTTAAAGTCAAATGCAATATACCGAATCGATGAAAACAGTTTTCGAAACAGAAAACGATCCTAGTAACAAATCTTGTATGAAAAGATTTAACACGATTTTCAGCTTTTAACCTATAGGGGCAGGCTATTAAAAGATAAATGTAGCGTGATTTGCTAAATCGATTATAAGGTTGGGGAAGATTCCGAGCACTACGACTATACCAGAAGTCAAGATAACGGCAATCGAACTACCGATTCCAACCCTAAAGTCTTGAGTATCTACGTCTTCGGTTTTAAGATTTTCAACTTTATCTTCTACAAGTAAAGTTACCCCTTCGTGTTCTTGTCCAATGTCGCCGTCGGCTTTTTGAATCGGCGAGATAGGTGAAAGCGACGAGCTGAAAAGTCGATCTGGTATTATCATTTCCTCATCTGGCTTTGAATAGCAAGCGATTACAACGCGTAAATAGTAGACTGCGCTGATAACTGAACTGACGATTGCGACAACCACCAAACTGTAGGCCCCAGGTCCGCCGCTTCTAGCTAAAGCTTCAAATACCGAAAGCTTAGCGATGAATCCGACGGTTCCAGGAATGCCGGCCTGTCCAAACAACAAAACAGCAAAACCCAAGATTAGATACGGATGCTTTTTGGCCAAACCTCTGTAGTTTCTAATATCGTGATTTTGATCACCTTTGCTACCCAAAATGGTGACGACGGAAAATACACCCGTTGCAATAAAACTGTACGCAATCAGATATACAAAACTTGCACTGACTCCGACTTGAGTCGCAGCTACCAAACCAAGCAATATGAATCCACTGTGATTAATCGCCGAATATGCCAGCATTCTTTTCACATTGGACTGGACCAATCCGCCAAATGCTCCCACCAAAAGCGATGCCACAGCAAGAATATAGATTATCGGTTGCCAATCAGCTTTGTAGCTCACCAAAGCGGTCATCAAAATTCTTAAAAGCGCTGCGAATCCTCCAATTTTAGCAATCGACGACATTAGCGTAACCGACGGACTTGGTGCGCCCTGGTACACATCGGGCGACCATACATGAAACGGTACCGCCGCCACCTTAAATCCGAGACCGGCAATTACCAAAACCATTCCGATTATCAACAATCCGTTGTGCGTATAGTAAGAGGTGGCAAAAAATGAAGCGATCTGACCTAAGTTCGTAGTTCCCGTCGATCCGTACACAAACGCACTACCGTAGATGAATATCGCAGATGCAAATCCTCCCAATACCAAGTACTTTAAAGCGGCTTCGCCACTTTGAATACGCTTGGTATCTAAAGCCGCCAAGACATACAGTGAAATAGACATGATTTCAAGACCCAGAAATATCATTATAAGGTCATTTGCGGCAGCCATAAATTGAGCACCGGATCCGGCCAACAACATAAGCGCAAAAATCTCAGGACCAGACCAATTCTCCCGGTCGACAAAATTTTGAGTAAGAAACGCTGCTATGATCACACAAGCAGAAACCAAAATAGCCGCCAAAACAGAAAATCCGTCAATGGCCAAGACTTTATCGATAACCAAATGAGCCCCAGATCTTAAAACGTCATGGTAGTTTTTAATCGAAAATCCGATAGAAGCAATACCGGCCAATACGGTTATCCCCGTATACACTTTAGACGTAATCCTATTTCTAGTAACCGAAGTCATTGCCAACATGACTAAAGCTCCTACAATCAAACATATCTCCGGCAATATGGAAAAGTAGGAAATCTTAGGAAGTAAAAGCTGTGTGGCGATCATTTAACGCTCCCCGTTTTCATTTGTAGATTAGTTTCATTAGAGGTACTCTTTGCGGCGTATAACCATCTTGAAGTCGGTGCGCCAGGACGGTAAAGTTCAGTCGCATTCAAATTTGAATGTTTGTTTTTTGAAGCCGCAGAACCGCTCTTATAGGACGCCGCATAGGCAGGTTGTTTAACAATATGATTGGCCTGTTGAACATGATGCACCAACAAATTGACCGACGGAGAAATCTTGTTTAGCATGGTGGAAGGAAAAATACCGATAAAAAATATCAGAATAATTAACGGCGCGATATAAAGCTTCTCTTTCATCGTCATATCTTTTATAACTGAGTGACTCTCTTCAGCCTTGCGGTGAAACGCTCGTTGGTATGCCCACAACAAGTAAACCGCCGACAGAATTACGCCCCCTAAGGCAACTACGGCCCACCATCTGTGTCCGATAAACGTACCAGAAAGTATTAGAAATTCACCGATAAAACCATTGGTTCCAGGCAGTCCCAAAGATGCCAGTATGACAACTATCATCGCGCCCGACAGTACCGGAGCAGCCTTTTGAAGACCGGAAAGTTTTGAAATATCTATTGTCTTGGTTCGTTCCAAAATCATACCGATTATCAAAAACATTGCAGCTGTCAAAATACCGTGATTAAACATCTGTAAGATGGCACCGTTCATGGCAATTGTCGAAAAGGCAAAAATCCCGATTGCCACAAAGCCCAAATGTGACAAAGATGAAAATGCGACTAATCTCTTAAAGTCTCTTTGAACAGCAGCCACTATGGCTCCGTAGATAATTCCAATAACACCCAACGTTAACAATATTGGCGCCAACCGATAACTGGCTTGCGGGAAAAAATTAAGATCAAATCTCAATAAACCGTAAGTGCCCAATTTGGCCATAATGGATGCCAATGAAATCGAACCAGATGTCGGGGCCTCCGAATAAGCTTTAGGAGACCAGGTATGAAACGGAAAGATCGGAGTCTTGATTACAAAGGCTGCCGAAAATCCTAAAAATAGCAAAACTTGACTGGCGTAGCTAAGTTTTGTATGTGCCAACTTTGTAATATCGAATGTGAAAACGCCTGTCTGACTATGATGAATCACAACAAGAATAACCATAGCAGCGAATAAAAATGCCGAACCAAACAGCGTATATAAAAAGAATTTTAATGCCGCCTTACTGCGCTCTTTGCCGCCCCATCCAATGATTAGAAAATAAGCAGGAATCAACGTAAGTTCAAAGAACAAAAAGAAACCGAACAGATCCATTGATAGAAATGAACCGAAACAAGCTCCTTCCAGAATCAACAACCAAGCCGAGTAAGTATTGTTCTTTGTCTTGTCCCCAGTAGCTATTAATATAATCGGGAAGATTAAGGCAACCATTTCCATTAGAAACAAGGAAATTCCGTCCACTCCGAAGTGCCATCCAATCCCCAAAGAAGATACCCAGCTGTGATTTGTCACAAACTGATAACCCGCATCTCCGGTTTTAAAGAGCAACATGACAATCAATGCCAATACCCCTGAAACTACTGACACACCGAGCGCCAGGTATTTGGCTAATTTGTCAACAGGCACAAATGCCAACAAGACTCCGCCGATTATCGGCAGCAACACGATAACCGTAAGAAACGGAAAACTAGTTTGAGTCACTACAGACCACCTCTTAATCCACCAATAATAATTAGTATGACCAGTCCGCCAGCAATGACTAGAGCTTCACGTCTTACAAACCCCGAAGCCAGCTTTCTGATCAAGATCCCTACGGCCAAAACCAACTTGGTAACTCCCACGACTGCGCCGTCAATTACTTTAGGCTCAATGACACCGTCGGTCACTTCGGCAAGTTTTGTCGAAGATCTGGCAATCGCTACATCACCCGTCTTGTCTATATACCAAGCATTCTTAAATAGAGTGAATTCCAAAGCCGGTCTTTCGAAGGTCTTGGACCATATAAAATAAGCTATAAGTCCACCGCCTATGGCAAAAATCGCATCCAAACTGCCGAGCACAATCTGAGTCAATGCGCTGGAATGAAGGTATGAGGGGCTGGCAGCTATTGCTGGCTTCAAGAAATTATCCAAAAATTTCAAAGACGAAGCAAAAGGCAGGTTCAGCAATCCTCCCAAAAGAGCCAACACCGCCAAGGTAACGACCGGAATCATCATTTTGTAAGACGGTTCGTGCGGATCGATATGCGGCGAATGGCTGACTGCTTTGGCGCTTTTTTTCTTTCCCTTCACGGTGGCGGGCATCCAGCGGGCCTTGCCCAAGAATGCCAGACAATACTCTCGACCCATATAGTACGAGGTAACACCAGCCGTTGCCAATCCGATAATCCAAACTAACCATGATTCGCCGAAAGCTCCCAGTAGCACGTCACCTTTCGACCAAAATCCTGCAAAAGGCGGAACTCCAGCTATTGCCATCCATCCTGTAAAAAATGCCACCGCAGTAATAGGCATGACAATTCTTAATGCACCCATCTTCTTGAGATTTTGTTCGTCATGCATACCGTGAATAACCGAACCGGAACTCAAGAATAACAGTGCCTTATAGAATGCGTGAGTCACCATCAAAAATATCGCTGCCGCATAGGCTCCGGTTCCAACCCCTACGAACATGTAACCTAACTGCGAAACAGTTGAGTATGCAAGAACCTTCTTAATGTCATCTTGTGCGGTTGCCGCCATGGCTGCCATAAAGGCAGTAAGAATTCCGATAATTGTGATGACATGTGCAATATCTGGGGAAAGAGCCAGCACTGGAGAGAGTCTAACCATCAGATACACTCCGGCGGTAACCATAGTTGCGGCATGTATTAATGCGCTAACAGGTGTAGGACCTTCCATTGCATCGGCCAGCCATCCGTAAAGAGGAACTTGGGCTGACTTACCCATAGCCCCCACGAAAGCAAGCATAACTATCGCAGCGACCACCGATTTTGACAGATGCGGAGCCGCAGCAAATATCGCCGAGTAGTTAAGGGAATGCACATAATGGATCACCAAAAACATCGACAACAAAAATCCGACATCCGCTATCCTGTTAACGATCATGGCTTTTTTGCCAGCAGATGCCGCAGACGGTCTTTCGTGCCAAAAAGAAATTAAGAAGTAAGAGCAAACCCCAACGCCCTCCCATCCTACAAATGTGAGTAGCATGTTGTTACCCAACACCAAAATAATCATAGAGGTAACGAATAAGTTAAGGTACAAAAAGAACTTTGGAAAATCAATGTCTTTATGCATGTATTCAACTGAGTAGAAATGAATCAGAGTCGATACACCCGTCACAAACAGTACCATCGTCAAAGACAGCGGATCCACTCTCAAGCCGGCGTCAACTTTGAAACTCCCAGTGTTTATCCAAACAAAAAGATGTTCAACAAATACGCTCGAGTGGTACCCCAAAAATGCCAACCAGACAACCACTGAAAAAACAAAAGACATTCCAACCGCAAGCGTGGCAATGTAACCCGCCAGCGGCTCTTTTAATTTTCTACCAAAAAATATCAGCGACAACGCACCCAAAAGAGGAAATGCCGGTATTAAAAATACTAATTTCATATTCAACTAACCCTTTAGCGAAGACAGATCATCGGCTGTTGCACCCAACCGCTTCCTATATATCGAAACAATGATTGCAAGTCCGACTACAACCTCAGCTGCGGCAACTACCAATACAAAGAATACGTCCGCCTGTCCTCCAACATCTTTAAGCTTCGAGGCAAAGGCAACAAAAGTCAGGTTTGACGCATTTAGCATCAATTCGACACACATAAGCATAACCAAAACATTACGTCTGATTAAAAGACCGACGAGGCCTATAGTAAATAGAACTGCAGCCAATATTAGATAATAATTTAAACCTACTGACATTTAAACCGTTTGCTCCTCGCCTACCTGTGTATCTTGTGACCCTGATTCGGTAATGGAATCTTCGTCCTGCTCGATATCATCTTGCTCGTTCGATTCGTCTTCGTCGTCAACACTAACAGCCTTAGGGTCTCCGTCAACGGGTTCGACTTGATCGTTTGAAATAATTTGACCATCCTGATCCTCATGGCCGGATCTGGCAATAAGCACGACAGCACCAATTATTGCAATCACTAATAGAACTGAAGTAACTTCAAAGGGAAGCAGATAATAGGAAAATGTCGCTTTGGCAAGTTCTATAATTCCTCTGTCCCCGCCTTTTGCAACTCCTATAACGCTATATGAGCCATGGGAATTAAAATTACCCCAGCCATATCCAATTATCATTCCCAAAAATGCCAACCCGACTACAATCGCTATTGTCCTCTGCAAAGCAAGCGGTTCGGATCCCAGTTTCTCGCGTTTGTCGATGCCGAGCAACATAATAACGAAAAGAAACAGCACCACTATAGCACCCGCATAAATTATTATTTGAACTACAGCCAAAAAATCCGCACTGAGTTCGACAAATAATACCGCCACTCCAAACAAAGTCATTACAAGATTTAGAGCCGCTCTAACGGGGTTTCTCGAGAGCACAACTCCCAAAGCACCAGCAACTATAACGACGGCGCATAAAGCAAAGGTGATCGAATCAGGGTAAGCCGTTGCTATCATTTTACCTTACCTCCAAACTCCACGGGGATATGACCTTTTTTGATGTCGGTTAATTGGATATTTCCCGTAAGTTCATCGTCACGATTATCGCTCTGCCCGCCTTCGGGATGCCTAGATCCGTAACCCAACTCGTGTGACCAAGCTACGACTCCTTCAAATTCAGCGTTACCCGCAGGCGACGTTGCGCGCATCCAAGCCGATGTATGCTCGTCTTCTCCTTCTCGCCAATCCTCCCAGGGCATCTGCTTCGGCTTGCCTTCGTCATCGACTACCAGTTCTTTTTTGGTATACACGGCATCTGCGCGAGAAACGAACGAAAACTCAAAGAGCTTTGACTCGGTTATGGCTTCAGTCGGACAGGCCTCAACACACATGTCACAATGGATACACCTTAAATAGTTAATTTCATAGACATATCCATATCGTTCTCCTGGAGACACCGGGTGGTCCACAGGATTATCAAGACCCCTCACATAGATACAGTCCGCAGGGCAAACTCCGGCGCACAGTTCACAACCGATACACTTTTCCATCCCGTCTTCATAGCGGTTCAGGACATGTCGACCGTGAGCCCTTGGCGGCTTTGGTTTCTTTTCTTTGGGGTATTCAGTTGTAACCCTGGGCTCGACAATTTGTTTAAAACTTACCTTAAAGCCACCGAAAAAATTCCGACTCATTCGTCATCACCTGCACCTTCGGACTCATTTGAATCAGGATCTAAATGAGTCGAAGAGACTACAAAAGATTCCGAATTATCTTCATCGTTTCCGTAATCTGATTCATCTTCGTCAATACCTGGCAATTGGATAATTCTACCTCCCACTACATCCTCAAGGCTGACATTAAGCCGACCTTCGTTGGAAGTCGCAAGCTTGAGACTCTCTTTGGACAGTGTTCTTTGGTTCCCTACCTGTACTGTACGCTTCAAGAATAAACCGGAAAATATGCACAAAACGACGATGACTCCAAAAGCTATCAATATCTGAGTGTCTGTAGTCGGCAACCTCAATGCTACGACTATCAAAAGCCATCCAAGTGAAATGGGAATTAAAAACTTCCATCCCAAATCCATTAACTGATCGTACCGCAACCGAGGAAGAGCGGCTCTGACCCAAACATAACAAAACAAAAATATCAAAGTCTTACCGACAAACCAAAGTATCGGCCACAGCCAGGTCAAAAAATGGAATCCAGGTCCGTCTGGACCCCCTAAAAACAATGTAACAGCGATAGCGGACATCGTGATAGTGTTCATAAACTCCGCCAAGTAAAACAGGGCAAACCTAATGGACGAATATTCGGTGTTAAATCCACCAACAAGCTCCTGCTCTGCTTCCACAAAGTCAAACGGAGGCCTGTTGGTTTCGGCGGTGATTGCAATCATAAATATCACAAACGGTATTATTCCGACTTCAAACAAATTCCAATGAAGAAATGAAGTAGCTTGAGCATTTACGATTGACCTTGTCGACAAGAAGTTGACGTTTGGATTTGTAAGTGCGCTCACCAAAACGGCAGTAGCGACGGAGAGACTAATTGCGGCTTCATATGAAATCATTTGAGCCGACGCCCTTACCGAACCAATCAGCGGATATTTGGAACCTGACGACCATCCAGCCAGCATTACGCCGTATACTGCAATTGAAGAAAGTGCAAGTACCAATAAAATTCCAATTGGAGGGTCGGCAACCTGAAGTTCAAACGTATGTTTTAATATGGTTATATTTCCGCCCACTGGGATAACGGCGAAAGTAAGAAATGCTGGAACGGTAGCCAAATAAGGTGCGAGTTTGAATACAAATCTATCCGAACGTTCAGGAACCAAATCTTCCTTAAAAAACAACTTAATTCCATCAGCCAATGACTGCAAAAGGCCGTAGGGTCCTGCTCGGTTGGGTCCGATTCTGTTTTGCATGTCCGAAATGACCTTACGTTCAAACCAAATCATTAACATTACAGAAACAAGTAAAGCAATGAAGGCAACCAACACCCTAACTATGGCAATTATGACCACGCCAATGGTTATATGTCCCAAAAATAGCGGATCTGTTCCAAAAATCATTTTTTAACCTCTACCAGTAAACCGTTAGAACCGTAAAGCACTTTAGATGCATCGAGTTTCTTAACAATTACCGTATTTTCGGCAACTCCCGAATCTACGACTACATCAAATTCTGCTTCGGCTGACCCCAGCTTCAACTTGATCGAATCTCCGGCGTGACATCCCACGCTATTTGCCAGTGAAGGCGATATCTTGGCTACGTTATCAGTTTTAATTTCAGACAAAGTAGCGGCACTCTTTATTAACGTACCGTCGTCCATCAAAGATTCGACTACTACCATTTCACAAATATTTCGATCTTGATCGGCTGGCCTAGATTTGCTATTCTTGTCGTCGCCACTTGTACCGCTCGATACCGCAGATTTTGACTCCAAAGTAATCTCTTTAAATTCGTCGACCAACCTAAAATAGGACATCGAAACCGATCCAACTTTGAAGGTGTTCTCATCGGAATATTCAGAAGGTATTACCGCACCCGCATAAAGAGGTGTACCTTGATGGTTGGTTGATGCTATGCCGGGAACCTCAATTGGATCGTGAGGCCGTCTTTCAATTGACACTGGTTTTGAACCCATAGGTACAACCACTCCAGATTCACCCAACACATTTAGACCCTTTGAAAATCCGAAGTAAGCCGGGGCAACCTGAGATATCTCGGCTTGAATCTCTTCAAGGGACTCAAAACCCATATCTTCTCCCATGGAATCGGCAATTTGAACAGCAATTGCCCAATCGTCAACTGCCAGTGAGGGACCCGTAACCTTACTTGCAATCTTTGAAACCCTACCCTCCATATTTGTAAAAGTTCCACTCCGTTCTGCATCATACAAAGCTGGCAATACGCAGGTCGCCTTTGCATTTGTGGAATTGATATGGGTATCTATACAGATTAAATTTTTAACGTTGGCAACAGCTTTTTCTGCAAGTTCAAGATCATAAAAATCTGTCAGTATATCGGTTCCGATTAAAACCAAAGTGTCTAGTTTAGAAGCCGCAGCCATTTCAAGTAAATTCGTTGCGTCCACACCGACTTTTGTTGGTAATTTTTCCCATCCAACTTCTTTGAGCAATTTGGCAGAACTCAAAACTGACCGTCCGGGAAGTAGATTGGGATACATGCCCATATCTAATACTCCCATAGCATTCGGCTTGGACAAGACCGGTAAGAACCGAACCGTAACTGGCGAGAAGAAGGTGGCTAATTTACTTAATGCAGCTTCTAGATTATCCAGAGGCCTATTGGCGTCAATACTTGAATACACGATTGCAACTGAGACATTTGCATCAGCTGTCTGCGCAACTGACTTTAAAAGTTCGGCGGCTAAAGTTATTTGCTTATCGTCACTCCCATTCCCGCCGTTTAACAGGCTGGAAATTACCTCGCTAAAATTAGAAAAGTTAATGTTAACATGAGTTGCGTATTCGCTAAGTGGGGTTGAATAGGGTCCCACTTCGACCAATTTTGAATCTCTTTTTAGAATTGCATCCCTTATCCTTAAGAACAAAATAGGAGCTGTCTCTTTCAAATTAGAGCCGATCGTAATGATTAAGTCGGATTCGGCAACTTCGTTTATAGTCGCAGTTTTAAGACCGTAAAGGGAATTAACCGATCCCAAGTTAAACGGAGCTGCATCCACGTTGTCGGTTCCGATCAACCCCTTAAACAGTTTGGTATAAGCATAGGCTGATTCATTTGTCAACCTGCTACCGCCTATGATTCCGATCTTATCGGCACCCTTCAATTGGTGTTCGGCAAATACTTCGGCGACTTTTTCAATGGCCTGAGGCCATGAAACATCTTGTAGATTCCCGGAAATTGGCATCATGGGGGCCTGAAGCCTGTTGGCTGAATATATAGACTCAAATCCAAATCTGCCTCGATCGCACAACCATGATTGATTTATTTCGTCCACGTCGATACCTAGATATCGTACAACTTGATTGGCCGATGATTGGGCGGCGACTCTGCATCCTACTGAGCAGGAGGTACAAGTACTTTCTACCTGCTCTAAATCCCACGGGCGCGATTTAAATCTGTACGGCTTAGCCGTCAGTGCGCCAACTGGGCAGATCTGTACTGTGTTGCCTGAAAAATAGGAGTCAAATGGCTGGCTTGGGAAAATAGCCACTTCGGTTCTGTCACCTCGGCCCAAAAAGTCTATCTCTGCCTCACCGGCAATCTCTTCGGAGAACCTAGTACAGCGCGAACACTGTATGCAGCGCTCCCGATCCAATTCAACTAACTGCGATATGGCAATCGGTTTGGCAAAATGTCTCTTTTCCTCTATGAAGCGTGATTCTCCAGGACCATATGCCACGGTTTGATCTTGGAGGGGACATTCACCACCTTTGTCGCAGACGGGACAATCTAAAGGGTGGTTTATCAGAAGATATTCCAAAACACCGTTTTGGGCCTTCTTTACCGCTTCGCTTTGAGTATTCACTACCATTCCGTTGTCGGCGGGTACATAACATGAAGGCTGCAGTGTCGGCCCCCTAGGAGAATCAACTTCCACAAGGCACATCCTACAAACACCCACTGGTTCCATTCTTGGATGGTAACAGAACCGGGGAACAAACTTACCAGCTTTAGCTGCCGCTTCTATAAGCAACTCGCCTTTGTTGACGACAACTTCAATGCCATCTATTGTAAGTTTGACCTTGGACGGATCCAGCTCAACTTTATCTTCGGTCTGATCACTACTTGTCAAAGGTACACTTTCCTTTTTCTATATGGTCAATAAAATCTTGTTTAAACATGTTAACGGCCGAAACGATCGAAGATGGTATTGACGGACCCAAAACACAGATCGTAGTTTGTTTGGGAGGCCAACTCAGACCTGGAGCGATGTTGTCGCAAACATCCATAACCAAATCAATATCTTCCATACGCCCATTTCCGGTTTCAATTCTATGCATTATCTTTTCGATCCACCCTGAACCTTCCCTGCAGGGTGTGCACTGACCGCAGGACTCTCTGTAAAAAAACTTTGAAATTCTCCAAGCTGCTTTCACAGGACAGGTACTTTCATTAAATACCACTACCGATCCCGATCCCAACATAGATCCTTTATTGGCAATGGCCTCTTGAGTCAACGGAAGGTCGAGATGCTCCGGACCGAACCAAGGAGCCGAAACTCCGCCGGGTATAAAAGCTTTTAAGGCAAGGTCATCTAAAATACCGCCACCATAGGACTCGTCGAAAATTAAATTCCTAAACGTGACTTTTCCCATTTCAACTTCATAGTTACCAGGTCTTTTAACTTGACCCGACAAAGCGAAAATTCTAGATCCCGCCGATGAATCCTGCCCCATCGCCGCGAATGCATCGCCTCCGTTTAATACAATCCACGGAAGGTTTGAGACAGTTTCGATATTATTGACAACTGTAGGTTGATTGTACAATCCCATTACGGCGGGAAAATACGGAGGCTTTATTCTCGGATAACCTCTTTTACCTTCAAGACTTTGAAGCAGAGAGGTCTCTTCTCCACAAATATAAGCACCCGCTCCCGGATGAACTACTATATCAACTGAAAACCCCGAACCGAATATATCAGCCCCAACAGCTCCGTAATCGTATGCTTCGTTTAAAGCCGCCTGCAATCTCTCAAGACCTAATGCGAATTCCCCCCGACAAAATATAAAAGCTTGATTAACGCCCAATGCGTAGGATGCGACTACTACACCTTCTATTATTTGATGAGGATCTCTTTCAATTAAATCGTGATCTTTAAAAGTTGCTGGTTCACTCTCGTCTCCGTTAATGACAAGATACTTAACCCGTGCAGGTTTTAACATCGACCACTTACGTCCAGCTGGAAACCCTGCTCCTCCTCTGCCTAATAATGAAGCTTTCATGACTTCATCTGCTACGTCTTCTGGGTTCATTTGAAGCGCTTTTTTTAGCCCCTCATAACCACCAGTAGACAAATAAGTCTCAAGCTTGTAAGCCTCTTCTATACCTAGCCTCTTAGAAACTATAGGCAGATTTTTGTTTACGATTATATCACTCATAATTTAATAACGGAATTTAAAAACGAATCAATTCGATTCGGATTTCTTGGCTAGCCTTTCCTTTTTGGCGCTTTCCATAACGTCTCTTTCTGCTTGTACCTGATCGGGAGTCGCCTTTAAGCCGTAGTTTCTATCCACGCGATTCAATACTCCGTGCTCAGGTACCTCGTCTTTAAGTTTGCCCGATCTTAAGTCTTTAATTAAACGATCAAAACCCTCGTTGTCCAACGGCCCAAAGAATCGGTGATTAACCTGAACACACGGTGCATTATTACATCCCGCTAGGCACTCTGCTTCTTCTAAAGTAAACTGTCCATCTTGCGTTGTACCACCAATGCCTACGTCCAAAGATTCTTGAGCGTGCTCAAGCAGCTCGTCTGCCCCTCGTAACATGCAGGCTATATTGGTACACATTGCTACCACATGTTTGCCAACGGGTTCAAGATGAAACATGTCATAAAAACTTGCGGTGCCCCGGACCTCTGCAGGGGTAACACCAACCAAATCCGCTATTTCCACAATGGCCTCGGGTGTCAAATACCCGTCTTGCCCCTGGGCCAAATGACACAAAGGAATAAGAGCGGACCTCTTGTTTGGATATATCTCCAACAAGATATTGGCTTTGTTAATGATCTCTTCCGATAAATGTCCCACTATCTGTCTACCTCTCCCATAACCGGGTCAACCGAAGAAATTGACGCGACTGCATCTGCCACTAAAGAACCTCTCAACAACGGCGGTAATGCCTGTAAATTAACAAACGACGGAGCCCGTACGTGCATCCTTAAAGGCCGACCAGTTCCGTCTGAGGCCAAGTAGCATCCCAACTCACCTCTAGGTGATTCAACTGCAACGTATGTTTCTCCTTCAGGAACCAAAATACCCTCGGTAAATAATTTAAAATGATGAATCAGTGCCTCCATGGACTGATCTATTCTGGCTCTGGGAGGCGGCGTTACCTTAGAATCCTGAGCTCGGTAGTCTCCCTTGGGCATCTTGTCCAATATTTGCCTAACTATATTTGCTGATTCCCGAATTTCATTCAATCTAACTGCATATCTGTCGAAATTATCACCGACGGTACCAACTATTACGTCAAAGTCGACCTCATCGTATGCCAAATACGGCATAGTTTTCCTAAGATCCCACGGCACACCGCTTGCCCTAAGTAAAGGACCCGTAATCGAAAGCTCAATTGCAGTTTCTGCCGACAAAGTTCCGACTCCTTCGACCCGCTCTCTGAAAATCGGCTGGCCCGTAAAAAATTCGTCATATTCGTCCAACCTAAACAAAACTGTCTTGTAAATCGATTCTACGTCCTCTTCCCAACCGTCGGGAAGGTCTGCTGCGACTCCACCAGGCCTTATGTAGTTGTGATTCATTCTCAACCCAGTAGTTTTTTCAAAAAAGGATAGGATTAGTTCACGCTCCCTAAAACCAAATATCATCATAGTGGTGGCACCGAGATCCATACCATTAGTTGCAAGCCACATTAGATGCGAAGACATTCTGTTGAGCTCGCACATTAACATTCTTATCCAGGTAGCCCTTGGTGGCATTTCTACGGCCAACAGATCCTCGACGGCCAAACTAAATACCAACTCATTTGCTAACGGCGAAAGGTAATCCATACGAGTCACGTTAGTTGCGCCTTGCGCATAGGTTAACTCTTCGGCGGTTTTCTCCATTCCAGTATGCAAATACCCGATAATGGGCTTGCAGCGCAAAACCGTTTCCCCCTCAAGTTCCATCATCACCCTCAACACACCGTGTGTAGAAGGATGCTGGGGTCCCATATTAACGATCATTTTCTCGCCGGAACCAAATTCAATTTCACCTAAATCATCGGCATCTAACCCGGAGGACTCAGGCAAACGCAATACCGCAGAATTGCCTATTTCTGGCTGTGCTGTTTCTCTGTCTGTCGTCATCTTGGACCTAACGTTTCTTTAAATTGAACCGGGACGCGACCTGTAGAATAGTCTTTTCGGAGAGGATGTCCTTCCCAACCTTCGGGTAACAATATTCGCGTAAGATCTGGGTGTCCTTTAAATATAATTCCCAACATATCAAACGCTTCGCGTTCCATATTCTCTACGCCGGGATAGACATCGACGATTGTGGGTATCGTAGGATTTGATTCAGGTATCATCGCCCTAACCCTTATACGCTCTTTTCTACCGTGAGACAATAAGTTTAAAACGACTTCAAATCTTTCTGGAGAGATTGCATCAGGTAGCTTGCGATTAATATTAGTAAGATAGTCCACCGCACACAGATCGGAAGCAAAATTAAATCCGTCATTAAACAGGTGCTCGACCAATTTGTGATAGTTGCTTACATCCGAAAATACCACCTTTTGACCCGAAGGAGTCTTTTGAACGGGCAATCCCATAATCGTCTGGTCCGTTGCAGTTTCGTTTGGCTTTGATTCGGTCACTTCGGCCTTCCCACATAAGTTGGTTTGATGGCAACGTCGGTTCTTACAAAAGACTTGTTAGCTTCATCCAAGTGAATCTGTGCGCCTACTCCACTTTCCCTGCGCCTCTTGGTAATTTCACCTTCTTTTATTTTTTGGTGAAGGGTCAAAATTGCATGTAAGAGTGTCTGTGGACCAGGCGGACAACCAGGAGCGTATACATCCACGGGTACAATTTGATCAACTCCCTGCAAAATTGCATAGTTATTGAACATTCCGCCGCTGCTTGCACAAACCCCCATAGAAATTACCCATTTGGGTTCCATCATTTGATCGTACACCTGCCTTAAAACTGGTGCCATTTTTTGAGAAACCCGACCTGCCACTATCATTAAGTCGGCCTGTCTTGGAGATGCTCTGAAAACTTCCATACCAAATCGCGAAATGTCAAAATCCGCTGCACCAGCAGCCATCATTTCAATTGCACAACAAGCCAAACCGAATGTTGCGGGCCAAACGCTTTGCTTTCTTGCCCACTTGACCAATTCTTCAATTTGACCGGTCAAAAAATTATACTGAAGTGATTCAAGACCCATTCTTATCCTATGCCGCGCTTCCGTTGTTAATCTCTTCGGATTCCCTTGATATCTGTCTTCCTTCACTATCAAAGGTAATCTTTTGAACTGTCGATTGTGTAGTTCTTTGTGAATTGGAAGTCTGGGGTACCATCTTCTTAACCGGACCCCAATCAAGAGCACCGTGAGAAAGCAAGTAACCAAATGGTATGACTATCGCAAGCGCAAAAACTGAAATCTCCACCACTCCGAACAGGGCGAGTTGTCTGGCTACCAATGCGAATGGGAATAGGAAAATAACTTCGATGTCAAATACTATGAATATCATCGCCACCAAATAAAATCTAACCGGGAATCTTTCGGCCGGCTCATGCGTAGGTAGGATTCCGCATTCATACGGTGCTAATTTTGCCTCTGTTTTTCTTTTGGGAGCCAACAAGCCCGAAGCGATAAAAGATAAAGCGGCAAATAGCAACGCAAGGATTGCATAAATTAAAATTGGCAAATAATTAATCATAATTCCTAACAAATATCCTCAATAAGATTTTAGGGTAATTTTTCAATCACATTTAAAGATAATGCGATTAATGCAAAATCACTTTACAAGTTAAACAAAAATATGCCAAAAATGGGTAGGAGGGCAAATAAGTCGTTATTATAGAAATTGATTCTACATTTACTTAAATTCTAAACGAATTGAAACACCTAATTCAACTCATTAATGAAAAATTACAAATTTTGCATTTATTTTATAAATGCAAGTAACTTTTTTTTGAGCAAATTGTCGCAATTGAAGTTGGGTAATCAAAAAGTACTGTTCCTTAAAATATTTGAACTAAAGTAAAAATATGAATTCGAAAGCAGAATCTAATCTGGATTCCGTAAGGCCAAGGAGGCTCAGAAGAACCCCTGCAATTAGGTCATTGCTAAGCAAAACGTACATCCACTCGAATAATCTTATACTTCCTATCTTTATAAAAGAAGGTTTAAAGAACAAGACCCCAATACCGTCAATGCCAGGAGTCTTTCAACACAACACTAAATCCGCAGAAAAATTGATTGAAGATGCCCTTGAAGTCGGCATTTTTAGTTTCGCTCTTTTCGGCATACCCGACAAAAAAGACCTTGAGGGCAAAAACGCAATTGACCCAAATGGAGTTCTTCAAAGTTCAGTATCGTCAATTAAAGACAAATTTCAGGATGCAGTTACGGTTATCCCAGACCTCTGTTTGGATGAATTCTTAATTCACGGTCATTGCGGTGTCTTAAATTCTAAAAATCAGGTAGACAACGATGCGACGGTAGCAATATATGCAGAGATGGCAGTATCATTAGCCGAAGCTGGGGCCGACATGGTCGCCCCTTCGGGAATGATGGACGGACAGGTCAAAGCAATCAGACAAGCGTTAGACGAAAACGGACATTCGGACTGCTCCATATTATCGTATTCAGTTAAGTTTGCTTCAAGTGCTTACGGTCCTTTCCGCGATGCCGTTGAGGTGAATCTAACAGGAGACAGAAAGACATATCAACAGGACATACAACGATCCTATCAAGATGCGTTGTGGGAAGCTCAGCTCGACGAAGCAGAAGGCGCCGATATTTTAATGGTTAAGCCCGCAATTTTTAATTTAGACATAATTAACAAACTCGAGGCAGCCTTCAATCTACCAATATTTGCATATCAGGTTAGCGGTGAGTATTCGATGATAAAAACTTGTGCGGATGCTGGATATATTAACTATACGGACACAATGTACGAGACGTTGAATTCAATTTTTCGAGCCGGTGCGACAGCCGTATTAACATACGGAGCACTGGACATAGCCAGACACCTTAACGCTTAGGCCCGCCCCATAAATGCGGTATCGGTAAAATGATTACATGAGCCGGTGGCAACGGTAGCTTAGCATCGGCTCTACTTAAGGTCCTGACCTTGTTAGCGACTAAACCGCTCGATTTCAAATATTACAATCGCCATCGACTTCTCTAATAAGCTTTATACAATGACAGATTCGAACTTTTCAAACAATGCCTGGTACGAAAGGGCAAAAAAATCATTAGTGGGCGGAGTGTCTTCGCCAGTCAGATCCTTCAACGCAGTCGGCGGGACACCGTTAACAATAACCGAAGGTAACGGGGCACACATTAAAGATGTGGAAGGGCGCACCTATTTGGATTACGTCCAATCCTATGGAGCTTCAATTCTGGGGCATGCACACCCCAAGGTGGTTGAAGCTATTCAACAAGCTGCCAGCAAGGGAACAACTTTCGGGGCGACAACTCCAGGAGAAATAGAATTAGCCGAAAGAATTAAAGACCGCGTAAAAGGGTTAGAGCTGATTCGATTCGTAAGTTCGGGGACCGAAGCGACAATGTCGGCGATCAGAACCGCGCGCGGGGCAACCGGAAAATCAAAGATTATTATTTTTTCAGGGTGTTATCACGGTCATTCGGACTTTTTGCTGGCCAGCGGCGGATCGGGAATTGCCTCTTTGGCCATACCGTCGACTAAGGGCGTGCCAGCATCTTATACTCAGCACACCGTAATTGCCAACTACAACGAGATCCCCATAATCGATAACGACACCGCTGCGGTTATCGTGGAACCTGTAGCAGCGAACATGGGTCTAGTTGAGCCACAACCGGGATTTTTGTTGGAACTCAGAAAGGTCTGCGATAACGTCGGTGCCCTGCTTATCTTTGACGAAGTAATTACGGGGTTCAGAGTAAACAAAGGCGGCGCGAGCACCTTATACGGAGTTCGACCCGATTTATGGTGCTTCGGAAAAATAATCGGAGGTGGACTTCCCCTGGCGGCATTTGGAGGAAGAGCTGACGTTATGGAGGAATTAGCGCCGGTAGGCAAAGTATATCAAGCAGGCACTCTTTCAGGCAACCCCGTGGCAACCGCCGCCGGAAGCGCCGTCCTAGATTTATTGAACGACGAAAGTTACGAGAGTTTAAAATCCAAAGCTACCAAATTGTCATCGGGGTTGAGACAAGTCATTGGACAAAGAGGAATTGCGGCAAGTATTACCCAAGTCGAAACACTTTTAGGTATACACTTCAGTGGCAATCCCGTTAAAAATTTTGAAGAGGCTCAAAAAGCGGCCAACAACGGTAAATATAAGCAATTTTTCCATGAAATGCTTAAAGACTTCATATCGTTTGCTCCAGGACCATACGAGTCTATTTTTATTTCACTTGCTCACAGTGACTCAGACCTAAATAAAACAGTCGAAGCCGCAGATGCCACCGCATTTAAGATGTCAAAGACCGAATTTTTAACTTATTAGAAGAATCCGTAAGTGTACTTGGCAAGCCGGGTTTAAAAATTCTAGCGGCATGTTCGGCCGAAGACAAAATATACTCTGCGATCCCCTTGTCTTCTTCGCGAACCAAGTTGGCCATAATCCTCAGCACCCATTCCATAATTGTTTTAGAGCGCATCCCGTTGGATATCAAAAATTTTAAAAGCTTAGGATGGGATATGGCTTCTACAAATATGGAAGCAACGCGATAATAATCCCGATAATTTGATTCCAAAATTTGATCATATTTTTTGAGTATAGAAATAAGTTGAGATTCGCTAACCTCATCATAGAGCCTCAAGGCTTCATCGACCACTCCCGAAGCCAGCCTCCCGGTTTCATAGCCGTATGCAATCCCTTCACCGTTGAAGGGATTGATGGATCCGCTTGCGTCTCCCACTGCAATCCAACCGTTACCAACTCTCGGTCCGAGTGAAAATCCCATTGGCAATTTACCACCTGTGGGAGCTGCAATAGAAGCGTCCGTGGACAACTCCCAAGACGGACCGATTTGCGATACAAAAGCATCCATCAACTTATTTGTGTTATACCCCTTCCATCGGTTTGAAGTATTTAACAATCCAGCTCCTACGTTCACACGGCCGTCACCCAAGGGAAATATCCAACCATAGCCCGGCATTACCGATCCGTCCAAATCCCTTATATCCAAATGAGATTCAATGAACGAGTCATTGTGCCTTGGAGAATAAAAATAACCTCTGATTGCCAGTCCAAGCGGATAGTTTTTGTCTCGTTCAATTCCAATGGATCTTCCGATTCTAGAATTAGCACCGTCGGCGACTATTATTAATTTCGAATATATCTCCTGCTTGTTGCCATATGCGTCAACTGCGACAACACCGATTGCTTTGTCGGTATCTTCATCAAAAATTATCGTCTCAGCTGTTACTTTCTGTCTAAGTTCGGCGCCGTGTTTCACGGCTTGATTTGCAACCAGCTGGTCAAGATCATAGCGAGTAACGCAATATCCGACCGTACCCAATCCATCTCCCTTAGGCCACCTAAGTTCCAGCTGCTTACCGAAGGCAACTGCACGCAACCCTTCATAGCTATGATGCTCTCTTAGAGAGTTCGTCAGACCCATATCTTCAAGTTGTTTGACCGATCTCGGAGTAAGTCCGTCCCCGCAAGTTTTTTCCCTAGGGAATTGTTTTTTTTCTAAAACGACAACATCCCAACCCGATTTTGCCAACCAAAATGCACAAGAGCTCCCGGAAGGACCCGCACCAATAATTATTACGTCACGACCGGAATTGTTAAGATCTGAAATATTTGACATTATTAAATTTGTTTCGTTTTTAAAGAGTTTACAGATTTAAGTTTAGTCTGAGACAACTTGATGTCCATTTACTTTAAACCCAAATATTAATTTAAAATCCACGCATTACGAATAAATCAGCTGTATTTAATCCATGAAGCCTGACTTTTTCGGGACCAACAAAACTCTAAACCGAGCCAATATAGGTTATGGGGTCTCAACGCAGACGATAAGCACACAAACATCATAATTTGCAAAAGCACAAAAGTATTTGGCAAATAAATCAAAACCTTTTACTAATGAGCTCAACGTGGGGGACCTCATTCACCCCAAAGACAAAGCCAATTTTGTGCACAGTAGAGTTATAGTAAAGAGGGTTATAGTAAAGTTATAGAAACTTTGTAGGCTCAGGAATTTACTGATACTGACTGCGATTTACTGCCACCTATTAAAAATAATTTAAATTTGTTTTTTCTTGGTCAATTATTCTTTGATCGACTATTCCTTATTGAAGTATTCACTGTGAATTATCCACAGTGAATACTTCAAATGTCATTTATAATGTTTACACGTCAAGCAATTCGGTCACCCTATCTGCGAAAGAATCGGGCGATATCGTCTCGGTCATATTGGGCTTCTTAAATTTGTGAAATTGCAACTGTTCGTATGTAGTGGGACCTATGGCAAGGGCATCTTTATCCAATATGGTTTGGCCGAGCTGTTCCACAGCCGAGACCACAGCCGAAGGTGAAAAGAAACAGACCAAACGAGCCTCGGCGACTTCCATTAACTCTTCGGGTAATACTGTTCTATTGACCGGCTCGTAAATATTAAATCTCACAACGTGACAGTTGTGTTTGCTGAGCCCTAGCGACAAATTATCATCTGACAATTTCGAACAGGGCAACAAAACATTTTTACCGTTTAAATCACAGAAGTTGCTCAGTTCGATCATTAAAGATGCGCCAGAGTTTCCCTTAGACTCATAGAAGACACTGGAATTATATTTTCTTACAACTTCACTTGTCGCTGGGCCGATTGTGACTATTTTAGGTGAGACTGAAAACAACTCCTCTTTGCAATTACCCAAGGTAATGTCTGCTGCATTCTTGGAGGTGAAAATAACAAAGTCAATTTTTGACTCCGTACCCGATAGCGTCGCTTCAAGGTACTCAGTCATAGAACCAATTGCACCGTCGTTCGAACTAATTTTAATAAAAGGTATATTTTTTACCGAATAACCGTGATTTAATATGATTTCAGCATATTCACTGTGTTCATATTTGGGTCTGGTTAAAATAACGTCTGTCATATGTTTCTAAACCACGATTTATTATGTCTAAGTAGCATCATCTCTTCAAGCAAAACGGTATATCTTATCTGCCAACAACATGTCAATTTACCTATGTAGCTTACTTAAGCTCAACCATCAAAATGTTTAGAACAAAAGTTCAAAGTCGGCAACCTGCCCTATAACTATTATCGCTGGCGGCTTTAATTCGACTGTGCCCAATTGCGAAAGCTTGATCCTGTTCACTTCCTGTTTATCGTAACTTGCCCACCTAATTAAAGCAACCGGAGTATCTTCACTCAATCCATTTTGCATCAACTTTTCGGCAATGTCGCTTTTATTCATAACTCCCATCAGTACGACTATCGTAGATTTAAGCTCAGCCAATGCCTTGTAGTTCAAAACCTCTGTTTCGGCCGTAAAGCCTGTTACCACTACAAATGCGGCAGAAGTCCCCCTGTGTGTAAGAGGTATTCCAGCCAACAGAGGACCCGAAGTTGCCGAAGTAATTCCGGGCACAACTTCGAATCTAATCCCGTGTTTAATTAATTCAAGTGCTTCTTCTCCACCACGACCGAATATGAACGGATCTCCGCCTTTGAGCCTAACCACCTTTTTGTGTCTAGCCGCTAAGTCAACCAATATGCTGTTTATCTGTTCTTGATCGATATCGCCGCCAGGAGATTTGCCTACATCAATTAATTCACAATCTTTTTTGCTTAAATCCAAAAGCGTTTTATCCACCAAACGATCGTAAACAATGGCATCAGCTAAAGAAATGAGTTTTTGCCCTTTAACTGAAATGAGTTCGGGGTCACCCGGGCCTGCTCCAACTAAGTAAACAGTAGCGTCTGTTGATACGGTCAATTTATCTTCACCCTTTTATACTTCATGGAGCCCTTCACACTACAATTATTTAATTAATAAGCAACACGAATTAAAACTATCACTATGGTTATAATTCAATATTTTAATTTTAGTGTCGGCAATAAAGTTTTATTTTAATCAATACCGCAACAAACACGAAAAAACTAGCATTGTTCTTTCACTGGAACTATTCCACTGGAGCTATTTCACAGGAGCTATTTCAAAAGTTCGATTGGACCCGGATACATCTCTTCGGCTTTTCGAATTAATCTTTTTTCATTTTTTTTCAATAAAATGAATCCAACTACTATGACTATTAATGCTACCGGTATGGCAACATAGGTGACGATACTGGAATAGTGCTTAATAGTATTCCCCAGGGAATAAGATCCGAAACCATAAAACGATGACCATGCAATTGCCCCTATCAAATCTGCAATTAAGAACTTCCACCTGGGCATTCTTGTTATTCCAGCCAATAATCCAAGCAAAGATCTGAAAACAGTCACAAACCTGCCCAGTAAAACTATCCATAAGCCCATCTTGGCAAAGGCATAGTGCCCAACCTTAATTCTTTCATAGGTTAAACCTATTTTTTTGCCCTTATTAATAATCAAGGTAAACCCACCAAAGTATCCTATTAAGTATCCCGTAAAGGATCCTAAAAATCCGCCCAATACCGCTGCAATTACTAAAACAACAGGGGATGCGGAATGATTTTGGGCTGCATAGATTCCCGCAGATATTAAGGTAATTTCTCCGGGAATAGGCAATGCCATAGATTCCAAAAACACTAACCCGAATACTCCGATATAACTACCCTGAGCCAAAAATCCGCTGGCTAAAAACACGGATGAAAGCGTACTAAGCATGCAAATATCTTAACAACAATAACTACGGAGGTAACTTCTAGTACTAAAGCCAATATTAAGGTGTTTGATTTGCCAAAATTTTAATCAGGAATCGTCCCGAGAAGGCCTTTACGATAGTCTTGAAATGCCTGTTGAATCTGGGCTTTATTGTTCATAACAAAGGGGCCATAGGCGACAACGGGTTCTTTTATAGGCAAACCTCCCAAGATCAAAATATCGAAATTAGTGTTTGATTCGGAATTAAAAATCTCAAAATAGTCACCCCTATCCCACACCGCCAGTTGATGTGCCGACAGCAGATCTTTTTCAGAGCCCAATAGGCCGGAGCCGGATAATGCGTAGACCAACAAATTATATTCTTTTTTCCAAGCCAACTTTACGTGAGCTCCCGGCAACAAGGTGGCATGGACCATTGAGATTGGACTGTACGTTGTACCAGGTCCCTTAATTTCGCCCAAATCACCTGCAATTATTCTAAATAACGCATCCTTATCTTTATTAGATGCCAATCCTACGTTATCCGCACGCAAGTCTTGATACTTTGATTGCACCATTTTTTTTGAGCTTTCAAGGTTAACCCAAAGTTGTATTCCGTGAAACAGGCCTCCCTTAATGACAAGAGATTCTGGAGGCCTCTCTATATGCAGTATCCCGCTACCTGCAGTCATCCATTGAGTATCTCCGTTTGAAATTACCCCTCCTCCGCCATTTGAATCATTATGAACAAAGACCCCGTCAATCATATATGTAACAGTCTCAAATCCACGATGTGGATGCCATGGAGTGCCCTTGGGTTCATACGGGGCGTAATTTACCTCTCCCATCTGGTCCATGTGTACAAACGGATCCAGATCCGCCAAATCTACTTGAGCAAATGCACGATAGACAGGGAACCCTTCTCCCTCCAACCCCTTGGGGGCGGTTGTGATCTTTTTAACCTTTCTGGCTATTTTATCCGTTGACAAATTCAGACTTAAATCTGCCAACGGTAATTCTACATAACTTTCTAAATCTAATGCGGGCATCGAACTTCCCTCCAATTCCGTTGCAATTTCCTAACAACCATATTCAACATCACCAAAACTTAATTATTCCCAGAATCCTGATCTACAATTTCAAATACAGTGACCTGTTATAATCGGCAAGTCAGAGCGACTTTAATTGGGCTAGATGTGCCACATAGATTTAGAACTTAGCTCTGCAAATCACCAATATTAAAGAATGCTAAAACTTTTTGCTTGTTGAATTAGTTCTTTGGCGCAATCGGCACCAAAGACGGTTAAATTTTTCGATCCGGATATTTCAAATACCTTTTTTATAAATTTTTTGGTTTGCGCATTACCCAGCATTACTTCAAAACTTAAACTGTCTTGGCCCTGATTATATTTCACCAACCCACCTACAGGCCATGTGCAATCAGAGCCGATTGCATTCAAAAAAGCCCGTTCGACCTCCATTGCCTCAGATACTTCTACGTTATTAATTTGAGAAACAACCTCTATAATTTCACTGTTGTCGGAACTTACTTCAACAGCAATAGCCCCCTGCCCAATCTGCGGCAACATTATATCTGTCGACAAAATTTCGCAATTTTCTAAATTAATCCCGAGCCTATCAAGTGCAGCTTTGGCAACAACTATTGAACCGTTGTTTGGAATTTTATTTAATCTCGTTTGTATATTCCCGCGCAGTTCTTCAAAACACAAGCCGTCTTTCAGATGAGACAATTGCAACACCCGTCTAGCCGAACCTGTCCTTACAACATCGCCATTTTCGAGGTCTGAAATAGATTTGCCAACCAACACGTCACGAACATCTGCCCTAATTGGATAAGCTGCGATTACTAATTGTTCTACGTTGCCAGAGGGAATATCTTTGGCACTGTGAACAGCAATATCCACTCTTTTGTCGACTACGGCTTCTCTGATAGCCGTAACAAATATTCCCTGCCCGCCAATTTTAAAGAGGGAACTTGACTGATCTATGTCCCCCGTAGAATCAATTCCCACCAATTCGCACCTTATTGAAGAATCAAGATTTTCCAAAAGATCGGCCACAAATTGTGCCTGATACAGTGCCAACGGACTTTTTCTAGTGCCTATTTTTATATTCATAAATACGTGGGATATATGACTGTAGGACTTTTAATATTCTTCCAGGTTAAATAGATACCTGACCGCTTCAAAAAATCGTTGATCTTTTGATTCACGCAAATTTTCTTTTATTCTGGAAACAGGTAAGTGGATAACTGAAGCTGTAAGTTGATTCAACAGAACTTCAACCTCATCTTTGCTGAAAGTTGCTTTATCTTTTAGTCGCTTTTTCATAAACTCGCTTTTTATAATGTTGAACTGTTCAACTATATCAGAGACCAATGAATCCACCCCTTTAAATTTTAATGCTTCCTTATGCTCTAAAAGCTTTTCATTTATTATCTCTTGAGCCTGATGCACCGCAAACTGCTTCGCCTCTTTAGTCTTTTCGACAAATCGGGTTATGTCATTAATATCAAATAACGTGACTCCTTTGACGTAAGCTACTTCAGTTGCAACGTTTCTTGGAACCGATAAATCACTGACGACCATCGGAGTAACTTTAGTTTCCATAGCTTTAGTCATCACAGCTTCACCCAATATAATTTCGGGGGCAGAAGTTGCTACAAAAAGTACGTCCGAATTAGAAATTACTTTACCTAGGTTTTCGAACTCTTCAAACTTAACTGAAAATTCATCCGCAAGCATCTTGGCTTTGTCCAAAGTCCTGTTTATCAAAGTAATATCTTTAATCTGATATCGCTGCATAAGAGCTTTAATGACTGTCTTACCCATCTGCCCCGCTCCCAATACGGCTACGACTTTAGAAGAAAAGTCCTCGCCGACATGCGAAGACGCGATAGCTACCGATGCATGAGCCATTGAAGTTATCCCCGATGAAAGCTGAGTGTCTTGACGAACTTGCTTTCCAACCTCGAAAGCCTGTCTAAACAGAAGATTTAGTTGAGGCCCGACACACTTTAATCCTTGAGCAATTGCATAAGCATATTTAGCTTGCCCAAGAATCTCTCCTTCACCGACGACAATTGAGTCCAAACCCGAAGTAACTTTAAACAGGTGGAGCACCGCTTGATCCTCCAGGAATACTGTTCCGCTTCGAGCCAACATCTCTTCGTCGATCTGAGTATGCTTCGACAATACCCTATAGATATTCTCGATTCCGACGTGAAATCTATCCAGCTCGGCATAAACTTCAGTTCTTAGGCACGTCGACAGGACAACTGCCTCAAAGATCTCAGTTGAAGACAGTAGATCCTCTAAAACAGATCTAACTTTAGTCTCATCTAAAATTATTCGTTCCGCTTCAATCTCATTAAGATTTTGCATGCGGTAGCTTATGCACATAACAGACATCTGAGGTTAACTCCAAAAATTTAGTTAACTTAATCTTAGTTTGCCGATTTGCCAATAATCCATCGCAACAATTTATATGCGAACCTAATTGTCCTTTAGAATGGGACTTGTGCCTTGTCAGCTCGATCGGGGTTAAAGGTTGTCAAGCCAACTCAACCAACCGTTCGGATTGTGAAAAATAGGTGGACGGCTTAGCTTTAGGCCCAGATTACTCACTCTAAAATGACAGTGGATCTTGAAACCACTCAGAACTTTGGCATTACAGCTACATATCTTGACCTATACCCTAGTCTAATGTTGTGACCGACCTTTAATTTTAATCAACGTAGATCAAATAATCACATTACTAAATATCAATTAAATTGTTAAATTGTTAAATTGTTAAATTGAATTGTCTACTAAATTTACAGTATTCATGCCGTTTGTATGAACGACATGCAAAATATTAAAATAAAGGATTTGGCGGATTAGTTTAATAAAGTACAAGTCGCACAGCTTCAAACCATTTTGTCTGTTAAAATTTAAGACATGGCCACACTCACTTCTAAAACTGACGAACAACTTCTGGAGGAATTAATTCCAGAAGCCGAAAGATTAATCAATCGACACTTTGGTGTTCAAAAGGAATGGTTCCCTCACGAATTTATACCGTGGGAGGAAGCCGCAAATCTGGACGAAAACGGTAACTGCCCAGAATCTGACGTTATTGACGAGGGAACTAAATCTGCATTATATGTAAATTTACTGACGGAAGACAACCTCCCCTATTACTATAACGACGTCAACAGAATGTTCGGCACAAATGATACTTGGCGATACTGGACCAGACGTTGGACTGCAGAAGAAGGCAGACATTCAATAGTAATCAGAGACTACATTACCGTAAAGGGATTAATTGATCCCAAGGAACTCGAAAGAGCCAGAATGTTCCAGGTTGAAGGCGGTGAAACGCCGCATCCCCAGGGGATCCGTGACGGATTTGCCTATCTGGCGATGCAGGAATTGGCAACCAGAATCAGCCATCACAATACCGGCAAAAAACTTCCAGATAAAAATGGGCAGGCTCTTATGAGACGTGTGGCCATCGACGAAAACCTCCATTACCTGTTCTATAGAGACATGGCGACTGCAACCTTAGAGGAAAATCCCTCCGCCACTGTCGAAGCAATTAACAGGCAAATCACAAACTTTAAAATGCCGGGAACAGGCATAAAAGACTTTGTCAAACATTCCAGAAAGATTGCAAAAGCAGGAATTTATAATTTTGCAATCCACAGCGAAAATATAGTAAAACCGCTGGTTTATGGCCATTGGAAGATTGACAAGCTTTCGAATTTAACCGATGCCGCAAAAGCAGCTCAGGAAAACATTATTAAATTTACGGAAAAGATTTCAAAGATTGCACAAAAACTAATTTCAGCCGAAGGCACATCAATATCTGACAGCTCTGATTCGGAGTCACAAGAAAATCCTTAAAATTTCGATAATGACTTTAATTAAATGAGTTCTAAACGGATAAGGTTAATTTGAGACTGTAAATCATCGTCGTTTTATTTCATGAAACCCCCTAAAGCCGAACGCATAAAAAAAGAACTGACCGCATTTTCCGACACTCGAATTGACGATTATTATTGGTTGGCAAACCGGCAAGACGAAAGAGTATTAAAGTTACTCAATTCCGAAAATGCATACTATGCGGAAAATATTGAATCCTACAAACCTTTAATAGAAACAATCTATAGCGAGATTGTTTCTACGATCGTAGAAGATGTCAGGACCGTACCCGTCAAAATCAAAGATTGGGTTTACCTAGTTCGGTACGAAAAAAACCTTCAGTACCCTATCTATACCAGAAAACCCTTTATTGGCGATATTTCCATGCGAATTCCCACTCCCGGCGAAGGTATGGACGTTGATGAAATTGAGTTGTTGGATGTAAACAAGATTTCAAAAGATTACGAGTTCTTCAACTTGGGTGATCTTCAAATAAGTATAGATTCAAATACCATGGCGTACTCTTATGATACGGACGGATCGGAAACTTATAACGCAAAGATAATCGATTTAAAAAATGACAATGAAATTGATCAACTATTAAATATCTATTCAACTCTCGTGTGGCATAAAGATAATAAGCATATTTATTATCTGAAACTGGATGATGAGATGCGACCTTTTCAAGTATGGTGCCATACGATAGGACAAGATCAGCAAAATGATTTACTTATATATGAAGAGCAAGATGATGCATATTTCGTAGATGTCTCCGCCACTAAAGATGACAGATATATCATAATAAGTTCTAACTCTAAAATTACCTCCGATGTTCACCTTATAAATTCAGACGTCGGTTTCGCTGAGATTCGTCGCTTTACGGCTAAAGTTAACGGTCACGAATATCACGTTGAACACCTAGGCAATCGTTTTTATATTGTTACAAATTTAAATGCCATAAATTTCAAAGTTATGTCCTGTGGGGAGGATTCAACCAGAATGAATTCTTGGATAGAACTTACCGAACATCAAGAAAATGTCAGAGTAGAATCTTTGGAGACCTTCAAAGATCATCTTGTTATCTCGAAAAGATCTAACGCTGATACATATTTTGAGATAATTGATTTATCCACCCAACAAAGACATGAATTTAAGGGATCTAAAGAGTTTTCAACGGTATATTTAAACGTTAATCCCGATATAGATGCCGTTACCTTAAGATACTCCGAACAATCCTTAAAATATCCCGAAGCGATCTACGAACTAAATCTTAACGATAAATCCACGAGGTTATTGTGGCAGCGACCGTTTAACAACTTTAATCCTGAAGACTATGCTACAAACAGGTATTTTGCCGTTTCCAAAGACGGAACAGAAATTCCCTATACAATAATCTACAAGACAGCAGGCGACATCACCGATAGACCTTGCCTGCTTTACGCATACGGTGCATATGAGATTTCTTTGGATCCATGGTTTTCTCCGTCAAGGCTTTCACTCCTAAACAGAGGATATATATTTGCCGTCGCTCATGCAAGAGGCGGTGGAGAGAACGGAAGACTATGGTATGAAAACGGTAAGAGAAACAACAAGATGAATACCTTTTATGACGTCATTGCCGTTGCTACAGACCTAATTGACAAAGACCTCACGTCGGCAACCAAGTTAGCTCTGCGAGGAGGTTCGGCCGGCGGTTTAACAGTAGGTGCGGTAATCAACATGGCCGGCGAACTTTTTAAAGCGGCAATTGCCGAAGTACCTTTTGTGGATACCCTAACTACGATGTCAGACCCAGATCTGCCCTTAACTGTGACGGAGTGGGATGAATGGGGGAATCCGTTGGAAAACAGTGAGGACTATTTCTACATAAAAAACTACTCACCTTATGACAACATCAAAACTGATATGGACTATCCCAAGATTCTCGCCACCGCTGGATTAAACGATCCAAGAGTTGGGTATTTTGAACCCGCGAAATGGGTTCAAAAACTCAGATATTTGAATCCAAGAAGTCAAGTTTTATTAAAGGTTGAGTTGGGAGCCGGCCACCAAGGTCCGTCTGGTCGCTATAACGAGTACGAGGAAGAAGCCGAAGTGCTGGCTTTTTTGCTTACCACCTTATCTGAATGAAAAGACCTAAGGTAATATAAATCGACTAGAAGGGTAACAATTCTTACCTGCCGACATTGTATATATCGATGTATATCTCTATACAGGTTACTTTTAATAAAAATCCCGTTAGAGTGGGCTAACTCAAATATTGAACGATAGGTTTATGCGGACTAAAGGCGCATTCAACCAATTGCGATTCATAAATCGGATTTAACGAAACTCAAAAGTGCCGTAAGAGCTTCCCTGTGGGAAAGACATGGGAACCCCATTTACCGTTACGCTGGCACCAGTATTACCCAAAATTAGATTTATCGGGCCTGTAACAGTAACACTTTGACTGGAGCCTGCGGCCATTGTTTGTCCAACCACATTGGTTGACTTAGAGCTGTTCGGATTCTCAGTAACTTCAACCCAACTGGCTTTAGTCACGGTTATATTTAATTTATATTTACCTTGAGGCGCACTGTAAACCACCGCAGATGACGAAACCGAAGAGGGTTGAACTGAAGCAAGTGTTGTGGTCGTAGGTGGAGTAGACGTGGTTGTCTTGGATTTAGGGACTGTCGTAGAAGGTACTAGTGAATTTGTGCTTTTAGAGCCTGAAGAAGGTGACACAAGTAATATAAAAGCAGCCACCAAAGCCACTATGATAATTACTGCAGCAAGACCTGTTGCCACAGTAATAATCGGAGGAAGACCAAAAGAATTGTAATATCCTGCAGGAGGCGAATCTTCCAGTTTCACTGCTTTTTGAACATACGTGTTTGGTCCGCCGTAATAGTTATCGTCATATTCTTGATCGTCATCGGCGAACCCACGATCCTTTTCGGATGATCCGGTCTGTTTGATCTTATTTTGAACTAGACCCGTGCGGGTTCCATCGGTAACCCTTTTAATACCTTCGATACGCTTGGAATGAGACTTGATATGACCCGACGTAGAATCCGATCCGAAGGCAAATCTCCAGATTACAATCACTACTGCAATCATGAGCAAAATTATTGCTACCAAAAGCATCCAAATACATCCTTTTTTGTTAAATAGATTGTTTCACCTATCTTACGTCCTCATCGGGAAATGCGGTACCAAATGACTAGGAATATCCTTATAATGCGGATTATTCATATCCCGATTTGAAACAATCGGATCTTGTATTCCCCAATCTATATTAAGTTCTGGGTCATTAAATGCAACTCCATTTTCATCATTTTGGTTATAGTAACCGTCGACCATATAAGTTAACAATACGTCCGTCAACGTCGAAAAACCATGTGCAACCCCAGGGGGAATGAAAACTCCCCTGTCTTGATCGCCATTTAGATCAACCGTAAAGACATTTTTTTGGGTTGGCGAACCGACTCTTAAGTCTACCAGTACCACTCTCAACTTACCCCTCAATGGATACCAGTAGTCTGCTTGATGCATATGATAGTGAAGACCGACAATGGCACCCTGTTCCTTTTCAGACCGGTTTCCTTGCACCATCTCCCGACCCAAGGGGAACCAACTTCTCCTATAGGTTTCTACAAACCTACCGCGAGAATCTCCGTGGCTGTCGGGTTCTACCAATAAAACATCCGCTATCTCTTCAACTGCCAATATTGCAACCACTTGTCCTCCTAAACATACCTTAATTAATGGCCTAAATAAATTTACCAAATTTTGTCTTGAAATATAACAAAGGCTCTCCTGGAGCCCTAAATAGATCCAAGACTTTACCGATGACTATATAGTGATCTCCGGCTTCAATCTCTCTTTCAATTTCTGCTTCTATGTATCCTAAACACCCTAATAGCAGCGGGCTGCCCGTGATGCCGATATCAAATGAGGCCCCTTCAAACTTGTCAATTCCGCTAATAGCAAACGTGTTTGCAAGTTCACCTTGATCTTGATTGAGAACATTTACAGCAAATTTTCCTGAAGCAGAGATACTGGGCCATGAGGTTGATTTAAGGGAAACTGCTATCGCAATTAAAGCGGGGTCCACCGACAACGATAAAAACGTTTGGCACGTAAAGCCATAGGGTCTATCATCGTGCGTACCCGTAACAATGGTAACTCCAGTGGCAAAATGACTTACCACCTCTTTAAATTTATCTGGTGAAATCACTGAATTTAAATTGTTGTCGGCCTAAAACGAAGTACTTAAAATAGATGACTGCTGGTTAAGATCGATTGACATTCCTTCAGAAGCGGCATAAATTCTTTCCAATTTCCCGTCATTTTTTTCAAGCACCGAAGCGAGTATTTGGTCAATTTGATCATCAGAATGATAAGGGTCGTGATGAAACAACGCCAACGACTTTGCATTGCTTGCCTTTGCCACAGTTAGAGCATAATCATAGGTACAATGACCCCAGTCAATTTTCTGATTAAACTCATCGACGCTATATTGCGCATCATGGATCAGCAAGTCACAATCTTTGCATAGTTCGATAACTGATTCAGGAACATAACCGGTTTCCCAATTCAAAGGAGCTTGGTGATCAGATATGTAGACAACGCTTCTTGTATCGGACTCAAGTCTGTATCCAAGGGTCAGTCCGCCTTGATGAGGTATGACCCCCACTTTAATTGTCACCCCATTTTCGGTTAATGTTTCATTTCCCGAGAGTCCGTGCAAACTTATGGAAGCCTTGAGATCCCAAACCCCGACAGGAAAAAATGGTGGTGACATAAATCTATGATAGATGCGAACAAGAGAATTGTCTTCCTGAAGAGGGCCATAAATTTCCAACCTCGAGCCTTCTCTATTGGCCTGAGGAAAAAATGGCAAACCCTGAATATGATCCCAGTGAAGATGGGTTACCAGAACTTTGGCAGTTAACGGTTTAAGGTTTCGTTGTCCGTTTAGTTGCCAATCCAGTCCGTCTAGATGATCACCAAGCGGATGCAGACCCGTTCCCAGATCTAAAATAATCTTTGTTTCAAATCCGTGAGGTTCCACCAAAACACAGGCGGTATTACCGCCATAGCGTGTAAATGCGGGTCCGCTAACAGGGCACGATCCCCTTACTCCAAAAAAGGTAACTTTCATTATTTGATTTTCCTAATTAATAACTTTATACGTTATTCTTTACAGAGTATTATGTCAGTCACTCTTAGCGTTATTTTCTGCCATATAACAGTTTATAGATTTTTTAAGACCAATGTTCAATAAACAAATTTTCATTTAAAAAAAATGTCCAAAATTACTTAAATATTCAAGATTAGTTACAAATAAGATCATCAGTCCAAGTGCCACCAGCGCTAAACAATTAAGAACTGCAAATTGCTTCATAGTTGCTTTACGCTAGTAATGTTAGATAAATTCGGCGCATATAAGTTAAGATAATTTAAAAATTAAACTTTAAAAATTCAACGACAATCGGTTAAACGGTTCTAAACGACAAGCGGTCAATTGGATTTTAAATCAATCTATTTAGTTCAACAAACAATTTACCCCAGAGAAAGGTATATTTTGAAAGTAAACGGTTACAACTGCACTCTTGAAGCCATTTGTCAAGGAGAAGAAAACTCTCAACTTGCAATTGTAGTACACGGCTTTCCCGATACTCCGGAAAATTGGAAGCCGATAATCAACGGTTTAACTAATTCGGGATACAAGGTAATATGCCCTTGGCTAAGAGGGTACTGGCCGTCACAAGCAGCCCCTCCCTACAATATAGGTACCATAGGTTTGGACATACTTCAAATTGCCCTTGACAACTCTGTCAGAAATGACTCTATAATTATCGGACATGACTTTGGTGCCATGGGCGCATACTGCGCTGCCAATATACGCCCCGATCTTTTCTCCAAAATAATAACAATGTCGGTGCCACCGTTTGGGGCAATATTCGAAGGATTTCTGACCATTGAACAATTAAAAAAGAGTTGGTACATCTTTTTTAATCAAACTTTTTTGGCCGAAGCTGTTTTACCAATGAACGACTTTGCATTTATTGACCAGCTTTGGGAGGATTGGTCATTAAACTCAAACACCGATTACAAACCATTTAGCCAACTTGCCAAAGCTTGCTTTGAATCGCCAGACAACATTACGGCAGCCTTAAGCTACTATCGTAGCCTTTTCGATCTGTCTCAACATGACGACGTAACCATTGCAAACGCCGTGGCTGCATTTCAAAATCCGGTATCGTTGCCTGCACTATACATGCACGGTTCGAATGACGGATGTATCGGTCAAGAAGTTGGCACCTTAGCAACGAAATATTTAAACGACCAGTCCAAATTCAAATTAATTGAAAATGCGGGACATTTTCTTCAGATCGACAAACCGAATGAAATATTGGCTGAGACGCTTAAATTTCTAGATGAATAGCTTTTTATTCCCAAGCTCCGTCACTATACGGTCGCTTTCTTTGGGGAGCAAATTCGGCCTTCCAAACCATAACTTTACGTCGGAAATAACAAACTTCCTTACCTTCCTGATTAAACCCTTTAGTCTCTACCGTAACAATGCCACGGTCATTCTTAGACTTTGATTCAACCTTTTCAAGAACTCGGGTTTCGGCATAAATAGTATCCCCATGAAATGTAGGATATTTGTGCTGTAAAGTCTCAATTTCCAAATTTGCAATTGCCGCACCGGATACATCGGGAACACTCATTCCCAATACCAATGAATAAACTAAATTTCCGACTACTACATTTTTCCCTTGTACCGATTCGTGTTCTGCGAACCATTCATTGGTATGAAGAGGGTGATGGTTCATGGTCATCATGCAAAACAAATGATCGTCAAATTCAGTAATTGTTTTACCGGGCCAATGCTTATAAATGTCTCCAACGTTAAAGTCTTCGAAATATCTTCCAAAAGGTCTTTCAAAAATAGTCATAATACTATAGTTACATAAAACAAAAGGTCGAATTGCCGTTTTGAAAGTCAATGAAAATAAGTCGGCATTAAGATAACTAAAACCACCCAATTGAAATCAAATGATCTCAATTGAAAGCAAACGGATTAGAGCCAAGCTCCATAGACACCGACGCGAGAAGTTCAAAGTCAATTCTTCAATTCTACATGTGACACTTATAATCAAGTACAGAGACGGTCTGTTTCTCTATCTACCATACCAATCTGCATTAAATTGCTGGCGGGGAAGGGCTCGAACCTTCAACCTCTTGAACCAAAATCAAGCATTCTACCATTGAACTACCCGCCAATAGGTATAGAACAAATTTTCGACCTGTTCAATTTTAGTTGACTTTTATCTTAAGCAAATCAAACAAACTTTATTACGCCATTATTTAAATTCAAGTTCAATGTTTTTATTCATTTAATAATATAATTTTTAACTCAAAGAGGGTGCGCTGCGATTTTTGCAAACGACAACCAAAAAACATACTAACCTAGATATCTGACATGGGATCATTAATTAAAAAACGTCGCAAGAGAATGCGCAAAAAAAAGCATAAGAAGATGTTAAAGGCGACTCGTTGGAAAAGACGAGCGGCTGGCAAGTAATTTAACTTGCCGCAGAGTCAAAACGACTACCGTTTTCTCGTATTACTTCTTTTAAATTATAACTGCTACCTAAATGGAGCTTATGCTGCATTCTAGTTAGCATATATATTCATCCCCAAATTCAAGCATTTCAATAGAGCAGATCGATTTGTGAAAAGCTTTCGTCAATCCCCATAAACTTTTTCACAAGAATATTGATCGGCCGCAATAGCCGATAGTTCAAGTTTTAATACGGTTGAATTTCTACACTCCTGAACCACTGCCAGAAATCATGTAGTATTCAAATAGCATTGCGTTTGTAGGTAAGGTTACTAAATTAAACGGTGCTTACAAATAGCGATTATTTAATTTTTTGCATATACCCAACCGTATTTGCCCTAACCAAACTTGGTCAACATGTATAAATTTTTTTCAGGCTAAATTTGCTCGGATTAGATATCTGCAAGCCGAACGGAACAAGATTTAACAATATTTATCAAACCGAAATCGGCTTCAAGACTTGTTGCTAAAATCCCTGACTCGCGTTCATCTCCTATTTCATAAAACAAGGTTGAACCGCTTCCAGCTAATTTCGGATTAATACCAAATCTCTTATTAATTAAGTCAATGGCAAGCTTAAGTCTGGGTTCAACGATCTGAGCAACACTCATAAGATTATTAGGAGACTCAGTTGAATCCACATTCCCAAGTTGATCAAACTTTTCAAATACAGATTTGGTGGATATTCCAAAAGGCATAAGAAATAGGTAGAATTCTCTTGGTACGAAAGGTATGGGTTTTACTATTTCACCAACCCCTGCCACCTCCGAAAGACCTCCCTTTATACAAAATGGTACATCCGCTCCAAGTTCTAAAGCTACTTTACCCATATCGTTTGTTAGAAGCCTCGCGGGTTCGCGAACATTTTTGTCTTGAGAATTTAGAGCCCATCTTATTAGAGCTGCTGCATCGGTCGATCCACCCCCAAGTCCTCCTCCTGCCGGTATGTTTTTAGTTAGAACGACAGCGCGACGAATTCCAAGTAAATCTAAAGTCTTCGAAACTAAATTATCTTCAGGGACTCCTGCCGAATACCTTCCTTCAACGGTTAAACCGTCGCCTTCGCTGATTTTAATAGTGTCAGCCAAGTCCAAGGATGTCATAACAGCTTCAATTGGATGGTAATTTTCGAAGTTTCCGCTTTGATACGGACGAAAAACTCTCAAGGACAAAGTTAACTTGGAATATGCTTTTATTACCGTTGATTCTATTTGCTGATCGGTCATTTTTGATTTTCTGGTAAGGAATAAAGAAGTTCAACGAGCCGCACAAAATCAAGATAAGTTAAATTCTCTGCCCGAAGCGATGAATCTATGGCAGCAGATTTGAACACTTCAGTCGGTACAATACTGCCAAGCGTATTTTTTAGCATCTTTCTTCTTGTCTTGAATGCTTCTTCGATTACAGAAAATAGCATCTTTTCGAAATTAGCATCATGTGGCTTATCGTCTTTTCGAACTATTTCAACCACAGATGACATAACCTTAGGCGCAGGATAAAAAAGTTGAGGCGGAACCTGCATTAATCGTTTCATGTCAGCTAAGTAACTCAATTTTACAGTAACAGCTCCATAAGTCTTTGTGGACGGCGATGCCAAAAACCTATCGACAACTTCGGATTGCACCATTACAATCAACTTATCAATATCGTGAATTTCTTCCAATACTTTAAATACCAGAGGCGTGGCAACGTTATAAGGCAAATTAGCCACAAGAGTCCAGTTTCCTTTATTTCCAGACGAAGCGTTATCGTTTGAACCGAAGTTGCTGTCAGATTCGCTTCGAGAATCCAACAACATGCCGATATCCATATCAACAGCGTCCCCGCAGAAGAGCATTACCGTAGGACCCAGTCCTGCCGACTTCAAATATGAATAGAGTCGCTTATCTTTTTCGATTGCAACAACTTTTTTTGCGTGATTTGCTAATTCACGAGTAAGAGTCCCCAGCCCGGGTCCGATTTCTATAACGTTAGTATCGGTACCCACACGTGCCAGTCTTACAATTTTGCTCACCACATTTGTGTCGCATAAAAAGTTTTGACCCATTGATTTGGAAGGAACAATATTTTCGGCGGCCAAAATATCTTTGGGGGAGTTAAATACCATAGTTAAATGCCATATAGATTAACTCAAATTAGGTTAAAGACTCGTTGAGTATTCGTAAATATTGTAGTTGCTGCCTCATCTGGATCCGTCTGTTTTAGCTCAACAATCTTTTTAAGAACTTCAATAACATTCTTCGGCGAATTCGGTTTCCCCCTAAAGGGTTCGGGTGCAAGAAATGGTGAATCGGTTTCCACGATCAGGCTATGGGTCGGACACTCAATTGCAGCGCGTTGAAGTTCAATTGAATTTTTAAATGTAACAATTCCCGAGAACGAAATCGTAAAATTTCGCTTCAGGCACTCAGTTAGTTCGTTGAGGCCGCCCGTAAAACAGTGTATTATCGTATTTTTTGGAGCCCCCTGTTCATCTAAAATTTTGAACGTGTCATCCCAGGCATCTCTAGTGTGAACAATTAAAGCTAAATTCAACTGTTTGGCAAGTTCAATCTGTCTCCTAAAAGCTTCGACCTGAATAGTCGGTTCACAATGATTGTAATAATAGTCCAGTCCGCATTCACCAATTGCGACTAAACCGTTGGGGACATATTTTAGTGTCTCACGTACCAACTCTTCTATTCTGTCGAAAGACTCTGATGCATCATGAGGGTGCAAACCTATGGCGCTATAAATATCTAATTCCGGAAAATCTTCCTGTAGCTGCGATACAATTTCAACTGTTTTTCTTGAGGTCTCATAGGAGGTACCTACCACAACAAATCCTTCAACCCCATTTTCAGCAGCAGAATATATAAGTTTTTCCGGTTCATTTTCATCGTATAGATGGCAATGTGAATCAAATATTTTCATCGACTTAAAGTATAATTTGCAAATTCGACTATTCGGGCTCGTTTAACATATTTTATTAATTTAGTTGACACTAATTATTAAACGGCTCAGGCTTTTTGTATCTTATTTCCTGCAGTTGCAATTTAATTACAAATCGTTCGAGATAATTTGCATTTAATGATACTTGTCTATCAGTACCGATTAGACCAAAAACAATAATGTTACGGGAACAAGCATCTTGCCACGATAACATTTTTCAAATGGGAAAGTGAAGACGACAGCACCAAATCAAGTTGATTGTGTAACAGTTTCTGATGCCATTTGGGCGGTGAATATACAGGAATTATTACGATAACTTTTAAGTCATCGCGAGAAATAAGTTCGATGAACCTAACTAAGGGACGGACTATTGAATGATATTCGGTGTTTATGGTTAATAGTCGCACCTTATCATTCCAATCACGCCATCGTGTTTCAAATTGTTTATAGGTGTCGTCTTCGGGGAATACCACTTTGACTGCCACAACTTCATTACTTATCGCAAAAGCATTTTTTAGAGCCAGTTCCGTAATTTTTGAAATATCCACAACTGGAACCAACACAAGGGTCTTGTATGCAGTTTCATTAAAGTTACCATCGTCAATTTTGATAACTTTTCCAGCTGCTTCATAATATCGATTTATTCCGTTAAACAACAACAAGATCAGAGGAATAGTAACAATAACTATCCACGCCCCTGCTGTAAATTTTGTAAATATAAAAACTACAGTGGCAACAAAGGTGAGTAAAGCCCCAGTGCCGTTTAGGATAGATTTATATATCCACCCTTTAGGCCTTAGTCTAGACCAATGAACAACCATACCGGTTTGGGCCAATGTAAATCCGGTAAAAACACCTATAGCGAAAAGTGGAATCATTGCATTGGTATTTCCGCCTAGGGCCACAAGTATCAACCCAGACAACACCGCAAGCACCCAAACGCCGCGAGAATAAACTAATCGGTCACTTCTCAAGCTAAAAAAATGGGGCAGATAGTTATCCTTTGAAAGAAGTGAAGTTAAAATTGGCAATCCGCCAAATGACGTATTGGCCGCCAAAGCCAACTCAATCAACACGGCAAAAGAGACTAGATAATATGCCCAGTTCAGCCCAACCGCCTTCATCATTATTTGGCTCAACACGGTATTATTGCTTCGCGGTCCAATGCCAAATTTATTTGCTAATATTGCCAGACCGATCAACATAACTCCCAGTATGATCCCCAGCAGCAGTTCGGTATTTTTTGCTCGCTTTATCTTTGGCTCTTTAAAAAGCGGAACACCGTTTGCAATAGCCTCAACTCCAGTTAGCGCAGAACATCCTGACGCAAAGGCTTTTAAAATAAGCAATAACGACAAGGAAACCTTAACTTGATTGTTTATTAATGATTTGCCATGAGGCACCAAATTTTGAGCCACAGGATGTATCAATCCGATCACTATAACCGCAAGAATGCCAACTATAAATATTACCGTGGGCAATAAAAATGCTCTTGCAGCCTCGCCAACTCCCCGAAGATTTAAAACAGTTATCAGAGCTAATATCAATAGGCACAATTGGACAGTAAACGGAACCAGACCGGTAAATGCCGAAGTTAAAGCTCCTACACCTGCGGCTATTGAAACAGCAACTGTTAGGGTATAGTCCACCACCAATGATGCGGCGGCGATTTGGGATACTTTTTTACCCAAGTTTGTTTTCGAAACGATATAAGCGCCTCCCCCACCGGGGTATCCGTTGATAACCTGCCTGTATGACATAACAAGCAAGGTGAGCAGTACTACTATAACAATTGTTATAGGCAGGATCAGATGTAGCGCAGTCGCACCAGCAGTCGCAAGAACAACTATAATCGCTTCGGGTCCGTATGCAACCGAAGTGATTGCATCCAATGACAATGCCGGGATACCTTCAATGGAGCCGATCTCTTCAGATCTTAAGTCCTGCAACTTTAAAGGTCTGCCGACAGCTGCCTTAAACAGCCTCACCGCTCGCTGGGCGTTGCCGCCGCTCTTATAGGTCATGCTTTTGTTGTACTTTTTATCAATATCGCCTGTTTATCTTGTCGAATTGTTTTTTTTTATTTCACCATAGATCACTTTATAAAATTCAGTTTATGAATTTACATTTTTCAATATCATTTTGAATCAAATTGCGGCAGTCAGTTTTCAACAATTTATGAGCCATTCGGCATTATATATTAATTTATAATTTAGCTAGCCACTCGACGCTTAAATTGTCTGGGAGATAACCGCCGTTAAGTCTGATCTACGTTAAGTCTTATCTTAAGTTCTCAAATTGCTTAATTCTTTTAATTCTATTACCCTAGCAAACCCAGCTTGTCAACATCAATCAACTTACCTTAAACAAAACTAAAACATAACTAATATGAGCAACTCAAAACGTTTCAGCATATAGTCCAAAATGTTACTCGCATATGCGAACGAGGTTAAATTAACAATAATATAGATTTGATTCAATGATAAACTTCAAACGTTACTACTTCAGCTGGAATGAAACCGATAGAAACGATGAAGGGCAGCCAACAAAATGAGTGAGAGTATCTACAATTTAAAATTAGACAGATTTGACACACAAATGAGGGCAAAAGCCGCTGACTTCCTCTCCAAAGATGAACTTTTTTTTGGCGCAGTGAAACTTAAGCCTGTATCTAATAAGATGTCGGATATAGATATAAATTATAAAAACACCTTTATAAGCTTAATGTTTGAAAGCATTCTTGGTAATTTATTTAGCTCAATTTTTGACCGAGCTGACTCTAAAGAGCTGTTAAAAAAAGACGGACGGACTCCAGTAATGGTAGTCACCAATAAGAAAATACTACTTGCATGGAACACGCTTGAAATTTCTCATCTGTTCAGTCCAATTGCTGAACTTCCTGTTGGAACAACGATTGAATTTAAGCGTGGTTACGTAATGACCATAGGATCTTCGAAATATAAAGTTGGATTAAAAGACATGAAAAAATTAAAGGGATTGGTCAAGGTCTCAATTTCAAAATAGCTCACCAATAAAATGCTTAATTGGATGTTTAAAGAAATCGCAGTGAAATTTCTTTTCCCCACTCCCTACTTTGATACCCAATTATCGAATTATTTCATATATGCCCAGCATAAGGAAATAGTCACAGCGTAAGGGCATAATTTTTTGTCAAGTATTTGATCTAATGACTGGCGGATTGCTGGCGGATATTGATATAATAGCATATAGGCTAATTAGGAGGTTATATGCTGCGTCTTAAAATAGGAAAGAGTTCCAATAGGCAATACCTATCTGTCGTGTATAACTATTGGGATCCTGAATCCAAGCAATCCAGAACTAAAACTTTTGAATCAATAGGATATTTGGATAATTTTAAAGATGTTTATGAAGATCCGATTGAGCACTTTAAGAAATACGTAGAAGAACTGAACAAAACATTTGTTACCAGTCCAAACGAAATAAAAGTCTCAATTAATAAAAGAAGTCTTATTGACACGGACGCTTCAAATAGAAAGAATTTAGGATACAGTACGCTACTAAAGATTTACAATGAACTCAATTTAGACAGGTTTTTTCTGAATTGTCAAAGAGGCTGTCAATTCAGTTACAGCGTAAATGACATTATGAAACTCTTAATATTTCAGAGAATTTTATCCCCCGGCAGTAAAAGGAATGCCTATCTTCATAAAGATAAGTATTTTATGAATACGAACTTTAATTTAGAAGACATCTATAAATGTTTAACTCACGTAAATAATTACAGTGACAAGCTTCAAGTTCATTTACATAAGAACATTAAAGAGAAGCTGGGCTTTAATAATGAAATTGTCTATTATGACGTTACCAACTATTACTTTGAAATTGACAAACAAGATGATTTAAGGAAAAAGGGGGTATCTAAAGAACACCGGCCGAATCCAATAGTTCAAATGGGAATGTTTATGGATTCAAGATCAATTCCAATTGCATACCGTCTGTTTAAAGGGAATACCAATGATGTCGAAACCCTTATTCCGCTGGTTTCAGATTTAAGATCAAAATTTAATATCAATAGGACAATAGTCGTAGCCGACAAAGGTTTAAACAGTTCAGACAATATTGCATTTAACACAATTGCAAAAAACGGATATGTATTTTCTCAAACTATAAGAGGGGCCGACAGAGAACTTAAAGACTATGTCTTAAATCAAGAAGGATATAAATTAATCAACTCCAACTTTAAGGCAAAATCCAGAGTCTATCCAAGAGAAATATCTGTGACGACCAAAGACAATAAAAAGAAAAAAGTTACCATAGAACAGAAACAGGTCGTAATATACAGTGAAAAATATAATCTTAAAGCAAAAGCCGAAAGACAGGCGGTTATCGAAAAAGCTTATGATCTTATAGATAATGTTTCAAAATATAAGCAGGCTACCTCATACGGAGCGGCAAAATATGTCAAAAATATCACCGTTGATAATCAAACAGGTGAAATAACGACATCCAAACAGAAACCGGTATTTGATATTGAAAAACTTAGAGAAGAAGAAAAGTATGACGGCTACTATGTTTTAGTTACCGGCGAATTGGATAAATCAGATGAACAGATATTAGAGATATATTCAAACTTATGGAAAATAGAAGAGTGCTTTAGAATAACTAAAAGTGATTTAAATGCACGTCCCGTATATCTATCTCGTGAAGACAGAATTCAAGCACATTTTCTAATTTGCTTTATAGCTTTAACCATAATAAAGATATTGGCTTTAAAGCTAGATAATCAATATTCGATCAAGCAAATAATTGAAAGCTTAAACAATATGTCATACAGCCTCTTTGAAGAAAATATATACATAGGGGACTACAGTGACCAGATTACTTTGGACATAAAAGAGAAACTGGACATAGATTTAACTAGGAAATATTTGACATTGGGAGAAATTAAAAAATTATTTGCAAAACCCAAAAAAGCTATTCAATCCGCCAGTACGTAGATCAAGAGAAATCAGAAACAAACACTAATCTACCAGGCATTTTAGGGAATTTTATTGATTTTGACTGCCAAAGTCAGGATAACTTATCAAAAAATGCAACTTTATTAACTTTTTTTTATTAGCCTAAATCATCCATGCGAAATTACGCCGATTTATTGCTCGATTCCTAAACCGAATAGTCGTGTTTTAATATACAAACAAGCCAGATTATTTTACCTTTAAATAAATTAATCTCAACTAAGATGCAAAAACTAACTTGGCTAATTCAACGGTCTATCACTCATCGACATTTAAATAAACAGATTTGCAGTCGAACTCATACTTAAACCAATAGATCCAAGGAAATATATTGTAATTCTTAGTTTATTTTTTAGTAATTTAAAACGACAAATTTTATTTTGAGCTTAGCAATCGATATGCTAAGTTGCTAACATAAACAGTGATACACAATTAATTAATTAATTAATTAATTAATTAATGCGACAGACTAAATTGAATATTGACGAGATAGGAGAATTATGGAAATTGGAATGCATGCGGTAGATTTTTCGTGGGCTAAAAGTGAAGTTGAATATGGACCGGCTTTTAAGGAGGCTGCAATAATTGCCGAACAATCGGGAGTAACTCTTCTTACATTTATGGATCACTACTATCAAATGGAATTTATGGCTCCACATACCGAACCGATGATGGAAGGTTACACTTCTTTGGGCTACCTTGCAGGTGTTACTTCAAAAATTAATTTAGGTCTTCTTGTCACTGGGGTTACTTACAGACATCCTGGTTTATTGGCCAAAATTGTGACCACTCTTGACGTTCTTAGCCAAGGTCGTGCAATGCTTGGCATCGGAGCTGCCTGGTACGAAAGAGAGCATATGGGATTGGGAGTACCATTTCCCGCAATATCGGAAAGGTTTGAAAGGCTCGAAGAAACTCTCCAAATATGTCTTCAGATGTGGAGTAATAATGACGGTGCGTTTGAATCAAAGCACTTTAAGTTAGCTGAAACAGTATGTTACCCAAAACCGGTAACTCAGCCTCATCCCAAAATTTTGATAGGTGGCTCTGGCGAGAAAAAAACCTTAAAACTGGTTGCAAAATACGCTGATGCATGTAACTTATTCTCTGTCGGTAAAGATGAGTTGGGTCGCAAACTGGATATTTTGAAAAAACATTGCCAAGACAACAACCGAGATTACGAATCGATAGAGAAAACTTGCACCTTCATGGGGAATCCACTGGATGACAAAGATAACTTTCTAGCGCAATTAGACGAACTTAGATCAGTCGGAATAGACAGAGTAATTATTAGGTTTGTTGGGAATCCCGCCGTATTTGCGCAAGAATTTGCAGACTCTTTAATCACCAGAGTATTGACAATATGAAAAGATAAAGGCGACACAAAAAAGTCTTATTGCAAATTAGACGGCGACTACTTAACACCTGTGTCACTTAGCTGATATGTTAAATCAGATCTCTCGACTTTAGCACTTGTATGTGCAAGAAAGTACCATCTACCAGGTATTTCTTTTAATTTTGGGCTATTTGTTTTGTAGTGCGGTTATACTTTTATATATAGAATTGGCTGCGGTTTTTATCTCAGTTGAGCTAAAGTACTTTTTATTGAAATCTAATTTAAAACACTGCTCTAATTCGTTTGAGATCATGTCTTTATTAAATATGTAGATCTGTTTTTCAATATGGGTCATTGTCATTGAATTAAGAGAGTCTCGTAAGGCCTTAATGGAATATTGGTTTTTGGAATTTAGACCAAGTAATCTCATTATGGTTAAAGCCACAAAACAAATTAAGAAATGAGATTCAATGTGTTCTTTCTTATATACGAATACCGGACGGGTTTTAAGGTCGCTTTTATAGATACGAAAAGAATCTTCGATTTTCCATAAATCGGAGTAACGATTCATAATTTCTTGATCATCTAAATCAACTTCGGAAGTTACAATTGCATAATATCCGTCAAGCAGTTCTTCTTTGGCTATTCTGTTAGTATCTAAACTTAAGATTCTTTGTCTGTCTATCTCGCCGGTTGATTTATCCACAAGGGTTTCTGTAATGTAGCGTTTTGGACCTTTTTTATTTAAGCTGGAATATCTTGTTAAATCATCTTTTAGATCAGCTGCTATGTCAATCAGTTCTTGCCTTTTTGCCCTTTGTCTCAATTCGTATTTTTTGGACCATTTGATTAGTACCTTTTCTTGAATTTGGGTTTTGTCTTTTAGGATACGGCTATTTAGAGTCGACTTATACTTATGTACTACAGTTCCAGATTCATCTTTGGTTTTTTTGTATCCTTTTTGATCTAACCCAAATTCAACAATATTCTTGTCGATATTTCCCCTAAGTTGTTGACTAAACAGCCATCCGTATCCTTTTTTGTTCAATTCGGCTATGTTCTCTTTTGAGTTCATTGCCTTATCGGCTACTACTACCACCTTTTCAAAGCCCAATTGCTTTTTAGTCGTATCTATGAAATCAATTAAGGTTTTTGAATCCGGCGTATTACCAGAAAATAGTTTGTAACAGATGGGTACTGAGTTATTGTCCATAAACAGACCCATCTGCACTATAGGACTTTTCCTGTTTTCTTTTGAATAACCTTTCCTACGTAAATTGTCCTGTGTCTCTGTTTCAAAATAAAAGTTGGTAACGTCATAAAATACCAAAAATACATCGCGGTTGTATTTTTGAGTGATTTGTTTGTGTAAATGAACCAAAAGATCATCTTTTAGATTGTTTAAATGATCTAAAGCCCTATATGGACTATCTTCTTTAATATCAAAACCAATGCAATAGTCGTCTTTGGTCTCTAAAGCTCCTTTTTTACTCGTCGGATTTAATATTCTGTTGTAAATTAACAGTTTAAATATTTCATTTAAGTCATATGAGAATTTATGTAATTTAGAGTAGTCGTTAATAATTTTGTCAATATTTAAGCTTCTGTAGAGTCCGTCTAAATACAGGTATCCGAAGTTCAAAGATTTTTCATTCGTGTTTCTTGCATTTAAATCAAGGATCATCTCTATTAAATGCTGACGTTTATCCTGAGTTATCTGTTTAAGTTCTAACTTAAGCTTTTGGATAATGTCCTTATCCTGTTTTTGAAGTTCCGTGAGCTCACCGATTCTTTTCACCAGCCGTTGCCTTACTTTTCCGTTTTCTCTGTAGGACTCGGCAAAATATACCTGTACGTTGGTTCCTGTCCTGCTTTTTTTCAATACTAAGAACATAATATCTATATTAGTATAGTGCACTATACCGCACTACATCATTAACCAAAAAAAATTACACGAATATGTGTAATTAACAAAAGATAGAGGGTACTCAGAAAGGATTAACTGCTAAAGTCGAGGTATGTCATACAGCCTCTTTGAAGAAAATATATACATAGGGGACTACAGTGACCAGATTACTTTGGACATAAAAGAGAAACTGGACATAGATTTAACTAGGAAGTATTTGACATTGGGAGAAATTAAAAAATTATTTGCACAACCCAAAAAAGCTATTCAATCCGCCAGTACGTAGATCAAGAGAAATCAGAAACAAACACTAATCTACCAGGCATTTTAGGGAATTTTATTGATTTTGACTGCCAAAGTCAGGATATAGGAGGGGGAAACACCTCTTTGCAAGTAATTATTAGGTATCAAAGTAGGGACGAAACACTTTTTTTATCGTCAAATGTCGCTTGAAACTTAGATGACTTATGATGATTGGTGACACTAAAAAGGTGCCCTTTTTGGTTTAGTTTGTTTTTTGTTACCATACATCAATTCTACTAGGCCGGAAGGGCATTTTAGTAGATTCACTGCGATAGAAATCAGGTGATTTTCATAATATTTCGATGGATCCAGGATAAGCTATACTAGTGACTTTACTAGTGTTGCACTTCGGAATTGAAGTTAGAAAGTATCGGCGTCGTCGACACTTTGGTAAATTTGTTATGAATCTGGTTCGCCTTATAATGTCTAGAGAATATTGTAAATTTAAAGTATGCTCCATAGATATGGATTGTAATTGTGGATTTTAATTCTCAAGTGCCTCCGTGGTTTGAAAGAGCTCATTCGGATGCCGTAAAGTTGTTAGAAATTGCAAAATGCTGGGCAGAGATAAAACCAAATTTGTACGATAGATATTACGGATGGACAAAATGGGGGAAACAAGGATTAATGATCTTTGTCTCCGACTGGTTAGATGAACTGGATAAATCTCCTAAGTATGGTCGTGGTCTACATATTTATCATATCTGGGAGCTAGATTTCAAAGCTTACCCCAAGGATTTGGGAGTGATTTTATGTACGGCATCATATTTGCTTAATTCCGATGAAGATCCTTACGGGAAAGTACATAAAGCGTTTAGGATCTTTTGATAAGGATCGTCAATTTAATTAGAAATGGGTTAAGGTAAATTATTAAAGTTTGTCTTGGTCTAGTGTTTCTAAGCTGTATCGCTATAATCATACAATGAGTATGGCTATAGATTGGTTATTCAATTTGCTCACAGATATGCCATGAGAGCAAATCCAATGAATTCAATAGGGATTGATTGCAGAACTAAGCAAATATGCAGCTTCACGCAAAAAATATCCAGGACCTCTGAGCGAAAGTTGTCTATCATTAAACCATTCATAAATATGATGAACTAGTATGTTACTGCCAAACTTTGGTGGTTTGTCTAATTGGCTTAACCAAGAATCAACGAATTCCTCTAATTGCATTTTTTTATCTTCGGTCCACCCAGTTGATAAATCATATTCATTTAAATCAATTTGAGACCACCGCTTAGCAAGGATTAATAGTTCTCGCGCATCTTCACGGGCTTCATCAAACCACGAAGCTGTGGTCATGAGATCAAACATCCTAGCACCCCCGAAACGGAATAAGTAAATGCAACATTATTAAATCCTCCTTGTGGCGGATTAAGTTGCTGATATTGATTGGTAAGAGTTTTCGATTGGCTGATTGGCACTGGACCAGCTGCAATTTGGATAGCGTTTGCAAACTCTGGAACTAGAAACTGTATTCCCATACCATGAGCACTGTTTTTAATATAGCCATACAATATAGGAGTATCTCTATCTATTCCAATAAGCCAAGCATACTTGGCTGAATTGATATTCTTTTTCAAATCAAGTTCGGCAATCGCTTTTGCACTTGATGTGTATAACTGCGGTATTCCAAATGGTCTCATTTCTACCTTTTTGTTACTCCCCGTGTATCGATAGTAAGCAGAAAGTTGCGTACCCGCCATGACAAGTACAGGACGCGACCAATTGAAACTAGCCACAAAGTTTCTTGCGTCTTCTTGGCTAAAACCATTTACTACCAAAAGTCCACTGGCCTGCTTTCTACTTACTCTAACTTGGCCATTAGGTGATTGAGCAACCAAATTCAACCAATTGCCGTTATCAAATTCGCAAGCCCAATTTGAAATAGACAATCCTCCAGGGCATTCCCCACTCGGATCAAAGTTACTCACAGGATTATCTCCTGCATATACATAAGCTTGATTGGTCTGATTTATAAGAGGATCTTGTGAAACAAATACACCAGTTGCGGGATCATAGTATCTGTTTTTCATGTATACAAGTCCTGAATACAGAGGATTGGTAGTGGTACTATATTGGTTCTGATCTCCAATATATTGACCTGCGTATCCAAAAGAAGATCCTACCGTTCCTGAATTAAGGTTTCCGTAAGGACCGTAGTAATATGCGTTATCTAAATTACCTATCGTATTTGCAATCATGTAGCCTGTCATAGTTGCAGTAGGTGAATAGTACATATAGTTTGGATTATCGGTTGCACCTGAACTACCTGAACTAGCTGCACTATATGGTTCAGTTACATTTACCTGTTCAATGGGTATATCGGTCGGACCGTAAATATAGTCATAGGTTGAATCAAATAAGATATTTGAATTGCCGTTGCCATAAGTTAACTGCTGAGTGGCTCCCGTATTACTATTAATACCTGCTAAAAGCAAGTGATTGTAGGAATAGTAGAAGTTATTGGTAGATAAGAAGCTATAGCTTGTAAGTTCTCCTATTGTGTTATAACCGTAGTTAAACAGATAGGAACCATCGTTAAGCTGTGTTCTGTCTCCCAGTGAATTATAGGTGTAGTTGGTATTGGTAGTTCCGTAAGTAAGTGAACCACAGGGATTATTACCGCTACCGGGATTATAGCTGTTGGTAAGTTCTCCTGCTTGGTTAATTGAATTCACGGTTGGATTGCCATAGTTGTTATAGGTTATATTTCCAACATTATCATAACAGTAGCTGTTTGGGGTGGTTGATTGTGAAGTTGTACCGAAGTAATTTAATCTATTGGCTTGATCATAATTAAAGTAGTAATTGGCAGATAATTGGCCTTTACCGCAGTATCCCAATGTCATATTTTCTTTAGTTAGATTTGAATTGTTATCCCTTG
>JAJZNL010000010.1 GCA_021852345.1 Actinomycetes bacterium
TTTCAAACTGACTCGTTTGTATGGACGATGTCGCAAGGACATCCTTTTGGTACAAATCAAAGGTTGCAGTAAAAATAACAAGAATGCAACAACACAGAACCCACAATTTAGTGAAATGTTTTTTGAGGTTACTATAAGAATGACCCACAGGAACTCCTCCCCAAACCAAATGATAACCGATTTAAAATCAGTTTAGTCATACCTTATTATTTTGTCAAATCCATATGGGAAATATAGAGATGGATATAAAGATCAGGTGAAGTTAGATACGATGATTTCCATAGAGACAGAATGTAAACTGATGTAGAGATTTGTAGAATTAAGAAGGGTGGATCTCCCGACATAAATATGGGTAGTTTTGTGCAAATCAACCAAGTTATCCCCGTATAGGGTAAGGATTTTAATGTTAATTAACCATGCTTGCAATTTGTATTGGTTGCCCTATCCCTTTTTCAAGCAATGAAGAAGGTAGGCGCCGTGTCTATTTAAGTAGTGCGCACTAGGCAACGCTTACATTAGAAGCATTAAATATGACCTAATATCTCTAACATTTACCTACATCTATGCCTGAAGTCCCTCTCTATACCAACAACTATTTAATTTGACTGTTCAATTGATATAAAAATTATCATCGATTTGAAATTGGATTCTATCGAGCCTAAAATCATAAAGAACTTATTAAACGAGATCAATACTTTTTGCCATTGGAGGAAACATGCGTGCAGCAATATTAAGAAACGTGGGCGACACTAGTCTTGACGTAGTAGACGATGTAACTGTGGGTCAAACTGGACCCAACCAAGTGAAAATTGCCATTAAGTCGGCTGGCCTTTGCCACAGTGATTTGTCGGCAATGAACGGCACGATAATGCAACCCGTACCTGCAATATTAGGCCATGAAGGTTGCGGCGATGTTATCGAAGTCGGAGAGAACGTAACTAACTTATCGGTTGGAGATAGGGTAATTTTAGCTTGGAATGCTTCCTGCGGAAATTGCAACGCTTGTATAAGAGGAGACTATCATCTTTGCTTACAGTTTTTGATATCAGAGGGTTACACTCCTCACTTCAAAGAAAACGACACCGAAATTTACGGGTTTGCTGGCAACGGAACTTTTTGCGAAGAGATGGTAGTGCCGGACAAGGCGGCGATTAAAATCCCAAGCGACGTGCCTTATGAGATCGGAGCATTAATTGGATGCGGTGTCATGACGGGAGTCGGCGCTGCCTTAAACACCGCAAAAATCATACCTGGATCAACCGTAATTGTATTTGGTTGCGGCGGAGTAGGGATATCTGCAATTCAAGGGGCCAAGATTGCTGGCGCTGCCCAAATTATAGCCGTCGATACCCAAGATTCTAAACTTGAAGATGCAAAAAGATTCGGAGCGACTCACTCAACTAAGCCCGATGATTTAAAGGCTTTAGTGGACGCTTTAACGCAAGGCGAAGGAGCCGATTATGCGATTGAATGCATCGGGTTGCCTGTAACCATCAGAAGTGCCTATGACTCCATACGGCGAGGAGGAACGGCAGTAATTGTCGGAGCCGGTCGGATGAACGAGATGATTGAGTTCAACGCATTCGAGCTATTTTTTCAGGAAAAAAAGTTCGTCGGTTCGTACTACGGATCTGCAAATGTGAGGCGAGATTTTCTGCGTCTAATTCGACTTTATCAATCCAAAAGACTGGATTTAGATTCGATGATTTCCGCTAGAATGGATATTTCGGAAGTTAATACCGCCTTGGATAACCTAAGATCAGGTAACATCATAAGGCAAGTATTTACTTTTTAAACTTTATTGGATAACACTCTTTACCTTTACGATTGCATAAGCAGTTTATTTGTTAACCGCGTAGATTTATAAAGGTATTATACGAAGTTACGGAGTAAAATTATGGCACGCCTTAACGGCAAAGTTGCAATTGTTACGGGTGGCGGATCTGGTATCGGTCTGTCATCGGTCGAATTGTTTTTAAAGGAAGGGGCAACCGTGGTTGCCGCTGACATTAATATCGATCAAACCGACAAATTTTCATCTGAATTCAATGACAAATTTGCGGCAATAAGAGTAGACGTATCGGACTCAGACAGCATAAAATCACTTTTTGAATCGGTCGAAAAAAGATTCGGCGCACTTCAAGTACTCTTCAACTGTGCTGGAGTTTTCCCCGGGGATGACGGCGGCGTATTAGACACTCCAGAATCAACCTGGGATAGGGTACAAGACATAAACCTAAAAGGTCTGTGGTTGTGTTGCAAATATGCCATACCCCTAATGCTAAAATCTGGTGGAGGTTCAATAGTAAACGTAGCTTCTTTCGTATCATTCGTAGGAGCGGCAACCGCTCAGGTGGCATACACCGCCTCCAAAGGAGGCGTGTTGGCGCTATCGCGTGAAATTGCCGTAGAATATGCCAGACAAAATATCCGAGTTAACTCTCTGTGTCCAGGTCCGATCCAAACACCGCTGCTCGAAGAGTTACTTTCAGACGAAAAACGAAGGCAAAGGCGATTGGTACATATACCCATGGGTCGTTTCGGAAAATCTGAAGAAATAGCCAAGGCCGCTCTCTTTTTGGCCAGTGACGACTCTTCGTTCATTACCGGTGCGTCGCTGTTGGTAGACGGAGGAATTACCGCCGCATATGTTACGCCCGAATAAAAGATTAAGTTAAACAGTGCAATGATTTACGATTTGGCACAACTCAAGCAGGATATAGAAAATGGTGTTGTTGACACCGTCTTGGTTGTGACTTCGGATTTGCAAGGACGACCAGTCGGCAAAAGAGTTGTCGGTAGTCACTTCGTGGAACACGTGTTGGATGAAGGCATCGAGGCTTGCGACTACTTAATTGCAGTCGACGTGGACATGAACCCATTGGAAGGCTACAGCTTTACCAATTGGGAAACAGGTTACGGAGACATGAATTTGAGATGCGATTCTTCAAGCGCGAGAATTATTCCATGGTTGGAATCCACAGCACTTATAATCTGTGACAGCTTTGACGAAAATAGCAACCTTATTTCAGTAGCTCCTAGATCAATTTTAAAGACTCAGATACAAAAGGCAAAAGATCTAGGATTTTCCGTTAAAACAGGTACCGAATTAGAGTTTTATTTGTTTGAAGACAATTTCAATAAAGCAAAAGAGAAACACTACAAAGATTTGACCCCAAAGTCCTTCGGTATAGAGGATTATCAGATTTTCCAAACTTCCCTTGAAGAAGATATTATAAGAAAAATTAGGAATGAGATGCTTGTGGCTTCGATACCGATTGAATTTTCAAAAGGTGAGGCAGGCAATGGACAGCATGAGATAAACATCACCTACGACGAAGTTCTCAGATGCGCCGACAACCATATGATCTTTAAAAACGGAGTAAGAGAGATAGCCGCATTAAATGACAAAAGCGTAACCTTTATGGCAAAATGGTCATTGGCTGAAGTTGGGTCTTCGTGCCATGTTCATTCAAGCCTATGGAGCATTGAGGACGGAAAATCACTCATAGCCGATGCCGACAATCCTGAAAACTTATCAGCTCTCGGGAAAAACTGGATTGCAGGACAGTTAAAATGTGCCAAAGAGTTTGCAATTCTCTATGCACCGTATATAAATTCCTATAAACGCTACGTGCCTGGTTCTTGGGCACCTACTGCAATCGCATGGGGCAGAGATAATAGAACCTGCGGTTTTAGATTAGTCGGCAAAGGAAAATCTATGAGAATTGAAAATAGGATACCCGGTGCGGATGTGAATCCGTACATTACATTAGCCGCAACGGTCGCAGCCGGCCTATACGGTATAGAAAACAAGTTAGAGCTTGAAGATTGTTTGGTAGGCAACGGTTATACCTCACAGGAAGTGGAACGAATCCCTTCAAGTCTTAATGAGGCCATAGGTTTGTTTGAAAATTCAGAAATTGCTAAACAAACTTTAGGAAATGATGTTTTTGAGCATTTATTAAATACCGCAAAGCAGGAACTCAAGTATTTTAATGCCGCCGTTACTGATTGGGAACTCAATCGGAATTTCGAAAGAATTTAAATGACCATTCAACGATTGGAACAAATAATCGAAACAAAATCGGGGAAACCTCAAATAGACAACAGTTCGCACCCCATGCGAGAAGTTACAAAGTTAATTGCGAAAAACGAAGACAATTGGACGCCAGAGATTTCAAATCAAGTCTCCTCTCTGTTCAATTCTCGTGCAAACGAATGGAATCAAACCAGGCACGAATATATAAAAGATCCTGTTAATGATGCTTTAAACCGAGCAGGCTTGACAGATACGGAAGTAGCCGTAGAGGTAGGATGCGGTACTGGAATCTATACTTCAGTTTTGCAGAGCAAGTTTAGGCATGTTATGTCGGTGGATCTTTCATATAATATGCTAGAACAATGTGACAGAACCAAAGGTACTTACATACAGGCCGATTCTATGCGATTACCCTTTAAAGACAACTCAATCTCAGCAGTGGTACTTATAAACTGTTTTTTATTTAAGCGAGAGATCCTAAGAATTTTAAAAGGCAATGGAAAATTGCTGTGGATTAGCACATCTGGAGAATCTACGCCAATTTATCTGACTCCCGAACAGATTCAAGAAATTTTCCCCGAATCCACTATAAAAACTTCATCAGCAGGTTGGGGATCTTGGTGTTCAGTAGAAAATTTAAAGTAATACAATTTCAGTTTTGCGGATTTAATTCTTCGAAACCGAATCCCGTAATTTTTAATTTATTTTAACTAACTGAGGGTACGCAGCGTCAAATTAGTAAGCTACCGTTAATTAAGGTATTATAATTAAAATCTATCCCGCCCAAAGTTACCCATCACGATAAGGAAGGAGCGTCATGAAAATAGTAGTTGATTTTGACATTTGTGAATCTAACGGACTCTGTATGCAATCCGCACCAGAAGTATTTGAAGTCAGAGACGATGACTTTTTATATATTTTGAACGAAAACCCCTCGGAAGAGCTGCGAGACAAGGTCGACCTTGCTGTAAGATCATGCCCCAAGCAAGCAATTTCCATAGAAGACTGAAATAAGATTTATGAAAGCTAGATTCGCACCATCCCCCACCGGGTATCTACATGTTGGCGGAGCAAGAACCGCACTATTTAATTGGCTTATAGTTCAAAAAGCAAAACGATCTGGAGAAGAGGCAAGTTTTTTGCTTAGGATTGAAGATACCGATACCGAAAGGAACAAGCCCGAGTGGACACAGGGGATAATCGACTCCCTTTTGGCACTTGGGCTAAATTGGGACGAAGGGCCTATTTTCCAATCTTCGCGTGTGACAACACACAAGCAAACCGCCTTAGATCTCTTTGATGCAAATTTAGCTTACTGGTGTCGATGTACAAAAGAAGATATAGAAAACAGGAACTCGGGCAAAAACACCGTAGGATACGATCGTCACTGCCGGAGCCTGAATCTAAAATACGAAACTGGATACGCTCTAAGATTTAAAGTACCGTTAGAATCTGCAACAAAATTCCACGATTCTGTCAGAGGTGACGTTCAAATTGAGAATACCACTCTCGAGGACTTTGTACTACTAAAGGGGAATTTGTCTCCGCTTTTCGTTTTAGCCAATACGGTAGATGATATGGATTTAGGCGTTACACACGTTGTTCGAGGAGAAGAACACTTATATAATACCTTTAAAATTATCCTACTGTGGGAGGCGATTTCTAAATTAAACGATAGCAATGCCACAGAAGAAAGGCCCTTGCCGACTTTCGCACATCTCCCCCTGTTGGTTAACGAAAAACGCCAAAAACTCTCCAAGAGGAGAGACAAAGTTTCCGTTGAGGAATTTTTCGATATGGGATTTCTTCCTGAAGCTATGCTAAATTATCTAGCACTGCTCGGGTGGGGCCCAAAGAATAACCAGGAGATACTATCGGTAGACGAGCTGATAGACCAATTTGACTTAAACGATGTCAATCTAGCTCCCGCATTTTTTGACATTCAAAAGCTAAACCACTTTAACAACATTTATATACGAGATATGGATGTCGACCTGTTCCGTCATCGAGCCCTTGATTATTTAAAAATACACTCTGGTTTAATCCTAAACAAGTTGAGCGATACCGATATAAATGAAATTTTAGAATTAGTTCAACCGCGCATAAATACTCTCAGTGAGATCGAAAAAATGATAGGTTTCTTTATCGAAGACGAAGTCGCAATCCCTCAAGATTTATATGACAAGACTTATTTAGATCCTGCAAACAAACAGATACTCTTAAATTTTAAAGATGCTTTAAAAGATTGCGAATTTTCCAAAGATGAGTTGCACAAGGTTTTGGAATCAATCGGCTTAAGCTTCGGAAAAAAGCTGGGTAAGTCTCAAGCTCCCATTCGATTAGCCCTAACGGGTTCAAACGTAGGGCCTCCCCTATTCGAGTCTCTTATGATTTTAGGCAAAGACAAAACTTTGGCTAGACTGGATATCGTGGCAAAAACTTTTCTTGGATAAAGGTTATTTAACCATATTCGGGGGTGGTGTAATTGGCAACACTGCAGGTTCTGGTCCTGTCATTGAGGGTTCGAGTCCTTCCCCCCGAGCCAATATTGAGTTAATCTATTTTACTTGAGAATCCAAAACTCTTTAAGGGCAACCTTCAGGTTGCACCCTCTTATTGTATTTTTGTGGCATTAAATTAATTTAGTTTTAAGTCGTCA
>JAJZNL010000025.1 GCA_021852345.1 Actinomycetes bacterium
CGTTGTTCGTTAGTGAGCTGATGATAATTTTTCAAGTTAATCCTTTCTGGGTTTGTATAAGTGCTAGAAATTTATCCAGCTCACTTATATTAACCAATCAAGTTGCACTTGGAAGTTGAATTCAGGAGTTGTTTTAGAGGGTTGTATGTAATTTTGGGTGGATGTACCGACCAATCATAGATTGTTGCCTTTACATTTCACATTAAAATACATTATTAGGATTTCAATTAGCTTGAACCTTCAAGCTTCAAATTTTTAATAATTAGAAAACTAACGCCTTGAATTTTGAATTTAAAATTCAAGAGATATTTTTATACACAAAGACACGATTAAATAAAACGATAGAATTGGCTAAAATAACTATCAAAATCAACGGGATCGAATCTAAGACTCAAACTACATGTTTGTATGAGATTGTCACCCAATTTGTCACTGAGCCAAACCCTAACTTTAAGGGATTGGCAGTAGCTGTCAATAACGAAGTTATCCCAAAATCTCAGTGGGCGACATTTACAGTCAACGATATGGATTCCGTAGAAATAATTACAGCCGCTCAAGGTGGCTAGGCTGATTTTAAATATCTTCAACAATAGTTTTTAATATCTAACCGAACGGCTCTGGCGAACGTATAAAATTAACTTAAATAGTTAGCCCGAAGCAGAATACAGATAAGTAGTATGCGATTGGCTACGACTCTTAAACCTAATCACTCTAAAAATTTGATAATCCAACAGACACTAAGGCAATGGACAGCAGAAATTTAACTCTAGACAATCAAACTTTTAACTCCAGGCTAATTTTAGGTACGGGCGGTTTACCGTCTTTGGAGATATTATCTGACATAATTAAGGTTTCTCAGGCGGAAATAGCAACCGTGGCTTTGCGGCGCATTAACCCTAATCAAAAACTTTCAATTTTTAATATTTTGACCGAACACTCAATTAAAATTCTTCCCAACACAGCAGGGTGCTATACCGCAGCAGAAGCCGTTAAATTAGCTGAACTTGCAAAGGAATCCCTAGAGACCGATTGGATAAAATTAGAAGTAATAGGTGATGAAAAAACTTTGTTACCGGATCCCATAGAGCTCATCAAAGCTAGCGAGATACTGATAAATAAGGATTTTAAAGTATTCGCGTACACTAACAACGACCTCATCATAGCAAGAAGACTCGTATCGTTGGGCGTTACAGCGGTAATGCCTTTGGCATCTCCGATCGGATCGGGAATGGGTCTTGAAAACTTAAACGGTTTGATCAGAATAATTGAGGAGATCCAGAACGTTCCAGTTATAGTAGATGCCGGCATCGGAACCGCTTCGGATGCGGCTCTTGCTATGGAAATCGGGGCTGATGCGGTCTTAGCCGCGTCCGCAATCACACGAGCAGTCGATTCGGTTAAAATGGCACATGCAATCGCATCGGGAATCGAAGCGGGTCATCTTGCCAGACAAGCAGGTAGAATACCTAAGCAGCTATATGCGGTACCATCTTCTGATCCGTCTAACATGCCATCTTTAAAATAGCAAAGCGATGAAGCGTATCTTTATTTACAAAGTAATGCAATAAAATTGAATTTAAATTACAATGGCAAATAAGGAAATTAATTTGGATTCTGCGTGTGATCATCCCAAGGTAATATTGTCAATTGCGGGATTTGATCCAACTGGCGGAGCGGGAATAATCGCAGATTCCAGAACCGCTAGTCATTTTGGGTGTTACTGTTGTACTCTAATTACTTCAATAACTTCACAGAATTCAACTGGGTTTTACAGAAACAAAGCAACGCCAATTTCTCTGCTTGAAAGCCAACTTGATGCAGTTCTTCAAGACTTCGAGGTGGCCGCCGTTAAGATCGGTTTGATAACCGACATGAAAATCGCATCTTTCGTTTCTTCCTCGCTGGAAACCTATTTTAAGTCCACCCCGATCGTCATTGACCCGATAATTTCCACAACCAAGTCCGACCAGTTAGTCGATTCGGATCTTTTGGCATTCTTTAAAAGCACTCTGTTTCCCCTGGCAACAGTTTTGACTCCCAACTTAAAAGAGCTTGAGACTATCTCCGATAAAGCACTCTCGACAAGAGCAGATATACGAAAGGCCGTCCAAAAGCTTATTAAAACCGGAACCGATTCGATAGTCATCACTGGATACAAGTCTATAAATTCCCGCAGGCGGATTCAGGTAAGCGATTTAATGTTTAGTAATGACAAATTTAGTGAAATAAACAGAAATTGGATTCAAACAAACAATTCACATGGCTCTGGATGTATATTTTCTACATCCGTTGCCTGCAATTTGGCACTCGGCTTCGATACTTACAAAAGCATAGGAATTGCCGGCGATTACATAAATTCACTTTTAATCAACTCAAAAACCTATAGCTTTAAATCAGCCACTGGCGTTACTAACCAATACGGTCCGCTGCTTTAAGCCAAAAACACATTACGGCATGACTAAACTTTAATAGTAATGACTTCGGACATTGAAACTAACCAGATCGAAACAGAAACTGCCGATTTATCTAGGAACGGAACGAGTTCAGTCCAAAAAGAACCTCAATCGGCTGCCAACATAAGCTATGCGCTTCCCCAGCCGAGCATCAAACCGATATTAATTTTCCTGGCCTGTTTGGTAGTGGTGGTAGCCGCTGGACTAACCTTTATGTCCGTAACTTCCTCATCGGTAAATCAATCTGCAGTTAATGCCAAGTTTCCCTTTAAAACAATTTCCGGAAACTCATTTTTAATTCCGATTATTCAAAATGACGAACCGCCAAGCAACGTTATGGGATCATTGGCATTTCCTTTAGATACGACCATTACAAACAAAAGAGTAGGAACAGTAAATCAGTACGATGCCAACTTAATTCTAACGACTAAAAACATATCTCCTGGTAAGCTTTTTTCGACTTTGTCAATAATTTTAAAAAGCTACAAATGGAAAATTATTAGTAATCAAGTTCAAAATTCAAATGATCTTTTAATAGGTTCAATAGCAGGAAATGACGGTTTTTTCTGGACCGTAGGTTTTACCATACCGATTGTTCAAAACAACGATTCCGCAAATTCAACACAGTACAAAATGAGCTTATTCCAGCAGTCAGACGGAGGATAATTGTTGCGCCACCAAAGTTGAGCCTGCAATATTCTTGCTGCCTTTTGAGTCAAAGAATATTGCAGTTGCGACTGTAGCTAAATCCACCGGATAATTTAGATAACCAAAGCGAGTATTTGGAGCCAATAAGATGGCTGCCGTCATTACAAAGCTAACAGCAAACAACATCGAATAGATATCGTTAGGCGGATATTTTACCGCAAACGCTATACATACTATAAAAAATAACGCTATTAAAAATAGCAAAATAACGCCTTTATAGTGGGGAAAGTGACTCGTAATCAAATGCCCGGGTAACGCAGAGTCTGCCGGTGACGAAGTCCCTGACAATCCAAGCGGAAATCTAATCGCATTGGTAACAAATCCGTAAACATTATTGTAAATTCCCGCAATTAAAATCGGCATCAAAACGGCAAAAGTACCTGCGAAGAATTTAACTACATCTCTGGTTGAATACTTCCGTAGAATCGTATACACCAGAACGGCGAACATGAGCCATGCGGTAAACTTCAACGACATTGCAAAGCCCATAGACAATCCGGCAAGCAGCGTCTTGTCACGATAAAGCAAAACCGCACTGAGTACCATAAATGCAATCACGGGTATATCGTCTCCTCCTGTGGCCAAAGTTAAAGTCGCAGTTGGTAAAAGAGACAATGCAATAAAGCATGTCAACTTAAAATTTCGGTCTTTTTTAAGCAAAAATACCGCCAAGGCGAAACCCCCAAGCCCAAATAACGAAAAATACCATCTTGAATCAGATAAGAGCTTAGGGACGTCCTCGTTATATGCAACACCAAAAAATGACATCCCGGGCAAATACGCAAAATAGTCGTTAACGGGCATGGGTTTTGGTGTTGCCAAAAGGGAAGTACCGGATTTCTTTGGCGGAGCTACGTACGGACCTTTGCCATGATCCAACTTCTTACCAGCAACCTCAATTACCTGCACCTCGGGCTGAACATACTTACCGTTTTGACCTATCGGTAGCGTATGTTGATTTAACTTAACAATGTTATAGCTAAGTGGAACGATAAGGGCACCTAAAAATACCGCAAAAGCTACAGCCGCCTGCAAGAAAAAAACATTCTTCTCTTTCGTAAGACAGTTTCTTATAAATCCCCAAATCTTTGCTGAAAACGAGAAAACAATATTTGAGCGCACGCCCGATGATTCCTTAAGATTGCTCGCAGAATCATCTTTCTTCTCGCTACATAACTTACAGCCTATAAACAATAGGCCCGTTATTAAAGCGGCAAAGCAATAAACTGGGAGTGACTGCAGAGCCCAACGTTTATAGTCATAAAACGTAGACAACTCCAACACACAAATTGTGAAAATAACGGCTACGAGGTAAAGGGAAAAATTAACCAACAATCCGCGCTTTATGCCTGGATTACTTTCCATAGTTAAATTTTACTCCAAAGGGTGTCGATTCTCGGTTCAATTCAACTCTTATTGCAATTTTTTAAATACCAAAACTTAAATCAATTATATTTGACAAAATTTTTTATAGTCCCTTTGAGTCAGAGAATTCGACTGCTCTCATAAGTCAGTGAACTACCGATGAAGCATCGGGCTCCTAGAAACTGCGATACAGCCGTAACGTAAATTAATTATTTGACTTGCAGCCATTCTGGACACAAATATATTAGCCGAAGTTACATGTTATGGCGCTCGGTTTATGACGCACGGTCTTGTATTAAGCAAGTAAACAAAGCGCAAGACACAAGAGCCAAAACCTTTCTTAAAAGAACTTCCGAGTTTTGCCAATTGTTCACCGCTTTCGATCTGTAAGAATTACGCGACTGAGTATTCTAAAGCATTGGAATACTCAATTTAGAATCAAATGAGCCGAGGAATTTTTTTCCTTGAATTAATTTTGGAAGACAAATCTAGGGAGTCGCATATACGACTCCCTAGATTACCTAAATTTTACCATTCGAATGTCTTGTTGTCTTTAGCCTTAGCGAGGTCAACGCGACTAAAAAAACAACCGCTTTTTAGTAGTTCCTTAAATACCTTATTTGTTTGGTTGAGGAGTAAGTCTAAGGTACGGTTTGAGTTTTTTGAACCCTTTTGGAAACTTCGTTTCTGCCTCTTCGTCGGAAATTGCCGGAGCAATAATTACGTCATCTCCGTCCTTCCAATCAACTGGAGTCGAAACAGAGTATTGCGCAGTCAATTGAAGTGAATCAATTACCCTTAGAATTTCGTTAAAGTTTCTTCCCGTAGAAGCAGGGTACGTAATTGTTAACTTAACTTTTTTGTCGGGTCCTATCACAAATACGGTTCGCACGGTAAGTGAATCAAGGGAATTTGGATGAATCATGTCATACAGATCCGCAACTTTTTTATCTTTATCTCCGATTAACGGAAAGTTTAGTGCTGTTCCTTGTGTCTCCTCTATGTCGGATTTCCACGAATTATGATCTTCGACCGCATCGACGCTGACGCCGAGAACTTTTACATTTCTCTTATCAAACTCGCCTTTTAGCTTTGCAACGGCTCCAAGCTCCGTAGTGCATACCGGTGTAAAATCTTTAGGGTGAGAAAATAGCACTCCCCAAGAATCACCTAGGTATTCATGAAAATTAATCGTCCCTTCGGTTGATTCGGCCGTAAAATCCGGAGCGGTATCTCCTAGTCTCAATGACATATAATATTTACCTTTCTGTTTGTTTTCCTGACGTAGTTTGTAACTACTAATTCAATTATAGCCATAATACACTTAATTCCTGACAAAACAAGTCGACAATTAACCTTGATTTTACTTAGAAATTGGTCATTAAATTGTCAACGTGAATTTGAGTAACTTAAAAACAATAGATGTGTTATCACCGTCAATAACAGTTAAATTGAAATCGAGTTTAAAACTATAATTGATAAAGCGTGGAAAACAAATACCCCCCCAAAATTATTGCTGTATTTGACTTTGACGGAACTCTAACAAAAGGTGACTCCTTTTGGCGTTTTTTGTTTTATTCGAATGGATTTTTTAAGGTTTTTTTAACGGGGATGTCGAAATTTTTCTTAATGTTGGGATCTTTAATATCCCCGCAGACGTTCGCCGACGAAGCCAAAGAATACCTAATTGCCGCCCTTTTAGGCTCCAGAGACGTAGACGAAATTGAAAATTTAGCTGATAAGTTCGCAAGCCATTTAATTAAATCAAGACTTAAATACCGAACCGTACAGCGGCTAAGGTATCACCAGATGAAGCACCACGAAATAGTTGTAATCTCCGCTTCACCCTCTTTATATTTAATACCAGCATGCAAACATTTGGGTATACACAAGGTTATCGCAACAGATCTGGAAGTTAAAGACGGCAAATATACCGGCAAATATCTTTCAAATAACTGTCGAGGACCCGAAAAGGCCAGACGGCTTAAGGCATTTTGCGAACCCTTTGGAGTTGCTTTTGTATATGCCTACGGCAACAGCAATAACGACAGAGAAATGTTGGAATACGCCGATATTGGCATTAGGGTGGACCGCACCGACGTGTCAAAACCTCTACAGGTGTAGGGATCAAGAATAATATCTAAATCTAAATGAATCTATCTGCTCTCGTCAATCAACTGACTGATAAGATGAAATATCGTTTCACAGTGTGGCAACGAAGTATAGATTAAAGTTCCGTCACGCAGGGCACCCGAACTGATTTCTATGTCTCCCACTTTAAACATTCTCTCAAAGATGTTTTGATTTAAATTAACAGTTTGAATTTTGTTAATCGGAACCTCACGCACAGTACGTTTTAATAAACCATTTGCCTCAACAAGTCGACGGTTGGTAACTGTTAAAGAATATACCTTCCAATTAACGTATTTGACAAGTAAATAGATTAACCCCAAAACAGCCGGAATTAATAGTATCAGACCCACATATCGAGGGGTATTCGCTGGTAACAATATTACAATTGCCGTTAGTACAGCAATCAAAATAACGTAGAGAATGATGGCATAAACTACTTTGCCGAAAAACTTACGAACTTCGGCCAGTATCTCCTCGCCTTCACTTAGATGTTTTGATGATAATCCTGCCATAGTCTAAATAAGTTTAGCGGCTATTGAGCTCGCGTTTTTTAGTGCAGACCCGTCAGCACCCTGCAACGAATAATTTTGCAACGGATTATATCTACTTTCATCCATCATATCTTTAAGTAAATCGATAAATTCGATTTTTGGGTCGATAAATAGATATCTGGACAATGAGCCAGGAATGGTATTAACCTCATTCAAATAAACCTCAGATTCCCCAACAAGAAAATCAAATCGCGACACTCCCCTAACCCCTAAAATACTGGCAGCTTGAAGTGTAATTTCAGTTATCATATCAGAAATCTTCTGATCCAATTTCGCTGGCAGCTCTCGTGAGGCACCGACCATTCCCTGTCCTGGTATGTACTTATCGGTGTAACTCAAAATTTCATTGTCAGAATTTAGCCTAAGAGGTCTCTCGATCGCAGACAGTTGAATTGACGGGTAACTTTTGACGGCGATTTGAACGTCATGCAAGTCTCGCCGATACGGCTCTACCACTGCCCCTGATTTAAAATGCACATTGGAACTCAGTCGCGAAACCGCAGTATCGACATCAGCCACAACATCAATACCTATAGAAGACCCACCGAACCTTGGTTTTAAAATGTAAGGTCCTTCGTAAGGCAGAGTCTTGGTATAAGCTTCCAGAAGTTGACGATCTAAGGTTGGGATTCCGCTAGCCTTCATAAGAAGACCGAAAGCCATCTTATCCATTCCCAGGAGGGCATAGCTTAAACTGGGACCTGTATAATTTATTCCGCAAATATCAAGAGCCCCCTGAAGAGCCCCCGATTCTCCCGGACCACCGTGGCAACAATTAATCAGCGACTGAAATTCAATCTTCTTTTCTCTCTTGGTCAACTTAGTCGCCGTTTCATAAAACCCACCAGTATCAGATACCTTAAATGTCAACTCGGTGGACTTCTTGGTTATATCTTGAGTAAAATCACTGGGTTCCAAGCTTGGTGAAACATTTAGGAACTCACCTGACTTAGACCAGTAGATTGCAATAACTTCAAAATGGTCCTTTAAAGCAACAATAGCCTGCAGCCCCGTTAAAATACTTATGTCATGTTCAGGCGACGGTCCGCCGAATATCACTCCTACTGCTGCCAAGTTACTCTCCTTGCTTTACGGCAATCTATTTTTCGATCGATCAATTGACTGAGTTGATGAATCACTTCAACAATTTTATCTTTTGAGATAATTTCTATGCCAATTTACCTATTTAATTTTACTAACAATGTTAGGCAAGCTCAGACATTCCAGCGATTAATCCCAAATTGTTCATACGAACTGTTTTGAGTAAATTAAAGGTAATAATCAGTTAGAAATAATAGACGAAATAAGCAGATCCAAGACACTTTTAATAAAAGTTCATTTGAATGCATCTGGTTAAACAAGATGGCTATAGGATCTGCCTAGAAACCATTCAAATCAAAGAATCTGATTAAAGATTTGCTAGTAAATTCATTAATTTCTAAGCTTTGACCTGTTTCAACATTTATTAAATGCATAGACAGGAAACTTATTTCTCGGTTAGATATTTTAGTGGTTACGTTAATACTTGCGAATTTTAGGGATAATGATCCGGCAAGTCATTTTCAAACAGAATTACATCATCGCTGTTGCAATTATCCTTTATCCAAGATGTAACTTCTTGTCGGTTCACAAACCACTTGCTTCTTGCGCCAACCGATAGCAAGGCCTTCTTATTTGTGTTTTTGACTACAAGTAACATACCGTCAGATTCCTTAACAAGGCGAGCAAATTTACGATTAGCGTCATATTGCAAGGAGCCCATTTCAACCATTCCGGGTGTTACAACATATAATTTTGACTTAAGTTTCAATCTACTTTTGGCACGAGCTAAAGCCAATTCTGCTCCTGCCGGGTTTGAATTAAACGTATCATCAACCAGAACAATGCCGTTTTCAGCTACAGTAACAGTAGCCCGATGGTCAACTGTGGGAAGGTTTTGCGTCAAATTAACCAACTCTTCGCTTTTGATTCCAAAATAAAGACTGATTCCTATTGCAATGGCGACATTAATTGCTGGAGCGTTGTCAGTTCCAAGCGAAAATTCACCTACAGGCTGAGCATTGATATAGAGTTTGGCTACTTCGTTATTGGCTACTAACACAACATCAGCAGTTTCTAATTTGGCCTGATCTACTGAACATTTACAGACTCGCATCGGATCAAACCCCAATTCACCGTTTTTTAACTTATCTGCGATATTAGATATCAGCTCATTGTCAACATTTAAAACAGCATATTTAGCGAATTCAAATATTTCTGATTTTGCATTTAAGATATTTTCAAGCGTTTTCATTCTTTCCAAATGAACCGGTCCTATCGACACCAATGCTGCAACTTCAGGTTTTAGCCAAGAAACCATCTGTTTAATTTCACCCTTACCATATGTACCCATTTCAGCAACAAATACGTTAGTTCGGTGATGTAAGTTTTCTAAAACTGTCCTACTTAAGCCATTTTTATTATTAAAACTCTTAGGAGAAACTACAGTTTCCTTGAAATGGGATAAAAAGTGACCTGCGAGAACTTTTGTTGAGGTTTTACCATATGAACCCGTTATCCCTACCACGACGGGGTCTATCTCTTTAAGTTTCTTTTGCGCCTGAAATAAATATTTTCTCGAAAGACTGTTTTCAATCGGTGAATTTATAAGTAAAGCCAAATCGATAAAAAAAGGAATTAATATCGCCAAAACTACCACAGACGCCCCATAAAGTTTTTCCGGTGATATAAGAGTAATTGTAAGTAACAAAAGAAAATAAATCAACCAGGAAGTACCCGCAATCACTTTAAGCCTCCTCGTAAAAACGAGTTTCGAAGTTTTCCCTTTATACGATAAATATAACGGCGAAACAAGAAGAAAGATAATTGAAAGTATTGACAGCGGCCAAAACCAAAAGGAAATTATGGCTGCAGTGAAAGCAAAAATTAAAAAAAAGTATGAACCGTTAAACTTATACCATCGAATTGCGAATCTTGAAACACTGAAAGCAATGTAATGTTCGCGTTGAGCAATCCTTAAATACCTTATAGCGCCTACTGCTACGGCTAAAGCTTCTAGGATAACGACAATTAACAAGATATACACGTATCCGACATCATCTATTTTGCAAACTGTTGGTGACTAAATCTGCCACTATTGTTACAAACTCGTCAGGCTTTTCAAGAGGAGCCATATGACCGCATCCTTTAATATCGATTAACGTTATATTCCTACCGGGGAATTCGGCAATTACGCGCTCTGCAACCTCGATCACTATTTCTGTATCATTTTGACCCCATGCGAGAATTATCTTACAGTTTGATTTTTTAAGTTCGCTTATATACAAGTCGGCGTTAGTCTCGGCGATCACTTTTACTAAGGTATCCCTGACCTTTCCCGTTGCATTTTTATAATCTGTAGACCCGTAACGCATTTTAAGTTCTTCCACCTTAGAATCGGGTATGAGTTTAATACTATTTAAGATTTTATAGGTTTTGAGTACTCTGTTGGGCTTTACCTTTGACCTTGTCGGATCGGCCACGATAGGAACGCCCGTAAGAACCATCCCTTTGATCTTATCTTGCAACATCGATTGTAAAAATATAGCGACACGTCCGCCAAACGAATGTCCCAGAACGACAAAATCATCAAATTCGCCCCCAATTGCATCTGCGACTTTCTTGGCATAGTCGAACGACCCTGCCGTAAATTTTTCATCGAGCAGGCCGTCAAATTCATACCCGCTTGCGCCAAAACCCGGTAGATCCAAAGCTATAGACGATATCCCATAATCGTTGTACAGGGATTCGGCAATTTTATTAAAGTCTTTAGAGGAACGTTGCCACCCATGTAGAAACAGTACCTTCGGCTTTGATTGCCCATACTGTTGCCCATAGAGATGATTTGACCCAAATGCTTTCAGCACCGCTATCTAAGCCTTGCATTGACCGACTTTTGAGCATCAGAAATAATCTTTGACCTTAAATCGGCAATATCAGATTCGGAAAGTGTCGAATTGGGATTTGCCACCCGCACCTTAAAAGCCAGAGATTTCTCATCTTCAGATAATGGATTACCTGTAAACACATCAAATAGCCAAACTTGAGCAACTAAGTCCTCCATGGAACTCTCTATACTACCTTTAAGTTCCGATGCAGTCACCTCACTATTAACTACAAAAGCCAAATCAAATTCCGCTTGCGGGTATTTTGACTGAAGGATTCGCCTGTTTTTTTCCCCTAAAGCTAACATCGTCACCAAATCAAGTTCAAAATATATTGCTCCATATGTTTCTTGTCCATAGTATTCTACAAAACTGCGATTTAATTCGCCCACAAAGCCGAAGACATTTTCGTGAGATGCGATAAAAGCAGTTTTACCTGGATTGAAAATTTTAGCATCTGTTTTTAGTTCGTCCACAGATAACATTGACAGATCCAAAGGTTGCCAAGTAAACTCGTTGACTTTGGTATCAAAATTGTGTTCAACCTTGCTGCCTCTCAAATCGATTGAATCGAATTTATATAAGTTAATTAAACGAAAATCCGGCACGGCCAACATACGTTGAATTTCAAAGACAGCCTTTAAGGCAGCTTGTTCATTTGATTCATTTAAAAGACAAAGTCCGCCGACCTTTACGGATTCCAAAGGAGGCGTTGAATCCGAATAGAATCTGAAGATATGACCTACTTCGAATAGATTTACCGGTTTAAACTTATGCCGTGAGTTTTTAACGGCCGCCTGGACCAGTCCGGGTGCCAACGACATCCTTAAAACAGCTTCTTCTTTTGCCAGAGGCAATGCCAACATTATCTCTTCGCCGTGAATTTTAAGAGTCGACTGTAGCTTTGAGGGCAGAAATGTCGACGTCCAACACTCGTTAAATCCTAACGCCGTTAGACATGACTTAACTTTTCGTATTATTACGTTTAAGTTGTGATTCGAGCCGACATCCGGCGTTTTCAAAAACTCCTTTGGAATTCTCTCGTAACCGTAAATCCTGGCTATCTCCTCGATTACATCAATCTCTCTGTCAGAGTCTGGACGAAAGGTGGGTATTTGTATCTTTAGAATCTCATCTTCTACATTTTCTGACAAAGACCCGCCTTTGCCCACTATCTTAAAACCGAGAGGTTCAATATATTCAGACACCAAGGCTGCCGACAATCCGACCCCCAGGATATTTTTAACGCGACTCAATCTTAATTCTACCGTTTTCGGTTCAACTTTACTGGGTCGAAGTACTTTAATTCCTGTGACTTTAATCTCCGTCGGTGAATTTTGGACAACCAATTGTATGTATCGAATTATTGTGGCTTCAATTCCGAACGGATCCACCCCTCTTTCAAACCTCTTTGAAGCTTCAGATTTAAGATTCATCCTTTTAGATGTTCTAACTATCGCCAACGGATAAAAGTTTGCAACCTCAAGTGCTAAATTTGAGGTTTTTTCGCTAATTTCGGTGGAAGTTCCCCCCATAATTCCGGCAATTCCTATCGGTTCTGCGCCGTTGGTTATTACAATATCTGGAGTTTGATCACTGATCCCGGGAATGCTTGTTGCCAGCTCTCTGGTTTGCGAATCCAAAGTTTCTAATTTTTCGCCTTCGACTGCAGAGCGAACCAAGATCTGCTTTGTTGACAAAGAGTCTCGATCGTAGGGATGCGTAGGTTGTCCTCTTTCCAACATAAGATAGTTTGAAATATCGACAAGATTGTTCAGCGGTCTCATTTTTGAAATTAATAACCGCTGTTGTATCAGAAAACTGGATTTTGATACTGTGACATTTTCGATTTCGGCCAGTCCGAAGGCTGGAGTTAGTTCGGCATCCTGAATTTGAACACCGATTTGGTCAACTACCATTTCACTTAATTCAACCTGATCTATCTTAAGGTCAACTATTAAGGAATTTTGATCGAGGTTATCACGAAAAGCAAGACCATATTTTGCACTTAGATCTCGTGCAATTCCGATTATCGACAAGGCATCGGGTCTATTCCCTTCAGTCTCTATATCGAACACAACATCAGGGATAATATTCATTACCTCGACCAAAGATTTACCTAAATCACCGTCTTCTGCATCTAATAGCATCAGTCCGTTTTCATCGGATGCCAATGATATCTCAGAGCCCGAACATAACATACCAAAAGAGGTCACCCCACGCATGGTTCTCTCTTTAATCTCCAACTTGTTTGGCAAAACTGTCCCTATCGGCGCATACGGAACGAAATCACCTATATCAAAATTCCAAGCACCGCAAACAACTGTAATGGGTTCGTCCAATCTGATGTCTGTAGTTATCTTACGAATCTTATCGGCGCCCTTTATCGAATCTATTCCAATAACTTTGGCAATTTTAATTTCGTCTATATCTTTACCGTAGTAGTAATAAGAATCTATTACAAGACCAAGCGAATTAAAAGTGTCCACTAGCTTCTGTATTGACGTCTCGTCTAGTGCATCAGCTGGTACATCTACGAATTCTTTTAGCCAATTTAATGTAACTATCATTATCTCTCTCTAAAACTGCAACATGATCCTAAGATCGTTTTCGGTGAGATCTCTCATATCTGACAGCGAATACTTCATCTGAACAAGACGATCAATACCAAATCCAAAAGCAAACCCATTCCAGACCTCAGAATCAATTCCTACGGCTTTAAAGACTTCTGGATCAACCATCCCGCAACCACCGAGTTCGATCCAACCGGTATTTGAACATGTTCTACAGCCGTCGCCCGAACATATGGTACATGTTATTTCGAATTCTGCCGACGGCTCAGTGAACGGAAAATATGCCGGTCGCAACCTTGCGTGTATATTTGGTCCAAAGTAACTAGACGTAAACTTTTCAATTGTTCCCGCTAAATGTCCAAAATTTATATCTTTGTCAATCACCAATCCTTCAATTTGATGAAAAATGGCAAGATGTCTTGCATCGGGGGTATCTCTGCGAAAACAACGACCCGGCATTACCGTATAGATCGGCGGTTCATAGGTTTTCATAACCCGTACCTGCACTGGAGAGGTGTGGGCACGCATCAGAATTGTTTCAGGTTGAGCGGTATTTAAATAGAATGTATCCCACATTCCTCTGGCGGGATGATCTTTAGGAATATTCAATGCTTCGAAGTTATACCAATCCGTCTCAGCTTCGGGACCATCCATTACGCTAAATCCCATTGCAACAAATATATCTTCCAATTCACCTTGAGCCACCGTAACCGGGTGGAGTGCACCCAGCCCGTTACCATAAATCGAATTAAGTGAAGCTACGTATTGGGTTAGATCAACTTTCTCATAATTCAATTCCGATAATAACGCAAGCTCTTGCCCTTTGGCATGAAATGTTTCGTTCACTTTTTCTAAAGCGTCCGTCAAAACCTTGCCGACCTCTTTTCGCGCATTAGGTTCAATATCTTTGAGCCTCGAGCGCAAGGCAATTAAAGGCGAATGCTTACCCGCAACCAAAGGAGCGACGGTTTTTAATTCTTCTTCGTTAAAGCATTTACTAATGATTTCAAGAGTGTCGTTTAAAACCGTCTCGATATTTTTTATAAGATCCATCGGATTATCCGAAAGCTCCTTTTCTTGCATCAGCAATATTTCCTTTTTACCTTATAAACGAAAACCCAATCAATTTCTTTTGCTTAAATCGTTATCGCACTTTGTCGCCGTGCATACCAATCCACAAAAGTACCAGCACTAGGGTTACATCTGAACGTTATTGACTCATTTAAACTAAAATTTTTGACTCTGTTTTATACAAATGTCTCTTAATATGATACCAGCCGATACAGACAGGTTAAGTGACTCCACATTTGGCGCCGTGTCAATTGTTATCGACTCATCAAACATTTGCCATAACGTTTCATTTAGGCCATGCGCTTCAGAACCTAAAACCAATGAAATATTCGCAGCAAAAGTCATTTTTTCCAAAGACGTCCCTCTATTGACGTATGTTCCGTATATCTTTTGGCCTGACTTCTTAATTAGATCCAAAGCAGTCTCAAGTCGATTTTGGACAAAAGGCCTCACGTAGAACACGGTTCCGGCCGAACTTCTAATAACCTTTGGAGAATAGAATTCACAACTGTTTTGAGTCAACACTATTTGATTAAAATTAAATGCTACGGCAGATCTAACGATCGGGCCAAGATTATTGGGATCATTAATTGCATCTAAAACCAATATGTTTTCATTGTAATTCAAAGAATCCATTGTACCCATTCTTTGAACTTTAACAATCCCTATAAGTCCGGGGGAAGTTCTAAGGGGGGAGACTGAAGCCATAGTTTTTGAATTAATACCGTAAATACCCACTTCGTCAAATAAGGTTCCAAATTTACCTATCAGTTCGGTGAGTTTGGTAATCGCCGAAGGATTCAAGGTATCGACATATATTTCCTTAACCGGAAAACCCATTTTGTTATCGGATGCTTCGACATGTTCTACGTATAGTGAATTGCTCAAAAGCAAGTCATGCAACAACGAATCACCTTGAATTACCGAAAGATTAGATTCACTCCTATAAGCTTTATCGGTTGCAATTTTACGCAACGTCTTTATGCGAGGATTGGTCGGCGATAAATCAACAATTTCTCTTGACATTATATTTTGGTAGCACGTTTTGAGACGTAGACAAAGATATTTTAATAATTACTCACGAGTTTAGCTTTGAATACGTGCCTCTGCAATAATTGGCTGTTTGCGATCTAGGTACGAACTCGCAATTTCTATAGAATCCAAAAATACATTGTTAATGCGCCTAATAGGTTCTGAAATCGTCCACAGTCAAATTATCTAAACGACTGCTATATAGATAAAAAATCACCGTGATCCTCCGTTTAAAGATTTACGAAGCTTCAATTGGGTGGGTTTATCTAGACAGAACGCAATTTAATTATATAAATCTTTGATTACGGAGATGAATCCAATAATAACCTTGGCGGCATTGTCATAATCAGCAATCAAGCCTCTAATCGTATTTCTAAATACTACTTTTCCGCCTTTAGCGAATCACAAAGGCTCTTAAACGCCTCCGGATTCTTAACAGCCAATTCGGCTAAGTTCTTTCTGTCCAGATCTATTTCTGCAATCTTTAGGGCATTTATAAATTTGGAATACGACATCCCATTTTCCCTGACAGCGGCATTTATTCTTTGGATCCAAAGCCTTCGTAAGTCTCTTTTACGGGCCCGGCGGTCCCTGTAAGCATATTGCAACGAATGCATGACTTGCTCGTTGGCGGCCCGATATGACCTCGACTTGTTTCCATAATAACCTTTGGCTAATTCCAATATTGCTTTATGATGTTTTTTTGCGTTTACAGCTCTTTTAACTCTTGCCATTACTTCTCCTCTGTTCTTTATGTACTCTGCTCTGTTTGTGCCTTAATTTAAATTTTTATAATTAATAAATGTTGTTTTTAAGTTTGGATCTCTACTTCAGCTATAAATAATGCATGCGCAATATTTATATCAATATTTAGTCGTCATGTTTTAAAACGCGTAATTCTTAATTGATCTTGCAAAAGATTCACATTTGCCCAAAAATTGCCGCTTTTAAAGATAACAGCTTAAATGTTGTTACGGTTAAAGACCAAGCAACCGTCTCACCTGTCGGGTATCTCCGGGAGAAAGTTGGGTTTCCTTTGCTAGCCGTCTTTTTCTGCCCGGCGCTTTTTTCTCCAATAGGTGAGAACGCATAGAATTTCGTCTCATTAATTTTCCGGTGCCGGTAACTTTAAACCTTTTTTTTGCACCTTTATCTGTCTTCATCTTTGGCATAATTTCCTCCTAACTGGTTTGATCTGATTAACGAAGTGACAGCGTTAGTCAAATTTTAAGTTTTGCAACTCTTTTCGAGCTTTATATATGTAGATATTTAATATTCCATATCTACATCTATCAAATTGTTTTTTACAAGAATGTAAACTAACCTACGGGGTCTCCCTGAGCTACATCTTGTTCTTTTTGTAAAGTAACTTGTTTGTTGACGGCAGATTCATTGGTGCCGGGTTTTTTTGTACCCTGACTTTTTTTATAAGGTGCTAAAACCATTGTCATGTTTCTCCCATCAAGCTTGGGAGCTATTTCTACTTTTGCAATATCATCGGCCGCTTCTGCAACTCGATCTAATATCTTTTTACCCAATTCAGGATGGTATACTTCTCGACCTCTAAACATAACCGTAAGCTTTACCTTATGACCTTGACCTATGAATTTTAAGACCTGCTTTGTCTTTGTGTCAAAATCGCCGGTACCGATTAAAGTTCTATACTTCATCTCCTTAACCAGATTTGAAGTTGATTTTTTTCGAGATTCCCGTTCTTTTACATTAGAGTCAAACTTAAATTTGCCGTAATCCATAATACGACATACCGGGGGAACTCCGTTCGAAGCGACTTCAACCAAATCCAGATCTTGACTGCGCGCTATTCTCAGAGCTTCGTCTATTGACTTTACCCCCAGCTGAGTACCGTCAGCGCCAATCAATCGAATCTCTTTAGCTCTAATCTGGTCGTTTACACGAGTCCCAGAAACATGGTTATTTGGAATTTAGCAATCCTCCTTATTAAATAAGTACCGCTATACTTAAAGTTAACTTACGGCACATCATTTCAAACAAAAGCGGACGCCAAAATACGCGTATCTACTAAAATCTAACCTTATCCCTTTAAAATGTTCATCCGCATTTTAAATGCTGTTAATCTAGGTAAAGGTGGAACCGCAAAAAAGAGGTCCGCTTAATTAAAATAATGTTTAACATATAGAATAGCAAATTATGAGTACACTATGGACACCTGAAGGCGAACACCACGTTCCCAGAAACAATTCAAACAACGATCAAGTTGTAAACAGCGAATCTTATGATCCGGAATCAATGCCCAATATCGACGATATGAGCCCAGAAGAGATCGAACAAATGGTAGAAAAGGTCAGGACTGAAGTCTTGTCTACTCCAGCGATCCAAATTATACTTAATCACGTATCGGGTTTGGGAGAGCTTGCTGCAATTCACCTCAGTGTGGATAAACCGGATTTGGAATCTAGCAAACTTGCTATAGATTGTCTTGACGCAATTTGCCAAACCATCAAAGACAAAGTGGATAGTCAAATTTCCGATGCAGTTAGTACCATGCTGAACCAGTTGCAAATGGCTTGGGTCAACGCATCTTCTGGGAAATAACCTGTTTCAAAATCAGTTAAGGCTCGACTTCTGGATGCTGCAGAATCGTGCTTTCGCCAATGTCATGTTTTGGCTATCTTTTGGACCTGATAAGCTTCCAGCCGACCGTTTCTACCGACTCTTAGAAGAACCACCACTTCAGAACCGTTTTCAATAAATCTGGATCCGTCCGTAATTGAGATGCAGTGAAACCAAACTTGTCTGTCTTCTATCGTCAGATAGCCTATTCCGCTGTTTTGGTCAAATTTGTCAACTTTTGATTTAATTAATTCGTTATATTTCAATTCGTTCATAACAGTCAGCGATTACGTTATTTTACCTGTTTAAACCAAATAACACTCTTGGGCCGCACGTTTGCATCTGAAATCTAATGCACAATTTTTGAAATTGGTATTTCTAAAATATCCGTTGCTCCCGCATCCTTTATGGCAGGGATTAAAACATTTATTTGAGATTTCAGTGCTACGGCTTCAACGGCATAAGCATCACCCGTCGAGAGTTGACTGATAGTCGGAGATCTGAGCGAGGGAAGTTTGGACAAAACATCGGGCAATTTTGAATTTTCCACGTTCAGTTTAACTAAGACTTTGTCCTTGGCTTCCAAGGACCCCACCAACAGAGTATATATCTGTTCCATTGCATGAAACTTCTTATCATCTGCAGCGGATTGCTTATTTGCAATAAGTTCGGTTCGGGAAACCAGCAGTTCGCCTATAATTTTAAGTCCTGCAGCTTTGATGGCTTTTCCCGTTTCGGTTATCTCCACGATAGCATCGGCGATGGTGGGAATCTTGGCTTCAGTTGCTCCGTAGGAAAGCCTAATATCCATAGTTTTTCCCATCCTCTTAAAGAACCTTTCGGTCAACTTGGGATATTCAGTCGAGATTCTAGAACCATTGGGTAGGTCTTTTGCAGTGGAATACTCTAAGTCTCCGCCGACTGCCAATACAACTCGAATTGGATTAGAAGTTGCTTTTGAGTAATTAAGTTCGCCCATACTTACTATATCGCTGTCAGTTTCTTCGACCCAATCTCTTCCAGTAATTCCGATGTCGAATAGCCCCTCTTGAACATAAAGCGGTATTTCTTGAGGTCTAAGTATTCTGACCTCGGCTATCCGGGGATCTTTAATTGAGCATACATAGTCAACTGCCGAAGAACGAGTAATCGCTAAGTCGGCGGACGAAAACAGCTCAAAAGTCGATTTTTCAAGTGAGCCCTTGGGCAGAACCAGTTTTAACAATGTAATTCCTTATATCTAGTTAATTAGTCAGATGTACTTTTAGTAAGTTTGGGTTAACAAAAAAACAGCTAATCTGAAATAAATCCCTATAAATAAACTTAGCCGATCTATTTAAGTACGTTTGCGGTCCATATTGCAGTCTCCACGGCTTCAAAGCCCTTGTTTGTCTCATCGTCTTTTACTCTATCAAGTGCTTGAAGCTCATTATCGCAGGTTAAAACACCGAAAATTACCGGAACCATTGTTTCAAGCCCAACTCGTAATACCCCTTCGGTTGCCGCACTGCAGACGTAATCATAGTGAGAAGTATCCCCTCTGATAACGGCGCCAAGACATATAATTGCCGAATATTCGCCTGATAAAGCAAGTTTTTTTGCCATTATTGGCAATTCAAAAGCACCGGGTACGTATACAATCTTAATTTCGCCACCGGGAATATTGTATTTGTCAAACGCTCGAATCGCACCTTCTAAGAGCTTATCGGTAATTTCAAAATTAAATCTGGCAACAACCACACCAAAGGTTAAATCGGTAGCATCCAGGCTCCCGCCGATAATATTGGCTTTGGATTCAACTGGCAGAACCTTTTTGTAGGTACTAGACATCTTCCAATCCGTTCAAAATGTGACCCATTTTTTCCCGCTTAGTTCTTAAATAGGCGATGTTTTCTTCGGTGGGTTCAATTTCCAGCGGAATACGACCTATAATTTCCAAACCAAACCCCTCCAATCCGCTGTATTTGCTTGGATTATTTGTCAATAATTTCATCTTTCTAACCCCAAGATCGACCAAAATCTGTGCTCCTATTCCATACTCTCTGGAATCAACCGGAAGTCCCAAGTCTACGTTCGCCTCAACCGTGTCGCGCCCGTTTTCCTGAAGTGAGTAGGCTCTAAGCTTATGCGCGATACCAATCCCACGTCCTTCGTGCCCCCTTAGGTAGACAACGACTCCACAATGTTCTTTGGCAATTAATTCTAAAGCTTTGTCCAGCTGAGGCCCGCAGTCACATCTACGACTTCCAAAAACATCTCCGGTCAAACATTCTGAGTGAACCCTTACCAACACAGGTTCGTCAGCAGAGATATTGCCTTTGACCAAGGCTATATGCGTTTCGGTATCCAATACAGACTCAAAGGCGATGCACATAAAATCTCCATAAGCGGTTGGTATTGTTGCTTGAGATACCTGCTTGACCAACTTATCGGTTTTAGAACGATAACGCACCAAATCGGCGATGGACGACAAAACTAAATTATACTTTTTGGCAAATTCCTTTAACTCGTCCAATCGAGCCATTGACTTTTTGTCTTTGGAAACCACTTCGCAAATTACACCCGCGGGGAAAAGGCCTGCCGCCCTGCAAAGGTCCACCGAGGCTTCTGTGTGGCCAGCACGCTTTAAAACTCCACCATTTTTATATCGAAGAGGCAATATGTGACCGGGACGCGCCAAATCGGTATCGGTTGTATCTGAACTTATTAAAGCCGCAATCGTCTTAGCTCGATCTTCGGCGGAGATTCCCGTAGACGTGCCTACTTTTGCGTCAACGGTCACCGTAAAAGCGGTCTTTTGCGCTTCAGTGTTGTCTTGTACCATTAGTGGCAATTTCAACTCATCCAGCCGTTCTGGTAGCATAGACACACAAATAAACCCGGATGTGTGTTCTAAGAAAAACGCTATGGTTTCAGGTGTGGCATATTGGGCGGCTACTATTAAGTCACCTTCATTTTCGCGATCTTCGTCATCGACCAAGACGACTACCTCGCCTCGGGAAATCGCCTTAATTGCATCTTCGATTGGAGCTAAAGTTTCAGTCATTTAGGTATCTGCTATCACATTCCGTGTAATTTCACTAATAGAGTTAATAAATTCTACCGTATCTTCGGTATAGTAATTAATTTTAATATCTCCCCCGATTAGTTCTACTGCTCCAAAGGACCCTTTTTGTAAATCTTTGATGTATTTGGGTCCCGAGCCGGAAAATATTGAAAAAGCGTCATTTCCGCCGTAGATTTTCGGCGCCATAAACAGCATAATCATGTTAACCAGACCCGAGGACATAAATTCGGCGGCAACATTAGATCCCCCTTCTATCATGACAAGCTGAAAATCATACATTTTAAATTCATCGAGAAAATTTACAATATCTCCAGAAAATTTTATGCAGGGTTCAATTTTAGACCCTTCTGGCACGCCCCCAAAAACAATGCGCATCGGTTGATTTAATAATTCGGTTTCGTAACCGTACCTAACCGTCAGTTCGGGGTCATCATTCTTGACAGTTGAGGCACCTACAACAATTGCGTCAGCGGTGGCACGAATATAATGTACAAACTTTCTGGATGCTTCACTCGAAATCCACTTTGAATCACCGGTTGAAGTAGCGGTCTTTCCGTCCGCCGTTACTGCCATTTTTAATAATATAAAAGGGGTTTGAGTCTTTTTGTGCCAGAGATACGGAAGTAAAATTTCTATAATTGATTTCCTGTCGGCGTCGGAAAAAAATTCAACTTCTATCCCCGCTTCTAAAAGTTTTTGAATTCCCGAACCCGATACTCTTTGATCGGGGTCAATAATTCCAACTACCACCTTGGTGATTCCAGCTGCGATAATGGCTTCAGTACAAGGAGGCGTATTGCCAAAATGGTTGCAGGGTTCTAAAGTGACGTACAAAGTAGCATTTACAGTAAGGTCACCGGCATTTTTTATGGCACAGATTTCAGCATGATCACCTTTATATCTTTGGGTATGGCCGCTAATCCATTTAGCCGGATCATCTTGAAAGCCATAAGGCACAATTACTGCTCCAACCCACGGATTGGGTCTTGAAATAATCCTGGCCTTTAACGATTCTTGGATGGCTAGTTGATTTGGAGTTTGACTGTCGGACATTAGCTAAAAAACAATAACATCTGCCTAATGAGACGTATCCGAACCCAACAACAGACTTATGGCATGACTTAAGATTGGCTGTACTGCCTCAAAGGACTCTTTAACTGCTTTTGTCGAACCGGGAAAATTAATGATAATGCAATCATCCACAATCCCCGATACCCCTCTTGATAATTTTGCTTTATCGCTAACAGCTCTTATTGCTTCGTCAATACCTGGTGTAAATCTCTGAATAACCTTATTGGTGGCTTCTGGAGTCAGATCCCTTTTAGAGAATCCAGTCCCACCAGTAGTAAAAATAAATCCTTTGAATCCATTTGACTCTTTCAGTAAGATTTCTTTAACTTCCTCAATTCCGTCTTTTGTTAAAAATGTATCTATTACCTCAAAACCCGCTGATTCGGCTAGTTCAATCAATAATTTGCCCGACAGGTCTTCCCTTTTATTTTCAAATGCAGAATCTGATACAGTTACGACTTTGGCCAAATAACTATTTTTCACGACAATCTCCGATAGAGTCTTTACGTATCAAATTAGTAGTCGGAAATTCTTTAGCGATCATTTTAAAATTAAGCGATAGATTTAAGTTTTTCAATCATGATATTTGGATCTGGAGCGTCAAAAACCGTTGAACCGGACACGAGTATATCGACCCCAGCCTTAACGCAATCAACCGCCGTAAGTAAGTTTATGCCGCCGTCTACCTCAATCTTAAAATTTAGGTTTAACTCGTCTCTTAAATTTTTAGCTTCATATATTTTTTCCAAAGCTATCGGCATGAATTTTTGTCCTCCGAATCCCGGAAATACGCTCATTACCAAAAGCAAGTCGATCTCCCCTAAAAATGGCGCAACCGCCGAAAGTTTTGTATCTGGATTCAGAGCAAGGCCTACCGACATTCCAAGTTCTTTAGTCAATTTAATGAGGGAATCGGTGTTTCCAACTTCGATATGAACCGTGGCTAAATCAGTTCCGGCATCCTTAAAAGCTTCTAAATACTTTCCCGGATTCTCAATCATCAAATGACTGTCGAAGTATAATTTTGAATGTCTCCTTAAAGATTTGACTACTGGAGGTCCAATCGTAATATTTGGCACAAAATGGCCGTCCATAATGTCCAAATGACAATAACTTGTAGTGGACGAAACCAAATCCAATATCTCGCTCAAATGACCAAAATCGGCAGACAGTATCGAAGGAGCAACGGTAATCACGATATCAATCTTAATGGGTATTTACATACGTAAACCCACTACTGAATCCATCTTCATCTAAATAAACCGAATAAAAATATGTAGCTAAAATATTAGCTCAATATAGACAAAAGATGCTCTATTGCTTTCCTACAAATATTCTTACAAACCGGGTTTTAAATAGCCATTAAAAAAGCTTAAGCCGGACATCAAAGACTTTGATTGTGGAACTAATGTTATTAATTCGATATAGCCGTCTTTAAGCCTAAGCAAAAGCTTCTTATCGATCAAACGCATGGTAAATAGTTGTTCTTCATCGGTAATTTCAACGGAGTGAACCTTTGCAGCGGACGCTATTTTAATTTTCTTATCCTGATAGATAAAATAGGCCCGATTCAATCTAATTTTGTTTAAAGCCGCCAATACTTCATCCGATGGCAACACCTGTAGTTCGTCGTCCGTTATCTTAGCAGCCCAAGTGATTTCACCTGATTGTTGTCGACCAACGGGTAAATTTTTTACGGAGAAATTCTTGATTTCTGAAGATTCGACATCAGTCGATACAGTCAAATTGTTAACTAATATATCAATTCCAACTTTTACGAGCTTGGCAAATAGTAAGTCGATGTCATCATTGTCATCAATTTTTACCACAATTTGATCATAGATATCGCCAGCATCCAATTCACTGGCTACCTGCATTAACGTAACTCCGGTATAACTGTCCCCGTTTAGTACAGATCTTTGCACCGGTGCCGCACCTCTAAGACTTGGCAAAAGTGAAAAATGCAAGTTCACCAACGGAAGTTTCTCCAAAGTCGACTCTGAGATTATTTTTCCGTAGGCCACTACAATGCCCAAATCAAACTTTTCCAAACTGATATCCGAAAGTGAATAAAAAACTTCAAGTTTGTGATTTATGGCAACGTCTTCTACTGCGGTTACGGAGGCTTGTGCATTTCTGGAACGTCGTCTAGGTTCTTTAGTTACAACCGCTGTGATCGGACACCCTTTATCCAAAAGTCCCGATAATATATCAGCGGCAACTCTTGGTGAACCCAGAAACAGATAATTTTCACTCTCAGACATGGGCAAACGAAAATTAAATTTTAGATTCGGGGTTGTTATTTGCTCTGTTGGCGACTATCTCCCTTATGGCCCTTTTGGCCTCTTTCACTTGATCGCTGTCGAGATATTCAAGCAGAAGTTTGCCGTTTAAATGATCCAATTCATGCTGTATCAAACGACCGAAAAGTTCATCGGCTTCTATTTCTACCTCATTGCCGTTTATGTCCAGACCCTTCATATTTACCACCTTAGGTCTGACTATTTCCCAATGCAGTCCAGGAACCGAAAGGCAACCTTCGTCATAGACCCACTCGCCATCAGATTCAGTAATGACAGGATTAATAATAGCTTTTGGAGGTTTGTCTTCGTCGAAACTATATATGAATATTTGCTTATCTACGCCGATTTGATTTGCCGCCAATCCGATACCGTTTGACGAAGCGTTCAGAGTGTCGATCATATCGTCTATGATTGACACCATTGCACCGTCAATATTTGTCACCTTCTCGGCAACCGCTTTTAACACGGGGTCTCCGTAAATGCGAATTTCTCTTACTGCCATATATTTAATTTACTAACTATTTCAACTGACCGTTCGACGTCGTGCTTCATTTGTACCAATAAGTCATCAACCGATTCGAATTTGATCTCTTCGCGTAATTTTTCAACCAAGAACACTTCCAAAGACTTACCATATAAGCTTTCGGTAAAATCTAAAATGTATACTTCAAAACTAACAGGTGCGTCGCTTACGAATGTTGGCCGAATACCGATCGAAATGGCTGCCACTTTAGCTTGAGAACCGATAAAGCAGTATCCGCAATAGACGCCTTGTGCTGGTATAACCAAATTCGAATCGATCTTGAGATTAGCCGTCGGGAACCCCATCTCTTTTCCTCTGGAATCGCCATGGATGACTTCACCTATGTAACTAAAGTTTCTAGACATGATTTTATAGGAGATAGATAAATTTCCCTCTGCAATGGCCGATCTTAAAAGGGTGGAAGAGACGCGAGTAAGCCCGTCCGTCACTAATGAAATTCCCACGGCTTCGAATCCCAATTTTGAACCCCACAGTTTCAAATAGCTCAAATCACCTTCACGATTGTGTCCAAATTTAAAATCCTGTCCAACCACGACAAATTTAGAGTTCAGCGACTTAACTAAAACTGAAGCAACAAACTGCTCGGCGCTTTGAAGCGCCATGGTTTTATCAAATTGAATTATAACAACTTCATCAATTCCGCATTCTAAAATCAGCTCGCAACGTTTTTGAATATCATAAACCATTTTGGGCGCAGCTTCGGGTTTGAGCAATGCAAGCGGATGCGGATCAAAGGTCAATGCAACGGATTTTAGGTTTTTGGATTTGGCCAGTTCGATAGTTTTGTCTATCAGCGCCCGATGACCAAGATGAACACCATCGAATACTCCGACAGTGACACAAGATCCTTCATGCCATGAAATTGCGGGGTCATAGTTGTGAATAGACATCAAAGAATATGTTTCTGGCTTTAAGTGTCGAAGTATAAATTTGGCTTTTAACCAAATAAAATTACATAATATTTTTATTAAATTTTAGTACACCAAAATATTGATTAAATCACCCAATTGAAGCTTTGCCCTACTTAAGATCAATTCCCATTAGTAGTTGCCTTAACTTCCCTACGAATTTACGCAGCCTGAAATTAACGACTTTGCCATTAAGTCAACTGACTAACTCTATTTTAAAACCATGGAGGGCTTAAGCTTATCCAAAGAGACCGCCTCATATACCGCTAAAAAGTTATTGCCACCGCCTGTTACAACAAACGGTCCGGGACCCGCCGCTTCAAGTTCTATTTTAGTCAAAGGCGAACCGTTGAACACTCTGTATTCTAGGTCTCCGCTGACTTCTATCAAAGGCAAAAAACTGAGCGCTTCTTTAATCGAAATGATGTCGTCTAAAACAATGTCATCCAAATCAACAGCCTTTTCTATATTGAATTGGCCGATTTGGGTACGAATTAAGTTCTTAATATGCGCTCCCCCACCTAATTTTTGTCCCAACGACTCGGCCAACGATCGAATATAGGTACCAGACGAACACGATATTTTAACGTCAAGTTCATTTTCAACCCTATTTAAAACCTCAAATGAATATACGCTGACTCGTCTCAGCGGGCGTTCAATTTCTATATTTTCACGATAATACTCATAAAGCTTTTTACCGTTAATTTTTACCGCCGAAACCATCGGAGGATATTGATCGATATCTCCGATGAGAGTCAAAATGGCATCCTGAATCTGCTCATCGCTCACTAGGGTCATATCATAAGTCGCAGTTATTTGTCCAGAGGCATCCAAAGTATCTGTTTCGATACCGAGCACAAAAGTACATGTATATACCTTTGGTAACAAATTGAATAGCCGAAGTGCTCTTGTGGCTTTACCGAGTCCGAGTATCAAAACTCCCGTAGCATCAGGATCAAGCGTACCTGCGTGACCCACTTGCCTTTGCCCCACTATTCGACGCACCGAAGCCACAACGTCATGACTAGTCATGTTCTCTCGTTTGGCAACCACTAAGACTCCCGCTTCAGTCGAACCCGTATTTACTTGCACGTAAGCTACCGACTTCTTTTAATAGGTCTCGCCAGAGGACACATCTTTCGGCTCTGAAAAATCCGCCTCTGGGTCAGATTTTCTTTTTTGAGAAATTCTGCTAAGAATTTCGTCTATTTTTTGAGCGCCTGCTATCACTGGATCTTCATAAAACGACAAAATCGGGGTAACTTTCATGTGAACATTCTGTGATATTTTTTGCTGTAACTTTATCCTATTCGTATTTAAAAACTCCAACTCGGTTTCGCTTAGCGACGAAAAATAGACTTTGGCGGTTTTCAGATCTCCGGAAAGATCTACTGCAGTCACCGTGAGAAGGTTATCAGCGGCCTCTTTTTGAGCCAACTCGAAGACGGCTTCGGCCAAAACTCTGTGAATCTGAGATGCTACCCTAGCGGTTCTGGGTATCCTAGCGGCATATAACTGTTTATTTGAATGAGATTTTTTGTAAGCCATATCGAAAATTAGAATTTATATTACTTGGATTTTACTACTTAGTAAATGATTTCCATTACATTCATATTTTACGACGCTCAAAGATACGATAGCAAAGTTAAAAAACGACCAAACGGAAGCTAAAGCAATAAAATAATGCCACTTTTAGTAAAAACACCTGCCGTTATATCTTAACTTTATTAACGATTGTCAAATATTAACCGGCGGAGACAGATTTGAACGCATAAAACGATCAAAGAGGTCTGAAAACAAAACAATTAGCCTCATGAGTGGATGTTCTCGCCCCAAACAACAAGATAGACACTATCTATTTTTTTTGTTGAATTGCAACTCCTAAAAACTTCTAATTGACTCAGATATTTGTTTATCCGTCTCAATTGAGGATTTAAGCACAATTACCTTAATTCCAGGAATATCGCTGGATTCTAATAAGGCATCGGTGAATTCAAGTGAATTCAAAGGAGTATATACCTTAAGACCCAAAGAAGTCGCAACTTCAGCAATATTAACATTGTGTGGTGTCGTAAATAATTGATTAAACAGATCAGGTTCGATTACCTTTTGCTGGCTTAAATATGAAAAGATAGCCCCCCCGGAATTGTCAACTACGACAAAAGTCACAGAAATTTGTTCTTTGATATTATCTGAAATTTCCACGAATGCTGAAAGATCATATAAAAATGCCAGATCTCCGATTAAGCAGACGACATTATTTTTATGATTTGCAGAATCGGTGGAGGTCCAATTAATTTGCTCATGTAGTCCAAAGGAGACACCGACCGCTGTTGACGCCACTCCGTCTATGCCATTAACCCCTCTGTTGGAATACACTTTTAAGTTTTTAGAAACTACTCCACCATATGTTTCGAAGTCCCTAATCGGCATTGAAGACGAAAGCACTAAAGCATCATAAGAGCCGACGTGTCTTCCCAAAAGATATGAAATCTTCGGGGCGTTAAGTCCGTCATCATCAAACTTAGCCTGCATCGACTTTTGAAATGCCCTATCCAACTTTATTAATTCATCTAAAATACACCCGGAATTAAATTTAAGATGCGGCTTTTTAGCCAATTCACCCAACAACCCTTCCAGATTATTATTTACATACATATCGGAAAGATGTAAGTGGTCGTTGTGATTAAATGACGTGTTTAGAAATAAGAACTTTATGCCCTTGGCTTTAGCTAATGTTAACCATGTCATCAAGGACTTTGAAGTTGGTGAACTACCGCTCACTACAATCAAACCCAGATTTTGCAACAAGTCGAAATTCTCTGACTTTATTAGGTACTCCGTTATCAAATTAACGCTTCCTACAACTCGGTTGTGTTCAATTTTCAAATTGGACCGCGATTCAGCCAATATCGGCCAATTCAACGCTTCTGCAACTTGAAGCAGGGTTTGACCGTCGATATTTCCAGGTGGGCCCAGAGCCAAAATCAATCCTGATTTAAAACCATCTTTCGACTCCGCATCTAACCTTAAAACATTTTCAACAAAACTTAAAACGTCGTTACGAGAAGATCGATTTAATTCAACGCAATTGTCGGCAATAGCGCCTACTGATATTTCTGTTTTTATATCTTGAGTCAGTTCATAGCGGTGGGATGTCGATTCATCATCGATCAGAGGCTCTCTAAACTGAACATTCAAGTGAACAGGCCCCATTTGGCCCGGTTTTACTGCAAAGCTGTATAATCTCGATGCCAAAGGTCCCCACGCAGATCTATCTACTTCACTCGGAGGAGGCCAGTTTATTTCATACCGAACGGAATCGCCGTAAATCCCAATTTGATTCATAGTTTGCGGAGCCCCTATGCCCTGAAGTTCAAATGGTCGATCCGCGGTGATAACTAGTAGCGGCACACAAGAAAGTGAGGCTTCGGCGACTGCGGGATGTAATTCGGTGACCGCCGTTCCGCTACTGGTAATAATAACAGTCGGCAATTTTGAGACCATGGACATGCCTAAAGCACAAAATGCGGCCGACCGTTCGTCCAGTCTCATCAGACATTTAATTCCCGGATGTAGATAAAAGGCCAGAGACATCGGTGTAGACCTTGATCCGGGCGATATAACTGCATTTCTAACGCCCAACTTATAAAATTCGTCGGCTATGACATGACAAAATTGGTCTTGACTATTCACTGTCTGATTTAAGGTGTTCCAAAGAGTTGATTGATCGTTCGTTTATATATAAATATATATAGGTTTTTTAAAATTACAAATTTTAATTTAGCTAAAATCTAATTAAAATACCCTAAAGCCATGTTAACCCAAACCGAATCAGAATCGAATCATAACGGCGACTATGCTTTAAGCGTAGAAAATTTGTCCAAAAATTTCGGACAAAGAACCGCTTTTAAAAATATCAGTTTTAAGGTAGCCTATGGGGAAATATTTGGGTTTCTGGGTCCCAACGGAGCAGGAAAGACAACAACGGTAAGAACGCTTGGAACATTGCTTAAACCCACCTCGGGTCAAGCATTTGTTGGCGGTATCAAACTTAACGAATCAAACTCTCAGAAGATTCGGTCGGTCATATCTATCATGCCCGAAAATCCCGGACTATACGGAAGATTAAGCATCCAAGAAAACCTCGAATGTTTTGGAGAGCTATATCGTTTAGCTGATCCAAAAGAAAAGATTGCGCAATCGCTAAAAGCCGTGAACTTATTTGACCGTCGCAACGATTTATGTCGGTCATTATCCAAAGGGCTCAAACAAAGAGTCGGGTTGGCAAGATCACTTCTTAATAACCCAAAAATTTTATTTCTTGACGAACCCTCTTCGGGACTGGATCCCGTTGCGACCAAAGAGGTTCAAGAACTTATTTTAAACCTCAAAAGTAAAGGAATTACTGTATTTTTGACGACGCACCGTTTGGAAGAAGCCGAAAAACTTTGCGATAAAGTAGCCATAATTAACACCGAATTAAAACTTATCGGCAAAACTGACGAAATTAGAAGTCAGCTATTTAACAGTACCGTTGAGCTAAAGACAGTTCATCCAATTGAAAACACCGTTGAACTGCTTGACAATAACCCTGACATAAATTCTTGGACAAACAGTGAATCTACATATCTATTGCAAGTTGGGACACCATCGACAATGATTCCAAAGATAGTGAATTTGCTCGTCGAAAATAACGTCGAAATCTTAGCAATTGGCGAACTTCGCCACAGCCTTGAAGATATATATCTAAAAACGGTGGAAAATGGATAGAGCTTTTCAATTCAACAGCAGGCGAATAAAAGCAATAATGATTAAGGAACTCAGAGATTTCCGGCGAAACAGATTCGTAATTGTCACAATGATGTTACTGCCGATAATATTCATCCTAGCACCCTTAATATCAATTTTTTCCATTAAGGCCGGAGTACTTTCTCCCCAGATACAGACCCGTATAGGTATTTCGTTATTCTATATGCTTTTAATTCCAGCTATTGTTCCTACTGTGATAAGTGCTTACTCTGTAGTTGGCGAAAAGGAACAAGGAACTTTGGAACCGATCTTAATAACGCCAATTTCAAGAGAGGAATTTTTGATTGGGAAAGCTTTAGCTGCGGTTGTACCCGCGGTTGCTGTAGCTTACTTTGTGTTCGGAATATTTTTGTTGGCTACTTCTCTTTTCGCAAGTGCACAGATTCACTCCGTTATTTTTAACGGACCCAGACTACTGATACAGTTTGTTTACACCCCGTTAATTGCAGGTTGGTCCATTTGGGCATGCTTGGCGATTTCAAGCCGTACTAACGACGTGCGGGTAGCACAACAGTTGTCGACTCTTGCATCACTTCCTCCACTTTTAATAGTTGTGCTTTTTGCAACTGATGTAATATCACCCACAATAAAATATGCGATCTACTTTGCCATTTTACTTCTGCTAATAAACCTTGCCGGGTGGAAATTGGTATCAAGACTTTTTAATGAAGAACGTCTAATAACCGGCTCAACCAGGAACGGATAATCCAAACTATTGGATCCTTGATTTTTAAATTTAACAAAACCCTTATAAATTATTTCAGGGATGTTCAACCGAGTACAATTGGCTTTTGATATTTTTAAGAATCCATTCTGAAACTAGAAGTCCGTCATAAGAATGAAAGTGCAGACCGTCCGGACGCATTGTAACTCCGTCTATGCTGTTGAAGCACACTTCATCTACGGGACACAAAAACTTATTAATATCGAGATACATGACGCGAGATCCAGAATTTTCACCCACGTTCTTTAATACTGAATTTTGACACGAGATATAGCTATCGGTGTACTTGGGATCAAATTGCACTAACCCGTTTGAAGATTGATAAGGTGTTGAAACTATTACTACTCGACTTCCTCCCTTCAAAAACATATTAACCCCAGAAGCGATTCTTTTTTCAAGTGCGGCGTCGTAAATTGAACCACATGCATGTTGCCATCCGCCCGCAAAATAGATAGAGTTCACTGGTGGAAACCCAAACATCATAATCACCACGTTGGAATGAGTCTTTTTGATGCCACGTTGCCAATCCGAAGTACAGTCTGGATGACTAGCAATTAGTTGCCCTTGATCGTTAGCCACATTGCCAAGATTATAGATCGGGCCGCAATCGATAATAGCCCAATTTGCCACACTAACATTAAGTCGATTGCTATACTTAGCCATCGCCGCACCGAGGCTAAATGCTGTCGAATCTCCCACCAACATAACTACCGGAGAATTAGTAGGACCATTAAATGTTTGGTTGATAGATGAAGATGGCGCAACGATGTCAGCAGACTCTGCTCCGACAGTGACAACTAACAACATCGCCAGCAATACGGCTGCAACAGTCGAAACTGAGACAAGCCCCTTTAGACCCTTAAACATCCGACGTTGCCTAATGGGCTGTTCCACAAAAACATAAGAAGCCACAGCTATTATTAAGGTAATGGCCACCTCTACAACAAACAGAACCAAACCATGAATGATGTGATTTTTACTGTTCAGCTCCGTATTAAGAACAAGAAATATCGGCCAGTGATATAGGTAAACTCCGTAGCTTATAATACCAAGAGCCCTCAGCGGTGTCCAACACATAGCTTTACCCAATACTCCAAGCCGTGGGTTAGCAGCAAGTGCCACAACTGCTGTTGCGCCGAGCCCACACAAAGCCAGTCCACCCTCATAAGCAAAACCTGACTGACCACTTAAAGTCACCCACGCAGTCGCAAGTCCGCATAAGGAGAGTGCTCCCACGATCTGAAGGGCTATCCAACTTTTACCCTCGCTATGCTGTTTTTTTATAAGTACATGCCAAATTCCCAAGGCACTTCCGAACAAAAGACTGCCTGCCCGTGTATCCGTGCCATAGTACAGCCTGCTGATCGATGCCCCATTAGCATGTAAAATTATCATAGTGGCAACGGATGCCATCGCTAAGCCGATTGCAACCCCAAAGGCTGTTTTAAGAGCATGGCGAAACTTTAAAGCCAACATTAACAGTAACGGCCAAACAAGATAAAACTGCTCCTCGATTGCTAAAGACCAAGTGTGCTGCAACGGAGATGGTAATAAAGTATTTTGGAAATAGTCAGAATGGCTACTTATTAAGTACCAGTTAGCCGAATAAAACATCGTCGCAATACCGTTAAAACGAATTGTTTGAAGATCCAACGGAGATGCAAGAAGCAATGCATAAACCATTATGCCTAAAAACAGAATGACTAATGCAGGCAACAATCGTCGCGCGCGCCTACCCCAAAAAGCCACCAAAGACAAATGGTGCTCGCCTTTAATCCATTCTTTTATAATTAACGAAGTAATTAGATAGCCGGACAATACGAAGAACAAATCGACACCGAGCCATCCTCCGGTTAAATATCCCCCGTGATATAAAAGAACGCCCACGATTGCCAAACCCCTTAACCCATCAAGGGCCGGCATTTTTCTAAGACGAAATGTCTGTCCGATGTCGGTTGCTTTCTTAGAGCCACTCATTGTGCATTCAATCTGATTATTTGCGATTTTTGCTTTTTAATCCGCGGATTTGCCATGCAGACCTTCGTCAAAACATTACCGTTGCCACCGAGTGATCTATAGCGATCATTCACGTGGCGTCCCCTTGCGGGGTTTTGATTCTCGCCTCACCACGACGCGCTCCCGTTTTCACAGGAGTCTTACAGTCACTCCTCCGCCCATGAGTGTCCTCATAAGCCGAGCCAGGGTCTGTACCGCCA
>JAJZNL010000007.1 GCA_021852345.1 Actinomycetes bacterium
TTAATGAAATAAATCACAGACCTAGAAAAGTGCTTGGATATAAAAGTGCTTACGAAGCTTATTATGGCATTAACCTGAACTACACTTGATAGGTAAACTATATTGCACTTCGTTATTGAATCCAGGTAAATTCAACAGTGCTTACGTTAAGATTATTCATATAATCCGCCCAGAAAGAAGAAGCATACAGCATCACATTATATCCGTAATTCTGAAGCGTACTAACGAATGAAGACCACATGTAGTAGTTAGCGGCAATGCCGGTTAACCCTAGCGAACCCCCTGGTAGATACCATCCATAATTATCTCCGCTGCCTATTTCAGCATCTGCCATTACAAAGTTGAATGAAAACTGTGTGTCATAAGTACTTAAAACATACTCCGCCGCATTAAAATCTTCAATAGTCTAATCGGCTTCAACCACTCCCCATTGAATTGGACTATATCCTAACAGAAATCCATCATTTGGCCCACTTAAGAATACGTATCCCCCCGCTCCAACACCGTGTCCCTGACAATAATTATTTTGCGCAGCCTCTATATTCGTCAGTAAATCTGCATTGGGTGTACTTGGAGGTTGAGTGTAAGGTGGAGCTGGCAGTATAGGAAGATTGTAAGTATAACCTTCGCTGGAAAGGGGTATCTAGTCACCAAACGTTCCAATTTCTCCAAGATAAATATCATAATTAGTGTTGCATTGTGGCTCAACATTAATACCTGATGAGACAGGACTTACAATTGGTCCGCCGGTGTCACTTCCCAACCCAACACTTTCACATCCAGCTAACACAAGTAGAGCCACCAAGAAAGCCAAAAATTACTTTCAACTTCTTACTTTTAAGACTCCATCGACTCATGATAACTTTATCCTTCCGCTATCTAATCTTATGATATGAGATGCTCAACTGCCCTATTGAAAATAACTGCTACCAGGCGCAAATGCAGTAACTTCAACTACGCCCCCGCAACTGCCCCAATTAGCGGCAGGTCCAGATGTCGCTTTTATCTGTACCTTAAACCAAGTCGCATTCCCCGGAATTTGCATTTGTAGAACCGGAATATTCGGACTGCAATCTCCACCTGCATCTTGTTGCTGTAGAAAGAAAGATGCCGCGAAGCCATCTCCTATTGCGAACTGTTTTGGAGTAACTTGAGGTGCTCTACCGTAAAGATCACCATTAACAATCTTAAAAGGGAAAACAGATCCTGAATTTGTGATGAATTCTAAATTTGGATATCCTCCCGGTAAAAGACAGGGCGAACTCGCATTTACTGTTATTATTACTTGGGAGGTACTCATTCCAGCCGCTGGACCGCCTGAGATTTCAGTAGCTGATAATTCATTTGACGTGCAGACAGTGTTAGCTGTCGGCTCAACAGCTGGCGTTGTGGTTGTAGCAATGGGGAATTCCGGTAATAAAGGAGGATCGAGAGGATTAACGCCTGCGATATTTTGTTGTGTTACAGGAAGAGAAGTTGTCGGTGGTGTTAGATGAGAAGTCGTCGGCATTTGAGGAAGAACCAATCCCATAGTGTTATTGGGATCTCCGACTCTTGTCCAAGTTACTCCATTCCAAACCCATGTGTCATTTAAGGCATTTGCTCCTTCTAAACCTCCGAATAAGATTACGTCATAACTTTGATTGCTACTACTATTATCATGTAACTGAGTCAATCTATAAGCTGGCAACACTGCTATTGAGCTGGCACCTCTTGGAGAAGGAACATTTGTAAGATTGTTGTTTATCCAGTTAACTCCGTCCCAAACCCAGGTATCGTTTAAATCTTTACTGGTCAACCCGAAACCTCCAAACAGTACCAGTCCCATTTTAGAATTATTGCTAGAAAGTGATCCAGAATCTATTGGCGCTAAAGACATTGCGGAGGCTGCCCTTGGAGAAGGTGAATCTTGTGGGTGGAGTTGAATCCAATTAACACCATTCCATTCCCAGGTATCGTTTAATTCACCAGCGACCAAATTTAAACTACTCAATCCTCCAAATAATAATGTAGCGCAATTACGAACATCAACGCTATGGGTACAAGTATTTTGTTGTTCCATTCCTTGTAAAGTCATTGGCGCTAAAGACATCGCGGAGGCTGCCCTTGGAGAAGGTGAATCTTGTGAGTGAAGTTCAACCCAATTAACACCGTTCCATTCCCAGGTATCGTTTAAGGCGACATTAGAGGCGGTATTGATACCTCCAAATAGCAATACTCCAGAGTTAAGTTGATTTTGCTGTCGGATTTTGTTATCTGAGTTAATTGTAGAATCAAATTGATTAATGCGACTAACTGGCGCTAAAGACATCGCGGAGGCTGCCCTTGGAGAAGGTGAATCTTGTGGGTGGAGTTGAATCCAATTAACACCGTTCCAAACCCATGTGTCATCTAAAGAGATTAATGATGAGTTTGATCGCTGTTCGCCCCCGAACAATAATAATTGGCGTGTTCTCACATCATAAACCATTGAGCTAAACGCTCTGGGAGTCGGAGAATTCTTTGGGTCGGCTCGATTCCACGATAAGCCGTTAAATATCCAAGTACCGCCCAAAAAATGTGCGTTTGGATTCACCCCGCCAAAAAGAATCAGCTGTTGCGTTGTCTCATCATAAGCGGCGACTGCGCCAGCCCTAACCGGAGGACTTGGCATTGGTAAGATACTATTAGCACTAGTATCGACCGATTTATAGATTGTCACTCCAACTACACTAACTGCAATTAATACAATTGTGATAACTGTTATCCAAAAAACCAAGACTAACTTACGTCTGTGATTCACGTCCTCCTCCTTATGAGATAAACTTGCCAAGTGGTTTGCGGAAATAATGTAACATTTAGAGCTTCCTTCATAATCTTAAATTTTACGCTTAGCCAGTGAAACTAAATATTGAGTGTGATCCATGGAGCAAGTTAATCAGATTAGTAATTGAAAATATCTTCATTTAATAATATTATTGTCCTTATTCAAAATTTGCATACTATCCTTACCTTATTAGTACCCTAATTTTTGTTATAAACCTATTTAAACCTGAATTTAACCTACATTGCCACCAAGAGCGGCCACCTGTATTTAGCTCCTGTCTAGATGTATATTCTAGGTTAATCGTTGCATATGGGCTTGGTAACTTAATGACAACTGAGCTATTTGTTGAATCACTTGGCATCGTATCAACGACTAGAAACAGGTCTAAATTTAACAGTGCCATATTTCATAGCGACCATGGCAGTCAATATAGTTCTCGCGAATTTAGAGCTACTCAAAAGGCTTTAGGGATGACTCAATTCATGGGAGCAGTCGGGCGGTAGCTATGACAATGCCATGGCCGAATCCTTGTGGGCATCACTCAAAAAAACAGCTCTTTTATAAGACTAAATTTGAGTCAAGAGAGCAAGCTAAACAAGAAATTATTTCTTGGATAAAATGGTACAATAATGAACGGATTCACACTTCAATTGGGAACATGTCCCCAGCTGACTTTGAAGCTAAAGGTCTTAAGCAAAGTGCTTGAGAGCGTGTCCAGTTTTTTGAGTAGGTCTATACTACCTGTATTTATGCCCGTATATGCATTTAATGGTATCTAATTAGTATTGGTTTAATTAAACTGTTTTTAGGGGTGCCCCCGTATCTTTTACGTTTGTGGGATAGATAATTACCAAATCAGCTAGGTACTGTTTTTAGTTTGGTAACGATAAATTGTATGGTTATTAAAACCGATAGATGGGCGTCGCTAGATGACATGGACGACAGTCGGGTTGAGCTGTAAAAAAAGTGGAGGTGAGCGGACTTGAACCGCCGACTTCCACGTTGCGAACGTGGCGCTCTTCCAACTGAGCTACACCCCCAATAAAGGGTTTACTTTTTGACAGGAACTTTGTCTATGAGGAATGAATTAAATACGGTATTTTAAAGTTTATATCCGTATCAACGAGTGTGATTTTAGCCTTAATAGTTTTTTGTCACAATTTTACTTTTGTGATAATTTACCTAAAATAACCACCGAACTGTCGCCTTGTCCAAAGGTACTATTACGAACAGGCTTTGGCGCTCTGTTGACAGCCGCCTTGTTTTGAATTGGAGTAAGCTTTCGCCGTTTTTCTGCTTCGAGTGTCTCGGTATATTTAACTGCACCAACATAACTAAATATTAAAACCGCCGACATAAAAGTTAAAATCCATAGCGCTTCAAGCGATCCAATCATTCCTAAAAGACCTGTTAAAACGCAGAATGTACCGAGCAATAGCATTACCAATCGTCGTCTTTCAAGCATTTGCTCTCTATTCAAAATTAATCTGTTTTGAGCAAAAGCATTAAGGCGATCAGATTGAGGTCGATTTGAAGTTTTTGAAGCGGTTGTCCTTGTGGAGTTTAGGCTAGCGGTGGAACGGTAAACGTTTTGGTCTTGCCGCACAACAACACCAACCTGTGATATTTGAGCGTGCGGCGCAGAGGAGTGATTAAAAGCGGATAGTGATTTATTGAACTGTCCAATTGACCCGCCTGAAAATCTGTCAAATTCTTTTCTCAGGGTTCGCAAAACCGACGGTCCAAAAAAAACTGCCCATGCAAGTCCTACTATAACGACTACCGATAACAATGCAGCCAAACTCCTCGCCTACCTTTCTAATTAATTTATCAAAGTCCAATATTTAAGTGGTGGATTATAGCTAAAAATCGAGGATCGCTTACAATTTAGCTTACTAGAGATTGTCACTACCAATTTACAGTTAATTCGTCAGCGGGCAAAATTACCGCATAAAGTGACAGTGGTTTTACTGATTCGACCCCCCATTATCTCAATTGAAGGCAAGTATTTACAAATAACAAAGTATCTTGAAAATTACAATTTTCTAAAAAGTACTCTAAGAACGGCACTCTTGTACACGACACGCAATTTAAATATTGACTGACGGAATTGCTCAAAACTTGATCATTTTGGGCACAAATATTTGTATCTTTGTATCGCTGAATTCATTTAAGGCTACGTTAATGACAGCAAAAAACGTTACGACAACTATTGCTGGATTTTTAAAGAGAACTATTTGATTGCTCTCAATGGCAAATTTAATGGTTGGGATTTATTAATTGCTATTTTTGTAGTTCGCTACGTTTAAATACCCCTGATTTTCCACCGGTCTTTTCCCATAAAGCAATCTCGGATATCACCATTTCGCGATCTGCCGATTTACACATATCGTATATAGTTAAGCATGCGACAGAAACTGCTGTTAAGGCTTCCATCTCCACGCCAGTTCTGTCAACCGTTTCAACTTGCGCTTCCACTTCAACGTAGTCGTCACCTAATGTGAAGTTTATTGAAACAGACCCAATTAATAGAGGATGACAAAGTGGGATTAAATCCGAGCATCTTTTTGAAGCCTGGATTCCGGCAATTCTTGCCGCCGCAAGTACATCTCCTTTAGAGATGGCATTTGACGCAACCAACGAAGTGGTTTCTGGTTTCATGTAAACCTTACCTTTTGCCAAGGCTTTTCGATGGGTGGGTTCTTTTGGGGTTACGTCCACCATTTGTGCTCTTCCCAATGGGTCTACATGTGTAAGCTCGCTACCAGTCACTTAATTAAGTATAACTAAATTTCAATCTCTTATCAAACTTAACTGCCATATAAATGGACAATTATCATTCATGCTACAGGGTTTTTGGTTTTAGGTTGACGTTTAGCGGTGCATGTATCGGTAGAAAAATAGTTTTAATCTGATGATTCTAAAGATATCTGCGTGAAAGATCTTTCAAAATCTCAATAACTCCTTCTTTGAGGTCTGGGCGGTTGAGGGCAAATTCAAAGTTGGTTTTTAAATAATCAAGCTTATTTCCAATATCGTATCTACCATCTGTAAATACGTATCCCAAAACTTCGTGGTCTTGCAAGTACAGTTGAATAGCATCGGTAAGTTGAAGCTCCCCATTTTTTCCTGGCGCAATTTGGCTTATGTAGTCAAATATGTCGGAGCTAAAGACATATCGCCCCATTATGGCCAATTTGGAAGGTGCTGCTTCGGGTTCGGGTTTTTCGACAACTTCGGTGATTTTAACCACATTTGCGTTTTCAGTTTCTTTGTAGGATACACAGCCATACATAGAAATTTCCTCAGGTTTTACTTCCTTTAGGGCCAATATTATTTTATTTGTGTTTTGATTTAGTATCATCATCTCACTGAGCACAGTTGAGTTTGGTGCCATGAGATCGTCAGCAAGCAAAACTGCGAACGGCTCATTGCCGACATGAGCCTTTGACATGAGAATAGCATGTCCTAGACCAAGCGGTTCGGGTTGACGTGCAAAGTAAAAATCGGCTGATTCGGATATTTCAACTATACCGTTGAGTTCGTCAAGTTTGTCTGCCCTCTTAAGGTAATATTCCAACTCAAATGATCGGTCAAAATGATCCGCAAGAGAGCGTTTACCCCGACCGGTAATTATCAAAACATCTTGAATACCGGCTGTTATCGCCTCCTCGACAACATATTGAATTGCAGGTTTGTCAACCACGGGGAGCATCTCTTTAGGTTGCGCCTTAGTCGCTGGTAAAAATCTAGTTCCCAGGCCAGCAGCGGGGATAACCGCCTTTGTTAGCAGAGTCCTCATAATTGATGTTTGCTTTCAAAATTAGTAGTTGCTGAATTTGGATTATGGATGGCTGTAGGTGGTCTTGTCTTCATTTGTAACAATCTTAGTTAATGTCATGTTCACTGACATATATTTGAGGTTTATAGTTTCTCACTGAAATTTAAATTAGAATTTACAATAAATCAAATTCGCGGCGGTTTGTTTAAAAACTGTGTTCCCATCTGATTTGCATCATTTCAATTAAATTACGGTACAATTATCATATATAAAAAACATATTATTGGGAGTAATTTATGCCAGTTTACGAATATCGTTGCAAACACTGTGATTATAGTTTCGAGCGTAACCAATCCTTTCACGAAGAGCCATTGGCAAAATGCCCTAAATGCGAGACCGACTCGCTTAAGAAGGTTTTTTCTACGGTCGGTATAGCTTTCAAGGGAAGCGGGTTTTATAAGAACGATTCGAGGAATGGCTCTACTAGCTCTGCAGCAGGATCGTCTTCGAGTGCCGTTTCGGCGATGGGAGAAAAAAATATTTCGACCCCTACCTCTGATATCAAAACCGAAAGCGGTACCGCGGGATCAAACACTTCAACTAACTCGAGCAAGACTGAAACCACAAAGAGTGAGAAATCAAACGCTTCAAGTGAACTAGCAGCTTCGGCCTCAAAAAACAGCTAAATTGCATTTCAAGCTATCGTTTAAGCTAAGCAAAGCGATCCTTAACAAGAATTATTTTCTGTCGGTGCTCTAGAATGGCGATTTGGCTCTATCTTGTGGGGTTTTAAACTTAAACAGCCGTAAAACTTACTTTAAATCTTTGACTATCTGTAATAGTGATTGATGGTATTTTTAGGGTATCGATAAAAATGATTAAACTATCATGGTTAAATTTTAGAAATATTAATAAAAATTTATATTTTTCACTGGACAAATTGACTTGTTTGATGCTAGAGTTTATATAGCAGTTAACATAATTTCTCGTCGGACTAAAAAAACTGCTTTACGCAACTACCGATAACAGATTTGTTAAAAACTGAGTTAATTGGGATTTTTTAGGCAAAAGTTACCGCTGTAATGGTTTCAGATTTATCGGTTCGTGTGGCGAGAATGTCTGCTGACGAGTTATTATTATCGTCGGTTTACCTATTGGTAAATGTGGGTTAACTGCAATTGAAACTATAAGAAACTATTGATTAAATTAACGGAAAGCTATGAGAAAGACTCAAGTAAATCCTGCGTGGAGAGTAAAAGCGGCATGTAAAGGTTTGGAACCGGATATCTTTTATCCAGAACCTGACGACGACGAAGGAGCCATTGAGGCTAAAGCTATTTGCGGACAATGTCCGGTGAAAGAGCTTTGTCTTGAACACGCACTTACCTATCGTGAAAAAGACGGTGTATGGGGCGGTGCTACTGAACGCGAGCGCAGAAGAATATTAAGACAGCGGAGAAAATCGGCGTAATGTCGCTTTTGGTACGAAAGGCATTTGTGAGATAGCTTTGTGGACTAAAAGAAAATTGGTACGTAAAAAAAATTGTACCAAAATGAATAAATTATTATTATAAATAATTTATAACTCAGTTCGGTTAACCTGAAATTAAAAATATAGGGAAAAATGAGTTGCTTGAGCTGAGGCAAAATACCACCAAACGAGATATTTTTGACTTTAGAATGACCCTCTCTGAGGGTCATTTATTATTTTGATTCAAAATAGATTTTTTAGACCTTCCCCGATAGTTAAATTAAGTACACGTTTAACTTGAGATAACTTGATTAGATAGTATATGCCGACTAGATGTAGCATTGAAATAGTATCTTTAAAGAGGTATTTCTTGTGTCATTAATTTAAAAAAACAAAGTCATCGCGAATAAGTTAAACTATTTAAATCAAATTGCCTATGGATAAAATGTCGGATTCCTAAGCACCAATTGAGTGCCGAAAGTGTAATTAAAAGGTAAATAGAGGTTAGTTAAGTGGATTTTGATTTTAGTGATGAGCTATCTCAACTGCAGCTGTCGGTTAGAAAATTATGTCAAGATAAAATTAAACCTAGGGCTCGAGAGATAGATTTATCTCACGAATATCCTCAGGATATTTTTGAGGCGTTTAAGCAAGCTGATATGTTGGGTCTCTGTATTCCCGAAGAATATGGTGGATCTGGAGCGGGCATATTGGGCTTGACCATAGCAATTGAAGAAGTCGCCAAGTATTCCAATACGGCAGCTTTAATGTTATTGCTTACAAGATTGCCTACGGGTCCGATCATGATAGCTGGCAGTGAAGAACAAAAACGTCGGTTCTTGCCTGGGATAGCAACAGGGCAATCTAGAGCTGCGTTCGGACTTTCTGAGCCTCAGGCTGGCAGTGATGTTGTCGGAATGATTACAAAAGCCGATCAAGATTCTGATGGAGACTGGATATTGAACGGTACTAAATGCTGGATGTCCGGTGTGGCTCAAGCCGATTGGTACACGGTGTTTGCTAAGACCGGCGAAGTTGGTTCCAGAAAACACGGCTCCATTTCGGCTTTTATTGTGGATAGACAACTTGAGGGAGTGCGTGTCGGTCGACTCGACAAAAAAATGGGAGTTAAGGGCGTAGACACGGGTGAGTTAATTTTAGAAAACGTGAAAGTTCCTAAAGAAAACGTTATCGGCGAAGTCGGGGGATTCAGGTTGGCAATGCTAGGTTTGAATTCAATGCGCCCAATTGTAGCTGCACGTGGTATAGGGCTTGCAGAAGGAGCCCTTATGTATGCGATCGAATACGCAAAGGAACGCATAGCATTTTCAAAACCGCTAAGTGACAATCAAGGAATTCGGTGGGAGATAGCAAAGTTATCAACCGAAATAGAAGCAGCGCGTCTGTTAACCTACCGGGCCGCCGATTGGGCAGATAAAAAGCGATATACAAAAGAATGGGTGCCTTATTTATCTATGGCTAAATATTATGCAACTGAGCTTGCCGTTAAGGCTTCGTCAGTTGCCGTACAGATGCTGGGGGCAGCGGGATATATGGAAGATCATCTAACTGAGCTTTATTATCGGGATGCCAAGCAGTTGACGATTGTCGAAGGTACCTCTCAAATTCAACTTGGTTTAATCGCAAAAGGTGTATTGGATAAGGATCTTTGGTGGGATTAAATGACCGAAATTAAGTGGAATGAAATTCTAAACAAGTTGGTATTGAATTTGGATTTATCCGAAGAAGAGGCAACATTGGCGATGGATTCGATGCTTGACGGCAGAGCCACTGACAGCCAGCTTGGAGCCTTTCTGGTAGGTTTAAAAGCCAAAGGGGAGACTCCAGTGGAGCTAGCGGGTTTCTTAAAATCAATAATCGACAAAGGTATCCCATGCAATTATGAAGATCCGGATAGTTTGCTTGATACGTGCGGAACGGGAGGCGATAGATCTGGGACATTTAATATTTCTACAACCGCCGCACTTGTGTTAGCCGGCTGTGGGGTGAAGGTCGCCAAGCACGGCAACAGGGCTGCAACTTCAAAGTCTGGTTCGGCAGACGTTCTCGAAGCCTTAGGCGTCGCCGTGGATTTGGGCCCCGAAGGCGTTAAACGCTGTATCGATACAGCTAATATAGGATTTTTTTTAGCACAGAAATATCATCCGGCATTTAAAAATGTTGGAATTGTTAGGAAGGAATTGGGAATTCCCACTGCCTTTAACATGCTCGGGCCAATGGCTAATCCGGCTAGGGCGTCGAATCAGTTAATCGGTGTAACATCTGAAATTATTGCAGAAAAGATTAGAGACGTGCTTGCTCTAATGGGTACAAAACGAGCCATGATTGTAACATCTAAAGATGGGTTGGATGAGATTTCAACCGTAGATATTACTAAAGTGTTCACTCTTTCCACGATTAAAGGATTTCCCGAAAGGTCAATATTTGAAATAGATCCTAGTAATTACGGATTTAGTCCGGCGAGTCGAACCGACTTAATGGGAGGATCTCCAGAGGAGAATGCCGACATAATATTAGATGTATTGAAAGGATCCAAAGGACCAAAGCGGGACGTTGTTATATTGAATGCCGCTGCTGGTTTATCTATTGTAAAACAGGCAGAAGAGATTGAAGACGGACTTGAAATTGCAGCACGGTCTATCGACAGCGGTAAAGCTTTAGATGCCCTTAATCTGCTTATAAAAGTTTCAAATGAAGCATTGGCCGCAGAAGGTAGAAATTAAGTTTTTTTAAGCTGGTTTTTAAAGCTAGTCTTTGCATCTTGACTTAAGACTTCGCTGAGAGATAAACGGATACTTTTCGAGAAAAATTGTTAGTTTTAAAATTTACTTTTTTAAATATTTATTTTTAGAATCCAACTAGGGTAGAATTTAAAAAAATTTAAATAAAGACTCTATGCTTTTCGTCTTGCATGCATTTATAAATAGCACTATGATAATAAGGTGTGTTAAATTGTTTAACCTTAATTTACCCAATTCAGATAATTTAAGTGTTGTAGGGTGATTTTAGGAGTATCCAATTTCATTTACTGATGTTTGTTATTTTAGAATAAATTACTGTTCTTGAAAATAGTTAAATCGTTTTAAATAATTCATTTAATTTGAAATATTATTTGACCGAATTTAAATGTTAGACTTAATTTGTCATTGGAATAGTTGTTCAAGGAGAATGTACGCAGATGGCTCAATATAAAATAGATATTTCGGGAAAGACAGCAACCGAGAAGAAGCCGCTTTTACCGTTGAGGGGACAAAACAGAGTTATCGTTGCTGCGGGTGTTTTAATTTTGTTGATTGCCGCACTATATTTTTCACCAAAGTTAGCGGCTACTCAATCTGCTTCGGTAAATTTTACGGCGAATGGGCCAACCGCAAACCTAATTTTTCAACCTGGTAAAACAGTCGGAGGAATTTCCTGTGGGCAGGGAGTTAGGCAGGTTCCGTTTTCGAAATATTCACCTTGGTGCGAACCAGCTTGGCACGGTAACAATGGGGGAGCTACGTCAAACGGTGTAACTTCAACAACAATAACGATAGATTACAGAGAAGCAGCTTCCGCAGATTTAAACTTGGCATATTCTATCATCCCAAAGGAGATAATTGGGACCAACACCGAAGCAATAGACACCTTACAGGCCTATATCAATGTATTTAATAAGTATTTTGAACTTTACGGAAGACGTGTAGTCCTAAAGCCGTTTGTGGGACAGAGTGACTTCATACAAGAAGATTTGAATGCAGATACACCTTATGCGCAAGCGGATGCAATTACTGTCGCATCGAAGCTACATTCGTTTGCGGATGTCTCTTTAATAGATTCAACTAGCATCTACGATACCTATCTGACTCGATCGCATGTAGTGAATTTTGGAATGGGGGACCTTCCTCTAAGCTACTATATGGCTAATTACCCCTATTCGTATACGCCATATCCCACGTGTAACCAAATGGCAGAAGGAGATGCGGCAGTTATCGGCAAGGCATTTGCAAACATTCCTGCTATCTTTGCCGGCGATCCTACTATGCATTCTCAGCCAGGAACCATAGGGTTAGTTTACCCCGAGGGAAACTACTCTCCGCAGTGCATTGGACCGATGATAAGCATATTAAAGAATACCTATCACGTTACACCAGCCGTAGTTGCTTCATATACGCTTGACTTTTCAACAATTGCTCAACAGGAAGCGGCAATTTTTGCACAATTTAAAGACAAGCATGTAAATACGGTAGTTTGTGAAGGATGCGACCCTGTAGCTCCTAAGCTGTTCCTAAATTATGCCGCTCAAAATAATTACTTTCCGCAATGGTACGCCGAAGCACTTGGGGCACCGACAGGAGGCGTAGATGCATTTGGACGCGCTCTTGCCAATGGTAAACCAAACATGCCTCAATCAGAAATGTCTCACGTTGTTTTGGTCGATAGAGCCGAAGCTCCTCCGCAAGACACAGAGGCCTATCAGGTTTACCAAATGGGCAAAACCCCTGGGATGCAAATGCTGCCTGTTTATCCGCTGGCCTATGCTCAGATATTAATGTTGTTTATCGGGCTTCAGGCTGCCGGACCCAATTTAACGCCAACTACTTTTGCAGAAGGACTGGCATCTCTTCCGACCTCGCTTCCAGGCGGTGAGTTTGGACAGTGGAAGTTCGGCCCTCAGACAGTAACCCCGAGCAATACCTTCCAGTTGACTTATTGGAATCCCAATGCGACAAGCTTGTTGGACGGTAAAAAAGGTGAATTCGTAGTTTGTAACAACGGACAGGAGTTTAACTGGAATGGAGCACCGCAACTTCCCACAGGTAAACATCTTCAGTGTTTCGGTCATAAATAACTCCATATAGAAATATCTGTTAGTAAGTATGCTGCGGTGTTAGGCGCATCCTTTTGTGGGCGCTAGGAGCGTGGGTCAGAATTAAGTTGTCGTGATTGATAAATGTGGGCATTATAGTATGAATTTATAATCTCTTGAAATTAATTATTCTGATATTGTCGATTTCTTGGAAAACTTTGTTCTTTTAGGTTGCTATTGCTCCTAATACTTGATCTTTTCTCGGTAATTTTCTTAAGTTATGACATATTACATGCAACATCCATTCGTCTTGGGCATTAACTTCACCTCTTAGACGCAGTTGCCCTGCATTTTGTCTGACTTTCATCTGTCTAAATACCGGCTCAACTATAGCTTTTCTTCTTTTGTAGCTGTTTTGTCCTATTTTGGTACGAAGTTTTCTTGCCATTAAGTAATGTTTGGATGCAACTTTTTTAATTCTGCCCTTTGGTGGTTTTTGCACTCTATCGTCGTGTTTTAATCTGCCGGTTGCAATTAGGTATTTAAGTTTTCAGTTTGTTCTAAGTTGCTCTCAGAGCAATAACCAGCATCTGCAAGTAATACTTTAGGGGTTTCATTGATCCCTGCTTTTCTTAAGTGGCTATTTATAATGGGCAATCATATTTTATATATACGTATTGGAAATTACCTAAACAGTAGGTTCTGACCCACGCTCCTAGGGAATAATTTCGGTGCTGACACTTTTATTTCGTCTGGACTGGTAACAAATGTTTCAATGTACTGGAATAGTCATTCTTCTACGTATTTCTTAAAGTGCTCTATCGGAACTTCATAAAGATCTTTAAAATTATCCAAGTAGCCTATCGATTCAAAAGTTTTAGTTCTGGATTGTTTGGATGTGGGGTCCCAATAGTTGTTCACGACGGATAGGTATTACCTATTGGAACTCATTCCTATTTTAAGATGCAGCATATAAACTCCTAATTAGCCTGTATGCTATTACATCAATATCCGCCAGTCATTAGATCAAATACTTGACAAAAAATTATGCCCTTACGCTGAGCATATATGAAGAAATTCAATAATGGGAATAAAAGTAGGGATAATTTGCGCCGTTTGACAAATCGTAATTATGCGTTTAAAATATTTAGTGTTAAAAAATTTAGTATATTTTAAAAAATTTCCCAATTGTATTAATAATTTCAGCTTTAATATTAATTAGCGGTATGACAAAACAGCTAATTAATATTTATTTATCTTCTGGCGGTTATGGTGGATCGGCTCAATCATTTTATATTGCATCTCCTACCTCTCAATTAAATTCTATTATGTTTACCGAAGGAACCAATTACGGGTGCAATTGGCAAAGCCAACAACCAATCAATGAAGTTGTAAATTTTAACTTTGGAGTTCAAGTTTTATCCAATGGGGTTTGGGGGACAAATGATTTTTATAACGGAGGCACTTTTATAAATGATAATGATATTATAAGTGCCGTAGCTAATTATGTCAACGGATGGCATTCTTGCAATGACAATGGACACGTCCTATCGGCACTGGTAAATACAAGTAATTCTAATAGTTCGAATCAATTTGTCATTTCTGTTCAGGAAGGCTCTGGAACAAATTGGGCGAATGTTGTAAATGAATTAGCAAATTGGTCATTTAATACGTATGCAATATGGGTTCAGGGTAGTGATGATTTCGAAGAATCTGTACCTTTTTGTCAGTGTCAAGGGACAGTAGATACTTGGATTAATCAATATACAGCAACTGCTGATATTTTTTCATCACTTTGGTTTGGTGGTAGTGCCGATGGTTGTTACGGTAATCAGTCAGACTTGTATTATTATCCTGGAGCCCAAGATTCATCTTGCAACGGCGGCTATAGCGCTCTCGGTTTATTTGATATTGCTGATGCAAACGGATGGGGGGCAATTGAGCCTCAACAGTACAATCAATCCATTAACAATGTTTACGATACAAATAATGGACAGTATTATCAATTAGAGCCAAACGCTGTTCAATGGGCAAATATAATAAACTATGGATATCAAGTAAGGGGATATGAACCGTATTTGCTTGTTACCATGACTCAAGTATTAGCTTGTGAGCAGTATCCATCGTGCCCAGGTACTGATAATTCTGGTGCGACTGCCTGGGGGCAAATGTGGGATGCATTGGCATCTGGCAACAATTATGTTGCCGGAGATGAAATTACAAATGGTATGGATATCTTCAACTCCGACACGGACATAGGTTGGCTATAACAATGAGGAGAAATAATATGTTAAATAAAAGCAATAAATCTAAAAGTGTTTCAAAATTGAATCATCTAAAGTCTGTTATTCCCATTATATTTTTAGCATTACTAATAGCGGTAACGGGTATTGGAACGGAACTAATTCCTAATAAACACGACATTAAGGCAAATTTATCTTCAGGTAATCAGTCAACCACTACATTTGGTAATCCATATGACATCGTAACTAAATCTGGATGCCCAGTGCATCTAAATATACAGATTGATTCGCAGAAATTATATGACGGAGTTTGTAAATTAATAGCCGAAGGGAAACTGCATTATCCGCCTACATATCCAGAAGGGGATAATCATGGCTCGTTAACTCCGCCTCCAGTTACTACAACGACTTCAGCTATTACTCCAATTGTTGCAGGAGGGTTTTCGGCCGTTGCGTGTCAAGCGTTCGAACCAATGGGCATATCTCATATTCTCATAAGTGACAATATTGAAATTAGTACTAGTCCAAATGGCGCATTTCAAACTTATAACGATGTCGTAGCCGGAGAATTTTTGTGCGCATATCCTGGATAGTTGGGTCAATACAATAATCCGACTCAATACGGAATGGTTATCATAGATACTTCGCTAATTAAATTTGAAATAAATCATGTACCATCATCGTTAACAATACTATTTATTGCTGATCCTGTTTTCGGTGGACCACTCACGATTACAAGTGCAAGTAATCATATATTGAATATTCAAGATGGAAGTCATAATACTTATAATTTAGACCTTGCAAACATTAATAATTTACCTGATTTCCCTCAAATCTCATATCTTACAAGAAGTTAAATTATTTAAATTCTTGTAAAGTGAAGCCAATCCTGAATTCTAAATCCAAGAGCAATATCTATCCAAGTGCAATATCCAATAGATAAATGGTGAGCTGCGATAGTATCAATGTGAACCAAATTATCAGAAAGGATGCACATTGAATAAATATTCACAACTCACCATTGATATACGTTATCAAATTTATGCCTTTAGGCGTAGCGGTTTGACTCAATCTGAGATTGCAAGAGAAGTTGGGGTTCATCCTTCAACTATTTGCAGAGAGTTAAAACGTAATGTCGCCGGAAAAAGATACAGACCTAAACAGGCTCAATCAATGGCTGATTCGATGAGTCTACAGTAATACAAATTCAGTAAAATTCACTCCATCAGACTGGAATCTTGTAGAAGGGCTCCTAAAAGGAAATCTATCTCCTGAATAAATTGCAACCAGAACGAATATAGAAAAAACACTTTCCATCTGTCATTGACGGCAAACGGCGGTTTTTTACCGGATCACACTCAATTCATCATTCTAGGCATATAGCTTCGAAACTCGGAATAGGAAGAACTTCTTATCTCTCACACCTCGTACTAATGCTCTGAATCCATTGAGTTTTGCATTAAATGATTCTGCAGATGCATTGGTTGATCTATTGATGAAGTAATTCAAAATTGTGTCTTCGCGTAGTTTAATGGACTTAGCTGCAACATTAAACGATTCGATGTTTTTTGGTTCTACTTTTTCATATCACTTGTCTAATTTGCAGGGACTATGAGAAAGATTGTGTAAACACCCTTTAGTAAAATTATAGAAAAGGAGTGTAAATGTCACTAAAACCAAACACAAGAATAAACCCACAAATTGGTGAAGAAGAACTCGATTTGGTTGAGTTGTTCTAAGCAATGTTAAAGCCGGATATAGGTAAGGAAATCATGAACAAATCCAATCCTAAATCCATTGATGATTTAGTCGGCAAAGATGGGCTGGCCAGTAAGTTTCTAAAGCCTGGAAGAAATCAGAAAAGTTGACGTAAGTAGAATTTTACTACTTTTGTGAATGTTCCGATGGCAATGTGGGTGAATTAGATCAAATATACTTTGTAGAAGTTTTCTGTGTAATAAGGTTCTGACCAACTTTCCTAGAGGCACGTTTTGAATGGAGTGTAATTCTAATGCGCTCTTGACATTCTTTTCAGCATCAATTATGCTTGAATAATTACGTTTGTTGACAGGCAAATTCAAACGGATAATAATTTTGCATTCAGGAGATAAAAAATGATATCTATAATAACGAAGTTGGCTTCGTCGAAAAATCGACCGAAAAAATACAATAAGCTGACAATGCTTTTAGGAATGTTTGTTTTGCTTGGGTCGATTTTGGCTTCTTGCTCTGGCAGTTCAGCCCCAACTTCAAGCAGTCAGACGCCGACCGGAAAAGTCCTACTTGTGGGGACCTTTAACGGGGTTAAGGGGCAGTATACAACTATTCAGGATGCGGTCAATGCGTCCAAACCAGGTGACTGGATATTGGTGGGTCCAGGAGATTATCATGAAGATTATTCCATGACGCATGTTCCTAGTGCTGCTCAAATTAAACTCGGTGGATTTGGTGGAGTCTTAATCAAGACTTCTGATTTAACTCTACGTGGTATGAATCGAAATACCGTTGTTGTAGATGGAACAAAGCCAGGTTCTCCGCAGTGCTCGTCGGCTACTCAAAATCAAGACTTTGGCCCAGCAGGCAGCAATGGTCAACCCATGGGCACGAACGGTATAGTCGTATTTGAAGCCAATAATACTTGGATTCAAAATTTAACTGTATGTAACTATCTAGGCGGAAGTGCAGGCGGAGGTAACGGAATTTGGTGGGACGGAGGATCCGGTACAGCCAAAATTGGCCTTCACGGTTACTGGGGTAGTTATTTGACCGCAACCTCTGATTATTACAACCCGCAAAATCCAGGGGCGACAGGAACATATGGTATTTTTGCGAATTCGGCTGCGGGACCCGCCAGTTGGAATCAAATATACGCGAGTAACTATAACGATTCTGGTATGTATGTAGGTGCTTGCCAGCAGGTATGTGGCATTACTATTAATCATGCATGGATGGAATACAACGCACTTGGATATTCGGGCACAAATTCTGGCGGCGCTATTGTAATTGAAAATTCTCAATTTAATAACAACCAGGATGGATTCGATACAAATACTCAAATTGCCGGTGACCCGCCGCCGCCACAAAACGGAGACTGTCCTAATGGGAAGATTAGCCCGATCACACACACCAGATCTTGTTGGGTATTCATGCACAATTACGTTCATGATAATAATAATCCTAATGTTCCGACTTCAGGTTATGCGGGTCTCGGACCCACCGGCACAGGTATGACGGTGTCCGGCGGTAGAAACGACACGATTATGAATAACGTATTTGAAAACAACGGAGCTTGGGGTATATTATTTGTTCCATTCCCCGACGGAGACAAGCCGTATCCAGGGGTTACCTGCGCCAATAGCGGCGGTTTCGTAAGTCCATTATTTAAAGGATGTATTTATAATCCTGAAGGTGATGCGCTTTTAAATAATAAATTTATTCACAACGGGTTTTTCGGAAATCCGACTAACGGTGATTATGGTCAAATCGTAATGAACGGGGGCTTGCCGCAAAACTGCTTTGCAGGCAACGTTGCACCAGATGGCAGTACTCCTGCTAATCTAGAGCAAGTTCAGGCTAAATGCGGAATAATAACAAAGCAGGCAAACACTGGTGGTGCTTTATTGGGTCAGGTGCTTTGCGATACGCATTTTCTTCCCTGTGCGGCCGGAAGTACGTATCCGACAGCAACTCAGGTGGTGTTACATCCTTTGCCTTCGAATTTGCCTACGATGCCAAATCCCTGTAAGGGAGTTCCAAATAATCCATGGTGCAAGAATGGTAAACCTATTAGTTAAATTTAAATCATACTTTTAGGTTTGCTCCCTGTTGTAAGACGGGAGTTTTGCGAGCAGGAATATTCCGTAAATAGATACGAGTAAAAAAAGGGTTTCAAGGAAAATTTGAAACCCGCTCGTATTTATAGTCTCCTTGAATCCGGCTACTCCGATGATAAGGCTGATGACAGGATTGGACACTGTGAGTGCCGGTAAAGACCATCCAATTTGGTCTCCTTGAAATGCGCTTTGAACCAGAAATAAGACTATTGCATAATCTATTATTAGAGCAATGAATTCCCAAGAATAAGTTTCTTTGATTATCGAAGTGAATATGTTGTGTGACGCCTTATAATTCATATAGAGATTATGCGTAACTTCTTTTGTGAATGCTGCCGCCAGGCCATTGATTAAACCAGCTGCCGTTGCTTGCATGGTTGAACGAGAGGAAATTTTAGCCCGTCGTGACATTAAAATGATTGCGATGGAAACAACAGCAGTTGAACAAATAATAATTATCCAAGTGTGAAGGCCAGCGACTCTGCTACCACCTCTTGCTTGTGCCACCACTAAGAACGCAATAAGGCCCGATGCTACGAAAAACGAAGCTGCCCACTCTTTTGCAGTCATGGCACGCTTATGAATAAATCCTGCCGATATTGGTAGCGCAAAAACTACTCCCAGTACCAGCAGAGGTTGAACCAAAGCCAACGACCCTTTTAATAATGCTACGGCCTGAAAGATAAAACCTGCAAGGCTTGAACCAATTCCTAAAAGCCACATCGGTTGTTTGAGGAGCTTGCCTATTAGTGAAAGGTGAAGATTCAAATTTTCACCTTGTAAGGATGCTTTAAATTGTTGAATTACTGCTGCGATCGCAAAGAAAATTGCGCTGATTATGCTGCATGTAATTACTAATACCATTGAATTAAAGTTGAAAGGGATAAATGTCTTAAATAGCTTAACTTGAATTTTATACCTTGCCGTCGCTCATTTGGAATAATTGATTTGCGAAATATTCAAAGGCAGGGTTCAACACTTTATCGGTCAATCAAATTAAAATTTTAGTTAGCTTATAATTTATTGACAAATAAGGCATTATGGTTGAATTGTTTAGCTACTATAAAAATAGCTTGCAAAGAATTTGTATAGGGAAAGGGTGCTTATGAGTTCAAAACTGAAGGTCATCGTTTTTGGTTTAATAATAAGCATAACAATTGCAGCTTGCTCTAATGCCGGACAACAAACTTCCAGCTCCGGGCAGGTTGATGGTATCACTGCCAATAGCATTACGATTGGCGGTTTGGCTTCGCTGACAGGTCCGCTTACGGCTGATTTTGCTCCGACATTTGACGGAGTTAGTGCCTACGTAGATCAAATAAACTCTCAAGGCGGTGTTTGGGGCCGAAAAATTAATTTTGCTTATAAGCTTGACGATGGTTCGGATCCGTCACAAGACGTAGATCAGGCGAGGAATCTCGTTACTGAGTTTAAGGTATTTGCAATAGTTGGAGTTGCGACGCCAAGTTTTGAAGCTGCGGGGTATCTTTCCAACAACGGTATCCCTACTTTCGGAATGGCAATTAATCCGGGCTGGAGTCCCTCCAAAAACATGTTTGGAGTGGGAGGTTCGTACGTAAATTTCACAGGCGCTCAAAATGAAGTAGCTTACCTTGCAGAAATGACACATTCGACTAAGGTAGCGGTTCTTTCTTATAATATTGCCGAGTCGTCCCAGGGGTGTACTGGAGCCATTGCCGGATTGAAGAAATATGGTATCGATGTAGTTTATACGGATTTAGGAATTCCGGCACCTGCCGTTGACCTTAGTGCGGATGTAGCTAATATTGCCAATAAGGGCGCTAATATGGTGGTGAGTTGTATGGACCTATCGGGCAATTTATTATTGTCCCAACAAATTCACCAACAGGGTTTGCATGTTATCCAATATTGGTACGACGGTTATGACCCTTCAAGTTTGAACAATCCAACGGATGCACAATTGATGAACTCGGTCTACTTCTCGCTTCAAAATGCACCTTTTTCGGCAGGTGTTCAAGACCCAAAGGCCTATCCGGGAATGGCAACTTATTTGGCTGATATGGCTAAATATTTCCCCAGCGAACTGCCTTCTGAAGCTTCATTGGACGGTTTTGCCTCAGCCTATTTATTTGTAAATGGTCTTAAAATGGCCGGTAGGGATTTGACGCGTACAAAACTTGTCAATGCGATTAATTCAATATCATCGTTTACCGCAGGTGGTATTTTGGCTCCGGTAGATTGGAGAATTGCACACACTTCAAGCGGTTCGATCGATTGTCAGTCCTTTGTTCAAGTTGAAAACGGACAATTTGTAAATAGATTTGGATCTGACGGATCTCTGTTTACGTGTTTTAATACAACTTTGAAAAATCCCAAAACAGTTAAAACCGTGAATAATGTGATAGGCCTACCAGGAGCCTATGCAACCAAGTAAGTGTGATCTTAAGTGCCTACCGGAGAGCCTAGTAAAAAACTAACAACCGAAAGGGTTGATACTGCGGTTACATTTTTAATATGAAAGATCTGCCGGTATTTATAATTGCGGGAATTCCGTTTGGGTGCGTCTACGCTTTAGGCGCATCTGGATTGGTTTTAAGTTATAAGACCTCTGGATTATTAAATCTGGCATTCGGGGCCCAGGCATTTATTACCAGTCTTTTCTTTTACTCCAGTTATGATGCTAGGTGGCCGTTCGCGCTCGCTTTTATTGTTTGGGTCATTTTATTCAGCTTTCTGTTGGGAGTAGTATTTGACAAGGTGCTGTTTCAAAAACTTCGACATTCTTCGGTAAGCGTGAAGTTGGTAGGTGTTTTGGGACTGCTGATTGCTTTGCCTTCCATAGCGCAGGCACTGCTCGGACAGAGAAGCCCAAATATTAAGCCATTTTTGTTCTCGACGAACAAAATTTATTTTAGATTGTTTTCCTATCCCGTCAGCGGCGAAAATATTCAAACCGTAATTGTAACTTTGATCGTAATCATTCTGCTCACTTGGCTGTTAAGATATTCTAAAATCGGTCTTTCCATGAAGGCAGTCGTTGAAAGCCCCAAGCTGGCTCAGCTAAACGGGATATCTGCAGAGAGAGTAAGTTCGATCGCATTCGGTATATCCGGTATATTGGCAGGGCTAAGCGGAGTTCTGTTGGCTCCCATTTTACATGAAATCAATTCGTACGATTTGACTTTATTGGTCGTAGCTGGTACAGCAGGTGCAGCTTGTGGTGGTTTTAGCTCTCTTCCGCTAACATTTTTATTTTCGATTGGTTTGGGTGTTTTGCAAGAAGTGGTTGCCGGTTACGTACCTCAGAACTTTGCATTGGCGGCTTCAATTAGACCGTCTTTGCCGTTTATAGTTTTAATCGGTGCATTATTATTCAATAGAAGGCTAAAGAACATTGGTAATATTAAAGATCCCATGGCTGAAGTTGACCCGCCGCAACGATCTTTGCTCAAATATTATTCATATAATCCAGTCAAACTGAGAGCAATTATTTTGGCTGTTGTGTTAGTCTCATTTTTTTCAGTTACCTTTGGAGGGATAGTCTCAGGCAATTGGAAGTTTGTTTTATGTCAAGGTTGCGCTTTGGCGGTAATATTTCTGTCCATTACATTGCTAACGGGTTCTACGGGAATTGTATCGCTGTCGCAGGCAACATTTGCGGGATTCGGAGCCTTTCTAACTGCTCAGCTTGTTTCAAGGTATAACCTGCCAGTTTTGGTTGCGCTGGTGTTGGCTACTTTTGTCTGTCTGTTAATTGGTTTAGTGGTGGCACTGTTTTCTCTAAAGTTGAAGGGGCTAGGAGCAGCACTTTTAACTCTTGGATTCGCTCTTTTGGCTGACAATCTAATTTTTCCGAGCTCCTATTTAGCTAATGGTGCAACTGGGGTATATCTGCCTCGACCGACAATTGGGTCGATTAATTTCAACTCGGATAAGTATTGGTTCATCTTTGAAGCCGTTGTTCTAGTTCTAACGGCGTCGTTTGTCATCGTGGTGCGTTCAAGCAAAAAGGGGTTAGAGGCACTGGCAATCAGCGGGTCGGTTCCAGGCGCTCAATCAATTGGTTTAGATTATTCAAAAAGCGCACTATTATTTTTCAGTCTTGCTGCGGCGATTGCGGGATTTGGCGGAGGGCTCTATGGAATTACTCAGCAGAATATTTCAAGTCAAGATTTTAATTGGGAATTTTCGTTGCTGTTTTTGGTCTTGGTGGTAGTGATGGGAGTCAGATCCATAGAAGGAGCTCTAGTGGGAGCCTTTGCATATGTGATTGCCCAAGAACTTTTGGATACTTATGCCGGTAACAATATAGGGCTTATAATTTCGATTGCAATTGGTTTGTTGGCTTTGATTTGGGTATTGGATCCAGAAGGTTTAGTTGAAAGACAAAATAGAATTTGGGTATCTACATATAGGAGTTTGAAGCTAAGACGCGATAAGGCAGTAGTTTGATGGAAGAAGCTCTAAAGGTACAAAATCTCAGTTTTAATTATGGGAATTTGGAGATATTAAAAGACGTCTCACTGGAAGTGTCCCAAAACAGTATTCACGGCGTAGTCGGGGCAAACGGAGCTGGTAAAAGTACTTTTTTAGATGTTGTTGCGGGTTATTTAAAGCCCAAGTCGGGAAATATAAATTTAATGGGTAAAGATATAACCGGTGAATCGGTGGTCGGTCGCATTAAGCTTGGACTGGCACGCACATTTCAAAAAGTTGAGTTGTATTCGACGCTGGACGTTTATGATCATGTACTGCTTGCCATACGACAAAAAGAGAAGTTGAAAAATCATAAAAGATCGAAGCTTGATATTTTTAAGCAACACGGTCCTAGTAAGGCCGAGGCAGTAGAGGTCGATGAGATTTTAGAAAAAGTCGGGCTTACAAACCTTAAAAACACTCCTGTGTCCACTGTTTCTCTTGGACTAAGCCGGATGGTGGAACTTGCACGTGCTCTAGCGCTTGATCCTAAGTTAATACTTCTGGACGAACCGTCATCTGGGCTGAATCCAGACGAAACTGGTCGTTTTACAGATTTAATTTTAAATTTGGTTGCCTCTTCGGATATTTCATTTTTAATAGTTGAACATGATTTGTCAGTGATTACAGCGTCAACGCGGGAGTTGACGGTATTGGATATGGGAAAGGTATTGGCATCAGGCTTAACGTCTGAAGTGCTAGATGATCCGGACGTGAAATATACCTATCTGGGGCGTTAAATGAGTTTAAAACAAAAACGGTTTACCGATGGTGATGCACGCAGCTACGGCGGCAGTGAAAATAATAGTGTCAAGCTAATATCTGAATCTACGATCGGTGTTTTAAGCTTAAACAGAATAGACGTATTCTACGGGAAGTATCAAGCTTTGTTTGACGTAAGTTTTAAAGTTCAAAAAGGCGAAGCACTTGCAATTACAGGCTTAAATGGGGCTGGAAAAACTACCTTAACCAGAGTCATCTCAGGGCTCGTACAGCCACGGTCAGGTTGCATATACTTTAACGGTGAAAATATTACGGGGATGCGAATTGAAAAGATCAATTCCAGAGGGCTGGATCTGATTCCAGACAGGTCGGCAGTCTTTAATTCTCTTAGCGTAACTGAAAATTTAAGAATATTCTTTTATAAAACAAAATCTAATACTCCAGTTGAAGAGCTGGTTCAACGATCATTTGATCTTTTCCCCAGACTTAAAGAGCGAGGGAACCACGTTGCTGGCAACTTAAGTGGCGGTGAGCAGCGAATGCTAAGTCTGGCAAAGGCGCTGGTTGATCCTCCAGAATTTTTGGTGGTAGATGAGTTGTCAATGGGACTTGCTCCTAGGATATTGGATGAAATATGGAAAAGAATTGAAGAGATCAAATCTTCTGGAACCACAATGCTATTGGTTGAGCAATACAGTCGTGACGTGGAAAAAGTTGCTAGCCGAGAAATCCGTTTGGAAAAAGGCCAAATAGTTGGAAGTTAAGGCTTTAAGAAAGTCTCGCATGATGTTTGGGCTCGCCAATATTCATTTACAGTTTAGATTTCTGGTTGACGAATTAGAGAATGTCCTTTGGGAAATTTGCTTATTTAAACGAATTGGAATTAAGATTTGATATTGTCATTAATTTTTGAAGTGAACTTGTGACTTTTTGAATCTTGAATCCAATCATCTGAGACCAATATCGGGTAATATTTCTATTATTCGATGAGAAACGTCATTTTGGATGAATGTCGAAAGTTAATTCATATAAATTCTTTAACTGTGGTCGTTGCTAAATCTGAAAATCGTATAATTAAAAAAATTGTTTACATGTGGCCCATGTTAGTTTTGGGACTGGTCACTATGGTTGATAATGCAGATCAATCTATTGTTCGAGGTGTTGCGCTTCAGATTGAAAAAACCTTTCATGTTGGAGATTTTCAAATATCGCTATTGGGAGCGGCTGCAACTGTAGTCAATGCATTGGTTACGATGCCAGCAGGTTATTTGGCAGATCGCTGGCATAGAGTGCGATCAATCATGATCACGGTGCTGCTGTGGTCACTACTATCTACATTTGGTTCCTTTTCGCCCACTTTTTTTACGCTTTTTATGGTTCGGAGCCTATTGGGATTTGGGCAAGGAATAACAGAGCCCTCGGGAAATTCTCTTTTGGCAGATTATTATGAACGAAATGGGAGGGCGAGAGCATTTTCGATGCAGCAGGCTTTGTTGTATGTGGGAGTTGCGTTAGGAACTACTGGGAGCTCAATAATCGGTCAACATTTGGGATGGCGAGCCGCTTATCTTATGGTATCTATACCTGGTTTGGGAATTGCACTCTTGGTATTGTTGCTTCACGAGCCCTTTAGGGGATCATCAGACTATTCTGCCCTGAAACTTCGCAAGGAAGATGAACCTAAAAAAATTAAGCTGTTCGACAAGGGATTTGGCAATTTTGCAAAGAACATGTTTTCTGGTCTGTATGAGGACGTAAAAACGATACTTAAAATTCCTACCCTAAGGTTGACATTAGTGGGCGTGGCTTCAATTTTGTTTACCGTAAGTGCAATAGGTTTTTGGCTTCCGGTATTTTATCTGCGCAGCTTTCATTTAACACAATCTAAGGCGGGAATTTACTTCGGCATTATGGTGATTTTAGGTGGTCTGCCAGGTTTGTATGTAGGCGGAAAATTATCCGATCGTCTTGTGCCGGTAAACTCTGAAACCCGAGTTATTATTCCTGGGGTTTGTGCAATTGTATCTGTGAGTTTCTTCTTGTTGTCTTTTGCGAATTTAATGTTGCTCCCAACGGTAATATTGCAAACGGTGGGCTTTTTTGCCGGCACAATGGCCGTGCCAGCACTTCGTGCTGGACTTTCAGATGTAACTCCTGGTACGCTTAGAGGAACGGGTTTTGGAGCATTTAACTTGACTTCTGTGATCTTTGGATCTGCAATCGCACCGACCGTTGTCGGATTTTTTTCTCAGCTATTCGGAAACAATCTTAGGATAGCTTTTATTATCGTACTACCACCTGTTTATATCGGATCGTATCTATTGATCCGAGCCAGAAAACATATAGACAAAGATTCACAGGCTATATTCCAACGGATTTTAGAAGCCAATAAGTCGGACAATTAATGAAATAAACCCATTATTTATAAATAGCTTGTATTGACTTAACGCTCTTTTTGTTTGTAAATTCAGGTCTATGAACTTACAAAGTTGTTCAACTGTTGCAAAAATGCAGTTGGATTTTGAAGCATTATCGAATGTCCGTAGCCCGTCATGACTACTTTGTTTGCATTTAGCAGCCCAGAGACTAGTAAGTTTGAGTCTTGCTCCGGCATAATTGTGTCTTTGTCACCCACCAGAATCAAGCATTTAGCTTTAATGGTTGGTAACTTATTTAAGAATTGACTTGTTTGGTCAAATACCTGTTGGGCTTGAAATTGTCTATTAAGCGTAGCATTTGGTATTGGTTCAATGGGGAGTAAATTTGTCGGCGCCATATATGCATTTAAGGCAGTTTGAGCTGAAGCCGGAAACATTAATTGGATTTTTTGCGTATAGGTGCTTGACGTGCCGAAAAGCGTTTGAAGTTCAGGTACGGGTATCTGATAGGAAGACGGCGATCCTGGAGATGTTCCTGCCAAAACAAGATATTTAAACAGATTAGGAGATGATTCTGCCATTGAAATTGCTACTTGACCCCCAAAACCGGCTCCCACCAATATTGGGCTTTTAATATTTAAGTCAGACAGGAGTGTTGAAATTTTTGTCGCAATCCAGCCGATCGTCATAGGTGTGGATAGATTGTCTGTGCTGTATCCCACGCCCGGAAAGTCGATGACGGTAACTTTGTAACTGGCCGAAAGGTCTGAAAGCAGCGAAATACCCCATGAATCCATCGATTGTCCGGCGTCATTGAGCAGTATTAAATCTGGACCGCTTCCAAATTGTCGATATGCTATAAAAGTAGAACCGATCTGAATCCTATTAGCACTGCCTACAAATGATCCGTTTGAGGCAGGTGAAGAGTTCGATATTTGTGCAATGGCGATGGTTGTCGTAGTGGTTGGCGATACGGCCGTGGAATCTGACGAAGTCGATTCGATTTTCTTAACCGCTGATGTTTGGGTTGTTTTTGCAAAAGCTCCTGAAGCCACAAGACCCATTACCGCAATAGAGACAATTAATAACCATAGTGTTTTTTTTAAGAGATGTCGGTTTTTAAAAAATTTCATTTTAACACAGTGTCTAAAACATCCAGCAGGTAGAGTTAAGGTGAGTTAGTTGTCGGCCAATTGTTATAGTGTTGTACCAATTGTTATAGTGTTGTAATTGTGAGTTTCTAAATCAGTCCTTAAATAACCCTATTGATAAATTTTAACTGTAATTTGCGCTACTGTTTTTGCAGAGTACTAAGTTTTAATTATTTGGAATCAGAAATGTAGTTCCAGGAAATAAAATTTTTATGATTATTGTGTATGATTATTGTGACAGTGCATTTAAAATCGCATATTTAAAACAGGTAACTAATTTGTTCAGTAACTGTTTCTGGCTCATCCTAAGATACAATTATCTGAAAAATTTTTACGAAGGAGAAGAAAAATGACTCTGAATTTATGGAAAAGGCTGTTGGCTTTGTTTACGGCTGCCATCATATTGGCTGCGTGTTCGTCGGGTAGGTCAAATTCACAATCCGCATCTACTTTGTCCACCAGCACTTTACCCAAGCCTTCAATTTCTATTTCTGAGATTAGAAATGCTTACATTACGCTTTTTGATCTGTCAAATTCGGCAATAACACCGAAGGTAAAAGTTACCCAGGATGGGACCCAGTTACAGGCGGCAATGAAGACTGCTTTCGGTTCTTCATTGTCAAAAGCAGCCGGTAGCGCAACTGTAGTTTCCGTATCTTTGGAATCCAAGCAAGCTTGTTTGATCGCAGATGTAACTTATCCATGCGCTGAAGTTACATACAACCTTCTGACTCCAACTGGAAGTCCGATTTTTACGACACCCTCTACGGGGTATGCAGTCTATTCGGGCCAAAAGTGGCTAGTTGCCAAAAATACCGTATGTAGCCTACTGACTTTGGCAAACAATAATAAGGCTCCAAAAGGCTGTTAATCTTTTATAGGTGATGTGTTGACCGATATCATAATCGAACACACCGTTTGGTCGTATAGAGATGACTTTTCACATCAATAAAAGGTAAAAACGTAATTGATTAGTTGTTGAATTTCAATAGAAGTGAGAATAGATAGTACTGCTTATCGTTGTTGACCGTCCTCATACGGAATTTTTAGGCAGACGTCTTTTTCTGACAAATTCAATCAAACACTGCATTGCAAGCATAACAATGGCGATATAGATCAAATGAGATTGTTTGGCAAATGTAGCAGGCCAGAATACACCGGGGGCATAGTTATGAGTGTTTTGCTGAGCGACAATGGAAAGTCCTGCATAGCCTGCTAAGAATACGGGACCTAGTGATCCTATTAGCCTTAAATATTTAATCTGAGTTAAGACAAATAAAATTATCGCTAATACCATCCCGTCATAATTGTTTAATAGTGCGCTTGAGCCTAAGTAGAACAAAACGCTAACTATGATACTAAAAGTTAAGTTTGCTCTCGGATCGTTGCTCTTAATCGGGTTAGAAAATCTCGGCAGCAAGTCAACAAGGCTGCCGTTTGAATTTGTGGCTGAATTTCCTAACGTGCCAAGTTTTTTTCTGTATTTGATTAACAATAATATGATTCCGAGAATGCATAGTACAAGAATGCCGAACGAAAGATATAATGCAAAATTAATAAGATTCTGAGGTTCGTAATAGAGAGAGATGTCGTAGGTTTTTTTGCCGGCGGGAGGTTTAATCAACCAACCGTTTGAGTATGCGTCAATAAGTGAACTTGAATTTGGAATAAGACTGTTTTGAGCGCCCGGCGAAGTTATTTGTGCTTTCCAACCCGAATTATAATTCTCCCCTAATACCAACCAAACCGGCTTTCCGTTTGTTGTGACCTTGAGATTGATATTTGTATCAGATTGACTCAAAATTTTCATTGTGGCCTTAGGGTTTGGAGTTGCCGCCGGAGGTATAAATCCGCTATTCTGTGACGTTAATATCGCATTGTTGCTTGGACGCGGTGAATCAAAGACTAATTGGTCAATATTTATTCCTGCTTTTTGTCCCGCGGCTGTTTCTACAATATGATTTCCGGGCTGGAGTAATATTCCAGATGAGTCGGGGCCACAGCCTATGATCTGAAGATACTTTCCTTGTAAGGCATTGGCTACTGTGCCAATTACTTTAAGCCAAATTGGCCGGCCGTCAATGGTTGCTAAATTGTTTTGACAAGTTCCCGGAAGGTTCGTAGAGATGTTTATTGGAGGTATCAGGTTTGTATTTGCCGAAACATTGAAATTAGCCGAAATTAATTGCGAGGATGTTTGAGTAATCCCTGGGGCGTATTGTAATTTGTAGCTATTGATGGCAATGGGTAGAGTCTCGTAAGCTGGCCCAAAATCGTAGGTGCCTTCTGTAGGGTTAATCGCTTGTACGCTTAGCCGTACGTTGCGACCAGATATTGGGGGAAATTTTAATAAAACAGTGTCGGTTTTGGTGGTGGAATTTACAGACAAATTGCTCGGCAATGGTATGCTGCGGCTTCCACGTTCCGTGTAGATTGTTACGTAGGTCGGAATGCTGTGATGACCGTCTGCATAGAAACTTAGATAAACTTGGTCAAAAGTTACCGTTGCAGGGTTATTCACTTGCAACCATGCCCCAAGTTGGTTATTTAAACCGGTAGCCGTCTGCCAAGCAGAATTTATTGTGTTGCCTTGAGATGCAATACCGTAGGCATTATCGTCTCCGGCCAATCTGCTTGAAGACTCGAAAACGGGTGCCGAAGACGTCGTAGACGATGTTCCGGTAATCAAAGATTCAATCTTCCGATCTGAAATTTGAGTAGAAAATGTGGCGTCACCTGATATCTTAAAAGTTCTTTTAGTCGGTAGATTCAAATATCGAGAAATATTAATTTCCGGGGATGTCCGCTCAGCGAGTGAGCCCACCATTGATCTTGCGAATATATACACGAGCCTGTAGTTTGACGTTAATTTACCGAGATTGGAAATTAAGTCAGTCGGAGGCCTGATAATTTCCCTGGCGGTTATATTATTTACATTTATCTGCGAAAAACCTACAGGCAGTACCGTAAAGCCCAAAGGACTATATGTTTGTAAGATTGTAATTTGCATGGAATCGAACGAGGTTGTCGGGAACTCGATTTTTTGGCCCGGTTTCTGTCTGGAACTTTGGTTCAAAGTTGTGGTGAAACTGCGCGTTGTCTTGCCGTTGTTCTTCAAAGTTACTCTAATTTGTGTAATCCACATGCTCTGAGAATCGTTAAGCGCTTGAGCCAACACAACGTTGTTTGAATTTACGGGTGAAAGAAATTTGACTTTAATCCATGAACCAATTGGGCTATTAAAAGGTGTGGTCGTCCATGCGGTTCCGTAACTTCCGTCAAAGGCGTTATACGGCTTTGATTGCGGATTGAACTCAAATACATTATTTGAAACTGAAGCAGAAATGGACTTGACTCCTTGGTCAACGGCAACAGTTTGCATCGTGGAAGTAGTTTTAGGGAAGATATTAAAATAGGATAGATTTTGAGAAGTAGAAACGTTGTTTTGGCTCGTCGTTTCTATCTCGCTTGACTGATCTATAAAGCTAGTCCAATCCTTTAACTGCTTCCTATTGGTGTCGGTCACGACCAATGTGGCATTTTTTGTCAGTAATGATTTAAGTTTGCTCGGGTTTTTTGCGTAACTGCCTGAATAGTACAGTGTTGGGTTGCCGCCCAAAAGTCCGGAATTTGCCGCTTCTAATACACCGAGTCCGTCACCGTCGATGATTACCGGTGAGGAAGGTGACTCTAACCTTACTATCGGCCTTGAGTTTTTTACCGGGTAATCTATCAACGGGGGCAATTTTGCAGGCGACGTTTCCGGTACTGACAGTGTTTGGTTGGTGTAATAAGGCAGTCCATATGGCGGAAAATTTGATTGAGGTATGCCAAAGCTGATTGGTTTTTCCAGACCTTTGGGTAGCGGGTTTAGCATCGTGTTTATGTTAATCGGCGGCGGAATTTGATACAGCGAATACATTTCGTCGTTTGTAATGAGCATGTCGCCCGCGCTCATTAGTCTGAGCATAGCCGAAAGTCCGGCAGGGTTCAGGTCCGAGCGCTGAAAACTGTTGTCTAAATTGTCAAGCAGATTAACTCCGTACGTTGAGCCCATGGCAACTTGGTGGCGTTCAACGGTAGGCCTCGTTGTAAGTCCTGCAAGCAAAGAGTCATTCGTGCTTCCAAAAGTGTAAGAATCAAAATTTTGTCCGGGTTCTTGAATTACACGCGTATTGGTTCGATTTGATGACAGATATTTGCTTGCTTGTAGCCAATAGGTAGGAATGTCTTTACGGGCCATGTTTATATTTACAGTTGAACCGTTGAATAACCCCGGCAGGTTAAAAATGGCAAGTAGAAGCAGTAGTAAAGCGACAAATTTTTCAATTTTACGAAACCGAAAGTTAATCGCCGATACCATTGCACCGATTAGGATTGCCGAACCTAATACAAATACGGGGGTTGCTCGAGTTGAGGAGCGAAGCGCCAGACCAAGTTCTGAACTTTGAAGTAATTCATAAAATTTGGCTCCAAAATAAGTTTTGTTTGTAATCGGATAAATTCCTACGCTTATGACAAACCCGAAAAGCATTAACCCGACACTTAAAGTCTTATAACGCCACTTAATCAGGCCGAAACTAAGAAGCGCAACCGCCGGCAGCAAAAATGAAATCATAAGTAGCCAATGTTGCGTTTGATATCTAACCGAAGCAGGGATTACGAAGCCGTAACTGCTAACGCTGTAAAAATACCAATAACCTATTCCTCTAAAAATCTCCGCCGGAGTTGAAGTAGAGCTTATGGCAGTGAGGCTTTCGGTGGTTTTAAGTACATTTAAACCGTACTTACTCTCAACTGTCAATGCTTCAATCCAATAAAGCGAAACCATTAACGAAAGGAATAAAAATTGAAACGATACTGATATCACTCGCCTTATCGTTGTTTCTTTGTAGATTAAGAAAAATATTAATAAAATGACGGGACCCACTGCCACATATCCAAATGATGTTGCGTTTATAGTACTGCTCAGTGCAACCGTAATTGCAAAAGCCAATGAATAGATATTTTTTCTGGTCTGTAGTGCTTTTGCGGTAAATGCCATCATCCACCCCAGTGCGGCAACTGGCAGCAACAAGGCTGATATATGGTCTATGTATTGGAGCATGTATGGCGAAAGCATATAAACGGTTCCAGCGACAGTCGCCCCTGTCGTAGTAAGCTTTAAGGTTTTGCAAAAGTAAAACGCACCAGTCCCGGCCAAGAAAAAGATCGTTGCTGACCAAAGTCGCTGTGCAATCCAAACGGGTACATGCAGAAATGAAAAGAAAGAATACCATTCGCCCATTGGTAAGAGATAACCGATATTTTGATGGGTTACCGTCCCCATGTCAACTTTTGACGACCAAATTGAAGCAACCTGATTTAAATATCCGCTAGGGTTAAGATACAGGTACTGTTTGGTATCAACTGAAATTACTCCGGGCTTAGTTAAAAGCAGCGGAATATAAGTTAATGCCGCCATAAATAGAAGTGGCAGCAAATTTTGGGATGCAATAAATCTTTCTGCAAATTTTAAAATTTTGCGTGTTTTTATTATAATATGTGAGGTCAAATTTACTTCGATTTTTAACGAACGTAGTAACGTTACTTAAGAACATCTAAAAAGTTTTGGTCATATCTAAGCCTACAGCAGCGGAGTTAAATTTTAATATCAAGTTATATCGATATGGCAGCCAACGTAATGACTAATTTTAAGTCAAAACAGAAAAATCAATTATTTCAATAATTACATTTTAATAATCTTCCTGAATTCAACTTCCAAGTGCAACTTGATTGGTTAATATAAGTGAGCTGGATAAATTTCTAGCACTTATACAAACCCAGAAAGGATTAACTTGAAAAATTATCATCAGCTCACTAACGAACAAC
>JAJZNL010000051.1 GCA_021852345.1 Actinomycetes bacterium
CGAATGGCGTAACGACTTTCCTACTGTCTCAACCACAGACCCGGCGAAATTGAAGTACGAGTAAAGATGCTCGTTAGCTGCATCAGGACGGAAAGACCCCGTGGACCTTTACTACAACTTGATGTTGAGTTTTGGTTCAAATTGTGTAGGATAGGTGGGAGCCTTTGAAGCCGTGGCGCTAGCTGCGGTGGAGGCAACGTTGAAATACCACCCTTTTTGTGCTAGGACTCTCACCCAGGCCCGTTATCCGGGTTAGGGACAGCGTCAGGCGGGTAGTTTGACTGGGGCGGTCGCCTCCTAAAGTGTAACGGAGGCGCCCAAAGGTTCCCTCAGACTGGTTGGCAATCAGTCGTCGAGTGCAATGGCAAAAGGGAGCTTGACTGCGAGACCTACAAGTCAAGCAGGTGCGAAAGCAGGGCATAGTGATCCAACGGTTGCGTGTGGAAGCGCCGTTGCTCAACGGATAAAAGGTACCCCGGGGATAACAGGCTCATCTTCCCCAAGAGTCCATATCGACGGGAAGGTTTGGCACCTCGATGTCGGCTCGTCGCATCCTGGGGCTGAAGCCGGTCCCAAGGGTTGGGCTGTTCGCCCATTAAAGCGGTACGCGAGCTGGGTTTAGAACGTCGTGAGACAGTTCGGTCCCTATCCGATGCAGCCGAAGGAGATTTGAGGAAGGCTGTCCCTAGTACGAGAGGACCGGGACGGACGTAGCTCTCGTGTGTCAGTTGTCCTGCCAAGGGCATAGCTGATTTGCGACCTACGGAAGGGATAAGCGCTGAAAGCATCTAAGCGCGAAGCTCGTTCCAAGATAAGATCTCCCACAGGGTTAACCTGGTAAGGCCTGTAGTTAGACGACTACTTTGATAGGCCGGAAGTGTAAGTACAGTAATGTATTCAGCTGACCGGTACTAATCGGCCGAGGGCTTGGAGACTTTTCTTGATATTTGTGTTCGCTGTTAAGTTCTCAAGGAAACTTGATAACTAAAGATCTCCGGTGGCAATAGCGGCGGGGAAACACACGTATCCATTCCGAACACGTACAGTGAAGACCGCCAGCGCCGATGGTACTTGGGGGGAGGCCCCCTGGGAGAGTAGGTCGCTGCCGGAATTTTTCTTACAATAACCCCCGAAGTTCATTCGGGGGTTATTGTTGTTTTAGAGTGCAAATAATATAGATAAGAATTGTTTTGTTAATATTTATATTATCTGCGGTCTATATATTAAATAGGTCGTTTCTTACGCGATCCAGATTCTTGAACCGGAAGCGACTGTGGATTGGGGATCGGAACGGTAGGTTCGTTTCCCAATACCGTGCCGATACTGCATGTTGAAGTCGTGTCAATCGGGGAAAGTGTATAAGGCACAATCGGAAGGTTGATTTTAGAAAAGTTTGGACTGGTCATATCCAAGGTGTTCGTCAAATCTCCAGTTGTCTGTCGTCTCCATGCCGACAAGTTCGGGACCTCCACATTAAATCGTGTTTCAAGAAATCTTAGCATTGATGTGTGGTCAAACACCTGCGAGGAAACGTAACCGCCAGTTGAAAATGGCGAAATTACAAACATCGGTACTCTAAAGCCCAACCCAATCGGTCCTGCTATACCGTGAGCATCCTGCGGCAAAGGTGACGAAAGATATTCTCCTTTAGTACCAGGTTCGGGCGTTGGTGGATTGACGTGATCAAAAAAACCGCCATTTTCGTCGTAAGTTATAAATATTGCGGTTTTTTGCCATATTTTAGGATTTGACATCACGATAGAGAGCAGCTGTCTAATGGCCTGTCCGCCTCCGAGTGGAGGTGCGGGAGGGTGTTCTTGGTTCGGATCCGGCATATTGATAAAGGATACCGGCGGCAAGTTGTTGGTTTCAACGTCTTTCTGAAAATCCTGCGGCCATGCTGGTTCGAAAGCCAATTTATAAAGCTCGGAATCCTTATTTAAATATTGTTTGAAATACAGAAGGGGGTTATCTGATGCGATCGCGCTCAACGAAGTCCCAGGGGTAAGCAATGCGTTACGCATTTCATAAAATTTCCACGAGATGCCGTTGGCAAGAAGTCTTTCGGGCATAGTAGTGAAATCTACTGAACCTTCGTACTTAACTGATTCTCTTGTGCGGAGTATCGGCCCTCCAAATTTGCCTTCTGGATCAATGGTTCCGGCAATTGACATAACTCTGTTGGGGTGCGTGGGTCCGATAACAGAGCAGTGGTAGGCATCACACAGCGTAAACGTGTCGGCTAGAAAGTAGTGGAAGGGGAGGTCTTGTCGCATATAATATGCCATGGTATTTCTGCCTGCCGCAGAACCGTCAACCAAAAGATGTTCGGATCCAAATCCATCCATTTTTCCGTTGTTCCAATACTTGTGTTGCGGTGCCCACGAATGATCAAGATCCAGTATGCACGCTACGGGACTAGTTAAGGTATCCAAGTGAAAAGGCAGTAATTTGCCGACGGGAGAAGACGCAGTATTTGCCGAGAAGTTCTGGTACAAAATAGATTCATTGGTGTTTATGGCGTTTTGATATCCGTTAACTCCGTTTAAAGTTCCAAAATAGTGATCAAAAGATCTATTCTCCTGCATAACTATTATGACATGGTCGATTTGAGATAGTCCTTTTGGCGGTCTTACTATTGAGTTAGGGCTGGATGTTGAGCTGCAGGCTCCAATTAAAGAGCCGCCTACCACCGATCCCAAGGCCAAGCCAGAAAGCTCCAAGAACTTGCGACGAGAGTATAAATTATCATTATCGGGATTTATGTTCATATCTCAATGTTAACTTAGGTTACTAAAAGTTGCAATTATTATTTGCAAGTAGTTCTTGATTTAAAATATTGTTTTAAAGGCAAAAAATAAGTACGGCTAAGGGTTCTGGTTTTTGGAAATTTTATATTAAACTTAACGTTGCGACATGGTTTGTTGATACTGGGTCAGACAATTATTTATACTTTATTTTCTATGGAAATTGTTCGGCGCCGATTTGAGTTAAAGACGTTAGGAGGATTTCAAAGTTGGTAGATACAACAAAGAAAAGTCCGTTCTTCTCACGATTCGCTGAAAATAGCAATCTTGCTTTGCTGGTAATAGTGATTGGCGTGTTAATGGCTGCAGTGGATACCACCATTGTTGTTTTGGCGCTCCCGGAAATTGAGAAAGCTTTAAAGGTTCCCCTCTCCGACGTTATATGGGTTATCATAAGTTATCTTTTGGTAATAACGATTTTGGCAACTCAGGTCGGTAAATTGGGGGATATGTTTGGAAGAGTTAAAAGCTATCAGACTGGTTTTGTGATTTTCATAATTGGGTCTGCCTTGTGCGCTCTTTCATTTAACGAAATCTCCATGATTGTTTTTAGGGTGATACAAGGAGTGGGCGGAGCTTTAATTACCGCAAATTCGGGAGCGGTAATTGCAGATACTTTTCCGCCGGAAAAAAGAGGTAGAGCGTTCGGTTTTAATGCAATTGGCTGGAACGTAGGGGCAATTGCAGGCATATTGGTGGGCGGACTGATAATCAACTATATTTCCTGGCGATGGATTTTTTGGATTAACGTTCCGACTGGTATTTTCAGTTTCATACTCTCACTCTATGTTTTGCGAGACCATGGGAAAAAGGATAAACAGAGGCTGGACTATTGGGGGATTGTAACCTTGGCGGTCGGTTTATTCTGTTTGTTGTGGGCTATCACTAGGCTGGCCAGTGAATCCTTTAATCCAACGTTGGACGTTTTTTTGATAGTCGGTGTGTTCTTTATCATACTTTTTTGCCTTATAGAGACTCATCATTCCTCTCCGATGCTCGACTTTAGTCTTTTTAAAATTCAGACTGTCACTCCTACGCTTCTTGCATCTTTTTTCCAGGCAATGGCCAATTTTGCGGTGCTGTTCTTGATCATAATGTATCTGCAGGGTGTTCGCTCCCTAAGTCCGCTTTCGGCATCCATGCTTTTGATACCCGGCTATATCATAGGAGGGATATCTGCTCCCATTGCAGGCCGTTTGGCTGACAAGATTGGGCCGATCATACCTGCGACTGTCGGTCTGTCGATTCAGATAATAGCTTTGCTGACTTATGCTCAATTGACTACCAAAACTTCCTACCTTTTAATCGTGATAGCCGCAATAGTAAATGGCATTGGAAGCGGAGGGTTTTTCCCGTCCAACACTTCAGCTATCATGAAAGCTGTTCCCCAACAGGCTTTTGGCATAGCATCTGGAGTGCTTAGAACATTTGCCAATGTGGGCATGATATTTTCGTTCGCCACCGCATTGTTAATTGCCGGCAAATCAATCCCCAAAGGAATGGCCTTTGCTATATTCGTAGGGACTAAACAACTTAACAGTCATTTGGCTAGCGCATTTACGCTTGGAATTCACGCGGCATTCTATGGTTCGGCTGTTTTTATGGTTATAGCGGCAGCTCTTTCTGCTACTAGAATTTTTCAATCTAAAAAGTCCGATTCTGCTTAATTTCTTTCGTGACCCAATTTGAGTCGATAGGTTAAACTAGAATTTTCATATCAAGGAGGGTAATGTGTTAAGCGGAAATCACAGACTTAAAAAATCTTTTAAACAAACTTTTAACGGAACAGCCAAGGATTCGTCCCAGGATCTCTCAAACGGTCTAAGGGGGCCTGCTGAAAGTTTCGGAGACGAATATTTGGCTCCGGCTTATGCCGCAAGAGGCATTACAGCTCCGATCTCTAAGTATCGGTTGCCCGAGGATTTAACTCAACCTGAGGTCGCCGCTCAGATCATTAAAGACGAACTTAATTTGGATGGCAATGCAACATTAAATCTCGCTTCATTTGTAACTACGTGGATGGATAAATCAGCAGACGAGTTGATTATGTCAACCTTAAACAAGAACTTTGTTGATGCTGAAGAGTATCCTCAAACAATTGAGATGCACGACAGATGTGTGAATATGTTGGCCAATCTTTTTAATGCTCCCCACGAAGAAAACTATATGGGATGTGCGACGGTTGGATCTTCTGAGGCGATTCATCTGGCAGGTTTGGCTCTGAAATGGAACTGGAAGAAAAAGATGCAATCTTTAAACAAACCGACGTCCGAACCTAACATTGTCATGGGTCAAAACGTTCAGGTATGTTGGGAGAAATTTGCACGTTATTTTGAAGTTGAGCCACGATATGTTCCCATGGCAGAGAACAGATATATAATCGATCCCGCCGAAGCAGTTAAGTTAGTTGACGAAAATACAATCGGGGTAGTCGGAATATTGGGGTCTACCTACACTGGCGAGTACGAACCGATTGAGGAGTTGTCAAATGCCTTAGATGAACTTTATGCAAACAGCGGGTTGGATGTCATGATGCACGTAGATGCGGCAAGCGGTGGGTTCGTGGCGCCATTCTTACAGCCTGAACTGAAGTGGGATTTTAGACTTAAACGTGTTGTGTCCATTAATACTTCGGGGCACAAATATGGTTTGGTATACCCGGGCATAGGTTGGGTAATTTGGCGTGATCCCAGTCGACTTCCTGATGAATTAATTTTTCACGTTAATTACTTGGGGGGCGATCATCCTACGTTTCAACTTAACTTTTCAAGAGGTGCCAGCCAAGTATTGGCCCAATATTATAACTTTATTAGACTTGGCAGGACTGGATATAAATCAGTAATGCAATCACTTAATACAACGGCATCGTGGATTTCAAATGGTCTTAACGATCTCGGTTGTTTTGAAATTATTCATGCGGGTCAAGATCTACCTGTTGTATGTTTTAAGGTTAAAGAGGGGTACGATCTTGATGTATTCGAATTATCAGATCTTCTCAAGCAAAGAGGTTGGATCATTCCGGCATACACAATGGCTCCCAATGCTCAAGATGTCAGCGTCTTAAGAATTGTTGTTAGAGAAGGCTTGAGCATGGATTTAGCCCAGCTGTTGATAAGAGATATTACACAGGTTGCCTCAATCGCAAAAAGTCGCATCGGTCAAACGGAATTCGATGTTATTGAAGGATCAAATAAGAAGGCTGCCCCAGAGTCGGCAACCGAGCCTACTAAAGATGATACTAGGGGCCGACATAAGATTCATAGAGGCGTGTGTTAGGTCGGGACGACAAAAGTTAGTCGACTGAATCAAGTCATATATTTATAGATCCTCCGGGATTAATGTGTGTAATTATGTGCAGATAAACCGGGTCGTCCTCCTATGAGTCAAGGGTTTTAGTGCCAATCAATTAAGGTAATTTGTATCGTTACCCTATCCTTGTTTTAGGGAATGAAGGCGGTACTGGCGTGCCTATTTTAGTAATGCGGATCAGGTAATGCCTGCATTAGAAACGTTAAATATGACCCATCATCTCTAGCATTTGCCCACAACTATGCCTAAAATCCCAACTATTTTATAATCTAATTTATGCCATGTTCAGTCGGTGCCAGTCAAAAACCTTTAATATCGCAAATAATATAGCGCCAATTTAATAGGGGAATACCGATGTCTGCCACGTAGTGGGATTGTCGGTCACCGGAGAACATGAACTTGTCGAAGTCAGTCCGAATGATGCAGCATAGAATGTCCCTTGCGTTGACGTTAAAGACGCGGTAGGCCATCCGTTTATTACAGTGTCTCCTGTTGCGAGTTTATTTACGATTGCATAAAAACAGGCATCTTGAACCGGAGAAAATTCAGCCAGAGAGATTTCTTGACAGTTGGTTCCGTTTTGCTCTGGAGTACCAGTACCCGTTCCCGAATTACATGATGTATCCGTTACGCTTATTTGTAGCAGTGCTGTAGAATTACCCGAGCTTGTAGATCCGTCTGTAAATGTGAGGGTCGGGTCGATAGCAGCCAACTGACTCGCAAGGTCTGTGTATTTGGTGTTGTCGTATTGTCCGGAATTTGCGGTGTATGCAGTGGCAGAGTCTAAGAGTGCCTGATTTAGATAAATTACGGGACTCACCGAGTTGATTGCGGGCTGAGTAGTTCCCCAGTTAGTCGGGAAATCACTTAACGGCGAGCACTGGGATACGCTTCCAGGTTCTAACAGACTTGCATAGTATGTGCCGGTCAACCCGCCCGACGCCGTCGGGAATCCGTTTATATTAGCTGTTGTGGTCTGCTTATTTATGACGAGATAAAAACAGCTGCTGGTAGACGGCGAAAATACGGCCATAGACACACCTTGGCACAGCGATCCATTTTGCGGCGGTAATCCAGTTCCCGTTCCCGAAGAGCAATTGAAAGCCGTAACGCTGACATTATCGGGGCCTGTTGAGTTTCCGGCCGAAGTTTGACCGTTGGTAAAGTATAGACCGTTGACACTGTAGTTTGCTTGCGTGGAATTTAGCTGATTAAGTTCGCTTGCGGTAGTGTCAGTCGAGCCGCCTGTAAGTTCAAACGCATTATTATCGGTTGAATACAGGGTGTTTGCGTCGGCTTGGGCGATAGACAAACTAGACAATGCTTGTGATTCAGTTGACGTGGGTAATGTATACCATCCCACTACATCTATAATTAAATCCGCACTGCCAAATGCGTTTGCGACGTCGATCATACCATCTGAACCGAGCTTGACAATAGCCAAATTGGCCCTTACAACGCCGCCTGTAGACCAGTTTAAATCGGAAATGTTAGGCTCTGTGGTACCGTCATTAGGCCATACGGTAAAGAAGCTGTATTGTGTGGTGTTTACGGCTGTAATATTTAAAACGGCAGCAATCGGCGCACCGCTTTGGTTCATGGATGGTACTCCGCCCATTCCTGCAACCTGAACTTTCAGCACAGAACCCGCTCCGAGAGTTTGACCCTGGTAAGGATATCCGCTGTTGGTTCTTGTATCGCAAATTCTTGATGGCACGGTACCCGTAAACGTGGCTCCGTTGGAATTAGAGGTATAGTATCCGTTTACGTCGATAATTACATCGACTGATCCACCGAAATTGGCAACGTTGATAGTTCCGCTAGTTGAAACCGGTACTATTACGCGGTTCGCGACCGTTTGGCCGCCAGCAGTCCAGTTGGAGTTGGAAGCAGTCGGTTCGGTACCAGAGGGCCATACCGTAAGAAAACTCCAAGCCGTAGTATCGGTTGCGGTTAGGTTAAGGGCTACGGCGGTAACACCAGTTTTAGGAATTCCGCCTTCACCAGTTATTTGAACCGTTAAGTTCTGGGTAGTACCAGACGAAAGCGTACCGTTGCCGCCTGTATTGCATTGGTTGGAGACGCTAGTAGACCTGGTATCGCAAATTCTGTAGGGTGAAATTGAATTAAAGTAGGAGCCAGCCGTCGTCCCGGTTGGGTTGGGTCCGATCCACCCTTCAACATCCACCAAGATGTCAGTACTTCCATTGAAGTTATAGATTTTAATTTGGCCCGTGGGGGAGAGCTGTATCTGAGTTAAGTTCGGTACTATCTCTCCGCCTTGGAAGTTTAGCGTCGAGGCGTTTGGCATAGTATCATTGCTCGGCCAAACCGTAATAAATCCACCCGCTGGAGATGATGCGGAGCTGATGGCAGTTATGTTTAATACGGCAGCCGTGGCACCAGTGGGTACATTGTCACTGGCTTCATTTGTTATTTGTACTGTAAGCACCGAGCCTGCCTGAAGCGTGCCGTTACCCCCTGAATTGCATTGATTAGAAGCAGCCGTCGATCTGGTGTCACAAACTCTAATCGGTGAGATTGGGTGATATACCCCGTTTACGTCAACCGAATAAGTTGCAGTAGCTAACGCTGACCCGTTGTTTAAAACCATATTTCCGTTAAAGGTTATTGTGGTGGAAGTACCCGAAGAGTCAGTTAGGGTCACAGAGGCGGTGTATACGCCCTGGCTCGAGTATGTATGAGTAGTCTGATCGGTATTGGTCGTTACAGTTGGAGATCCGTCGCCGAAATTCCATACATAAGTAGTGATGGTACCATATTGAACCACCGATGGTGCTACCAAAGTTACTGGTGAATCTATAACCGCCGGGCCTAAAGTATATAGACGCGCGATTGGACTTTGATCAGGAGTTATTGCAATCGCCGAAGGTGAAGTAAACCCGGTCGTTATGGTGGTTGAAACAGTCTCTGAGGCAATTGAAATTACCGACACCGACGAGGTGCCTGAGTCGGTGACGTAAGCGAACTGACTGTTCGGAGTTACCGCCACTCCGCTCGGAGCGGATCCGATCGCCAGATTAACCGTGGCTGCGACAGTGTTTGAAGCCGTAGAGATTTCTGCCACCGCGTTATTTTTAGATTCGGTTACGAACAGCTCTTGTCCGTCAGGAGTAATCGCCATTGAAGACGGCGACGATCCAGTTGGCAATGATATTGAATTCGTTATTTGAAAATCTGTTAAATTTATTTGACTAACGGTGGCATTGATGGGGTCTGTTACGTAAGCGTAAGCGCCGTTTGGCATAACTTCGATACTCGACGGGTTCGACGTAGCACTTAACTGTATGGTGTTTACTATGCTGAGGCTTCCAAGGGATACTTCCAATATCTCATTTAAACTGCCAACTGACACCAGTAAGAAATTGCTGTCTGGAGTTATCGCTAAACCGGTGGCGGCTGCAGGCAATGTTATTGACGATCCAGCCTGAAGGGTTTGCAAGTTGATGGAAACAATCGCTCCGGATGTATTTTCCGTTACATAGGCTGAAGTTCCATCCGGCGTAATTGCAATTGAGGTGGGTCCGTTTGGAATCGTGACACTTTTGGCAACCGTGTTGGTTGAAGTATCAATAATATCGACAGTATTTGAAGTTTGATTCGATTCGAGCAAGTAGTTTCCGTTGGGAGTTATCGCTTCGCCGCTGGGTAAAGTACCCACCGGAATGAGTGTCCCCGCCGTATTCTTAACTAGATTAACCGGAGTTATACTTTTAGCGGAAGCATTTGCGACATATGCCGTCCAGTTGGCCGGCGGACAACCAGGAACCACAACGGCTACTGTTGAAGTTGCTTCGGTGCCTCCGTTCAGAGAGGCCGTTTGACCGGTGAACACAAATTGATTCGATGCGGAGCCCGAACCAGTTTCGGTGACTGAAGCAAAATAAGTTCCGCAACTCACATATGTGTGCGTAACCTTCGGCGTCGTCGTCAACAACGTAGAGCCGTCTCCGAAGTTAAAGTAATAGGAAGTGATCGTTCCGAATTTTACGGTTGAAGCCGATGCATCCAAGGTGCTGGGAGAGTTTGGCGCCGCTACGGTTACCGTAAGGTTAGCTACTGGCGGTTGATCGGGAGTAATAGCAACTGCATTTGAGTCAGTTCCCAAACTGATACTGTTTGAGCTAAACGTTTTAGTGTCTAAAGAATCGGCGCTAGTGGACGAACTGTCCGTAACCAAGAAATTAGATCCGTTCGGCAACACAGCTACTCCGGAAGGGGAGATGCCCACACTTTGTGTGCTCGAAACAGTTAAATTGATTAGGTTTATAACCGAAACATTGGATGAGCTACTATTAGCGACGTAAGCAAACTGACCGCTCGGGGTGATCGAAACGGCATCTGGTGCTGTTCCAACTGGAATCGCAGTCAACGGAAGCTGACTTCTGGTGTCTATCGGGACAACGTCGTTTGAAGCTTGGTTGACGCTTAATACATACCTTCCGTCGGGGGTAATGGAAAGAGCTACTGGATTGGTGCCGACGTTTACCGTCGTTTCCACCGATCCGAGTTCGTCTGTGGTCAGTCCTATTACCGAAACGTTGTTCGATGAAAAGCTTGCAACATATATCGTGGAACCACTTGGCGATATGGCTATGGCATCGGGTTGGCTTCCGACGGAAATCGGCGTTCCGACGGTCATCGAGTTTAAATTAATCGGAACGATTTGGTTAGCGCCACTTTCGACAATCCAAGCTGTCGTACCGTCTGGGGAAACCGCTATCGCGTCAGGCGAACTAGCTAAAGCCACCGTTTTTATTACGGTATTATTTGAAGTATCTATCTCGCTTAAGTTGTTTGAAGTTTCGTTAACAATAAGCGCATCTGAAGCATTTGGGGTTATGGCCACTGCCACAGGGTTGGTTCCGACAGTTATAGGTGTGCCAGCAACGTCAGTTGCTACATTTACTGGAGTTACGGAGTTTGCCGAAGAATTAACTATATACGCCTCCCAATTTGGAGTCGTAAAAGTTGGAACATACACATCCTGCGTTGCAACGGCCGAATAACCGCCGTTTTGTGACATTGTTTGACCGGTAAATTTTCGCGTTATCGAAGTACCTGCGGAGTCTGTTTCGGTAACTGAAGCCAAATAGCTTCCTCCTGAAAGATAGACATGACTGGCAGTTGGTACAGTAGTAGTTTCGGTTGTGCCGTCTCCGAAGTTCCATACATATTTGACTATTGTTCCAAACTTCACCGTGGAAGCGGATGCGTCAAAGGTGGTGGCACTGCCTGAGGCAGCAGGCGTAACTGAAAGTTGAGCTACAGGTGCCTGGTCCGGATCTATGACGATTGCATCAATTCCAACTCCAATAGTAAAAGCGGTCTGGGGCGTGTCCGTAGCCAAAACAACTGGCATTACCGTTCCGTCACCGCTGTTAACAACGTAGGCCATTTTGGAGTCTGGAGTTACCGCTATAGCAATTGGGTTTTGACCTACAGTAAAGGTATTCAATACTTGAAAAGTAGTAGTTGAGACAACGCTTACGGAATTTGAGTTGTAGTTGGTGACAAGTACCTGTTTTCCATTAGGCGCAACTGCGATTCCTTGGGGATCTTTGCCTACAGAAATCGGAGATCCAACAATGGAACTGGCAAGGTAAAGAGGGTAGATGGCGTTGTTGGCAGAACTTGCTATCCAAGCGACATTTCCGTTAGGTTCAATGCTGATCCCTGAAGCACCTGGTACGGTTATGGTATTAACGATATTGTCTGTAGCGGTTGAAATAATCGCCACTTGATTGCTTGCTGGAACGGTGGCAAGAACAAAGTCGCCATTGGGAGTTACCGCAACATCGTTGGGCGCACCGCTTAACACTATTGAACCACCTGCGGAATTCGTTACGGTATTAACCTGAACTATCTTACTTCCTCCATAGTCGGCGACAAAACCCTCCGTGCCTTTGGGCGTAATTGCCATTGAATAAGGCGCGGATCCGCCTCCGATTCCAATGTTGCCCGATCCGGCACCAGTGTTAAGGTCGACATATGAAACAGTTCCGGCTTGATTGCACATATATAGAGTTGAATCATTAGGTGTAATTGCAACGGATCGTTGTCCGTGACCGTTGGTGCCGATTGCAGCACCTACGTTTTCGGTAGCAGTGTTGAACGGAACTATGTCGTTTGAATTTGGATTACTTACGTATGCCGTCCAAGCCAGAGGCGTCGTCGGAGTTGATGATGACAGGATGGTATTTTTCAGTGTCTTTTGTCCATCGGGGATCATCGCAAAAACGTATGTCGACAAGATGACGATAACCGTTACAGCAAAGACTAGCGAATGCAAAAAAGCCTTGAGCGACCGTGTACTCGATTTGGCCGTTGTTTTGAATTCTCTTTTGGCGTTATGACGATCTATATTAAGACCATTGTCCGCAACTGCCAACTTTCTGTCGGTTGGGCCGATTAAATTCATTGCTGTCTCACTTTCTTTACGTTGTGGTTGTTAATTAATCGATTTGTGTTTTTATCGGATTCATATCGAGTGGTACCTTTATGCAAAGACCATCAAGACTTGTAGAATAAGATAATTTCGCTGTTTCTGAATTAGTTGAGTGACCGGTTATTGGCTGTATCTTTTCAATAAGATTCCTTAAGATTACGATTGTCCTGATCTTTTTGAAATAACTCATACAGATTTTAGTGACTCAAATTTACTACTCACATAGGTTAAATCGATTCAATTTGCAAATTTGTTTCTAAATGTCTACAATTATTTGACGAATAATATCAAGGCATAAATTTATGCCGATCAGTTGAAAGTCTTTGGATAGAAATTTATTTTTAAACAAAATAGAAAAAAGTCACTGAAAAGTGAAAAAATTTTAATAAAAAATAATTTAGCTATTTTTATTAAAATCAGATTCAACAGCCAATCGTAAATTTAGCAGACCTAAAAAGTGTGATGCTTTTTAGGGTACCCTCGTCGCTGGGGGAGCACAGCGGGAACGTATGGATATTCGTTAAAATTGGGCCCTTAAAGGGTAGCTGAGATAATTTTTGAGGTGTGCCAAACTTTGCGTAGGCTTTGTAAACTATTTAATGTCGCTTTATAACAAGTTGGGCACAGTCAAATGAAAGGAATCAATTGCTAAACTCGGATTTAATTAACAACGCTCTCAACTATCAGTTGAGGATTGAAACTAACAATCTTCAAAAAGAGCCTACACGGAAACTGATAATTGTTAGTTGCATGGATTCTAGGTTGGATATTTTTAAGGTATTTGAACTCGAATCTGGGCAGGCTCATATCGTTAGAAATGCCGGCGGAGTTATTACCGATGATGTACTTAGATCGATTGCCATATCTCAACGAAAACTCAATACCGAAGAAATCATAGTTATGCAACATACCGATTGTGGATTAAAGATTCTTGATGACGAAGAATTCATCGGTGAGATGGAATCCATAGGAGGAAAAAAGCCGAATTGGAAGACATACGCCTTTAAAGACAGTCAGGAAAATATGAGAAAATCTCTCGAGTTGATAAGAAGTACCCCTTACATAAAGTCCGAAAATTTGGTGGGTCTGATTATCAATGAAACCACCGGCGAAGTTCAAAGAGCATAATCAATTAAATTTACTCAGGTATTATGTATTTCAGGTATCGTGGAAACAATTTGGTGTCGTTTCGGATATGTAAAGTTATTACGATGAAATCTGTAAAACAAGGTGATAGAAATACTTAAATTCGCAGCGATTTAAATAATTGTGTATCTGTTTAGCTCAATTTATGTATATTTACAAAGTTGCCGTCAGTAAACGTATAGACAGTTTGCATCAATTTCAATTTGCCGTTGAAATCTTTAAGTCAACAAATTGAGTTTTAATAAAATAGATCTAGCTATTTTGTTTTCCGTTGGCTACGTTTTGTGCACCCTCTAAGGCCTCAGATAATTTATTGTAGGCCTCTTGAGCAAGTCCACCCAAATCGGCGGCGCCAATTAGCTCCCTGGGATCAACGGCTTTGACTGTTGTTCCAATTTCGCCTTGTGCTTGAGTGAGAGTAACGTTACAGGGGAGTAATAGTGACAAATCTAAGTCATGAATTAAAGCTTGGTGGGCAAATTTAGGATTGCAGGCTCCCAAAATAATTAAGGGTTGGAAATCTACGTCAATCTTCTTTTTAAGGGTTTGACTTACATCAATTTTCGTTAGTATGCCAAAGCCCACTTTTGCTAATTCCGCCGACAGTATCTCTTCGGTTTTTTCAAAATCGGTGTTCAATTTTACTGTAATGCTGTTCATTTATATTTATCCTTTCTATGGTAATAATGTAAATTAAATTAACTTTGTAAAAAGTTTTTCGAGTTCTTCAAATCCATAATCGTCTTGGCTCGAATTCTCGTTTTCATTTTGGACGCAATATTTTAACGCAGATGTAAACAGATTAACGGTCGCACTTTGAAGCGCCTTGTTGGATGCCGCAAGTTGAATAAATATCTCTTTGCAATCTTTATTATCGGCAAGCATATTTTCGATTGCGGTCAGCTGACCTTTTATCCTAGATATTCTATTTTGAGTCTGTTTGGATATTTCATTTGGAAAGTTCATAAAAGCTCCCTTGATCTTATGCTGAACATCGGTTTGGACCTAACTCTAGATTAACCAGAACTTCAAGCGGAATCTCACCTAAACCCATATTGGATTTAATTATGTGCTCATAATGGTTGGGACGCTGCGATACTTTAGAGGATATCCATTCTATGAATTCTTGTTTTTGGTAGTCAAGCTCCTTTATCTTGAGCTTTAATTCATCAAGCGTTATGTTGACAACTTCGTTCTTCCTTAAAATTGTATCGCTTCCGTAGTGGGCCGGCAAAATTAATGTATCGCCAGGAAACTTTAAAAGCTTACCGTGCAGGGAATCGTATAGATTTTCGGCGAATTCTCTGGCTTTGCTTGCAAGATCTGGGCGGCCTATGCCGTCTACAAAGACTGTGTTCCCCGTTAGAAGTACTTTGTCGTTGATGTTAAAGATAACCGAACCGTTGGTGTGGCCGGGTGTCCGAATTGTAGATATTGAGATAAAAGACCCACCTTTGACACTAAAAACTTGATTATCTTGCAAAGGTGTGAATTCAAAATGATAGGTGTCTAAAGGGTTTAAATATAATTTAGCGTCTGTCGCAAAAGATAGGAATCTCGCTCCGCTCAAATGGTCGGCATGCAGATGTGTATCGAAAATTTTGGTAATTGGTTTGTTTATGATTTGAGCTAATTCCAGATACTTGTCAACGTGAATAGACGGATCGACTACAAATATTTCGTTGGAGGAGACAATGAGATACGAAAGACATCCCTTGCCGAGTCTCCTGATTTGAATGATAGTCAAATCATCGAAATTAACTTGAGCGGTATCGTATGCAGCCCCCCACGCTTTCATTCCGCCGTCGATATTAATTGCATCATAGCCGAGCTGTTGAAGTACTTGACATCCGTAGTTTGATCGATTTCCAGAAGCACAGATTAGTAGTATCCTTTTGTCACGGGGAATACTGTCAACGTTATCGAGAAGTTGACCTAATGGTATATTTATCGCCTGTTTGAGTGACCATTGGGCAAATTCATCTTTTTCTCTAACGTCTATTATGATCGAATCTGATTGATCAAAAATATGATCGGTAAGTTGGTGGGCAGGTATGGATTTAACTGAAATGCCTTTCATATAATTACTCAACATATACCCCATGGGGTATATTCCCGCCAGGTAAAATTATATGTTAAATCTATACTCGGAGCAATTGTTGAAATCGTATTGTAAAGTTATGTTCTTTGTGCGGTTCAAATGCATCTGTAAGTAGCAACGGCTGTTTTTAGTCTTGTGTCGATGGATTTGCAGCTTGGGCGATGTTTTGAATGCCACATCGTAACGGTTTGGAAAAATTACCGCAGTAAAATCGGGGTTTGAAACTTTTAATACCTTTAAGGGCAATAGACTTAATAAAAGTAATTTTACCGCAAGAGTCAACTTTGCTTGTCTCAAATTATGACGCTATAATTATGACGGTGCCGGGTTAAATTTTTGGTTTGCCTCATTTGCCCGACTTAAACCGCTATTTCCTTTTTTTGGGAAATATTTTGGGTTTGCGTAAAACTAAAACCAATATAGTATTCAACAATCGATTAAATTTAGAATAGTTTTCATGAGAGGATCATACAGCACTTCCAGACATCACAGAATTGCCCAGAGAAGGGAAGTATTTAGAAAAAGAAGAAGAAACTCCTTAGTTGGGGCAACAATAATTGTGATTCTATTTATTGCGCTTATAAGTGCCTCCTTAAGTTCTGGTATAGCAAAACCAATCTTTAGGACAAATGTATCGTTACCGCAAAGTTATACTGTTTCGGCGGTATCTAGCCGTATTCAGTGGCCGCCGAATCCGATTGAATCTGCCGTAGGTGTGGTTGGTTCGGGCGTTCTAGCAACCAGCGGAAACGTAACTCCTAAACCTTTGGCAAGTGTTACCAAGCTTATGACAGCCTACATTATTCTAAAAGATTTTCCGATGGCTGTGGGGTCCAACGGATTTAATTACACGGTTACTATGCGTGATCAAACTGAATGGGCTAAGGATGTGTCGCAAGGAGATTCCGAATCCAGAGTGGCCGCCGGAGAAGTGCTAAACGAGAGGACTTTGCTGACATATTTACTCATCCCCAGCGCAGATAATGTTGCTGTAATTTTGGCACGCATTGATGCGAAAACCGTGGCAGAATTTGTTACCAAAATGAATGTTCAGGCAAAAGTGTTGGGGATGTACAATACTACGTATTTGGATCCAAGCGGCTTAAATCCAGGGGATGTTTCAACTGCGTACGATCAAACCGTTCTGGCAATGAAACTGATACAAAACCCAGTTGTACGTCAGATCGTAAATCAACCGAGTATCAATTTCCCTGTATCGGGATGGCAGCAGAGTACAAACCCGATGCTCGGTGTCGACGGTACATTTGGCATTAAAACTGGATTTACACCTCAAGCGGGTGGAGTGTTGGTATTTGCTACGCCTTTTGATTATCAGGGAACGTCTTTAACGATAGTAGGGGTGATGATTGGGTTAGCAGGTACCTATTCCATCTTAAAACAACTTGCGCATTACGGACAACTACTATTCCAAAGTGTTACGGCAGGACTGACTAAAGTCAATCTGCCAAGTCAAAATGTAATCGGACAAATTGCTGAAATCGGTGGGTCAAATTTGAAGTTCAATTTAGACGTTCATGGGATATCGACGTATCTTGAAAGCGGAACTCAAATTACTTATTCCAAAAAAATATTTCATTTAAATGAATCTTCGATGCGTCAAGGTTCCGTTGTCGGAACACTATATGTTTCGGCTGGAAATCTAACAACATTTCGCTTTAAAATATATATTGGGCAATAGTAAATATTTATTAAGGTAAGTGAAAAACAAAGTTTTGTACCTTATCTTAAGCTTAGGAGTTTAAACATGATAAATAATCCCAACAATAATCCTAACGTGGATCCTAGGAAAGATCCGCAGTATATGCAGCAAAATTATGCAACTAATGTTCCGCCTCAGCCTTATGGCTATCCGCCGTCGCAAACACCGGCTAATGCGCCTTTGGCTCTGTTGCCAATTACAACGGCGTTGGAAATTCACGGAAGCAAGGTGGTCCAAGAGTTGGGTATTGTATATGGAATCGTAGCGCGTTCCTTGGGTGTCGGTAAGTCGATAACGGCAGGTCTGAGAACGATAGGCGGTGGGGAGATTAAACAGTATACACAACTAGTCGAAGATTCCAGGCGACATGCTTTGGACAGAATGATAGATAATGCCAGAATCCTAGGAGCAAACGCTATTATTGCCGTAAAATTTGATTCTTCTGAAATTATTCAGGGCGTTACCGAAGTTATAGCCTACGGAACTGCTGTGGTAGTTATTCCCCAAAATCACCTTCAGAATTGATATTTTGCGGTCCGCCGTGTCATTTACCAAATGAAGAATTAGGTTATGCTGGGAATATTGTTTGTGCTGATATATTTATTATTATTTGCTGCCGTTATTGGTGTGGTGATTTACAGTTTTCTTAGGAAGCGACATGGCGAGGAGTCTGTATATATTTAATAGCAATTTAATAAAAACAGCTGAAGTGTTTCGAGACCCTTCTACCAACAGACTTATGCGGGTATGGGTTAACCCGTATGACGGCAAACGTGTCTATGTGGCTGAAGGTCAGTTGCCCGGCAACATTTAGTTAAATAGTATTTTGTTCTAGTTGAGCTAAGTGGTACCTTTAAAATTTATTGGCTTTATTGACGGAGAGAGATGATAGTATTAATCAGACACGGTCAGACTGCATGGTCGCAAACAGGACAGCATACGGGAATGACTGACATACCTTTGACAGATGTCGGAGTGGAAGGCGCAAAACGCCTGGAACCTTATTTGAGAGATATTAAGTTTTCCAGGATTTTAAGTTCTCCTCTTGTGCGAGCTAAGGATACAGCTAAGTTTGCTGGATTCGAAGAAATTGAGATTGATCCGGATCTGGTTGAATGGGATTACGGAGATACTGAAGGGTTGACTTCGGTAGAAATGGCAAAAAAAATCCCTGGGTGGTCGCTATTTAAGGATGGAGTTACAAATGGCGAAAGTATTCAAGACGTTAGCTTGCGGGCGCAAAACGTTATATCAAAAATTGAAAGAAATATAGATGAGAACGTTTTAATTTTTGCCCACGGTCATATCTTACGCATTTTGGCGGCTTGTTGGTTACAGCAAGATCCGCATTTTGCCGCACGACTCATTTTAGATCCGTGCTCGGTTAGTATGTTAGGTTTTGAACACGATGCCAAGGCCGTCTTGAGATGGAATGTTATCGATGTCTGAACAATGAAATATGAACAATGAAATGAGACAACATTTCAGTCTTAATAGTTATAATTTACTGTTGAAATAATGTTGGTTCCAACAGTAAATTAATTGATCGATTTTTATGACACTTTTAAAACTGGGCTACGCATTAGAGTATAAATCTGTTTAATGGAGGCGCTTAACGTCTGATTTACCAAGAGATCGATCGACCATATCCTGAATTGTAAAGGTGGAAAGATGTTCTCTCATATGTGTTCCGACTTCATCCCAGACCTCAAGCAATATGCACTGTCCTTCGTGTTGACAGGCACCGTTTTCATGTGGACGGCCAAAGTCTCCAGCCGAAATAGGACCGTCAACCGCACTGACTATTTCACCTAAAGTAATTTGGTCTAATGGTCTGGCCAATACATAACCTCCGCCGACTCCGCGCTTAGAGACTACTATTCCCGCACCTTTTAAAGCGAGAAGAATCTGCTCTAAATAGGGTTGAGGCAGTCCAGTTCTGTCGGCCAAATCCTTGACCGATGTCGGACCCGAATCATCTTTGTGTAAAGCTAACGAAAGCAACGCTCTTGAAGCGTAGTCTCCTCGTGTCGAAACTCGCATATCTAATATCTTAGTGTAACCTTTTTGGGGTAACTTCCTTAGCTTACCTATAACAAAAGACGACTAAGCCTGAGAGCAACTATAAAAGATCTATATTTCAAAAAAAGTTGTGTATAGCAATATTTTCGTTAGTTTTAACCCAATGACATGATTTGTAAATTTTGTAGCAGAATGTGGCAGAATACTTCAGCGGTGAGCGCCAATATTGTGTAGCTTAAAAAGCGCATGTAGTGATATTGGGGCTTGGTTTTTTTATTCATGAACCTGAGAGCTTTTACATGCAAATTATGTAGGTTGGAACTGTTTTAACAACGGTTGTTTTTTTTTGATAATATCGGCAACAGTCAGAATATGGGAAATTTATCTGTCTAAAATATGGTTGAATCTTAAAAGACAATATTGTTTTATATGCCGTATGTAAGAACTCGCGTAATTGGGAGATTCGACCCAGTGTCGTAAGTGGGCATGACGTTCGGTGATTCTTGAACTTTATTTATAAAAAATGGATTAAATTATTTACATTATGAATTTATTCTCTGAAATTAACTCTTTCTGGCAGGGCACCGACTTTGGCCTTACCCCCGACGTATTCATGGGCACCGGCAATATAACTTGCGACTCCGAACCCATTGAATCGATTTCCCAAGATGGTTTAATAGTTGAAGGCGTTCACGACGAAGATATTGATGATGATGATCTTCAAGATGGAACCTCTCAATCGGAGCATCCTGGTGAGATTGAAGTTGTTGAGATGGTTGAACAACCGGCTAAAGTTATGCGAATCGGTTCCATGGTAAAACAACTTCTTGATGAAGTTCGTCAATCGAAACTAGACGAGCAGGCTCGTGCAAGACTTGCAGAGATACACAATATTTCCGTAAAAGAGTTAGCAGGAACACTGTCACCAGATTTAGTGGGAGAACTTGAAAGGATCACCCTTCCTTTTGGAGATGATGCTCCATCGGAGGCGGAGTTGAGGATTGCTCAGGCACAACTTGTGGGCTGGCTGGAAGGGCTATTTCACGGCATTCAGGCAACTCTTTTTGCTCAGCAGATGGCGATGCGAAACCAAATGCAGCCAGGAAGAATGCCCGGTGGCGATATTAATCAAGCCGCAGGCGAATTAAGACCTGGAACGTATCTCTAGTACTACCAAATCCTATATTAATGTCTGTATTAGAAACTTAGCAATGTACCTGTGATGCACTTTAGCTACCGTTAATTAAAGAAAGACCAAATTTTAATTGATATTAATGGGTAGCCCTAAGGCAAATTATATTGCGGCTTTAATCGCTTTCGCCAAAACTTTGAAGAGTTTGCAACAGATCTATTTTTTCAAATTCATCCCTTTTGGGATCTAACGTTCAAGTTAAAAAATCGTAATAAAAATAGACGGTAAGCTATTAGACGAAGCGTATTAATTCGGGGTAAAAGTTAGTTTAAGATACGTACCGACTTAAAGTACGTAATTGTCAGGCAATGAAGTCTCCGCACCGTCGGGCTGTTTTCTGACAACTCAATATAGAAAGAAAAAAAGTTGAACTCACCGGCGAATAAAAGATTAACGGACATAGAAAGACTTAAAAATTTTAAGTTTGATTTGATTGTCATAGGAGGAGGCATTACCGGTGTCGGAATCGCTTTGGATGCCCAAAGCAGAGGACTTAAGGTGGCCCTTATCGAAAAGGATGATTTTTCATCAGGTACCTCGTCTAAGTCATCTAAGTTAGTGCATGGAGGACTTCGCTATCTACAGCAAAAAGAGGTAAAGCTCGTCTATGAGTCCTTGGCCGAAAGGCAAAGATTGCTACTCAACGCTCCACATATAGTCAGGCCATTGCCCTTTTTAATTCCACTTTACGGGCGTAAAGGCGTTGCAAATAAGAGTTTTGCTAGATTGATGTCGCTTGCGTTAACCGCATACGATATAACTGGTGGCTTCAGGGTGGGTAAGCTTCACAAAAGAATATCCGCAGAAGATACTTTAAGACTTTTGCCATCTCTAAAAAAAGAGATTGTCGCTGCCGGAATGATCTATTATGACGCAAGAACCGATGATTCTAGACTGACTTTAACGGTTGCAAAAACAGCGGAAAACTATGGTGCCACTATGGTCAACTATGCCGAAGCAGTTGGTTTTGTATACGATTCTAACTCTAAGGTTACTGGAGTAAAAGCTAAGGTTAGGCGTTTTGGAAGCAGTAACGATGACTACATTGAGATCCAAATTAATTCAAAAGTCATCATAAATGCTACGGGAGTCTATAGTGATGAGGTGAGACTCTTGGACGAGGGAAGCCATCCGCAGAGTATCGTACCGGCAAAAGGGGTTCACATTGCAGTCGAAGGCAAGAAACTTCCTTGCAATATCGCTTGCGTTATTCCCGTCAAAAAAGATAAGAGGTCGATTTTTGTAATTCCATGGGGAAATGAAACTTACATTGGTACGACTGACACACAGTATTCGGGGGACCTGTTTAACCCCGACTGTACCAAAGAAGATATTGATTATTTGATAAATGCAGTCAACGACTCCACGACGGCCAATTTGAAGCCTTCGGATGTTTTGGGAGCCTGGTCTGGATTGAGACCGTTGCTGAAAAACTCTTCCAAAGGTGCCAAACTGTCGTCCAAGACGGCCGATCTATCCAGACAGCATAAAGTAACTAAGTCTCAGTCAAATGTGATTACGGTTACGGGCGGCAAATTGACTACTTATCGCAGAATGGCCGAAGATTGTGTTGACATGGCATGTGAAATGCTAAACGCTCAGGCCAAATGCAGAACCAAGAGGCTCTCCCTAATGGGCGCTCCGGTCAACAACAAAATATTGGGTATCGGTGTCGTCGATAAAAGGCCTCAACCGAAACAGGGTGCGGACGTAATACTTTATGATCATCTGTATTCCAGATACGGTACCGTGGCAGATGATTTAATTTCTTTAATGAACGAAAAACCCGAATTGGCCGAACCGTTAATGAAAAATCAGCCGTACAGACTCGTTGAGGCCCATTACGCAATTCATCATGAATGGGCCCAAACCATCGACGATATTCTTTCCAGGCGTACAAGAGCTGTTATATTTGACGAAGAGTCAACACTTGACGCCGTAAACAACCTTGCGGAATTTATGGCAGCCGAATTAGATTGGAATCAAGACTTTAAAGTTAGTCAAATTGATTCTTTTAAAGATTCAGTTAGTAAGTTTTATTCGTTTGAAGGCAATGAAAGCAAATAATTATGACATCTATTTTGGAACCAAAACCACCCGTTGATTTTTCGGTTTCCCCCGAAGAACTTTCCGAAAGACTTAAGCTAAATAAGGTTGATCTGCCCGCAGAGTTTATCAGTAAATTGAGCGAGCTCAACATTGTAACCGACACCAGCATAAATGAGCTTGCAGATCACAGCAGAGATTGGTGGCCTTTGTCTCTGCAGTGGGCTCAAAAAGGGATGGCACCGACTTTCCCGGGAATAGTGGTGTACCCAACTTCGGTTAAAGAATTGTCCGAAATCTTAAAGACAGCCTCTCAATTTAAAATTCCCGTGACTCCAGCTGCCGGTAAGTCTGGTGTTTGCGGCGGAGTGATCTGTGTACCGGGTTCGGTCAGCATTGATTTAAGAAAGTTACGGGAAACTTTTGAGGTGGACGAGGATTCAAGAACCCTTACAGTTTCATGTGGATTTTTCGGGCCTGAAGTCGAAAAACGCCTGCAGGACGACCACAACTTAACCTTGGGCCACTACCCCCAATCATTTGAGATATCTACGGTTGGCGGCTGGTTGGCATGCAGGGGTGCGGGTCAGTTATCCAATAGGTATGGCAAGATTGAAGATATGGTCGTATCTCTTAAAGTTGTGTTGGCCGACGGATCTGTTATTACAACGGCGACAAATGCCCCCAGAGCCGCGATCGGACCCGATTTAAATCAACTGTTTGTCGGATCGGAGGGGACCTTTGGAATTATTGGCGAAGCCACACTTAGACTTCACGAAAAAGCAGCTTTTATAAAAAAAGTCGCTTACAGCGCAAGCAGTTTTGAAGCTGGATTGAGCTTCTGCCAAAAAGTAATCCAAACTGGAGCCAATCCGGCTGTATTGCGTCTCTATGATGCCGTTGAGTCTGAGCGAAATTTTAAGCTTGACGACAAAAATATAATAATTATATTGGACGAAGGCAATGAAACTCTTGTGAATGCAAATTTCGAAGTAGTTGGCTCTTTAGCGGTCGATTTAGAGGTTTTGGAGGAATCTTTGGTTGATCACTGGCTTGAAACCAGAAATGACGTGGACGGATTGGGTGTCTACACGAAAATGGGAGTATGCCTCGATACCATCGAGATTTCGGCGAATTGGGCAAATCTTTCGCAGATATATCAAGACGTTATAGGCTCCCTCAAAGGTGTTGAAGGAACAGTAAACGCATCGGCGCATCAAAGTCATGCCTATGTTTCTGGAGCCTGCATCTATTTTACATTTGCGGGGATTACAACTGATCCAGAAGATGAAACATTTAACGAGAAATACTATCGAAAATGTTGGGATACGGTCATGAGGATTGTGAAACAACATGGGGGAGCGATAAGCCATCACCACGGAATCGGACTTAACAGAAGTCTTTATATGGAGGATGCATTGGGGAGTGCATTTGAAGTATTAAATCGAATTAAGAAGGCTTTGGATCCCGATATGATTATGAATCCCTATAAGCTCGGTTTTGGTATAGAAGATATCGCAACAGAGATACCATAATATAGGCCATGACCGTTTCACGAGAATTAAATTTGTCGACTTCGGGTGAGTATGTGTTGATTATAGACGTGGGAAGTTCGTCTATTAGAGTATCGGCCATAGATCAAAGTTTCGATTTTATTAATACCTATTCGGTTGATTTCTTGCCGGTTGTTAACTCAGACGGGATTGTCGAATTTAATGCATCCGAACTTAGAAGCAGCGTCTTGTCGTTGTGCGAAGCTGCGATTAACGCTCACGGCACGCCTAAAGGTATCGCAATAACGAATCAAAGGGCTTCGACAATTGTTTGGGATCGACAGACCGCAGATCCAGTGTTCAACGGAATCAGCTGGCAGGATTTAAGAACAGTCGGAGATTGTTTGGGTCTGCAAGCCGAAGGAATTAGGCTTGCCCCGAATGTTTCTGCCACTAAATTGGCTTATATTTTAAATCAAGACACAGAAAGCAGGAAAAAGGATCTGTGTTTTGGAACAATAGAGTCTTATATAATCTTTTTTTTGTCGCACGGTGGAGATAAAAATGGTACACATATTACAGATCCGTCTAATGTCGCGCTGACTGGCATGTTCGATCCCGACACCTTTGATTGGAGCGACAGGATTCTGTCCAAGTTGGACATCCCTAAAAACATGTTGCCACGGGTTGTTAATTCGTGCGGAGAACTTGCCGTTGCCTCTCGGCTCAAAGGTTCACCTCTCATTTGTGGTGCTTTGGGTGATCAACAGGCGTCATTATTAGGTCAGGTCTGCATTTCCCCCGGTGATGCAAAAGCTACGTTTGGTACGGGTGCGATGTTGGATCAGCTAATTGACACTAGCCCTAAAATATACGGGCAGAGTCCTAACGGCACCATACCCGTTGTAGCATGGAGTCTTCAAAGCAGAATTTATTGGGCTCTTGAGGCCGTCATGCTTGCCGCTGGTTCAAACATACAGTGGCTTAAAGATGGTTTGGGGTTAATTGATGATGTTTCGCAGGCTAACGATGTAGATCCTGCTGGCTACGTCAATCAGGATGTATTTTTCGTGCCCGCATTGTCGGGACTCGGAACACCGAATTGGGATTTTGGGGCTTCCGGCGCTTTTTTTGGATTGAGTTTAGCTACCGATAAAAATAAAATTTTATTGGCAGTTTTAAACGGAATTGCAAATTTGGCTGCAGACATGAAAGAAGCCGCGGTCAAGGATTCAACTCTTCCGATTGAATCGCTCAAGATAGACGGAGGAATGACCAAAAATCGTGTGTTCTGCCAATTGTTGGCGAATGCCTGCCAAATACCCGTGGAGGTTTCTCCAGTAGTTGAAGCCACAACCCTGGGAGCCGCATATTTGGCTTATTATCAACTCGGTCTCTTCGACGAGTTTTCGGAGATAAAAAATATCAAAAAAATCACCACTTTAGTTGAGCCGAATATGAATTCAAATCGCGATAAGTGGAATGAAGCGAAGTCGCGTGCATTAAAGTGGATTCCAGAATTATCCGGAATCAGCTTTTAGGAAAATTCAGTTCAAAAAATATAAAATACATGCATAGCTAATTAACAATCATTGTTATAATATAACTTGTGAACTCTATATCGAATTTAGTCGACATATACAGACTGACAAATCGAAAAATCACCCCGCAACGGCTGGCAATTTTTAATGTGTTGGACTCCAATACGGATCACCCAACCGCCGAGGAGATTTACGAACAAGTCAAAAGTCAGATCGGCAATGTGTCCCTAAAGACGGTATACCAAACTTTGAACGAGTTGGAGTCTCTGAATCAAATTCAAATCATTGACGTGGGAACTGGTACCAGCAGATACGATCCTAACGTGAATCAGTTACATCATCATTTGGTATGTCAAAATTGTTCTAAAGTTAAAGATATAGAACTTGATATTTCCGGTGAGATGTTAAAAGCATTTAGCCAAAATAGCGGTGAATTTAAAATTGATAGAGTTGAAGTAGTGATTAGGGGACTTTGCGAAGTTTGTTTGGGTAAGGGTTCATCGAAGCAGTCAGAATTATAGAAGATAGTTGATTGATCAAACAAGAAAGGAAATAATATGCCATCATTAAAAGGAAGTAAGACAGAAGAAAATCTGAAAGAAGCATTTGCCGGAGAGAGTCAGGCTAATCGAAGATATCTGTATTTTGCTCAAAAAGCGGACGTAGAAGGTTATCCCGACGTATCTGCACTGTTTAGGTCTGTGGCCGAAGGGGAAACGGGTCATGCTTTCGGACATTTCGATTTTTTGGCTGAAGTCGGAGATCCAGTCACGGGCGAACCGGTCGGAGCTACCGAAGATAATTTAAGGTCTGCCATTGCCGGCGAAACTTACGAATACACTGAGATGTATCCTGGGTTTGCAAAGGTAGCACGAGAAGAAGGATTTGATTCAATATCTGAATGGATGGAGACACTAGCTAAGGCCGAAAAAAGCCATGCGGGCAGATTCCAAAAGGGTTTGGACTCTCTTTCTTAGTTAAACACTATGACGACTACCTACGATCCCGCCGATTCGGCCTATGTTAACGAAACCGACTTCGATTCAGAGCTAACAAGGGTTTTTGACCTATGTCACGGATGTAGGTTGTGCTTTAATTTGTGTCCGTCCTTTCCGACTCTTTTTAATTTTATTGATGAGCGCAATGGTCAAGTTGACCAGCTGTCAAGAAAAGAGCGGGATCAGGTAGTCGATGAGTGTTACCAGTGCAAGTTATGTTACGTAAAATGTCCTTATATTCCGCCTCATGAATGGGATTTAGATTTTCCTAGACTTATGATGCGAGCACAGGCGGTAAGGGTAGCGAACAAGACCGAATCAAAACAGGAGAGACTTGCTAAAAAGATGTTAGCTAAAACCGATCTTTCGGGTTCGATGGCCACGCTTGCTTCCAAACTGACAAACGAATTGGTAACCAAGCCCGATACTCCGGTTAGAAAGTTAATGGAAGCCACTTTGGGGATCAGCTCCAAGAGGTTGCTCCCGCCATATTCCAAACAGCGTTTTTCAAGCTGGTGGAAAAATCGAAAGGTTAGAGGTGTCGAAAATCCGCAAGATTCTGTTGCGCTCTTTACTACCTGCTTTGTAGAGTATATGGAGCCGTCTATCGGCAAAAGTGTCGTAAGGGTGCTTGAACACAACGATGTTAGAGCGACTAATCCAGCTGGAATTAAATGCTGTGGTGCCCCTTATCTGCATTCTGGTGACATTGATTCATTTGTTAAAGCAGCAAAGTCCAACACGGAACGTTTGGCAATAGAAGTTGCTCAAAATAGAAAAATTATTGTAAGTCAACCTACGTGTTCTTATATTATTAAAGAAGATTATCCCAGATATCTAAAGACGGACCAGGCAAAAGCCGTTGCCGAAAATACTTTAGATATCAGCGAATATTTAATTTCACTTAAGAATGACGAGACAAAGACGCTGAAGACTGATTTTAATGGTGAAATCCCCGAAAATATAACTTATCATTGCGCATGTCATCTTAGGGCTCAGATGAATGGATATAAAGCTCGCGATCTAATGAAACTGACGGGTGCCAAAATAAACCTGGTTCAGGAATGTTCGGGAATAGACGGAACTTGGGGGTACAGGAAGAAAAATGCAGACCTGGCACTTAAGGTTAGCGAACCTCTGATTTCTAAGATCAAATCGCAAGAAGATTCCGTGGTTACCGGCGACTGCCATTTGGCCAATGTTTCAATTACCGAACAATCTGAAACACATGTAATGCATCCCATAGAGTTAATTGCTAAAGCCTATGGTATAGACGATAAAGAATAGATAAATATAGCTACTTTAAAAAGGAGTGTATCTGGTATGGAAGTTTTGACTTTAGGTGATGTGTTAGATCTAAGAGAGTACGAGAGAATTCGCGCCGACTATCTTAAAGAAATAATCGAACGAAAAAAACTTAGGCGAGTACATATCGGTCCCATAATTTCTTTACTTTTTGAAAACAGGGATACCGTAAAGTTCCAGATTCAAGAGATGGCTCGGGCCGAAAAAATAATTACTGACGAAGGCATCCAGGCCGAACTTGACGCCTACAACACCTTAATTCCCGGTGACGGTGAATTAAAGGCGACTTTGTTTATAGAGTTAACCTCCGAAGACGAGCTTAAGAATTGGTTGCCTAAATTAGTCGGCATAGAGAGATCCGTATATATAAGCACGATTCAAGATCCGTTAAAAAAGATATTTTCCGAACCTTTGGTTGATCATGAGCAGTTTTTAACTAAAGAAGAGATAACACCAAGCGTTCACTATATTGCGTTTGATTTGAGTATTTACCGTACGGAGGAAATCTTAAATGCAGATTTAATAATTGGGGTGGATCACGCAGAATATAAATTCAATCAAACGCTTGATGCATTAAGTGCAGGTAGTATACTGTCGGATTTAACTCAATAATCAGCGGGTTATGCATCAACGCTCAAACTTCTTATTTGTTGCCTATAAAAGCAGTTAGAAAAGAATGGATAGATTGCAGTTTGTCCAGCGTGAGTTTTCGGAAGTATTTTGACTAGCCATAGAGCATGACATAAACACATTCTGAAAATTGTAAGAAAATAGTTGTCTTGCAGCTTAATTTTAGTTGCGGTCAAATAGCTTGGTCACCGCTGCCCGATCAATTTTTTGTATCGCCGTCTTTGGTAAATCATCTACGAATTGAATTTCTTTGGGAACTGCCCAACTTGCCAATCGGTTTTTAACTGTTTGAATAATATCTTCCGACGTTGCCTTTGAATTCTTGGACTTTACAACTGCTGCAACAATCTTTTGTCCCCACTTTTGGTCTTTGAGACCCATTACGCAAACACGATCTATTCCATTGATTGACAAAATAATGTCTTCCAGGGTTTTGGCCCAAATTTTTTCGCCACCGGTATTTATTAAATCATCACGCCTTCCCAATATTTTTAGTCTGTCGTTTTCAAAGTATCCGCAATCTGAAGTTACAAAATATCCGTCATGCAATTCGGGGGCTATCCCTTGTTTGGATACAACATATTCGCCTAATGCAGAGTTATACATGCTCCTGTAGGCCCTTAACAGAGTTGGAGAGTCAATCTCTATAAGTTGGGACCCAGGTTGAATTTTAATTCTAACTCCACGAAGGCATTCTCCTTTGTATACGACACCACCACCTGATTCGGAAAGTCCGTAGGTCGGAAATACGTTGTCGGGAACGTTGTCTGGTTCGGCCATTCCGCCGATAACTACTGCTTTATAGGAATTGACATTGATCCTGTCAAGGATGCTGGCAACCAGAGATACCATGTTGTAGCCGTTTGCATTTAGACGCTCCAACTCTGTCTTGTCTGGCGCTTTAATTATTTCTACCTGCATGTTCGCGAAATAGGCTCGCATAACAACTCCCAAACCTCCGATATGACTGAGTGGTAGGCATGCTATCCATCTGTCCTCTTTGGGGTTTACTTTAAGAAATTCGTTTACCATGGCGCCATGGGCTTTTAAGGAGTCAAATGTATGAATTATAGATTTTGGATAGCCCGTTGTGCCCGAAGTTAATTGAACTAAAGCATCGTTTGACGACACGCCCACCGAATTGGGCAATGTGTTTTTTCCGTTACTGTCGATTAAGTATTTAGGCCTAATTGACTCAATGGTCTGCTTTTTTAAGGACGGACTGAAGCGTTGATCGATGACGAAAACGGCATCTCCACTATCCCAAACCTCTTTAACGATTTGAAGGAATTTGTTGTTTTGGGGTAAATCGACGGCAACCAGATTCGACACAAGTAAATTTTAGTGAATTTAAAACCACTGATTGTCTTTATTGGTCTTGTTGGGACAATGGCGGGGGTAGATTTGTGCGCTATTGGATTGGGATTGCGGTATCCAGGGATATTGGAGAAGATAAATAGTAAAAAGCAGAATCTATGATCCCGGATTTTAGAAAATTGCACAAATGGTAAGCTCGCAACAAAGGCGTAACAGCGACAGACTTGTACAATCATAGGATCAAAATGTTTCAACGGGGGGATTTTAGCTCTAATATAAAGGTTATGCAGAAAAGAAAACTTGGAAATATGGAAGTGTCGGCAATTGGATTGGGTTGCATGGGCATGTCAGAATTTTATGGCGTTACCGACGATGAAGAATCAATTAAGACGATAAGAACAGCTCTGGATTTAGGTTGTAACTTTTTGGACACGGCAGATATGTATGGTCCTTTTAAAAATGAACTTCTAATCAATAAGGCAATTGCAGGCAGAAGAGACGAAGTTGTTCTAGCGACAAAATTTGGAAATCAACGAGACGAAAACGGTAATTTTTTGGGCGTTAACGGTAAACCTGAATACGTAAAGGCCTCTTGTGAAAATTCACTTAAAAGACTTGGTGTCGATTATATAGATCTTTACTATCAACATAGGGTCGATACTACAGTTCCGATTGAAGAAACCGTCGGTGCGATGGCCGAATTGATTAAAGAGGGCAAGGTGAAATATCTAGGACTATCTGAAGCGTCGGCGGCGACTATAGTACGTGCCAACAAGGTGCATCAGATTACGGCGTTGCAGTCTGAGTATTCGTTATTCACGAGAGATCTAGAAGCAGAAATCATTCCTATAATTAAAGAGTTGAATATAGGTTTGGTGCCCTATTCTCCGCTGGGAAGAGGCATGCTTACGGGAGCATACAAAAATATTTCTGATTTTGGCCCCAACGACACGCGTTCGACAAGATTTCCCCGGTTCGCTCAGGAAAATTTCGAAACCAATGTTCAATTGGCATCAAACGTAGCTCAGATTGCCGCAAAATATAATGCCTCTCCAGGACAAGTTGCTTTGGCCTGGGTTCTGGCACAAGGTGATAATTTCGTACCTATTCCTGGAACCAAGAGAGTTAAGTACTTACAAGAAAACCTTGGTGCAGCGGAAATTGAGTTGACGCAAAGCGATATTGATTGGCTGTCAGATAACATTGAGAAGCCTGTTGGCGATCGATATTTTGATATGGGTACCGTCAACCGTTAGGAATCGCACTGGTTTTGAATTGCACCGATAATAAAATCTTAATATCTAATTGGTACTATTTTCGTGTTTGATTCCGGTGCCGTCTTCGGCGTTAAACTGGAATTTAGTTGGCTCATTCTTTAGCAGTCGTCGATGTAGTAAATGAAGAACAAAAATAAGACTCGATCTTCGTACCAAAAGTTGCGTGATTCTAAAATTTATTTTGTCGTTCATGAACTTGCACAACGATCTTCAAAAGACAGAGTTACAGTAAGTGCGGCTGCACTTTCTTTTCACGGAGTTTTGGCTTTCTTCCCGGCAGTAGTATCTTTGATCGGTATCTTGCATCTTATGGGGTTGAACTCAAAAAATACCGAAACGGTAGTGCATTATATTACGTTGATATTGCCCGCTCAGGCGGCAACGGTGGTTACGGGTGCAATAAAAACTAGAGAGGCAACAGGAGCAAGTACTTTGGAGGTGATTTTGGGTACAATTGTAGCTCTCTGGAGTCTGACTGGGGCGATAGCTTCTATGCAAGTCGGACTTGATTTGGCATACGAAATACCTAAAGATAGAAGCTTTATAAAAAGAAGATTGAGCTCGGTTCCTTTGGTCGGAGTGTCTTTGTTGTTTATCCTAGCGATATTTATTGATTTAATTGGTGGAACTTTTCTCATTAGGCATATTACTTCGATTGATTCAGGGGTGACTTTTGGGTTTTTGGGAGGTATTTTGGATATCGCAAGGCTGATTATTGCAATAATGCTAGCGTTAATACTACTTTCGGTTTATTACAGTTTCGGCTCGGCAAAGAAAACACCAATAAAGGACTTTTTCAACATTAAGACACTGTTTTCTTACGGATCGTTGGTAGCTGTCGTGGCGTGGGTGATATCCCTATTCGGCTTTTCTCTGTACTTAACACATTTTTCCAATACAACAAAAACTTATGGTTTGTTCGGTAGCATAATTGTTATGATGCTCTGGCTTTATATAACTTCTTACTTTCTATTCTTGGGTGCTGAGATGAATGCAAGAGTGTCGAGTAAGGTTTGATAAATGACGACCAAAGGCGATTGGCTTAATTCAATTTAATATTCCTAATTTAGAATTGACTACGTGGAGGTGTTGTTTTGCTTTGACTTTACGTTGATAGATGAAGCTACAAATAAAATTTGGAGGTTTTGACAAACGAAAGCAAATGGTAACAACTGTTTTGATCGAATCCAATTAAGAGATCGTCCGTCTGTTTTTGTTTGTGTTGCCGACAAATATTTCGCATAATTTTGACTCTAGAACTATTGCCGTGATGTTATAGGTTTTGCGGTAAAGTTAAGTAAAAACAGCAATACTGCCATAGGTTCTATATTTCACTCCATGTTTTACCAAAATTTGTAGTCACGTAATATGTGGCTGATCCCAATTGGGTTACAGACGTGGATGTAAATATCTGAACCCAACCATAACCAGAGTCAGAAAAATATGAATTGCCTAAGTTATAATATGTTTTAACGGGCAAAAGCGACGGTGGCGGTGTCGTTGGTGATGAATTTGGCGGTGTCACGTTTGGATCAAATCCAACAATAAGAGATGTGCTCATAACTAAAGGCTGAAAGCTTATTTGAGTAAATAATATAGCATGACCCCATGTACAAGATCCCTGTATTAAACCACAAATGCTAAAGTATCCAATCTTACCTAAACTATTTGAAATAAAAAATCTCTGGGGGTCAGACGGCGTATTCCCAGATAAATACCCCGGACTAACGTTAATATTCAAAGAACCTGGAAACTCTGGCATAATGACTTTCCAGTTTTTCCCGCCGTTCAAAGATCCTGCTGCGAATGAAAGCGTACTTGCGGTGCTTGCTTGCGAAGCATCGGCAACTATTATGGTATTGACCTTGCAAGATAATATAAATGGGTCAAAAGCGTTTTTTGTTGCTACTGTTTCAGTTTCATTTGGATATTGGTTGACAAATATAGATTTCCAGGTACCGTCTGATTTTTTTAAGTAAACGCTTTGACCGTTTGCCACATATGTTCCCGCTGAAGTTTGGCATAACGATCCTATCTGTTTGGGTGCATTAGATACCTGTGTCCAGGTTAATCCCGCATTGGTTGTTTGCAAAAGT
>JAJZNL010000003.1 GCA_021852345.1 Actinomycetes bacterium
GTTGTTCGTTAGTGAGCTGATGATAATTTTTCAAGTTAATCCTTTCTGGGTTTGTATAAGTGCTAGAAATTTATCCAGCTCACTTATATTAACCAATCAAGTTGCACTTGGAAGTTGAATTCAGGATGGATTTTATAAAGGAAGATATAGATAAAAAGCTGCATGAATATCTTGAAAAATATTATTGGCTAAATACTGAACCATTCAGTGAAATAAGGCTGGGTCTAGACTTGTAGCTAAATGACGCGTTGGATCGCGTTATATCTGCGTTGGATTCAGAAGGTTATTATGAATGTGAAGGCGAATATATTGGGATGGGAAATCTTTACAAACTGCGTGTTAGTGTAATAGAAAGTAACGGACCAGCATATTCGGATAAAGCCTATGAAATTCGGCTTCGTACATGGGGAGATTGAATGACTATTATCGCCCGATGTCGGTATATAGAAGACATATTTTCAACAATTAATGTTTTCCGGCAATTGATTGAATTTGCAGGATGGTCACACGTTGTTGTAGAAAGACTTACAGATGCCGATCCCAATGAGCATTGTCCAATCCTATATTTTGATGAAACTTTAGACGAAGATGGCTATAGTTAATCTCAAATGAAAGGTGGAAATATAGTGAAACATGAAATCTTTAATTTAGAATTCAGGACTGTCCTTAAGAACAATCAACCCTTTAAAAGCTTTAGATCTCATAAATACTGGAATAAGAATCTAAGAACAAGACTTTTAACTGGTTTAACTGTATTATTGCTGATGTTTATCTGTTCATCATGCGCAATAGATAACGGCAAAAATCTCTCCAATCCTCCCCCAAGCGATGACCCCGGTCAATTTGGGAGTGGTCGTTTCTTGGCTAATATTTCTTGTACTATGCCTGTTATGTGTGTAGTCGGCGATGATGCGGGGGGAATCATAATTTATAAAAATGGTCAATGGTCAAGCCCCGTTTCAGTTAAGAATCTTAATGATGATATTATTTTTTCTATTTCTTGTCACACACCGGCTTTATGTGTCGGAGTGGGAATTAATATGTCAGGCAAGCAACCCGGACAAGGACATGCTTTTGAAATACTAAACGGAAGATTGACTCCTTTTGCTTTAATTACATCAAACTACCCGCTGCAATCAGTTTCGTGTATAACATCATCGTATTGTGAAGCCATCGGAGACGGCAAGGTTTTCGCATATGATCATGGATCTTGGAAAACCTTAAGATTTATTAGATCATTTGTGACCGGCGACCCTTTTGATTTTATATCCTGCCCATCACAAAACTTCTGTGGGGCATTATCACAACTTCAATATGCCGCTATGGAAAATAACGGAAATTGGGCAGTCGGTACTATACCTACCAATAGTCACCACTTTATAGAGTCCATATCATGTCCAGTGCCGGGCTATTGCATGGCACTTAGAGGCAACGGTATGATATATATATTTTCAAATGGAACTTGGAAACAAACAGGCTTTGCTCTAAAAACCACCACTGCAATTTCACTTTCTTGTTGGAGTATCGGAAACTGTGAAGCAATTACCATTAGCGGTTACGGAGTTGCATATCGATCTGGAGTTTGGCAAAAACCTATTTTGGTGGCAAAGAAAAATGGATTATATAAAATATCATGTGTGTCCAAAGGAACATGTATGGCAACTGATTCGATGGGATACGTATTTCAATTATCTAGAGGAAGATGGTCCAAGCCTCAACTTATAGAGAAATTTAGTTGAGGCTGTAAAAAAATAATGGATGATAAAATGATTGCAAGATATACCTTCTCCTATTAGTCGATAATCCAACGTTTGGTGCGAGTTTGCCTGCGTCTTGGGATCTAATAAAATCTGACGTTAAGCGATTTGTTTAGGATGCGATAAGCTATTATGAACTAAGCTGAATATACCGAATATACTTAAATTACATTTTGTATAAATTCCGATAATGGAGAGGTGCGAGAGCGGCCGAATCGGGCTCACTGCTAATGAGTTGACCGGAGAAATCTGGTCCGTGGGTTCAAATCCCACCCTCTCCGCCGTTTTTTTAAATAGATCGATTCTGAATTATGGCAAATCTTGTAGCGTTACCACCCACTGATCGGAGAAAGTACTGGCCGTCAGAGGATTGGGTAGAGTCCGATATTAAGTTTGACTTGGACGATTTATTGGGTTATGAGGCTGACAAGAGATTAAATTTGGGTCAGACTTTTGCAACAGTGATAATAAAATCGGGTTACTTAATTCGGGAGTTTTATGGTTACGAAGTGCCTAGTTTTAGTAAACACCAAAATATAACTTCGCAAACTAAGTTACTTTCCTGGTCTGTCGCAAAATCTATTTTGCACGCCATTGTTGGTATAGCTGTTCAAGACAATCTTGTGGAGTTAAACGAATGTGATCTTTTTGATGAATGGAAAAATGACGATCGAAGTCTCATTAGATTAAAAGATCTTCTTGAGATGAGAGACGGTTTGGAATTTGTCGAAAATTATGACAACGAAACAGTTTCTGATGTTATAAAAATGCTATTTGGATCTCCGGCTGTTGACATGAGCGGGTATGCACTTAGTAAACCGCTCATTCACCGACCTTCTGAATATTTTAATTACTCTTCGGGTACCTCTAATATCATCTCTCGTTTACTGTTTGAAAGACTCGGTGGTCAAGAACAGTTCGACAGTTATGTTTATACTCGTCTCTTTGACGTTATTGGAATGAAATCAATTGATTTAAAGTATGATGATGCGGGGGTGTGGATAGCGTCATCGTATGCTTATGCAACTGCACGAGATTTTGCAAAGTTTGGATTTTTGTATTTAAATTCCGGGATGTGGTCAAATGATGACATACTGGAAAGCAGTTGGGTGGATTATGCTAGAACACCCATTTCGCTAGATTTGGATTCTGGGACGAAGTATGGATCCCTTTGGTGGGTATTAGATGATGAATTTGGAACTTTTTGGGCTGATGGATTTGAAGGACAGTTGGTGGTGGTTTGTCCAAAACTTGATGTCGTAATAGTCAGATTCGGTAAAACAGGTCAAGATATTAAAGAGAACCTTAACAATTGGGTTGTCGAGGTTCTTAATAGACTTAGGTAGTTTCTATTTCAAGCTTTTAAGGGCTACAATCGTTTCTAATAAAACTTCTGGTGGCCAATTTCCATCATAGCCTCCAATTTTTACTGATAAAGCTGAAGCGAGATTGTTTGCGAGTTTTTCTCGAATTTCGGGTGGAAGTTGGTATCTTCTTATTAGAAAGTTTTGAAGGACGGTTATGTCGTTGTAATTAAGTTGGGTTATGTCCAAGTGAGAAAGTTGCGGCGGAATGGTGAAATTTCCATAATTCGAATAGAATTGGCTTAATTGTAATTGCGGACTAACATTGACCGCATTTATCCAGGAAAGCTGTCGCCAATTCGTTTGCTTGGTCGCCAAATCTGTTTGGTACTGTATGACTACGGTGTTTGCAAAAAGATCACCTACTCTTTGATTTTTCTGATTAAAAAAAACAAAGGTCGCACCAACGAAATAATTTGTCGGAAGGAAATCGATGATGCGAATCAAATTTCTTGTTATCGATGCTCGTAATGTTAGACCCTTTCCGTCCACATTGACGACTTTTATTTTAGCTATTATTTTTCCAGGCGATCGCCCACCGGTTAACATTTCAAAAATTATGAAATATCCTATGGCAACTATGAAGTTTAGGATTATTAATATCGCAACTAATATGTCAGCCATAAATGCTGATTGTTGAAAAATGAGTGACGATGGCGATAAAAGCAGCGTAAAGTACAAAAACGTAAGTAGATACATAATAGCCATTTGGATAATTGTATCAACCAGAATTGCGATGAACCTAGAGCCTAGGCCTGCTAGGATTAATTCAATAGGAACTCCTTCGGGAGTCGTTACTATTCTTTTATCGGTCAGTTCCATACAGATGAATATTCAACAATTTCTTGATAAAAATGAGACAGTTCTTAATGAGTTAGAGATCCAAACCTCAGCTCAGCAAAAATTGTCACGTAAAGCAAGTTTAACTCAAATAATGAGTTATGACTATTTATACCGAAAAGCTCTGGCAGTGTATGCACTTGCGCGTCAATATTTTCCCGGCACTCAAGGTACTCAAAATGTCGCTGATCTTGTTGCTTCTTCACATGAGATTATCTATAAAGATACTATAAGGAAAGAAAATTTTAGACAGATAATTACATACCGGCTTTTCAGAAGCGTTTATGAGGTCAAATCAATGCTTCTATTTACAGTGGCCGTTGAGTTACTGGGGTTGATAGCCGGAATTTTGTGGGCGGTATTGGACACTAGCAATGCCGTATCTTTTGCAAACGCAAGCGGTTTTAAATTAGGGACCTTCCATGGCGGTTTTTACGGCACTTCCGTTAGCTTAAGAACTTATGTAGCTGCATTTATTTTTACTCATAATATACAAATTGCCATATTCGCATTTCTGGGAGGACTTTTACTTGGGGTACCTACAATTTACTTACTCGTAACCAATTCGTTGTTGTTGGGAGTTTTAGGTGCGCTGGAATTTAGGGCAGGTGGCGGAATAAGTTTTATACGCCTAATTGTTCCTCACGGCTTTTTAGAAATGTCATGCATAACTGTGGCTGGCGTAGCGGGCTTAAGGATCGCTAAGACCTTGATTGTACCAGGTGAACATAGTCGATACGTGGCTCTAACCGGTATTATCAATCCCTTGGTCGATTCTATCGGGCTGGTTTCGATCACCTTAGTAATATCTGGATTGGTGGAGGCGCTAGTTACGACGTATTATTTGAATGTTGTTGTTGCCTTGTTCGTCGGGTTGTCCCTGGGTGGAACTTTTTGGTTCTTGATCATATTTCAGGGACGTAAAGTTAAAGCCATTCAGTAACTTTGATAAAACATTTAGTGAGTATTGGTCATAGTACCTAAAGTATATACTTTTTAAAAATTTGCGGTTCTTCTTAAATTAAAATAAGCATCGGCGGTTGCGCGCGCAAGCTTTTCCGGAGGTGCAATAACCGTATTAATTTTTCTGAATTTTAGTTCCTTGATGATCTCTTTTTGTTCTTCGCTAAAATTGCTCGCAACAAAGTATCTTGCGCCGTCTTCTATTTTTGATGCATTTTTAGTTTTAATGTCCAAGATTTCTGTGTCTAATGCGGATACGATTAGGAATGAGTGGCGTTTGAGGAAAAGCGACATGGCTTCTATAAGGGGCTCTATTGAAGGTCGGTCAAAAATATCAGAAAAAATTACAATCAATGATCTTTTTTGTTTAGCCGCAATTGTTAAGGGCGTGTCAAAGTCACTTTGTGTCAGTTCGGGCTGAACATTATAAAACAAACTGGCAATCTTGTCTGCAGTGTTTCTGCCCGATGGCAGCGATTTCAAAATGCGATCAGAAAATGCCATAGCACCGAGTCGATCTCCCGAATCATCTGCTATGACCGTGAGGTAAGTTAAAGCGTCAAGAGCATAATCCAACCTAGTAGCAGATTTAATGGGGGATGCCATCAATCTACCGCAATCCAAAAGACATATAACGGATTTGTTTTCCTCGACTCTGTATACGTTTGACATTGGTTCTTGTGTCTTGGCCGTGGCAATCCAGTTAATTTGTTTAAAATCATCGTCGAGAGAATATGGCCTGATAGTTTCAAATTCAGTTCCGAGCCCTAATTTGCCTTTCATCCTACCGGTTTCATATCTTAATCGTCCTCTTTTTCTCATTTCGTGGTACATCTTTGCCCCAGGCAAGTCCGGATAGATTGAATATCTGGTTAACCCAAATGCCTTGTGGTTAAAAGTAGTCAGTCCTAAAGGACCCGTTGTTTTGAAATATATGGACGGCAGTAAATGGTCTCCTCGATAGAAGTTCGTAAGTTCCATGTTTAAGAGATTTGCCTTTTGAGCTTGACTTGTTTGACCGATTTCAGGCTGAATGGGTTGACGAATTTTAATTACCTTTTGATTTACGATCTTTGCAGCAAGTATAGATTTTACCGATCTTACATTAATAGATTTATGTAGTCTGGTTACAATTGCAACACGGGAAGCAAAAAATCCGTCCACTACCAGAATTGTTAGTAAAACGAGCGAGCAAAAAATTCCAAAAGTAATTGATACTGGCGGAACTGAAGTAATCAATCCTATTGCTGCAGCTATCAAAACCGTTTTGCGGGTAATGCTAATTTTTAAAAGTCTTTTTGAACCCGATCTTTGAGGGGTTAAATTAGAAATATCATCGCTCAATGACGTATTGGTTGGCATACGTGTTATTTAGGGATTGGTGTTGATTGGATTACGGCGTTTATGGCTTTTATGCTGTCAAACCGATCGAGTTCGGCTTCGGGAGTTAAAACAAGCCTGTGAGACAGTACGGCAGGAGCAATATTTACTATGTCGTCGGGAGTTGCATAATTCCTGCCAGACATCGCCGCAAATGCTTTTGACACTTGAAGTAGATGCACAGCAGATCTTGTGGAAGCGCCTAACGAAACCGAAGGTAGGTGTCTTGTCCCAATTACCAGCGAGACAATGTAACTCATTACTTCGTCTGTAACCATGACGGACTCTATCTGTTTTTGAAGTGCGAATATTTCTTCAAAGGTGACAACGGGTGAGATTGAGTCGATGGCGGTGTTTTTGAGACCGTCTTTGGGTTGTTTTAGTACGTTAAATTCTTCATTTGGGTTTGGATAAGTTAGGGTAGCTTTGATTAAAAACCGGTCTAATTGAGCCTCTGGTAGAGAATATGTTCCTTCAAACTCAATTGGGTTTTGAGTTGCTATAACTAAAAACGGTTTTTCCAATACGTGCGTATTCCCATCGACGGTAACTTGCCCTTCCTGCATAACTTCCAACAGAGCAGATTGAGTTTTTGGGGGAGTTCGGTTAATTTCATCGGCCAATACTATATTTGCAAAAATAGGCCCCTGTCTAAAAGCTAAATCATTACCTCTAAAAGTGATGGTTCCAGTGACGTCACTTGGTAGAAGATCAGGAGAAAATTGAATTCGTTTGAAGGTTCCGCCGATCGCTTTGGCAAAGGCATTCCCCAACAGTGTCTTGGCTGTACCTGGTGGACCCTCTAAGAGAATGTGACCGCCTACTAGCAATGAAGCAAGCATGGCATCAATTATATGGTGTTGGCCTATAACTGCCTTGCTTATTTCTCTTTGCATATTGCTTCTAAAAACTTGAAGCGGAGAGCTTTGAGCATTTATATTTGAGTTTGAGGGTTCGTTTTGGAGCTGTGATGGGTATGTCATATTATCCTTGCATTTAATTTTCTTAATAGTCCGATCTGAATGTTTTAAGGTACGAATTAATGGCGACCAGTGCATTTGTAATATCGATTAGATATTGATCACTGTAATTTAAATTCGTGGCTAGAACCATGATTTCGTCAAAAGTCATTTTATCAAAATCCTTAAAAGTTGCATTAATTTCATCAAGTCTTATAATTTTTGCATTTAATTCTGCATGCAGACGGTCTATCAGTTCATTACTATTTTGGGATTTAAGTATTTTGGCGGTAAGCGCATCTACATGGGCCATCCTCGGATCTGTGCTGACGATTTTAGTTTTTATCGGAGGACCCAATCTAAATATTTTCGACAGAATGTACAAAAGCCCAATTATAAGCAGAATTATCGCTAAGTTTTCAAATCGAGACGGCATGACGAATTCGGTTTGAGTAGTTTGTAAAGCATCGGCATCGTCGAAATATACGGTATTTGCCTGCGATCGACCCAAATCTATACCAAAGGCCGCGTTGTCTTGAGAATTTAAAAGTTGGTTTGTAAGAGGAGAGTAGTCGGCCAAGACAACTATTTTACCTTGATTGATTTTTAGGTATAGTCCGCCGATACCTTGAGAGGCTGAAAGAATCGGTTTAAATGGTGAGTATCTATTGTTAGACAATCCCACTGCCGATTGGCCAAAATTTATCGCGCCAACACCCGGTAATAAATTCTTAGCCTGGACAGTTGGTCTTGCCTCTGTAATTTGATTGGATAGATGATATATTTGAGCGGAATTTATTCCGCTGGTATTGTATTTTAAAATTCCGTTAATTGTTTGATTCGTTTGTGACTCTGTACAAAGTACTAAAGTGCCTCCTGTTGATATGAAGTTGTAGAGGTATTGAAATTCATAGGTTGAATTAGGGTTAATGCCGTTATCGATTATTAAAGTGGAACCAGTTTTAAGATGCGAATATTGGGGCCTGACTGCCAAAGAGACGGTAGAGATATTGTAGGAGTTTAGAAGAAGACTGTAGGCTTTAAGACCGTTAGGATCAGATGATGTGGAAATTCCCGGCGTACCACTGTAGGTTGGATTGCCTACATAGCTGTTGATGACATCACCAAGAAGTATTAAAGCAACTAACAAGATAACTGAGGCAAGTAAAACTTTTGTGTAGCTTGGAAGTCCTTTGATGAAATTAATAACTTGAGTAAATGACGAAAGTTCGGCAAGTTGAAGGCCGATGTCTTCGATATCCTTGTCGGATATCTCAAAGTCGTCGATGCTAGGTGTTTCAACTGTGGTTTGCTTCATTTGGAATTGGGTAGGCTACCTTTAAGCGGTCATTGATTCGATTTGATCAAATTGATTTACGTTATCTGCTTTTTTAAAAGACTTTAATATTCTGGTCGTGGATGTGGAAAGATCTTCTTTGAAGGGTCTATAGTTAGATTCCTGCATTTGCAACGTGAAGTACACGATCATTTCAATAGTGCAAGCTAATTTATAGAACTGCACGTCTTTAAGCTGTTCATTAATTTGGCCTATAGTCCTGTTCTCGTATCTTATTAGTATTCCGGCATTTTCCATCTGAATCAAACTAATCCTAAAACTTATTCGGGCAGCTCTGTTGAAATTTTTAGCGGTTTCCGCTTCGGTTAACAGTTTTAAAAGAGTCTGAATACTATCAATACTTTCAAAATCATCGTCCAATGTGTAAGCTTCCTTGTTGGAACCGACATGTTGGCGCCTTCTGACGATAAAGTAAATTAAAAGCCCAATAATAATCGCGAAGATTAAAATTAAAATCGTAGGTCCATTAACTCCGAGTCGATTGCTCGCGTCACTGAAAAAAATGTGAACTATGTGACCAATAAAATTAAACACCTTTCCTAGCGTGTCGTTATACATACGATTTATGAAATTTAAAAATGATTTGATAAAACCCAGATGCTTTGAATTAAAAGCTTTGCTTTGTAAAATTTGATCTGTTCTTTTTCTGGCTTGATCAGAAAAATGGTTATTGTTGTTTGTTGTAGCCAAAATATTATTCATATTTTCCTAGATAGGGAAACTATAGTTTGATTTGTCGCAGCCTGTGCTTCTTGTGTCAAATTCAATTTGAGGGATTTTGGTTTTGATCATCTGTTCCAGAATTTGGAGGGTTATCGGCGTGCTCAGTCCCTTGTCCGCTTATTTCGCCGGTTACGTCCGGAGAATTTATATAGGGATTGTTTTGGACCTGTGGCGATGAGTACTGGCCGGATTGTCCCGGCGCATTTGGCCTATAGTCGGAATAATTTGTTGGCCAAGGAGTTCCGCCAGAGCCGGGATAGTCACCAGGCGATTGAAAAAATTGGTTTTGAGGTTGACCTGAGCGCAGATAATTAGGTCTTGGTATGTTTGGATTGTATTGGTTCGGAACGTGGTGTCCTAAGTCGTAGCCTAGGCCCGTGGCAAGCATCTCTACGTCAAATCCCTCATGTCTTACCCTTTGATCTACGTAAGTTACTGTTATTACCGCTGAAAAAAGAGTAGTTGCAATTAAAAGGCTCCCGGTGTATATAACTAAATACATTACAAAATAGTTACCGAATCCGTTGCCGATAGATAAAATGAGTGATGTTGCAAATTGTAAGATAAAAGAAAAAAACCCAACCAGCAAATAAGCAACAAAATAAGTTCCCAATATATCAAAAAAGCCTTTTTTGACTATTTTGAATGCCCGTTTTATATTGGAAAATCCTTTTTCGTTTTCAAGAAATAAAATCGGTATATTCAGGCTAAAAGCGAGCACGGCAAAGATGATAAATGTGACAATTGCAATTCCAGCATAAAAACCGATCGTAACATTCAACAATACGTCGTGAAATAAGGAATTGGCGAATACGATCGACACAAATGTTGCAAAATAACTGGCTGCCAAGATTGGGGTTTCAATTACTACTGCTTCGATGGCTATCCAGACAACTGAATGAATTTTTTTAAATATAAATTTTATGGATTCTGAAATTGTTGAGTTTCTGTCCACGTAGGTGTCCGTTAAAACCTTAAATGTTGCTGTGTAAGCGTATATGGAAACAAAATATTGCAGCAAAGCAACGAATGCAATAAGGGCGAATATGTTAAAAGAGAGCCCGTGCAACTTAAAGTTGATTGCGGTTGAATTTTGTTGGTTCGGAGATATAATAACTGGAGATGTAACAGTTGGTGAAAAGTTATTTAAGTTTTTATCGAGAAGGACAGTTATCAAATATGCACTTAGCCCGGCCATAATGACGGCAAATGATACAGCAACTGGTGCGGTTATCGCAACTATCTTTTTAAAAGATGCTCTCCAAAGTTTTAATGAGACATCTATCCTTTCGCCAAGTTTGAGAGGACGTAATATTGTTTGTGGCATGGTTATAATTTAACCTAATTTAGTTATTATGTGCATATATAAATTTTGTTTATTTAAGATTTGCCGTTTGACTAAGATTGAATCGAAACTTCTATTGTCTGTATATTCTACTTTCATGAAAATTTGGAAAATATGTTACAGTACGCCCGGAGGGATTCGAACCCCCAACATTCTGATCCGAAGTCAGACGCTCTATCCGATTGAACTACGGGCGCTAACTAAATTTCTACATATAAGTATAAGTCAAAAAACCTATAACTTATTTTTAATTGGTCGATTAGTTTGGTCTAGGATACGTTGGTGCCTGTGAATCATATTTGCGGTTGCTATATTTTTTGCAAAAGTTACCCACCTTATTCCCAACTGGTCTTTGTTAATTTAAATTTATAAGTGCACTAGCAGTTCATCCGTTGCAGTAAATTAATAATCGTTTCCACTGAATTGAGATTTCACTGAATTGAGATCGTTTTGGCAATGAATATTAAGGTGGGTTAATCACGGTGTTCGTCCACCTTGAAGAACTTTATATGTGCAGCATTACTTCATATGTGTAAGATAGTTTAATTCAGGGGTAAATAATAACCAATGTCGTGAAAATGTATTAGGTTATTTGTACGCTCGGCAGGACTTGAACCTGCAACCTTCTGATTCGTAGTCAGACACTCTATCCAATTGAGCTACGAGCGCCAGTTAGCTCTATATATCTTAGCTTGCCATATGGCCAACAAATAAACCCGCAGTATTTATAAACCGTAGTATTTAATACAAAAAATTCATAGCCGCTTCGTTTTGCACGTAGCTGCAATTTATTATTAAATTGCAGCTTGTAACTGTTTGCTTAAAATATCGTTAAAAAAGAGCTGTGAATTTGTGTGTCTTAAGAAATTGCCGATAAATTAATAAGAATAAATATTGTTAAAAAATAAAAATTTGTTTATTTTGCCAGATTTGCCAGTACTGAAGAGTCTAATTAGTGTATTTATTCGATAGAAGAAAGCTGAAACGGATGAATAAGACTTGTAATATTGTAGATGCCGAAACTGCCCAATTGAGCGCAACGGTTCAAGTGGGCGATGAGATGGATGCAGGCGACTCTGATTATGGAATAGAACTCGATGAGAGTGACAAAGAGACAGAAGAATATATGTCGTTTCGGGATTTTTATCACCAGAATTTTAGTGATTTGGTAAAGCTGGCATATCTGTTTGTGAGAGATCTTGATGTAGCTCAGGACGTAACTCAGGATACATTAGTGTCAGTTTGTAAGCGCTATGATCATCTTTCGGCTCCAAAATCATATACAAGAGTTGCATTGGTTAATAAATGCAAATCCTATATACGGTCCAGGATATATGAAAGACAAAAATTAGAGAGGATTTCAACTAACTCTAAGGAGGAATCAAATGAAGAAATTGACTACTTGGAATTGTTGGATATTCTTAAACCAAAACAGAAGACAGCCGTTATCTTGAGATATTATCTGGGTTTTTCCGACAAAGAGATAGCCAAGGTAATAAATTGCAGAGCTGCATCGGTTTCGAGCTTAATAATGAGATCGTTAAATGCAATTAAACAAAATGCTGAATCGGCCAGCAACTAATTAAAAAATAGATTAAGAAAGGTTAACTCAAATGAACGATTTTGAAGAAGAATTAAAGCAGATGTTGCATTCTGCTGTAAATAAAATTTCACCCGAACCCAACTATAACTCAAAGATCTTCTCAGCTGCCAAGCCACACGGTTTAATGGTTAAAGCAGTTGCTACCTGTATAGTGGCGACGCTTGCGGCATGGGGATATTTCATTGCCACTAATTCAAATGGAGGGTCTGTAAAGGTTTCGTCGGTTAATTCGAGCAGCCCAATTCCTACTACAACGGTACACGGGATTTCAAACCCGGGGACAACTACTTCGGTTGCATCAAAACTAAATACCAATATAAGCACATCGACGGTGAAAGTCGGGGAAAAAGAGACAGAATCTCCGGAATCAAGTTCAAACTCTTGCGATACTACTGGTACTACCGTAACGGCAACAACTACATGTACGACCAGTTCTTCCGGTGATATCTCTGGATCTACATCAGATAACTCCAATACATCCTCATCTTCTGACACCAACACACCTTCCACCTCAACATCATCCTCTGACTCATCCTCACCTTCATCAGGCGACAATTAAGATATCGCCTGATGTGAGTCAGTGGCCAAATTTTGCCTCGACAATTTAAGGCACTGGTTTGAGTGGAATTTAAGTTAGGTCTGATTTACGCAACTGGTTTAAATGGTTTAAAAAGACAATTTTTAATCCAGTTGCGAAGACTAATTTTACGGTGGATAAAATGACAAGTTGTTTTGTCTTCTAAAGACAGCGATGCCATGAGAGTTAGTTTGAAGACAGCTTTTCGAGTCATGACTTTTTAAGGATGCATAAATTAACCGCAAACGGTTTGGCATTTTGTTAATTTTGTGTTAATTAAGGAGCCCGTATATTGACTAAGAAAATACTAAATTTAACGGTTCGGGTAGGCTAAATTTGCGCTGGGAGTAATGAATCTCATGCAAAATCCTACTTAAAGTGTTAAAAATAGTAGTAACATTTTTTAAAAAATTACTGCCATCACCATTAGGAACTTCCATAGTTTTAATTGGCAAATAATACGTATAAAGTTATATACAATAGCTAAAAGCAATTATTTATTTTTTAAAGATCTTAAATGATTTTAAATGATAATGTGATTGCTTTGTGAGTTTAAAAACCAAAAAAGGAGTTAAGTTGAGCTATCAAGCAGAATATATTTGGATTGACGGTACCGAACCTTCGCCTTTGCTGAGAAGCAAGACCAGAATTATTAAAGACGGTAAAGAACCTGGGATTTGGGGATTCGATGGTTCAAGCACGAATCAGGCAACTGGAAGCGATTCCGATTGTGTATTGCGTCCCGTTTTCATCTGTACGGATCCGCTAAGGCGTCCGGGAGATAAATTAGTGATGTGTGAAGTACTTTTAACAGACTTCAGCCCGCACCCTTCGAATACGAGAGCAAAATGTGTTGAAGTCGCCGAAAAATATAAGGACTTTGAACCGTGGTTCGGGATAGAACAAGAATATACCTTTTTGAAAAATTTGAGACCGTTGGGTTGGCCGGAAAACGGATACCCTGCCCCCCAGGGACCTTATTACTGTGGTGTCGGCGGCGATAAAATGCCAGGGCGTGAAATCGTAGAAAGGCATACTGCTGCATGTTTAGATGCCGGCTTGGCAATTGAAGGTACGAATGCTGAAGTTATGATGGGTCAATGGGAGTTCCAAATGGGTGTCCTTCCTCCACCTGAAATCGGAGATCAGCTCTGGGTTGCAAGATGGTTGCTTTTTAGGATAGCTGAAGACTTTGGAGTTTTTGCCACCTTAGAGCCTAAACCTATTTTGGGAGATTGGAATGGCGCTGGCGCTCATACCAATTTTTCAACAAAGCAAATGCGTGAAGACGGTGGTTGGGATGCCATAATTGCCGGCTGTGAAGCCTTGGGGAAAAAGGTTAACGAGCACATTAGCAATTACGGAGTAGGCATAGAGATGAGATTGACTGGAGCTCACGAAACGGCTCACTATAGTCAGTTTAGCTACGGAACATCAGACAGGGGAGCATCAATTCGAATTCCGTGGGCGGTTGCTAAAGACAAGAAAGGTTGGATTGAAGATAGAAGACCCAATGCCAATATGGATCCTTATGTGGTGTCACGTTTGATAGTTGATACGGTCTGCTCAGCTGCTTCTTAAATAGTAATTGTTTTCAATTTGTAAATTAACGGCGCAGTTTATCTGCGCCGTTAATTTGTTTTAGTAGGTTTTATCTGAATTCAAATTTTGAATCAAGGTATTTCATTGCAGAAGGGCTATACGAATGCTTAACCGAAATCATTTTTGTGATCTTTGTGGTTGAGATTATCATTTAACGAAATCTTTGCGTGGTTGCATTTAGGTATTTACAAATTTAGTTTTTCAATTTGAAGTTATTTTTTTGTTTTAATAGAATTTAGGTGAGTGAAAGAAAAAGTATTGCAAGTTGTCGATCTAGTTAAAACCTATACAGGTTTGCGACCGGTTCATGCGGTTCGCGGAATAAGTTTCGACGTTATGAAAGGTGAAATATTTGGTTTATTGGGACCGAACGGCGCTGGTAAGACCACCACAGTGGGAATTGCCACAACGAGGGTGGTACCAACGTCGGGAACTGTTTTAGTAGACTCCGTTAATGCGATAAGCGATCCTCAGAATGCGAAGATGAGGATGGGGGTGGTTACTCAATTTAATACGCTTGACAGGTCACTGAATGTTCGAGAAAATTTGTTTTATCATTGCAGGTATTTTGGGTACTCATCCAAAGAAGCTAAAGCCAGAGCGGATGAATTACTTGAGCTATTCCAACTTACCGACAAGGTTAAGGCTAAACCGATTGATTTATCCGGCGGATTGGCCCAGCGAGTACAATTGGCGCGTGCGATTGCGCATTATCCGAAGTTATTGTTTTTGGACGAACCTACTGCCGGTCTTGACCCACAAAGCAGATTAGCTCTTTGGGAGGTGGTTAAAGTACTACAGGAACAGGGAGTTACCGTGATACTAACAACCCATTATATGGAAGAGGCCGATGTATTATGTGATCGGGTTGCCATAGTGGACTATGGAAAAATACTTAAAGTCGACACGCCTGAAAATTTGAAAAAGTCTCTTGGCGCATCGACTTTTTTGGACCTAAAGTTTGTCGAAACAACTGCTGATGATCTAAGCAAGATTGAGGCGATGGATGAAGTAATGGAAGTTGAGCAACTGACTGATCGAGTTAGAATATCTCTTAAAGATTCTAATTCGGTAGCAATAGTAATACAAAAAGCCGTCACGATGGGACTTAAAGACGTGTCAATTATAGAGCCGACTTTGGAGAGTGTCTTTATTAAGCTGACTGGGAGGGAGCTACGTGACTGATCAAGATTTCGTTAATAGCGGAGTTGATCGTACTTTGACAAAATCGTCGAATTTAGATCAACAAGACTCTGCTCCGTCACTCAGAGTTGCACTCAATGGCAAGACTCTAAGCTATAAAGTATCCTCTGGCAGAACTTTCTATGGGCTGATGGCGCGAGACTTGAGAGTATTGTCTAAAAACTTAGGTGAGTTTGCCTCGAGAACCGCAATGCAACCGTTTCTATTCGTATTTGTGTTTGCATATCTATTCCCAAAAATAGGTCAGGGTTTTTCAGGCTCGGTAGGTCGCAATATTTCATTTGCTACCATACTCGTTCCTGGACTTGTAGGTGTTGCTGCAACAATGTCTGGAATAATGGCAGTTGGGCTGCCACTGGCGATTGATTTGGGAGTTACAAAAGAAATTGAAGACCGAGCCATGGCTCCGGTTCCCGTATGGTTAATCGGTTTAGAAAAGATAGTGTTCGGAGCTATTCAAAGCTTGATTTCTGCTCTTATAGTCTTTCCGCTGGTGATTTTAATACCGTCAACTCCAGTGCAGGTGCACGTTGCCAACTGGCCGCTACTGATTTTGGTGATATTTTTAGCTTGTTTGATATCTGGTGCTTTCGGGTTGACTCTTGGGTCGATGGTTCAACCCGTTAAAATCGGCCTTATGTTTTCTCTGTTGGTTCTCCCTTTGACAATGCTGGGTTGCATATATTATCCTTGGTCGTCGCTATCTTCCGTAAGGTGGTTGCAAATTGCTGTACTGATAAATCCTATGGTCTACGTGAGTGAAGGTCTAAGAGACGTGCTTACGCCGGCATTGCCGCACATGGCTGTCTGGGCATTTTTAATGGCGCTAATTATTACCGCCGCGGTGCTTCTATTTGCGGGTCTTAAGCTGTTCACTAGAAGAGTAATGTCTTAGCCGATTTATAGGGCGCTTGGCTATTTTATATGGGTTATCTTATATAGTTGCCGTTAGTCGCCTTAAATTTAAATAATTAAACCTAAAATGTAACCGACGGCGGTTTGTCTCCCAAGATCTCATATAATGTATCGGTCAGCGCCCTGGATCGGGGATCTCCGTTAAGGCCAGCTTCCATCTTATTCATGACGTAAACAAACGAAGCTTTATGGTTGCGGTCAGCAAATGAATGCGATCCACCAGCACCGTCATGTCCGAATGCCGATTCTCCGCAATAAAGACTGAACATGCCTGGAAGCATATAACCAAGACCAAAGGATGTATCAAAAAATAATATTCGATCCGGACCAAATGTCAATCTGGTTGTCGCCGCATCTAATTGTTTGTCCGACAGTAGTCTTACGCCGTCAATTTCGCTAACGCAAGCCGCATACATTTTGGCCAATGACCTTGCGTCACAAATTCCGTTCGCTGCAGGAACCGACGCCTTAAAGACGTCATGATTGTTCCAAACATGCATATTCGCTAAAGCCGGCTTTGGCGAAAAAAGAGCCTTTGCAATAATAGAATCCTCTGACATAACTTGTTCGTATATGGCTTTTAAATCTGGATCAATCGGAGCTTTTATCGGTATTAAAGTCGAAACTCGATCTGCCTTTGATGGCTCTAAGCCAACGTATAAATCCAAGTTTAAAGGATCCGAAATTAATTCTTTGACTACGTCTTTAAAAGATTCCTTTTGAGCGACTCTTCGGCAAAGTTCGCCCACCAGCCATCCAAACGTTAAAGCGTGGTATCCGTGCTCGGTTCCAGGCGGGAAGTAGGGTGCCTGCTTTTCCAAAGATTCGATAATGGGGAACCAGTCAATGATATCTTGGACCGAATGAGAGTCTTCTACGAAAAGGAGCCCAGCTTGATGACTTAGCAATTGCTTTACGGTGATTTCGTCTTTAGAATTTTGTCCGAATTCCGGCCAATAATCTTTTACGTATGCATTCGGATCAATTTGACCGCTTTGAATAAGTATATTAGCCGCGGTAGCTGTTATTCCCTTGGTAGAAGAGAATATCAATTGTAACGTATCTTCTTCCCACCTTCTTTTTGTCTCGAGATCAGCAAATCCACCCCACAGATCCACAACCTTTTTTCCTTCGACATAAATACAGCAGGCGGCTCCTACATCATTGCGATCCGTAAAGTTCTTAATAAATTCTTCTTTAATTTTCTCAAATCCCTGCTGCACAAAACCATTTATTTCAATTTCGCTTATGTCTACCTCTGCCAACTTGACTCCTTAAATTCGTTACTTTTAATTTTGATGAACGGTGTAAAGATATAACCATCAAAATATTTATATAAAATTAATACTATTACAATATGAACGGTTAATTTGTCATGAATAAGCAGTCTTTACGGTCCCAAGAACTTAACGATACAAAAGCCAAAATTTTGAGAAGCGCGTTGAATCTTGTCGCTCAAGTTGGTATTTCGAAAGTTACCATAGAAGAAGTAGCGACAATTTGCGATATATCGCGTATGACGATATATCGATATTTCCCGGGTGGTAAAGAACAGCTGATTGCGGATGTTATTGCGCATGAGGCATTTAATTGGCTTGAGGAACTTATGGAATACGTAAGCCAATATAATGATTTTGAAGATGTTGCAGTTTACGGAATTATGTTTGCCAGAACTAAACTGTTGGAGCATAAAGTTTTAAACAAAGTTCTGGACGAAGAACCTGAAGTATTACTTCCGATGTTGACTATAGAGGCCAATCGCGTAATAGCTTTTATTCACCTTTATGTGGTAACGCAACTTTTTAAGGTAAAGATGGCAAAGGGTTTAGATGCTGACGAAGTCGCAGAATATTTGGCCCATATGCTTCTGTCGGTTATAGTGTCTCCGGGAAGTTGGGACTTAACAGATGAGTCCGCGGTGCGTATTTTGGTAAAGAGTCAATTTTTAGCAGTGCTTTCATCGGTCGGCTGATATTATTGTGGCAACCCATGACAACCGTTAGCGTTTTCGTCTGACCGTATGCAATTTAATAATCCGGTAAATTAATTTAGTGTTACAAAAGTACGAAAAATGTATTATTTCGAGTTGACAATGATACAAATTGTACTAATATGTAACATATGGTAAGCAATCAGGCCGCTTCTACCAAAAAAAAATATTCCACGAATTCAGATCATTCAGACGATGCTTTAGATGATTCTGTGTCGGGAGATAATTTGGCGAACTCGTTGCCCAATTTTGGTTTAAATCTAAGTTTCAGCTTGGGTACAAAAGCAGTTCCAGTGACGGAATCTAACTTAGAAGGAACCACCTATGACAAAATAACAGAAGGAACTTTTGAATGTCTTGCAAAGTTTGGTTATTCAAAGACTTCGATGGATGACATTGCCAAGCAAGCTAAGTGTTCCCGAGCAACGCTTTACAGATTGTTTCCCAACGGCAAAGACGCGATTGTAACCGAGCTGGTAAAAAAGGCCGTTACTGATATATTTGTCTTATTAAAAGAGGTGGCCGAAACCGCTGATGACCTCTACGACGCTATTTCAAAAACTATGGCCGCGGCTACATATCATTTGAACCAAAATGTTGCACTTCAAAAAGTAATTGAATGCGATCCTGATTTTATCTTACCTCTTTTGGTCTTTGAAAATATGGATTCGGTTTTGCTTACAATTTCAAATTTTGGCAGTGAGGTATTCGGTAAATGGTTGGATGAAGATATATCGAAGGTTTTAATCGAATGGTTGGCTCGAATCGTTCTAACTTACTTTAGCTCTCCCAAAGGGCAGCTTAAATTTAATGACGCAAATGCCATTTCAGAATTTGTCGATATATTTATTCGACCAGGCTTGTCTGAAATGACGAAATTTCAAGGGATCCCTAAAATATGACAAATTATTGATTCAATTAATTCAAAATCTTGTTGCAGACTTAATTTGCCGTTAAAGTCGAGCAGCTCAAATAGATAAACAAAATTTAAAAAACAACAAGGAGATAACATAAATGAGTGACACAATTAAACCCTCTTCAGAAGTGAGCATTGAAGAGCTAGAGCGGATATTGTCCGTATCAAACTCAGATCGCAATGAGGCCATACATACCGTTGAATCTAACTATGAAACTATATTCACTTGGAGCTATGACAAAGGAGAAAAAGCCAAGTTAGATAAGCTTTATGAAAAAGCTAAACATTCGATGTGGAACGGCCAAACGGATCTGCCCTGGGAGCTGGACGTAGATCAAGAAAAATTGAGTCAAGGTGAATTTATAACAGCTCAATCGAGTTTTGGGAGTCAAGACCTTACCGGAACTCCGTTCGAAAAATGGGGTGAAAAAGAATGGATTCAGTTTGGAATTGAAGCCCAGAATTGGACCCTTTCGCAGTTCATGCATGGCGAACAGGGAGCCCTCGTTTGCACTGCAAAGGTAGTCGAAACCGTACCCTGGATTGATGCCAAATACTACGGATCAACTCAAGTCATGGATGAGGCGAGGCATGTAGAGGTGTTTGCCAAGTACCTTAGAGAAAAGCTGTCGGGATTTTACCCTATAAATGCGCACCTCGGATTGTTACTGGATGACATAATCAGAGATTCAAGATGGGATATGACATTTTTGGGAATGCAAATAATGGTAGAGGGATTGGCCCTAGCTGCGTTTGGATTCATACACAGTACAACCCAAGAACCTCTTTTAAAGCAACTGCTTAAGTATGTTATGAGCGATGAAGCCCGACATGTTGCTTTCGGGGTTTTGGCGTTACAAGACTACTATCAGCAATTATCATTGGCCGAGATACACGAAAGGCAAGAATTTGCGTTTGAAGCCGCTGTGCGAATGAGGGACCGATTTTTGCTCGTTGAGGTTTGGGAAAAACTTGGTATTAAGCCTAAGGACGTGGTTCCTATGATCTTGTCAAATCCAGATAGAGCGGTATTCCAATCCTTTTTATTTGCCAAAATAGTACCTAACTGTAAAAAGTTAGGGTTATTGGACGCAGGCGACGGTTGGCTGAGAAAGAAGTTCACCGAGCTGGGAGTAATCCAGTTTGAGGATTTTGCCGATACTGGTGAAGAATATGAAAATTTTGCAATTGCAAACGGTGAAAGTTCGGTAGCGTAAAAAAAGTTAGTCGCATTATTAAATGAAATTAATTGAATTTCATAGTATTGGATGAGATAGCCGGAGCGTATACTAGGTAAAATTATTCAAACAGAATATTTAAATACAAATACGAAAACTGTCGGCAATTATTAAATTAGAATATTTGCTTAAAAGAGTTTTATAATTTATTATTAGTTTGTTTCTTAAAATCGATAAAACTCCTTAAGGTAGAAAAATGAATAACAATACTTCACCTGCGCCAAAGCTAGGAAAAGTCATCACCGCTATGGTAACACCTTTTAATGATGACATGTCATTGGACTTACAGGGTGCAATACAACTTGCGCGATGGCTTGAAAAAAACGGCAGTGAAGGTTTGGTGTTGGCCGGCACAACAGGAGAAGGCCCAGTTTTGACTGATTCCGAAAAAATTGATCTCTTTAGAGAGGTTTCCGTATCCGTTTCCATACCTGTTATTGCAAATACCGGCAGCAATGACACCGAACATTCTGTTCAGCTTACTAAAAGGGCTTCGGCAACTAATATAGCGGGCATCTTGGCGGTTACGCCTTACTATTCCAGACCTCCTCAATCTGGCATCGAGATGCATTTTAGAGCAATTGCTGCCGCAACGAGTCTTCCAATTTTAATTTATGATATTCCGATCAGAACCGGAAGAAAGGTTGAATATTCAACTTTAACGAAGCTTTTGACATCGGTTGACAACATCATAGGAGTTAAAGATGCTGCTGGAGACGTCGTTCAGACTTCAAGACTAATCTCAGAAGTACCGACTGCGGAAATATATGCCGGTGATGATGCGCTAACTTTTTCGCTGGTATGTCACGGAGCAAAAGGTGTAATTAGTGTGGCTTCGCATTGGGCTGGTTTCGAAATGCTTAAAATGATTAGAAACATCCATGAAGGTAATCTTATTGCAGCAAGAGAGTCGCACATGACCTTGATGGAATCCTTTGATTTTGAGACTTCAGTCGAAGCGCCCAACCCTATTCCTGCAAAAGCGGCCATGAGGGCACTTGGCTTACCGTCGGGTAAGTGTAGGTTGCCTATGGGGGAAGTAGAGTTTGTCCATTCCGTAGCGGACACAATTGTTAAATCTTTTAAGGATAGTTACGTATTTTGATCATTTTGGCGGGGTGTTCTATGCCAATCAGCAGCTCTTTCGTCGATCACTATCTTTATCAACTGGCTTTATCAACTGGCTTTTTCAACTGGGCGTACGGGCACTAAGTGACTGACTTAATTAATAATTATAAAATATCGTTTTTGGGGGGACTGGGAGAAATTGGTAAAAATTGTGCCGTAGTTCAGTTTAAAGATAAACTTTTGATCATTGATTGCGGGATAATGTTTCCCACCGAAGAGATGCCTGGAGTGGATCTTGTAATACCCGATTTTTCATCTATTCTGGAATCGGGTCGTGAAATTTCCGGTGTCGTTATAACTCACGGTCATGAAGACCACATTGGGGCACTCGGATATTTGCTGGCCCAGATTCCTCTAAAAATATACGGTTCAAGTCTTGCTTTAAAAATTTCCGCATTTCGTGTAAATGAATTGGGTTTAAAGTCACGTGCGACCTTTTATGAAGTTAGCGATCTTGAACGTCTTTCTATAGGTCCGTTTGATGTGGAATTTATACCCGTTACTCATTCGGTGCCTCACAGCTTTGCCGTAGCAATCCATACAGAAATGGGAGCAATTATACACACCGGAGACTTTAAACTGGATCTTTATCCGACAGATGAAAGACGCACAAATTTATCGCGATTCGGTGAAATCTCTCGGACCGAAACCGTGCGGCTTTTGTTGGCTGATTCGACAAATGCTGATAAGGCGGGAGTTACCGAATCAGAGTCAACAGTCGGCGTTGAACTCGATAAAATCTTTTCCGATCGGTCCGACAGCAGAATAATTACTGCTTGTTTCGCCTCCCATCTTCATCGGATCGAGCAAATAATAAATGTTGCTAATTCTCATGGCAGAAGAGTGAAGATTTTGGGAAAGTCAATGAGCCGAAATATTAAAGTTGCCTGCGATTTAAACGTAATTGATATTCCAAAAAATATTCTCATAGAGACTGATGACATAGATAAACTGGATGATTCAAAGCTTTGCATTATTTGTACGGGGTCTCAAGGTGAGCCGCTTGCGGCACTGTCGCAGTTAGCTTTTGGGCAGTATAGATCAGTCTCAATAAAAAACGGAGATACAGTGATACTCTCGTCGCATCCGATTCCCGGAAACGAAAGATCGGTGTCTAAAGTAATTAACGCACTTGGCGTAAAAGGGGCCGATGTCTATCATTCGATGATGTCAAGCGTACACGTTTCGGGACATGCTAGAAGTCATGAGATATCTACATTAATTTCAATAGTGAAACCTAAAGCTTATATACCGGTCCACGGGGAACATCGTCACTTGAAAGCAAACGCATCTATCGCCCAAAAGATGGGAGTCAGCCAAGTTTTGGTGTGTCTGGACGGTGATGTTGTCGAAGTGACCGAACAAGATTTGACAGTGGTGGGCAAAGTTGATTCTTCTTACGTTTTTGTAGACGGAATATTGGATGATGTTGATTCTAATCTTTTGCATGAACGTAAGACACTGGCCTTAGATGGTATCGTAATTGCCATTGTTGTAATAGATCCTGTCTCAAAAAGATTGATTCATCCGACTAAGGTCATCACTCGTGGATGGGTGGATTCTGTTGAGGGAGACAATTTAATCGAAAAGGCTGGTAGCGTAGTTGACGATTTTCTGTTGGATCTGCCAAAAAACCCAAGTCTTGATAAAAACCAGCTTTCAGATGAAATTAAGATTTTGGTTTCAAGATTTGTCAGAAGTAATACCAAGAGAAAACCCACCGTAGTACCCGTAATAATTGGTATCTGATCTACATTATATTTGTCAACAACTGGTAGGCTTTAATTATGGCAACTAGGCGAAGTTACCCTGCAAAGAGTGCTCCAAATTCAAAAACTTCAAAGAGTTCAAATGCAATTATGCCCTTTAGCGTTATGAATGCTGTCAGATCGTTTGTTGGTTTTACTTTGCGCGTAATCCGATCAATCTCCGATGAGCTGTGGGCTATATTTCTGGCAATAGGCGCAATCATAGTATTTTTGGCCTTGGTGTCCAACACTATAGGCGTTGCAGGTGCTCTTGGTCGCAAGGGTTTGGGTGATATCTTGGGAATCGGTCGGTTTGTGTTAGTCGGAATCTTCATTTTCATAGCCATAAGACTGTTTATCAAGGGAATTAATGAGGCAAATTCACAAAAACAGCCTGAGTTTAAATCCGTGTCAATCCGTACCTCGCTTTTTGGAAGTTTTGTTGCATTGATAATATTTTCAGCTATGGCTGACATCGTAAGCGGTCCGTTTTCAATGCACGCTAAAATGTCAAAGCTGTATTCGTCGGGAGGATTATTGGGTTCCATGGTCGGAACCTCACTCAGTTCTATATTTGGCTCGGTCGGAACGTTTTTGATTTTGTTAGCGGCGTTATTGGCAGTTACCGTTGTCGTATTTTCGATTAAGTTTTCAAATTTAATTCACTTGGCAACCTTCGTTAGGTCTTATATACAACAGAGACGTGAAAGAAGAAACGAACTTGAATTGCAAACTCAGCAAAGAATGAAAGCTTCCATCGACGATAACGGAGATGAAGATGCACCCGGTGAGCTAAAGAACCAAAAAACCAAATTAAAAAAATCAAAGTTCTTATCTGGCGATAGAGATACCCACACAGATCCCGAATTTGAAAATTTAGATAATGGTATTGATCCAGTCGGAATTGATGATTCGACAGATACAGTTCATCGTCCCACAAAGATTTCGGATTTGGAAAATTCGCATTTAGTCGACGACACAGCGGATACTTCCGTAAAAACGCAACTTAGTTTACCACTGGTTGACGAATCGATTACCAAATGGCTAAAGCCACCTGCAAAACTATTGGTTAATTCTATTAATCAAATTATGGATCAGAAATTGGTGGAAGACGCAGGGAACGTTCTTGTTAATGCTTTGCTGTCTCATGGCGTAGAAACAACTCTGTCCAACTATACGGTTGGACCGTCGGTTACAAGATATGAGCTTGAATTGGCACCCGGAGTAAAGGTAGCAAAAGTTACGTCCCTCTCCAAGGACATAGCTTACGCCATGGCATCACCGGATGTCAGAATTCTTGCTCCGATTCCGGGTAAGTCGGCTATCGGAATTGAGGTTCCAAACAGAATTAGGCAACTAGTGACTTTAGGCGATCTTGTATCGATGACTGAATTTAAAAAGTCAACCCACCCGCTCGAAGTCCCTATAGGAAGAAATATAGCTGGAAAGACGCTGCTTGTGAATCTGGCCGAGATGCCACACATATTAATAGCAGGAGCCACAGGAGCAGGAAAGTCTTCATGTATAAACTCTTTGCTGGTTTCGTTGTTGATGAAATCTACTCCCGAAGAATTGAGAATGATTCTTATCGATCCCAAAAGGGTAGAGCTAGGTCAATACAATGGACTTCCGCATCTTCTGACCGAAGTCGTTGTCAACCCTAAGTTGGCGGCAAATAAACTGAAATGGGCTGTTGAAGAGATGGAACGCAGATATGATTTACTTGCGGCATTCGGCTACAGAGACATAACCGGTTATCATGATGCATATATTAAAGGCGAATTAACCGAGAAGTATCAGCAGCTTTATTCTCAACCTTCTTTCAATATCTCAGACGGCGAATCGGCTTCGACGGATGGATCCGAAGCCGTAACCAAAATTGATAAATTGCCCTATATTCTTATAGTCGTCGATGAATTAAACGATTTAATGATGGTGGCTTCTCACGAAGTCGAAGATTCGATTTGTAGACTTGCTCAAATGGCTCGTGCAGTTGGCATACATCTTGTGATAGCAACCCAACGTCCTTCGGTGGATGTTATAACTGGAGTTATTAAGGCTAACATACCGTCAAGGCTGGCTTTTTCGGTATCGTCAATTGCCGATTCTCGTGTAATCTTAGATCAGGCGGGAGCGGAGAGATTAATAGGTCGGGGTGATATGCTTCTGCTGACTTCCAACTCCTCGGTTCCAGTTCGATTACAAGGGCCGTGGGTATCGGAGAAGGAAATTCACGGAGTAGTGGGATTTTGGAAAAAACAGAGTTCTCCTGTTTTTTTGGACGAGTTACAAGATCCGATTTCTAGGAGCGAATCTAATTTAATTACGGATGCGGACGATGACGAGCTTGTAACTCAAGCGATCGATCTTGTTGTTAAATCCGGGCTGGGGTCTACTTCTATGCTTACTCGCAAACTTAAAATCGGTTACCCCAGAGCTGGAAGAATTATGGACATATTGGAAGAGCGTGGAGTAGTGGGACCGGCTGACGGTTCTAAGCCTAGGCAAGTTTATAAAACCGTCGATGACTTGAATCAGATGAAGTCAAGCTGACAAATAGTTGTTCGTAGGTTCGTTGTAGTAAAATTTCTGTATGTTAGTTTCGGTTCCAGCATCGTCTGCCAATTTAGGTTCGGGTTTTGATACGCTTGCCGTAGCTTTACCCAAAAGATTGACGGTTGAGGTTGAAGAAGCAGACAAGTTTGAGCTGGTTAGCCTTAATCAAGGATCCGATAAGGTCCTTACACAACAAGAACTTGAAAATCACGTTGTTGCAGAAGTACTCAAGAGAGTCTGCGGCCATGTTAATTTTAGAGTAACGATTGACTCGGCTATCCCACTGGCCCGAGGTTTGGGTTCCTCGGCTGCACTGATTTTAGCTGTAGCGAAGTCTGCAGGTAGCGATGACCCGCTTAAGGTTGCAGTTGAACTTGAAGGCCATGCCGACAATGCGGTTGCATCATTTGTCGGTGGTTTGGTCGCTGCCGAATACAGCAAAGGGAAAATAAACTATGTCTCAATTGATATTGACGCAAGACTCGAGTTTGTTCTGTTTGTTCCCGATTTTGAACTCTCAACTAAAAAAGCCCGAGAAGTCCTGCCGAATTCTTACAGCAGGCAGCTTATATCGAATTCTCTCGGTCGTTTGGCCCTTACCGTTGCCGGTTTGTCTGACTTAAATAAACTTTTACCTGTAGCCTTCGAAGATTTGGTTCACCAGCCCTATCGGGAGCATCTGTATCCAGATTCAAAAGTAGTAATTAATCAAATGGTTCAATGTGGTGCCGTAGGAGCAGTTTGGTCTGGAGCGGGTCCGTCTATAGTCGGGTTTTGTAATGGCAATGCAGATTTGGTGGCAAAAAGCCTAATTAACTGTTTGGAGGGACTAAAATTTGAGTATACCGTCGAGGCAGTTAAACCAGAAACCGAAGGGCTTAGACTGTTACAGGATTAAATGTTTGGTAAAAATTAATTCTATTTAGCGGCGTGGTGGTCAAAAAGCGGAAGTTGTTGACCGGAGATGAACTATGAATAAGGCAAATTTGATGAAACAAATTTTTATTAAAGCGTGACGAATTCCAATTCAAATGAAGTTATCGCAGTTGAAGTCGGAAAGCACTACATTTTGGGTTACTCCGGCGATTCGTATGGGATTTGGGAAAAAATATCGGGAGATCAACCTGGGCAATTGTTTGCTTCGGTGTTAATGACGCCCGATAACTGGCAATCAATTTGGACCCAGTTCAAGAGTTGGGAATCTGCACGCGATGAAATGGTTGCAAATAATCAAAATCTACCCGGTAAGTTTTCGGCAAACGCAAATGACCAGGCATCCGAGGACGTCAGACTTCCAGGGATGTCACGAGCTCCTAAATTTGCTCCTGGTTCGAGTTGGTCTGCAAATTCCAATGAGCGGGTGGTAGGACTGACGGACAACTACGGGAGGCCCAACCCCGTTATTGTAAAGTCGGGCAAATCCTCAGGATCTTTTAAAGTCAAAAAACGTTTGCAGATGTCAGCTTATGTCAGTTTTACCTTGGCGCTGATTGAAATAGGAATTAGGTTGTACCTATTTATTGAATCCAGGAAGTCAATAGATTTAAGAATTTCCGGGCACGCATATTTCGTTTTACAGGTTGCTACATATGTAGTGGGCGTTATGGCATTCTGGATCGGACTTTCGGCTAGAAAGAGGATTCTTCAATCCGATAATAGAAGAGCAGGATTTGCGATAGCTTGGTTTGGCATAATGGTCGGTTGGATTGTGGTGTTGGTTTCTCTGGGACTCGATATCTATCCCCAGATACACCACGCAGTTACAAATTCCTCTTAATATTTGATATTTGAATGCAACCCCAGCCGAACAAAATTTATTTCAACGACTACGATAGCCGTGTCAGCATTGTGGTTTCTAATAGACAAAACCGACCTATTACCAAGCCCGATGATCCTTGTCCATTTTGCCCTGGAGGACTGGAATTTGTTGATTCCAACGGTTGCTATTTTTTCAAGAATAGGTTTCCTGCAATGGGCAATGAGTCGTGTGAAGTTGTAGTATTTTCTCCTGACCACAATCGAAATATATTTGAATTGCCCGCCGAACACGTTGAAAAAATTATTCGGCTTTGGATTGAAAGAACACAATATTTCATAGATACCAAAACGATGAAATACGTACTGATATTTGAAAATAACGGTGCGGAGGTCGGAGCTACAATAAGTCACCCGCATGGTCAAATATACGCATTTAACTTTGTTCCTCAGGTGCCCAAAAATGAACTGTCAAATGCTGGTTGTCGTTTCTGCAATAAAGCCGATCCAAGATTAATTATCTCAGACACCCAAATGTTTGAAACATCTGTTGTGCAGGCAGCATCATATCCATTTGAATTGATAATTAGAGCTAAAGAACATTTAAGTTCGTTGGTCGATCTATCAAATATCCAGATAAAAGACCTAGTAATTAGCCTATTACTTTCGCTTAAGGCCATTGCGTTTCAATTTACGACCCCAATGCCGTATATGATGTGGATCCACCAGGGACCTTTCAATAACGAACAGGAAGTATCAGGGCACTTGCATATCCATATTTGTGGAATATATCGATCGGAAAAAACTATGAGATTTATAGCCGCTGGAGAACTCGGAAGCGGTGTAATGTTCAATCCGATTGATCCCTATGACGCAGCGGATATGCTTAGAACTAACATCTCCAAGTAATTATTCAGTTAATACTTGATCGAACAGATGTTCGATGATATAGTGGACTATACAAATAAATTTACCGTAGATTTTGAAACACTTAGGATGTAGTTTTTATAAAGTTGACGGTTTGATTTTTCAAATAATCAAGCCGCCAACGGTTTAACGAACAAAGTCAATTTTGGAATAGGAGATAATAGATGGCAATTACTGGAGACGAAGAAAAAGCACTGCAATCGGCTTTAAGTCAAATTGAAAAACAGTACGGCAAAGGCTCGATTATGAAGATGGGCGAGGGTTTGAATTTTAATGTTGAAAGCATTTCAACTGGTACGTTGGCCTTGGACCTGGCTTTAGGAATAGGCGGATTGCCCAAAGGTAGGATAGTCGAAATATTTGGCCCTGAATCTTCGGGGAAGTCTACTTTGGCAATGCATGTGGTAGCTGAAGCACAGCGTCAGGGCGGTGTATGTGCATACATAGATGCAGAGCATGCAATGGATCCCACTTACGCTAAAGCAATCGGTGTGGATATAGACGAGCTTCTAATTTCACAACCTGATACCGGAGAGCAGGGATTGGAAATTACCGACATGTTGGTTAGATCTGGAGCGATAGATGTGGTGGTAGTTGACTCCGTAGCGGCTCTTACTCCAAAGGCGGAAATCGAAGGAGACATGGGTGATAGTCATATGGGACTTCAGGCAAGATTAATGTCACAGGCATTAAGGAAATTAACGGCAAGTATTAGCAGAACTAATACTGTGGTGATTTTTATTAATCAGCTTCGCGAAAAAATCGGGGTAATGTTTGGTTCTCCCGAAACAACTCCCGGAGGCAGAGCACTGAAGTTTTATTCTTCAGTTAGGTTAGACATACGAAAAGTCGAGGCAATTAAAGACGGTCCTGATATTGTAGGTAATCGAACCAAGGTCAAGGTGGTAAAAAATAAAGTCGCTCCTCCGTTTAGAGCTGCAGAGTTTGACATCATGTACGGGCAGGGTATTTCGAGAGAAGGATCTCTTTTGGATGTTGGCGTAGATCTCGGGATTATTAAAAAGGCGGGCTCGTGGTTTACTTACGAGGGGGAGCAATTGGGACAGGGCCGAGAAAATGTCAAAAATTTTCTGTCCGAAAACGCTCCATTAATGCTTGAAATAAATGAACGTATCTTGTCAACCGTGGGCCTTGCCGGGAATTTTACCGAAAGTGATGACCTTCCGATTTCAATAGGCGATACGGATCTGTAAACAAATATTTTTAATAATTTTTGCTGCAAGCTATTTAAGGTCTGTAAGCCTTAAATAGCTTGCAGATTTACTTGCGGGCGATTAAATGCATACAGCCCCCACCGAAGAATTATATTTGTATGGCCTATTGAGTTTATAACCCTTTTTTAAGTGCAATGTGACATAATTTGCATTTGCATGGTATATGTGGGGACCAAAAAGTCAAATTGTTTCAATCATATTATGTGTTTTAAAATTGCGCAGGTTAAAGTGCAGATAAAATTAATTTCCATAGTTTGCACTAAATGTGTTTTCGTGACGTGTCTGGCGGTAATTGCCCTTATGGTTGTGAGCTGTACCGTCAATCAATTGACATCGGCTGTTATTCGAAATGAAACATCAATTGCCAGTACAACACTCGCCTTGATAAAACGCACTGCACTCCACAGTACGGTTTCACCGTGGGCGCCGATGCATTGACGTTGAGCGGAATAGATCAGGGTGAAAATGGCGGTGCTTCTGGTTCAGTAATTATGATAAATATTAAAAAAAACAACATGCGAGATGGCTGGATTGCCGACCATCGGTTTAATAGAAAATGCAACTCAGAATACTCCTACCGTTAAGAGTTCTTACTTTGCCGAAACTTCTTCTCCAATAACTTCAGTCGCCCTTAAGTATGGCGCTTCTGCGTCAGTATTATTCTTTTGGTCTAATTGGTGTGGACCCACCCTCAAGGATTACGGATTTCGGTTACTTATTCTACGGGGCAGTCGATAACTGGGCCCTTTAAGCTAGGCATTGTTCCAGTTTGTCGTAATGACAGATCGTCGTCGCTGATTCAGATTTTTGAATACTTTCATCTCGATAACGGACGCACCAAGGAGAAGTTTAAGATAAATTCGTTATAGCCAAAAAATTTGGATCACGTTAGTCACGGGCTTGGTTTCAAATTACTTTGCAATGCAGAATATAGGTCATAACTATCCGGTAATTACCTTCAAATTGCAAATGCGATCTTCTCCTCCAATTTATTGATTGTTAGCTGAACCGAAATAAGCTTGCATTTTAATTTTAAATGACTGGGTCTACCTATTAATTGTAAACAGCTTGAACGCATCGGCGGTAGTTAGTAGTTAAATGTTTTAATGCTTTTATGATTGAGTGATTACATTCGAATATTGTTTGTATTCCAACCTTATTACGTTAATTTGAACTTTAAGTTTTATTCTAGTTGTTACAATTTGATGTCATTTTAAAATTGATGGCGACGGTAGTTCTAAAACATGTTAAAGTCTAAAACCAAAGCTTTATAATAACAGGATTAATAAAAAGTTGCACAGCCATTGAAGTGTAGTAAATTAATTTACTTAGACTTGGGACACTATGGGCAATCGCTTAGCCGATTTAAGACAAATGGAACAAAGTTTCGATGACCTACTCAAGAAGATTCAACAAGGAGAGGAATCGGCATTCGTTCAAATTTATCAGCGTTATTGTTCGAGGCTAGACAAATTTATCTATTTTAGAGCGGGAAGGGATTACGAAGATATATCTTCTGAAGTTTGGATTGGGGTAACTTTAAGGCTTCATGAGTTCCAAGGATCTGAAGCCCAATTTCAAGCTTGGCTGTACCGAATTGCTCGAAACAGGATTGCCGACTATTTTAGAAAAAATAAGATAACATCGGTAAACATCGCCGACATGGACGATGCTGTTGATGCTGTTGACAAAAATTACGTTGTTAATTCCGACAACGATCTTCTTCTTATATCCGATGAGCAATCTGTTGAATTGAATAAGTATTTAAAATCTAACCTGAAATCGCATGAATATGAAATTGTTTACTTAAGAGTCATAGCTGGTTGTTCAGTAAAAGAAGTCGCAGAAATGACTCAAACCAATGAAGCAAAAGTCAGATTAATTCAGCACAGAGCTTTAAAAAAATTATCACGTACGGTAGTAATTAACACACTTAAAGACGAATAAGTCTTTAATTGCACTTTACTATTTAAAATATAGCAACATTTTTTGTCTAGTTACGATTTAACATATGAACATTGAATTTGGTTTGGCTAGATATGGCAAAAATGATAAAATGCGAAAGTAAATTATAGGTAAGATAGTAAAGAAATTGTGCACAAAAGTATAAATGTTGTACTAAATAATCGTAAATGAACAATTTTAATAATTTCAAAAAAATTCGAGAAGGGCTTCAGGAAAATATTACCGATGGAGGTAGTTTTGATGGATCAAAACCAGCTGAGTTAAATGCCGCTCAGTCCGAGAGGTTGAACTTTCTTAAACAGGTTAGATCTGGACAGGTTGACGTCGGAAAGTTTCAAAATCTGAGTTTTGTTGCAGCTCAAGCTCTGCGAGACAGTAAACCTGCTAATGGATCTTTCTTTAAAACATCAAAAATAGTGATGGCAGGTTGCGCAGTTTTGTTTTTAATGTTAGCTGGTACACTGTCAGCCGCCGCTACAGATAGCTTGCCTTCAAGTTTTCAATCTCATCTGGCAAATATTTTAAAAAATGTGGGAATACAACTACCACAACCTCCGACACAACCTACAGTACCTACAAATCCATCTAATACATCGTTGGTGAATCCCTCAACTACTAGAGGGAAGGGACTTTGCTCTGAGTCACCCCATCAGAGTCGTCCGAGCCGACCTTGTAAAAGTCAAAGTTCCAATTCTAATAGAGCTAACAATGGTAGTAATAATACGAGCACGTCAAAAGGACAAAATTCCAATAATTCTTCAAACGGATCTTCGGGTTCAGATACGCAAACGAGTTCTAACTCTGGAAGCCAAAGCAGTGGGTCCACATCCTCTTTGACGTGTATGACGTTGCCGTCAAATTCAAAAAATAGCGGTTCAGTTGTTCCGCCGTCTGTTGCAAATTCTAATGCCACTTGTGGCAGTCATTGATTGAATTTATGAGTTAAGAGGTTTATTTTATAACCTAACTTCAACTCCGAATTGCAACACTAGTAATGTCACTAGTATAGCTTAGCTGTATTGAATTATGTACTTCATATGGAGACCTATATCCTAGGCATTTTCTTGGTCTGTGATTCAGTTCGTTTG
>JAJZNL010000038.1 GCA_021852345.1 Actinomycetes bacterium
TCCTCTCAGCTTGGCGGTCAAGATCATCTTTTTGCTTATGCGTAGATACTCGTGCATAAACAGCAGCCTTGCCGACAAGTGCATGCATGGGATCTGGTACGACAACATGTCCAGTGTTGTCAAGATAGGCGCCTTCGATCTTCCCTTCCTTGTAACGATTCCATGCGGCTCTGTATTTGATGTTGTTTCGCTTGCCGTACTCTGACAGTTTCATAATTACCATAGTAGTACATGCAATAAAACTGTGTGCGTTTACTATGAAATAATGTACTAGTTTTAAACACCTTGTAGCGATCCCGCTGAGTCTACATGGATAGGATTTGGCGGATATTGCACTTGGATTTAGAATTCAGGAGTCATTAGATCGTCGAATTATCTAACAAACAAATACCTGTTCTTTAATTTATCTAGCCATTAGAGCGCGGAGGGAGTGGGATTCGAACCCACGGTAGCTTTCACTACGACGGTTTTCAAGACCGTTACCTTCGTCCGCTCGGTCATCCCTCCGTTACGTAAAAAATATAAACGTTTTAACGTTGTTTTATTTTTAGCTGCAATCTTAATATTTGTAAACAAAAATAAATTGTTGTATTTAAGTCGGTTTTACTTATATTTAATTGCAATCAAAAAATAAACAACAATAATTTAAGCGTAATATATTTTAACTTAAAAAATTTACTTTTTTTGAACCTGCTTTAAGAGTGAATTCAGCCAATCTGTGGCGTTTTCCCAAGCCAAACTATTTGCTTTGGCGATACTCTCTGAGCCTTGTGTAGGGTACGAACCTAAAAATTTAACTTTAGCCAATTCTGTATGAAGATCCATTAAGCAATCCGCGACTACGGGATCTTTTACGTGGCCATCGAATTCAATAATAAAGCAATATTGGCCCAAACGTTTTTTTGTGGGTCTGGATTCTAACTTCGTCAAGTTAATACCGCGAGCGGAAAATTTACCTACTATCGAATGAAGGCTCCCAGGTCGATCACTGTGTTGAAAGCATGCAATTGTAGTTCTATCGCTCCCAGTTAAATTTGGTATTTTGTTTTTTGCCAAGATTACGAATTTAGTTTGATTGTCATGATGGTCCTCAATTTTGGGTCGTAGTATTGAAAGACCATAGACCTTGGCTGCGCTTTCGGGTCCGATAGCTGCAAGTTGTTTGTCTTTGGTTTCGGCAACTATCTTTGATGCTTCCGAGGTTGAATTGGTTGCTGTAATCTTTACCTTTGGCAGGTTCTTTGCCAGCCATGATCGGCATTGGGCCGCTGCATGGGGGTATGACAAGATCTCTTTGATATCACCGAGTTTAGCTTCAGGCAGAGCTTGAAGATGCTCGTGGATGTCTAAAACAAAGTCTTTTTGAATCATAAGATCCGAATGGAACAGCAACTGATCCAAAGTTTCGGGAACTCCTCCTTCAATCGAATTTTCAATCGGTGCCAGCCCGAACTGTACCGATTCTGATTCGGTGTTTTGTACTACCTCGGTAATGGATTCGAATGCAACTATTTTCAGGGTACCGCTGGAGTTTATCCTTTGGATTGCTTCGTAGCTGAATGAACCTTCGGGTCCAAGGTAACCAATTTTATTCATATGAGTGTATCGATACCGATCATTTTGAAGTTTATGGGTTATAAACTAAGATTAATCTATAACATTTACAGGCAAAGAATAATCAAAGTATAGAATTTATGGAAAAAAATCATAATTTGCCCGCCGATCTGAAAAACTTGGGTTTGAATTCAACAAATCTTAATTTAAACGAATCTCAATTCCACAAAATCTATATAGACAAGTTTAGTGATATTGGTATAGCTAGAGTGGATCATAACCGAATGACGCGCCAAATCGTACCAGAGGTAATATACGCCCCCGGTAAGTCACTTGATGATTGCAAGAAGATCTTAGAAGAATTGCTTCAGGTGTCGATTGGGCCTGTGATGATAACCAAGGCAACCCAAGCTCAGATATCCGCTTGTGAAACCGTCAAAACTCCAGACAAGGTCGTTGAGATTTCTTCGGATAATCATTTGGCTTATTGGCTTCCTCTAGATGCAAATGACTATGGCGTTTCAATTGTAACTGCCGGTACCGCAGACATACCGGTTGCAAAGGAGTGCGAAACGGTGTTAAATGCGTTTGGAATATTTCCTAAAGTATTTTACGATTGCGGTGTTGCTGGCATTGATCGAGTGTTGGCCATACGTGAAGAGTTAGTCGAATCAAAAGCCGTGGTGGTAATCGCGGGCATGGAAGGGGCATTAGCTTCAGTGGTGGCAGGTATGGTCGCCGGATCTGTTATTGGCGTGCCGACGAGTGTGGGATACGGAGCATCCTTAGATGGAGTTACGGCTCTTTTGTCTATGTTGGCAAGCTGTTCGCCTGGGGTAAGTGTAGTTGGAATAGATAATGGTTTTGGGGCAGCTTGTGCTATTTTAAGGCAGATTTCAAGCGAAAATGTCAAAAAATCATCGGTGATTGAAGGTCAATGAGATTGCGGAATCATTTTTACTGCGAAATCATTTAGTGTCATATAAATTATTTAAACTTAGGCAATTTAAACTCGGGCAATTTAAACATAGGTCATATAAAATGTGTTCGTATAAGGTTTCAAACATTGTAATAAGGGTACGGTTCTAAAGATGAAGGTTCTGTTTGTCGAACCCACTTTCGGAATTTCAGGGGATATGTTTAATGGCGCCCTTTTGGATATTAAAGATGTTTTGGGGCAACTGGAAAATGAGTTACTTAAATTAAACATAACTGGCGTTAAAATCTCAACCTCCAAGGTAAAAAAACAATATCTTAAATCGACCTTATTTAAAGTTGTAGATGAAGCCGACGACGTTCGCAACCCAAAAAGTTATTCGGAAATTGTCAAACTTATTGATGATTCCGATTTACATGAAAAAGTAAAGAAGATTTCCAATTCGGCATTTAAATATTTGGCCGAAGTCGAAGCTTCAATTCACAATGTTTTGATTAATGAAGTTCATTTTCATGAAATTGGTGCCATTGACTCCATATTCGATATAGTGTCAGCCGCAATTTTGGTTCATCTTTTGGAAATTGATTATATTTTCAGTACTCCGATAGCAAACGGAACCAACAGAGCCGTCGAATCAGATCATGGCTTTACATTTTGTGCTTCTCCGGCTGCTGTTAAATTACAAGAATCCATGAAGTCGGTTTTTTTACCAGTTGAAGCCGAGATCTCAACTCCGACTGGCGTTGCAATACTAAAAGCGTTAAATGCCGACTTCAAAGGTACCCCTAAAATAATGGTTATCGAGGGCGTAGGTTACGGGGCTGGTACTAAAGATTTTGAACATCCCAATGTATTGAGGGCAACCATAGGCGACATGGAGATGGCAAATGATGACGAAACCGCCGATAATGGCTCAGAAGTTATCAATTTCTTAAATACTGAACACGGGTCAGTCGCTCTGTCTCATATAGGCAACTTGCCTGAACAATTAATACCCGAAAGCATCTTCTTAATCTCTACGAATTTGGACGATGTGACATCTGAAGTATTGTCATTTACGGTTGAAAAATTATTGTCATCTGGCGCTTTGGATGCTTGGGTAACTCCTATCGTTATGAAAAAAAATCGCCCGGCTTTTGAACTTCATGCAATATCTTTAGATGATCGACTGTCTGAATTACTGACGGTAATTCTTAACGAAACAAAAACATTGGGTATTAGGGTCAAAAAACAGGTTAGATTTAAGCTAAATCGAGAGATAGTTAAAGTTAATGTTGATGGCTGTGAAGTGGCTTTAAAGGTTTCGCCTTACGGGCATAAAGCCGAATATGACGATCTTGTAGCCGCAAGCAAAGTTCTCAATAGACCGTTATCTGACATTAAAAAGCAGGCTGAGGCTTTGTACCTTAGCGATTTATCCAGCTGGCCATCTTCGAAAAAAAACTGATTGGGTAAGTGGATCAAGTGGCTTAGGTGGTAGTCGGCGATCTTCAGAGTGGTTTAAAGATATAAAACTTTTAAGCAACTTTTAAGCAAAATAGCATGTCCGCACAATTATTACGTTGATAAACTGGAATTTAAGCGACTGACTTACCCTGGGAAAGGTCTTGCGTATTAGTAGGCTCCGAACATTAATAGGCTCCGAATTGAAAGATTTTGTTTATATTTTAAGAATCTTTTGAATGAATACGCATTAGAAATATCTGTAACTAGATTCGGTGTAGACGCGAGCTCAGAGTAAATTAAAGTAAATTAAAAGTACAGGTTAAAGTACAGGGTAGATTAAAAAATTGGAATTATTGACGCCGATCGTTGAAATCTCCGACTAGTTTTAGAGCATAGGGTATATATAAATTATTGGGCGATTATAGGAATTCGGTAAAAGTAGGTATGGGTTGATATGGCAGACGACGATAAAGTTTCACAGAATGATTATACTGGCGACAACTCCATTGCCGTAAGATTGCAAGATGCAACAAAAATTTATGGGAAAATAGGCACGGAATCGGCAGTTGTAGCTATTGACAAAATATCTTTAGATGTTCGTCGGCAGCAGTTCGTCTCCATAATGGGTCCTTCCGGTTCGGGTAAATCAACGTTGTTACACTGTGCGGCTGGTTTAGATTCTCTAACTTACGGAAGCGCTTTTATTGGTGATATTGAAATTACAAAATTAAATGATACAAATCTAACCAAGGTCAGAAGAAATAACATCGGTTTTATTTTCCAAGCTTTTAATCTACTTCCCACCTTAACAGCTCGTCAAAATATTACGCTGCCAGTGGAGTTGGCCTCACTTAAGCTAGACCAGGAATGGTTTGATCAGCTTGTGGAAAGTCTTGCGATAAAAGACAGACTAAATCATTTGCCCAGCGAACTGTCGGGAGGTCAGCAACAAAGAGTCGCAGCCGCCAGAGCAATGATCACTAAGCCCACGGTTTTGTTCGCCGACGAACCAACGGGTAATCTTGATTCGCAGTCGGGTGCGCAGCTTCTGCAGTTCTTAAAATATTCAACAAGGTCGTTGGGACAGACAATTGTAATTGTCACCCATGACGCAAAAGCCGCATCAATTGCTGACGTCGTATATGTTGTTAGAGACGGACACATAGATACTGTTATCAATGACCCCACAGTTGAAATGCTATTGGGCGTTTAAACGTTAGGTAACAGTAAGATTGATTAAGATATCGTGGTCAAATTTTAAAGCACATGTTGGGAGGCTCTTTGCTTCCATGCTGGCTATTTCTTTGGGCGTCGCGTTCGTTGTGGGGATAATGGGTTTTGCCGCTGCAATTAAAAGTGCGCTAGTTACTTCGTTGGCGTCACAAGATCAAAATCTTTCGGTAATAATAACGCCGATAAGTTCGGGAAACTTCGGTGGTTTTCATAATAAAAGAACAATTCCATTTTCGGTTACAAATCAGATTTCAAAAATTAGCGGGATTAAGGCAATGTACTCTGAGATTACAGGACCTGCAGTAATCCTAGATAAGCATAATAAACCCTTCGGAACTTCGGGGGTGGCAGTTTCTAAACCGGGTTCGAGTGCTTTTACCATGTACCCGCTTGTCGTGGGAACTTATCCTAAAACCGATTCGCAGGTAGCGGTTGATCAGTTTACCTTTAAAACATTAAAACTTACGGTTGGTACTTCCATTAAGTTTGTATCGATGTCGGGAATTCCGCAGACTTTTGTGGTGACGGGCGAAGTCATACCGCCGGCAACCAAGGCCTTTAATTCCGGTTCGTTTGCGATGTTTACTCCGGCTGAAACCGAAAAATTGACTCAAGCCACGGGATATTCACGAATTGATATAGTGGCAGCATCGGGAGTTTCCGATGGCGCATTAAGAAATGAAATTGCCACCGACATCGGTCCAAATTACAGTGTCTTAACCGGTGCTCAAGCAATTTCAGCAGACGAAACCAATATAATAACTGCCACCAGTACGATTGAAACAGCCCTTTTAATATTTGCGGTAGTGGCAATTTTTGTGGCTTCACTTGTTATTGTCAATACCTTTAGAGTGTTGGTAGCTCAAAGAACCAGGCAGTTGGCATTGCTTAGGTGTATAGGCGCAAGTAAGCAGCAGGTATTTAAACTGCTCTTATACGAATCATTTGCTACTGGTTTAATCGCATCGATTGCAGGAATTGTATTGGGTTACGGCCTCTCAAGTTTGATTGTTAAAACAATAGCGGCAAGTACCCCTTCGATGAGTTCATTGGGAGTATCTTTATCATTTGCGCCTATCGCATACGGGCTGTTGGTCGGCGTAGTCGTTACCGTCGTAGCGTCCTTGCTTCCGATAATTAAAGCAACAAAAGTAGCACCAGTTGAAGCCTTGAGAATAGTAGGGGAATCTCGGGTAACTCCTAAGACTTCCGTTCTCAGAACAATTATAATGATAGGTTTTTTCCTTCTTGGCCTGTTGATAATTGTGGGGGGATTGCATTCGTCTAATGCGGCTTTGTCAGCTACCGTCGGAGGAGCCTTTATCTTTATCGGGGTAATAGTTTCTATGCCGTTTTTAGTAAAACCGATTGTAACTTTGCTCAGCTATCCCCTTACTATATTCGGTACTGTTATAAAGATAGGAAAACAGAATACCTTTAGAAACAGAAACAGGACCGCCACCACGTCTTCGGCTCTTACCATCGGATTAATGTTAGTATCGCTTGTGGCTGTGATTTTTTATTCCTTTTCGGGATCTATAACTAATCAATTGACTAAAGATGTTCCGTTTTCTTATATAGTTTCAACGGGAAAATTCAAAACCAGTGTACCCAACTCATTGGTAAATAAATTTGATAATTCTAAATACTTTAACGGAGTTTATACCGAAACTGATAATGTTGCCAATATTCAGGTGATATCACAAGGAAACTATACTCCGCCCAAAACAAGACGGTTTCAAAAATTAGGCCCCTTGCCAGCGGACGTTCGGGTTTCAAGGAATATTTCGACAATGTCTTATAGCTTGTTTAAGGCATATGGATTGAAGTCACAGACGGGTTCTTTAGGAGTCTATAACCAGGGAAAGTTAATTATATCGGCTCGCATTGCGAATTTCCTAAGAGTTGGAATTAACGGAAATTTAAAGTTTATTTCTCAAAACGGTGCAACGTCTATAGCAACGGTAGGTGCTATTACGGAACCTCAAAACATTGGTTTCAATGCAAATATTATCGTGCCTCAGCCTATAATGAACTCCTTATACCCAAACGCTGGTTTTACATACGTGTTTTTGAATCAGGCTAAAAATGTGAGTTCAGTTGCTGCTACGAGTTATATTCAAAATGAACTTGACTCGTATCCGTTGGTATCTAGTGAAAACCTTCAAACTTTTATTTCAAACTTTACCGGTAAGATTGCCATAGCTTTAGATATCTTTACGGCTCTTTTGGGTTTTGCTTTGTTCATAGCTTTTATAGGAATTGCAAATACGCTCTCACTGTCTGTTATTGAGCGAACTCAAGAGTTCGGTCTTTTAAAGGCCTTGGGATTTACAAAAAGTCAGATTGGCATGACTCTGTTATTCGAAGGGTTTATGACCTCTCTTATGGGTTCTCTTATTGGAATCATTTTGGGAGTTATAGGCGGCTTCGGCGTAATTAAGAGCATATCTTCATCAGGCGTAATTCTTTTTCAAATACCGTGGGGAAATTTGGTGACCTATCTCGTGATAGCCGCTTTTGCCGGCATAGTCGCTTCATTATTGCCGGCACGCCGAGCATCCAAACTATTTCCAACTGAAGCCATGGCTCAAGTAGGTTAACTGAATTTAAACACTTTTCCCTCATTGCCGATGGCAATACAAAACGAGGAGCTGATACAAGAGATTGTAGTTATTGTACCTTGTTCGTTAATATTTATCGTACTCGTAAGTTTCCCGTTTTGAAGAATGAACCCGTGCCCTGCTGCATCTGCTGCGATACAAAAGTTTTTGCCGGCACAACTTACTGAATTAATTGCTCCGTATGGATCAATATTTGTTCCTGAGTCAAATTTAGTTCCGTTATAGACAAACGCATATCCGGCATTGTCTACGGTGATGCAAAATTTTATACTCGAACAAGAGATTGAATTCAGTATACCGTCTGGGAAGTTCTGCGGATCTATTAAATTAGGACCCGTGACCCTGCCGTCATTATAGAAGTAGACGTTTCCGTTAGAATCCCCGGCTACGCAAAACGTTACCTCAGGACAGGAAATTGAATAGATATGATCTGAATTCGATCCTACTTGTCCTAAATCTAACCACTTACCGTCGGCGTATTTAATGAATCCGCCGAACTCATTTCCCAACAGGCAAAATTTGTCTGACGCACAGGAAACCGACAGGATCGCATTCATGCCAGGTATGGCTGTAACGTTATTGATCGCTATAGCTTTTGACCAAGTATTGTTGCTGAATATGTAGGCGTTGCCGAGTCGATCTGCAGCCATGCAAAAGTTATTGTTAGTGCAAGATACCGTAGTAACGGTATTGAAGTTTTCTGCGTTTAAACTGCTGCCAATTTTTATCGGTTTTGACCAATGCCCGTTTAAATATTCAATGGCATATCCGTCTCGCCCCACCGCCATGCAGAATGAAATAGATGAGCAACTTAGCGCACGCACGGGTCTAAACGCTGTGCTGGTGCTGTAACCTATATCTGTTTTTGTGTATTTAAACGAATTCGTTAAAGACGAATCGGCAGAAGTCGAACTTCCGCAATTTGACAATGTAAGGCCGAAAATTGTCAGCAATAAGATTAATCCAAATTTAAGCGGCTTTGGCTTTAATTCCATTCTGCTTTTATCCACCCGACAAACGGTAGAATTTGGCTCTCAGATGTGGATATGGTTTGGCCGCCGCCTATCGTGGGAGAAAGACTTGTGCCTAACACGTCGTAGCAATTTACTCTCATCTCTTTATTCAATACCTGAGAAAATACGGATTTTGAACTTGGGAAAACTGCAGTTGCATCATTTAAAATGGTCGATTGTAGGTTAATCGTACCTCCAACTGCATATCCCGCCGCATTTTGATTTAACCAACTCCACGGTACGGGACACTCTGTCTGACCTTTGGGAGGTACATTCTTAAATGACGAAGTAAATTTAACAGTAAATGTGGCACATCCTAATGTGTTGTTTGCGGATTCACTAATTTTAACTCCTGGTCTGGTGACGAAGTCATAAGACAAACTGAAGTTATGTCCTGTTCCTTTATTGGGGGCACAAACAGTAAAGGGAGAAGGAGCCACATTGCTTGGCGCAACTAACATCGGAACTGAAATCGGTGCGGTGGAATGGGTTTCTGCTATGTTGACTACTTTGTTTACCAAAAAGTTAGGAACGAGTGGAACGGTAGAACTAAGCGTCAAATTTTTAGGGTTGTTAATTTGGGATGACAGAGCCGTGTTTGGGTTGTAAAGTTCACTCGGAAGATAGGGATTATAAAAAGTATGAACAACCGAAGCATTATTTTGGTCATGACCATATGCCATAAACGTCATTTCATGAAGTTCGCTGTGAAAATCGGGATGGCCGCAGTCTGTAACCCAATCGCCTTCAATCGCAGTTGAGTCTCCATTTTGGGGAATGAATCCGGGAAGAATTGAGGATTCGGCATTAGTGGCATAGTCCGGCCAAGAAATATTTGCCGGAAGTTTGCTGACTGTTGGGTCGGTACTGAAGTGTGGCATTTCGCCCATTTGAATTTCCATGTGAACCTCACCAGGCGGAACTCCTTGAATTGCCCCAAGTTTTTGGTGCAATTTCAGATATGGTTTTTGCACTGCTACGTCCATTGAAAAATCGCCACCAAAAGAATGGTCAAAAGGAAGATCAACGTTTCCTCCGCTGCCGTCCACTATAGTGCCTGAAGCTTCCATCTGTTTGGGCATCCCGTTGGCCAACGGAATCATCGGCCCGTAGTGTTTAGTTATTTTGGTATTTAATATGCCCACATGTTGGATCTCGGCGATGAATCCATACTGATTTCTACCGCATACTGTTGTTGCATTTTGAGTGGGTATGGGTCCGTTAAAGGATTCGGCCTGTGTTGTTACAAAACTTACGGCAGGAAGAGCAGGTCCTTTCCTGATTGTAGTCACTTGTGCCGGTGAGCTGGAGCATGCGGTCATTAAAGCTGATACCATTAGGGCAAATACCGTAATCGTTAACGCTTTGATTTTTGATTTGTTTTTAAACATAGATAAAGATCCAATCCTTTTAGAATTTATATCAAATACTATCAAAGATTAATATTAGGTTAAGTAATTAACCAAAATTTAATCTTGACTATCAAATATAGCGTGATATGAACGAACAGGTGAAGCATTCGGCTCAATTTTTTTGACAATTTGCTAAGGTCTTTTTTAAATTAGTGGTTCAAATTACCCAAAACAGCCATATTTTATAGAAATGGTCGTTAAATACAGCTTTTATGGTTTGTATGGCATACCTTGTGTATATTTGCTGCCGTTACATCAAATCGCCGGTTCTGTAACTGTCGTTAAAAACTAACTGTCATTAAATATTGAATAACAACGCCAATGAATTCTCCTGTTGTATTTCAGTATCTTGTGCTTTTAAAAAAAGCCAGACAAAGAGCACAAAGAGCACAAAGAGCACAAGGAGCACAAAGAATAAGTAAGTCGAAGACAAAGGATGAAAAGGATGAACAAGTCACTAAAGATTAACTTTGCCGGTACTGGTTTGATTATTTATCATGGTTGGATTTAACCGATTAGGTTAAATGAGATTCGATAAGGCCGAAATTGTTTGAAGGTCTACGTTGATTTTGAAAGTACCCCCAACGGGATTTGAACCCGTGCTACCACCTTGAAAGGGTGGCGTCCTAGGCCTCTAGACGATGGGGGCTTAATACTAAAATAGATTTAGCTATAACATCTTACTATTATTTTAAGATGGTCCATGTAGTTCCCGATGGTGAATCATTAAGTTGGATATTGATATTTAACAACTCTTCTCTGATGAGATCTGCTACTTCGTAGTTCCCCGACTTACGGGCTATATCCCTAGTTTTAGCTAAGAGTTCTGTCAGATTTGAAATCAGCGCTTCCGAATTATGCTCAAGGCTATTGTAGTCGTCAAATATATTTAAAATCATGGATTTTAGAGTCGAAACAACCCGCTTAAGTGTCTTATAATCACCTGCAAAGTTAGAAGCTGTCAATTGATCTAACATTAAAGCGGCCTGCCTGCCTGCATTCGAATACTGCTTATTCGCTAGTAATTCTTTGAATTTGGATTTGTGGGATTCCAAATTATCAGTTGAGTTTTCATTATTTGCCGAAGAATCTTTATTCCAACTTATTTCTGTCTTCGCCGCGGGTCTAACCTGTTTTGTGGCGATTGCGATAAGGTCATCGATACTGGCTTTGTCACCTGAGTTGAATATAATGGTATTCCTTGGAGCTTCAACCGTAAAAGTCCCCAATCCGCACACTTCAAAGGTTTGATTGTCGAGATCAAATATAACTGCAGTATGTTCGTCTATTCCCAAGATGACTGATCCTTCATCCATTTGATCTTTTAAGTAGTTGAGTCTGGTTTGTCCCAAATAACAAAATCTTGTATCATGGGTCCCGCCTTCGGCATTGTTAAAGTGAGGTATTACGGCTGCATTAAGCCCAATAAGTTTAAGTAGGTTTAAGCCTTTTAGCCAAAACGGTTTGGCCCCCGATTTATAAATTTCATATACAGGTACCGTGTAGTTGCCCAAAGTTAAAGCTGCCGCAGATGAAAACACAACAGCTCCGCCCTGCTTTAATTTGTCATTTAATATATTTGGTAGCTGCCCGGCTTCCCAGCGAGACAATGCAAAACTTGGCGATCCTGGTCCGGCGAAAATAAAATTTGCGTTATAGGTTTGTCTTGCTAATTCATCTTGGTTGTAATTAAGGTGGTCGGTCGACAGAAAATTGTCGATTATATCTATAGGGGTAATTTCCAAGTTGAGGCTGATTTGAAAATAAGAAACTATTTTTTCCGAAAGTTCCTGTAGATTCTCTTGGAATATATATGGAGTGGCCAAACTGACTGCTCTAAGCTTATCGTTTTGTCCAAAACTCTTGGTTAAATCGTTTATTATTTTACGATGGACTTTTACCATATTGGGTGCTATTTCGCCCGAGCCCATTAAACACAATAATTTTTTCATTGGTTTTTAAATCTTAGTTTTGCTCGCTTAACGCGGTGACGATTTCTTCTAAAAGATATCCCAAAAGTATATAGAGATGATAGCTTCCGCTTTGCATTAAAAGAGAGTTTTCGGCTTCTCCTCCATCTATTCCCAACTCGCTCCCTAAAAATAGTCTCAGGGAGTTTATGGCCATAGCGATTGAATTTAAGGTTTCAGCCGTGATTGCGACATCCGTTTCAAATTCCGTTAAGGCCTGTAAGTTGCTTAAGTGAGTATTACGAATAGAGAAATTATATAAAGAACTAAAATCTATCGCGCGCTGAATGTCATTTAAGGATGCTGGAGGATTTAGACGCATTAGATTGGGATGGAGATCGCTTTCGGTTGAAAGTTCGGATTTAAGGTGGTCTGCATGTTCATTTAATATCTCTTTTAATATAGGAGGGATATGAAATAAAAAGGTACCGTCATGAACGCGTTCAACATAGGGTACTTCATCTGGTTCAAATTCTATGCTCATAATAATTTAAAGTTATGATTGTTCCATGGTTGCCCAAAGGCCGTGCTCGTGTAATGCCTTCACATAGGCCTCCGCCTTTTCAAAGGGTCCGTCGTAAACCATAGATTTTCCTTCATTGTGAACTTGAAGCATTAATGCTTCCGCCCGGGACTTCGAATATCCAAAAAGCTTCTGGAATACATAGGTAACATAGCTCATTAAGTTAACTGGATCGTCCCAAACTATAACTAACCAAACCTTGTCGATCATATTGGTTGTATAATTTTCGAGATTTAAATCAATCTGTGTTGACAACGCTTCTGTTCCCTTCGTTGGCATCGCCAATATTACTGACGCATACAGGCGACTCATTTACCTTATCGGTAAAATTAAGTTGGTCGATAACCAACAGGTAGAACTCAAATATAATGCTGATAACGGCACAAGCGCCAAACAGATGAATACCGACCACTAAAGCGGGACTGTGAAATATTAACTGAATCAGTCCGACTGCCGCTTGAGCCATTAATGCTTCAATTGAAAAGTATCCCCACTTAATAACATCTTTTGAAAATTCAAGTTTGGAAATATATAAAACTAGGGTAGCTAAACTAAAGAAAAGCAAGGAGACGACACCAATATGAATGAAAGCTATTTTGATATAGCTGATTGGTAGGCGTTTTGAACCGATTGAACCTGAATGTGGTCCGGCACCCGTAACAGCGGTACCAACGAGGATTACAATAAATGTCATAGCGACTGCCAATTTTGACATTAGATTAATGTTGTGTCGGTCAATTTGATTTAAGCGCAGTTTTGAGTTTAAATCAGACTTGTCCGAAGCGTTATTGAAAAGTTTTGATGAGGTGTGGATTTGAATTACACCAGCAACTATCATCAAGATTGATAGAAAGAAATGCAACATTACAAAGGGAGGCCACAGGTGTGAATAAACTACCAAAGCCCCCATAAATATCTGGCCAATCAGAAGCCCAATGATAGTTGAGGCGGTAATGATAGATTGTTTATGCCTTAATTTTATTGCCCAAATAAAATTTAAAATAATAATTACGGAGACTAAAGTTACGACAAATCTATTTGCGTCTTCCACTAAGGCATGATACTTTAGGGGCGCAATAAATGAATTTTTTGTGCAGTTCGGCCAATCGGCACAACCTAACCCGCTTTCGGTTAGTCGAACGATGCCCCCGGTTACGACTAGCAGAATAATTGATCTGGTCATCCAAACCGAAAAGTTCTTAAAAGTCTTAGGGTTGGTAAGTTTGTTTGTTAATTGCATCAAATTCTTTAAAAAAGAAGTATATAAATATGTTAGTCTGATAATGTAATTTGTAAATTCAGGCCGGTAATCTTACAAATCGATATTTAATGCTGTTATACAGAGTTCTTGTGGATCAACTGTTTTAAAATACCGAACCGAATTACATTCTTTCCACTATTAAACTTAACTTATGGCAACTATGCAAGCGGTTGTAGATGTTACAGCTAAGCCGTCAAAAAAATATATGGATAAAGTTCTGGGCTATGTAGCTTTAACTAAGCCCAGGATAATTGAATTGCTGCTGATTACGACGGTTCCGACAATGTTTCTGGCGAAAAAAGGCGTACCGGGGTTGGCTTTGGTCTTGTGGACTATCGCCGGCGGTACACTGGCTGCAGGCGGAGCAAACGGAGCCAACATGGTTATAGACCGTGACATCGATGCAAAGATGCAAAGAACAAAGTCCAGACCATTGGTTACGGGAGCAGTGAGTTGGCAGGGTGCATTGGTTTTTTCGGTGTTGTTGGAAGTTGCGGCTTTTATAATGCTTCTAGCTGAAGTCAACCTGCTATCTGCGGTATTAGCTCTTGGGGCAACTTTATTTTACGTGTTCGTCTATACGCTTTTGCTTAAGCGAAATTCCACGCAAAATATTGTTATAGGTGGAGCCGCAGGTGCCATGCCTGTCTTAGTGGGCTGGGCGGCGGTTACAGGCGGGATTAATTTGACCCCGATACTTTTGGCGGCTGTGATATTTACGTGGACACCTCCGCATTTTTGGGCGCTGGCTATTAAGTACAAAGAGGACTACTCAAATGTAAACGTACCGATGCTTCCAGCAGTTAAATCTCTGAGGCGGACTACTAATGAAATTATTGCCTATACAATCGTTACGGTAGTTCTTACCGTTGTATTGATTCCTTTGGCCAAACTTAATTTGATATATGTTATCGCAGCTGTCTTCGGCGGAGTTGCTTTTATTTATTACTCCTTTAAACTAAAGTTTGATCCCACCTTAAAGCGGGCTCTGTCATTGTTTAAATACTCGATCACTTATTTGACCGTGCTGTTTTTGGCCGTAGGTGTCGATGCATTGTTAATTCATCGGTTGCAGTCTTTTTGATGACAAAAAAAGTTAGAATCGTTCTGTTTATCATAACTCTAATATTGTTGGCCGCAATAGCTCTTTCCTTTTTAATTAGACCTAAAGCAAATCAAATTACGACATTGACTCTAACCGACGGTCTTGGTCCGGCGATAAATTCATCGGCACCTAATTTTAATTTGCCGCAACTGACTTTGAAGGGAGTTGTAGAAACCAAGGGAGTCGCAAAAACATTGTCACTTCCCAAAGGCCAAGAGGTAATGGTGACTTTTTTTGCCAGTTGGTGTACCGATTGCAAACAAGACCTTATTCTTTTGAGTAGCTATCAAGACAGACTAAGGTTTAGTGTAATCGGGATAGATTCGGGTGATTCAAAAACAGCCGGAGAAAATTTAATTAAACAATATGGTCTTAAGTTTCCTATTGGATATGATCCCGGCGAATCACTTATAACTGGTAGTTACAATACCAAAGGGTTGCCATTTAGTGTACTTGTAAATTCCAAAGGTATAGTGGTGGCTTCGCATCTCGGTCCGCTCTCTGCAGCCTTACTTAGACAATGGCAAAATAAACTGTAAGATTTAATATGGTGCAGTTATGATAGACATTAAATTATTACGAAGTGATTTAGAAAATTGTAAAAGTTCTTTAAGTAAAAGAGGTGTAGACCCAAAAGAGCTTGAAGAAATTATGCGGCTGGATAATAGCGTTAGAAATTTAACCGCGGAAACCGAGAATATTCGCGCTGAAATAAAGCTGCTTTCAAAAAAATATTCTCAGGCAAAAGCATCTTCGGATTTGGATTTGCTTGAATCTTTAAATCAAAGTTCCAAAGAGGCCGCGACAAATTTAGAACAATATCAGTCAGAGCTAAGTCAACTGAAGGACGAACTAAATCTTAAGCTGCTGTATCTGCCCAACTTTCCGTCTGAAGATACTCCCGTCGGCAAAGACAGCGATGGAAACGTTACGGTAAAGATAGTAAATGACCATTTGCAATTTGGTCAAAGTCAAAGAGTTCCGCATTGGGATATCGGGATTGAATTGTCTATTTTGGATATGAAAAACGGCGCAAAAATCTCTGGGTCTATGTTCCCGATGTATAGAAAAGCAGGAGCTAAACTCATCAGAGCCCTGACCAATTTTGCGTTGGATATGCATTCTGATGTTTTTGAAGAGATACGGCCGCCCACATTTGTCAAGAGCGATACGATGAAATCGACGGGACATCTTCCTAAATTTGCCGACGAGGCATATCACATGGAACGGGACGATTTGTGGGCAATACCGACGGCAGAAGTGCCACTTACCTCATTGGGCAGAGACGAAATCTTTTCCGAAGCTGAACTTCCCAAATATATGACCGCCGTCACCGCATGTTTTAGAAGAGAAGCGGGCGCCGCAGGGAGCGATACCAGAGGGTTGTTGAGAGTGCACGAGTTTGATAAAGTCGAGATTTTGGCCTATACCACCGCAGAAAAAGCTCAGGATGCTCATAAGCTGTTACTTGAAAGAGCGGAAAACTTGGTTGAGCAATTAGGCCTTAAGTATCGAGTATTGGATCTATGTACCGGAGATTTGGGAAACTCCTCAAAGCGTACTTTTGATATCGAAGCGTATGCGCCTGGTTGTGACAAGTGGCTGGAGGTTTCTTCTGTTTCGTGGTTTGGAGACTACCAAGCGCGTAGAGCAAACATAAGGTATCGAAGAAAAGAAGATTCAAAATTGGAACTGATTCATACGCTGAACGGCTCTGCTTTGGCTTGGCCACGGATATGGGCCGCTATTGTGGAAACCGGGAGAAATCCTGACGGTACTGTAAGTCTACCGAAAGTTCTTTCGCCTTATTTGAACGACAAAACTACGATTTCGTTAAACGGAGATTTAGTTTAATTTTCAGGTTATGGGCTCGGACTCGGATGCAAACCTATAACCTAAACCGCGTACCGTGGATATCTGATCTTCGTTTGACCCGTTTTCTTCCAGTTTTTTTCGAATTCCTCGAATGTGTACGTCCAACGTTTTGGAGCTACCATAAAAGTTGGGTCCCCAAACTTTGTCTATAAGTTGGTCTCTCATAACCACCTTACCGGCGGATTTCATTAGAGTTTCAAGCAAGTCAAATTCTTTTACTGTAAAAAATACGGGCTGGTCGTTTATCTTTACGGTATGGGTTTCAGGATCCAGAAGTATGTTTCCGTTTTGAATCGGTTTGGTTTTTTTCGTAGCCGTATTGGATTCGCTTTTCCTTCGGAGTACGGCTCTGATCCTAGCGATTAGTTCATACATTCTGTAAGGTTTTGCCACGTAGTCATCGGCTCCGACCTCAAGTCCGACCACGGTGTCCATCTCCGATGATTTAGCCGAAACCATTATTATCGGTACTTGGGATTTGAGTCGAATTGTCTTACAGACGTCTATTCCGTTTATCTTGGGAAGCATAACGTCCAGTAGTATCACATCTGGATCGACCGCATCAAAATTAGCTAAAGCCTGCTGGCCGTCTTTTGCCACATATACCTTAAAACCTTCACGCTTAAGTCCAACGGCTAATGCGTCGACAAATGAAATTTCGTCTTCGACAATCAATATCGAAAGCTGGTCGTTAGTTTTGTTCTGTGGCTGCATTGTCATTTGGGCTAATTGGATTAAACAGTGGCAGAGTGACGGTAAAAGTTGAACCGACTCCCTCCATAGATTTTACGCTAATATTTCCATTATGGTTGTGCACAACGTGTCTAACAATCGATAGTCCCAATCCCGTACCTCCCGATTCCCGAGATCTTGCCTGATCTACTCTGTAAAACCGTTCAAAGATTCTTTGTAAATCTTTTTCAGGTATTCCGATTCCAGAGTCGGCGGTTTCAATTATTGCTTCGTTTTCACCTTTAATTAAGTTAATTTGAACAACACTTTCGGTGTCGGAGTATTTAATTGCATTTTCTATTAAATTTGAAAATGCACTTGCCAATTGACGTCGATCACCCAAGACGCTTAAAGTTTCAGGTAATTCGTCGAATTTAATTGCTATATTACGATTTGTTGCAGAGGATCGGTTTCTTTCGATTGAATCAGCCAAGATATGGTTTAAAGATACCACTTCTCGTTGAGGAGACTGTTCGGCTTCAATTCGGGACAAATCCAAGAGGTCGTCAATTGTTCTGCTTGCCCTGAAAGCTTCGACTTGTATTCTTTCGGTAAGTCTTTTAATAACTTCGGGGTTAGTCTCATCTACCAGTGTTTCGGCTAAAAGTCCCAAGGCGCTCATGGGAGTCTTAAGCTCATGGCTTACATTAGCCACAAAATCACGTCGTATGTCCTCTAACATTTTTTTATCGGAGGTATTTTCTAAAATTACAACATAACCTAATGATCTCTGTCCGTCGTCAACTGACATACATTTAAATGATACTGTCAATCGATTTTCTCCAAAAATCTCAACCGACTTTTCTGCTGTACCCATCGTAGAAATAGAAAGATTTATGACTTCATCGACGGCATTGGCGGCAATCAATTCGGCTGAGGTTGAAGACAAAAGCTTAATGGCTGATACGTTTTTGAAGAGTATGTCCCCTGTTTCGTCACAAAGAAGTATTCCTTGGGGGAGTCGATCTAAGGTCCTTTTCATCCTTATGGCATCGGAGCTTACCTCGCTTACTGCTGCTGCGGCTTGATCAGTGGCAATTTCCAACTTAGTTAAAACGACATCTAAATGGGTCTTTTCGTTAAGATGAATGTCTTCACCCAGCCTGGAAGCCAGAGCGCTGAGGCGCTGAAGGAGTTCTTTCTTTCCCGCCTTGGAAAAATAAAGTCCCACCGCAATTAAAAGTATAAGAAGTGCAGCAACGGCCCCAATAAATTCTGCAGTGCTCAGAGTAACTTTCATATATACTAGCTTGCCATGTATTTTGAAGCCCTTGTGAAATATGGTGATTATCCTGTGTTATTATGTTATGTATTAGCATGAAATACATTGAAAACATATAAAATGAGAGAAAGGGATATAGATGTTTCAAATATTTACTACTTCGGCGCGGAATTTAGGTTGTTTTTCGTCAATTTCGAGATTTTACGGGTTGATTGTTAATGTTCAGCCAAATATGGGTGCCTTACCGGGAGGTTCTACGCTTCAGACCTTGACAGACGGTATAGCGGGCTGGGCGCTAATGATAGCTCTTATTGCTTTACTTGTAGGAGCGGCATCGTGGGCAATTGGTGCTCACTCTCAGAATTATCATCAAAGTTCTGTCGGGAAACGAACGGTTATGGTTTCGGCTGGAGCGGCTCTTTTGATAGGGGCCGCTCCAGTGCTAATAAATTTCTTTTTTTCAATGGGTCAAAATATTCATTAATACTTGATATTTACTAATACTTCGGAAAATTAAAAATGATTTCGACAATTTTGTCAGGTTTGATGTCTGCGGGTTTCGGCAGTCTCGTTAATTCCATTATCGGATGGGTTGCCAATTCGGTGATATATATGATCGGGCAGTTTTTAAATCTTGTCAACAATCAGACTGCCCCAGATATCTACTCACAAAATTTCAGTCACTACCTAAAGCTCATGGAAATAACCTCGGCAAGCTTAATGCTTCCGTTAATTATGTTTGCGATCATAAAGTTGGTGATAACCCAAAATAGCCAAGGTCTACTAAAGCTGATAGGAGTCGATATTCCTATTTCGCTTCTGGGTACCGGTTTCGCAATGGTAATGATTAAATTTGCGTTGGAGCTAGTTGACAGGCTTAGCGCTATGTTTTTAGAGTCCGCGGGCATTAGCCTGTCGCAAGGTTTGTCAAATTTAGGTGCTTATTTGCTGTCGGTTTCAACTCCAGGCTCAAACCTGCTGCCGGGTTTTTTTACTTTAGTGATTTTACTTATATTTATTTTTGGCTTTTTGGGTCTGGTCTTTGAAATGATTGTTAGGTCTGCGGCGATCGAACTTGCCGTTCTTTTTCTTCCTTTAGCGTTTATGGGTCTAATCTGGCCCAGTACTTCGCATTGGTTGCGTAAAATGATTGATTTGCTGATATCTCTGATTATCTCAAAACTTATAGTGGTGGTTGTAATTGCTTTAGCGGTAAGTCAGCTAACTAGTGTACATAACGTAACCGTCGGATCCGTATTAACTGCATTGGCGTTGCTTTTACTTGCAGTCTACAGTCCGTTTTTTCTGATGCATATTATTCCGGCAATGGAATATTTTGGGTCGGTTAGTCAAATGGGACATTCCGCTAAAGCAAACATAACACAAAAGGCCTCTAAGTTAACGCAGGCAGTTTCGGGGGTTGCTGGTATGGATTCAACCGCATTTGCTTTATCGGAGCAAACCGGCGGTGTTAATTCGGTTATAGACTCAAATCTTTCTGCGGCGTCCACCAGCACATCTACAAACGGCGCAACCTTAGATACGCATTTTCCAAGCTCAAATTTTGAGAGTTTGAATTTTTATGATCCAGCAGAGCGCGAAATTGATTTAGAACTATTTAATTCTGCATATGAAGATATTTTGACAATGCGTAAAGCCGCAGGCTTAGATGCCACAGATAGCCAGAAGTAGTATAAGTAAAAAGAGACAAAGGATTAAAACGTGGATAACCCAAATTCTTCGCAGGATACTAAAAAATTTACATTTGCTGACATTGAAGATACAGTAACCCTTGGCGGGTTTAAGTTAATTGACATTTTCGTCGTCGGCTTATCGGTCATGATTGGAATCGGATTTTTGAACCAATTCGGTTCAGTACTCGGTTTAATTTCCTGTCTTTTTGTGGTAACGGCGGGTTTTAGTTTAGTTGCAGTAAACATGAGAGGTAAAAAACTTCTTACGTGGTTATTGCTGTTGACAAAGTGGGTTTTGGATACAAAGCTTATGAACAATTCTGATATAACTAAAAGTTCAGTAGCTGGTTCCTTAATCGGTGAGGCTAAAAGTTCAGACCTTTTAAATCATGAAACGAGATCGACTTCGAAAAGAAATCACAACAGTTTTGAAGTTAAACTGCTAAAGAAAATATCTATAATTGCGACTCCTCAAAATATCGGTGCAATTTTAGATCCGCTAAATAAAAAAGTTATAGTTTTGCTCAAGATTTCAAAAGGCCAATTTGGACTTTTGAGCACAAGCGGTAAAGATCAGGCGGTAGATCAATGGGCTAATACTTTAAATTCAATTAAGGAGTCAGTGGAGAATTTATCTGGTATTCAAATTATAAATATTACCCATCCGATCGCTCTATCCGATCTTAAAATTCGCCTGAATGATTCTATGACGGATATAAACGTAGACATAAGGCATTCGGCTGCTAAAAGCTATAACGAATTTTTGGATAGTTCCGATTTGGTGCACAATACTCAAAGTTCATATATTGCCGTAGGCCTTAATAAAAAAAATATAAATCCAAACGATCTAAAGATTGTAAGTGAAATCTATGACGAAATACTTGAGACAGCAAAAAACGTTAACAGAACTTTGCGTGCAGGCGGTTTTGAAATTAGTGGTACCTGTACCAAAAAGGCGATTGAAAATGTAATTAAAAATTTGATGTTATCGTCGGGTTTTAACACGAATCTATCGTCAAATTATTTTGACGATATTTATAGGTTCTCATATAAGTCAGAATGGGATCACCTCAAGTTGAATTCAAAGGTAATCAGTACCTACTGGATATCGTCATGGCCAAAATTTGAAGTGTTTTCGGATTTTTTGTCACCTTTGGTATTGGGGTGTAATTTTACCAAAATGTTTTCACTTATTATTTCCCCAATTGAGTTTGAAACGGCAAAAAAAGAAGCAGAAGCTAAGCTAATCAGCCATATGTCAGATGATGATCTTCGCAGCCGTGCGGGGTTTTTAAACAGCGCAACTAGGGCTCACAGTAAGTCAAAAAATGAGCTACTAAATTATGAAATTGCAAGAGGGTATGAGACATTTAAGTATTCGGGATATCTGAGTGTCACCGCGGACACCTTGAGTGAATTAAAAGATAAGGAAGCGCAAATAGAGCTTGTAGCTGCCAAATGTGGACTCAGTCTGCAAAAACTGTTCGGAAATCAAGATACGGGATTTAACTTTATGTTGCCTCTAGTTAGAGGCGTAAGATGAAAATGCAAAATCATAGAGCTTCGGGGCGACACATAGGTTCGATTTATCCTTTTGGCCATGACTTGCCATTATTGGATTATGGTACATATGTTGGCGACAACATATTCGGCAATCCTTTTTTGTTCGATCCCTTTGAACTTTACAGAAAGCAATTAATTACCAATCCAAATATGGTTATTCTGGGTCAAATCGGTAGAGGTAAAAGTGCATTTATAAAATCCTTTGTTGCAAGACAGATAGCGTTTGGCAGAACAGCCTGGATAATCGATCCCAAGGGGGAATATCAAAGTCTCTGTAAGGCATTCGGCGTAACGTCGATAACCCTCAAAAAAAATGGACCCATTCGCATTAATCCCATCTCTGAAAAAAGTTTATTCGAAAATGAGGGGCAACCTTGGCGAGGGTCTGATAGTGGGATAGTAGTTGCAATTATAGAAGCCAGACTTAAAAGGGAGCTAAGTCCCTTGGAGATGACAGTTATTCAACTTGTCATAAGGTATGCAAAAGATAACGAACCGAATGAATTTAATATTGACAGGCTGGCCAAGCTATTTATAAACTTTCAACCCGCAATGGCTTATGAGCTGTCTGCAGATTTTGAATTACTCTATGAAAAGAGCAGACAGATGGCCTACTGCTTTAATTTGGTAGTCAATTCTGAACTATTTGGACTTTTTAGTACGGATAGATCAAAAAGGAATACCGATATTCAGGAATTTACGAAAACTCCGATTGTGGTTATTGACCTATCGGAATTTTTTAACTCAACATCACTGGATATAGTTATGGCCTGTACAATTTCTTGGATGCAGTCCTTCATTGCCAATAAGAAGGTTAATAATAAGTGGTACTTCGTTATTGATGAGGCTTGGGCTGTTTTAAATAACTTTGCAACCAGGAACTGGTTGCAGCGGTTATGGAAACTGTCTAGGGCGTATGGCCTCAGCAACATAGCGGTATTCCATAGACTAAGTGATTTAAGTCATGTTAACCTTTCCGGGGATAACTTTGAATCCGGTTTTTCAGATTCCTCTCACGGGCTTATCTCTGATTCTGAAACGAAAATTATCTTTAGTCAACCGCAAAGTGAGTTGGAACTTTTGAAGCAAACATTAAAACTCAATTCAACAGAATTGGAGATTTTGCCGAAATTAACTCGGGCCCATGCCCTGTGGAAGGTTTCAGAAAAGTCGTTTTTAATAAGACACCGGATCTCAGAATTCGAAAAAAATATTGTTGATACTGATCAACAGCTTAAATCTGATATTGACTTTAATTCACACAGTTATTTAAAGGCAATGAATTAAGGCAATATAGAAATTGTCGATTAAACAGCAGTATGTTGTATGTGACTAACTTTGGTTTTATGGTTGGACTTGGCAAACTAGAAAAAAGGGGCAAAGTAGACAACCAAGACAGAGTAGAAAAGAGAGGCAAACTAGAAAAAGAGGGGTTGTAGGAACAGTGTTGTAGGAACAGCAAGGAGTAGGGTGTGAATAATAAAAAACCTTTAGAAACTGGAAAATTTAACAATATATATCTATATACGGCCGTGCCCATTGTCGCATTAATGATTTTCGACTGTTTAACTGCCGAATTGTGCGATTTACTTTCAAACTTTAGACTATTTAGACTCCCACTTTTTAAGATGGTACTTAATTCGTCGCAAAGTCTGTTTTATTATTTCAGATATCCCGCCAATGCGTGGAACAAGAATACCTATATAGGAAGCAACAAAATGTTCATCGTTGCTACATTTTTAAATATTTTGTTGCTTGTCTCAGTAACAATTTTTGTTTACAAGAGCGTAATCCTAAGAAAATGGGTTGGCAAAATTAAGCCTTACGTTTTTAAGGAGAAGCACGATATTTCGTATTCGAGATGGGCCTCTTTAAAAGATGTCTCTGATCTAATAGTAAATGAGAGTCTTAGCGGAAGATTAGTTTTTGGATTATTTAAAAATAAACTATTGGCCGGCGAAAAAAATCAATCTTTATTAGTTATCGGGCCTACTCAATCGAAAAAAACCACGGGATTTTGCATACCAGCTCTGTTGGAATGGGACGGTCCTATAGTGGCAACGAGTGTCAAAACTGATTTGGTGGATTTGACTATTGGGTATCGTAGCAATTGCGGTGATGTGACAGTTATCGATCCGTCACTGCAAACACAGTATCCTAAGACTTTGTGGTCTCCGATTCCAGATATTAAAAGTTTTGATTCAGCGAAAAAAATTAGTTCTTACATGACATTAGAAACCTGCAGTCAATCAGGCCTGGAAGAATCAAGATTTTGGTACCAATGCGCATCTAAGCTTTTGGCTCCGATGCTTTATGCTGCTTCGGGCTTTGATCTTGGAATGCAGGATGTTATAACTTGGGTTGATACTCAGGCTGTAGATGAGGTTGTTCGTCTATTGGTGGAACTTGATGACCAAAAAGCTTTGCATTCGTTTGAATCCGTTTTGTTAAAAGAAGACAGGCAACGCTCTTCTATTTTTACAACATTAGAAACTGTTCTGGAGTCATATTCAAATTTCAGAGGCGATGAAAAATTGTTTTCCACTACTGATTTCTTTAAAGGAAACAACACCTTGTATCTAATATCGCCAGCTCATGAACAACATAGATTAAAAGACTATTTTTCAACCGTAATTAAAGAAATATTGAGGCAAGCTTTTGAAAATGTTACCTCTGGTCAAATGCCATTGGATCCTCCGCTGTTATTGATTTTAGATGAGGCGGCGAACATTGCGCCGATATCGTCTCTGGATACACTGGCGTCAACGGCGGCGTCAAACGGTATTCAGATTGTTTCTATTTTTCAAGATATAGCCCAGATATATTCTCGCTACGGAAACAAGGCCTCTACTATTATTAACAATCACAGATCCAAAATAGTACTGTCGGGTTTATCTGACGTAGACAATTTAGATAAAGTGTCTTCACTTGGAGGCAACATTTTAAATAAGGTAAATACTATTTCCACTGACGGGGTTGGAAATAAGACCCATACTGTATCTTCTCAAACTTCAAATTTGTTGACGAGTTCGACTTTAAGACAATTGGAACCGGGGTTTGGGTATTTAATTTACGGACATTTATCTCCGGCAAAAATTAAGCTCCGATGCTATTTTGAGGACAAACATTTATTATCGAAATCACAAATTCAGTTAAAGAGCAATTAGTGGGACTCTAAGCATAGATGTGGGTAAATGTTAGAGATATTGGGTGATAATTAAAGCTCGTAATGTAGGCGATACCTGATCTGTATTATTTAAATAGGCACGGTATATACACGGTGCCTAATTTGTTCATTTCTTAAAAAAGAGATAGGAAAACGGATACAAATTGCAAGCTTGGTTAATTGGCACTAAAATTCTTGTTTTGTAAGGGGATAACCCTGTTTATTTGTACAGAATTATTCACATTCAAGCGGGAAATACCGTCATTATAGATAGTTCACATATAGGGAAGATTGATAAATTGAGATCCCCTTACTTTATTATCTGGCTTTATTATCTGGCTATATTATCTGGAAAAAAGCAAAATTGTTAGTCCTGGACTCAATAACGAAGTGCACGAAAGTTGCTAAAAAGAAAAATTACTTGACAAGAATTTTCAGAATATGTTAAGCTTTTCAACACCTAAATATCATGGATATACGAATAAAAAAATCGGAATATGCAAATATAATTATTTGCATATAAAAGTTTGGGTGAAAGAAAGGGACTTTAAAATGAAATCAACCGAACAGTCTACTCCGCCTATTAAAAACCTATCCCTCAAAACAAATTCTTCCAATATGAAACTAGATGATAGAGATTTCGCCATAACTAAAAACTCCCCATTTGAAAACTCCTTTGGGGGGGGGGCATTATAGAATTTATTTTACCGTAGTAACACTTGTTGTCATTGCTACTCTTGTATTTTTTTATTTTCAAGATTATACAAATAAATCAAATTCGTTAACTTCAGCTAAAGCAACCAGTTCTGGTTCAGCTACTTCAATTCCTAATACAAAAAGTTCGGTTAGCAATAGTTCTGTTTCATCTTCTTTATCACCGAAAAGTTCGATATCTACGCCTTTGGCCGGAAAGCTGAATTCTATAGCTTGTCCATCAGTGAGTTTATGTATATCTGTCGGTAGCAACAACAATAGGGGCGTAGTTTATGTATCAAATAATACTGCTGTAAGTTTCGTTAAAGCTACGATTCCAAGTTACGTTAGCAATTTAAGCTCAATAGCTTGTTCAACTGCTTTAGACTGTATCGCTGTTGGCTTAAATTCAATAATATACACAAATAACGCGGGAGTAACTTGGAATAGTTCGACATCATTTATACAAAATGTGGATTATACATCTGCAACTTGTATAACTGAGATAAATTGTATCGTAGTTGGGAGTAAACAAGGAGATTTCACATCTAACACCGCAGTTATTATTTCATCGTTTAATAACGGATATACATTTAGCCAAGATAAATACCTAAATAAGATTAGCGGTTTACAAGCTGTTAGTTGTTTTAATCAAACCGATTGCATAGGAGTCGGCGGAGACGTTGTGGTGGTGTCAGCTAACGGAGGCTCAACGTGGACCTCTAAACCTATGGCGCGGGGCGTTCCGCCTCTATCGTCAATATCTTGTGTAACGAATATAGTATGTATCGCAGTAGGACCTAACTCTGTCAGAAACAATAGTGCTAGTAGTATATCGGCTAACGCAATATATACCATAGACGGGGGCATTAGTTTCAGCTATTTAAACTTAGGTGCCAATTCAGCATTCGTTAGTTCAATTGCTTGTAACTTAACTGATTGTATAGCCCTTGGACCCAGTCCAACAGTAAATAATTTAACCAATGAATTTGATATTTCAATGTCGCCTAACAATATGTTATCGATAAAACAAATTAACTCGACTCCTGTAGGTATTTTAGTCAGTCACATAAACAGTTCCGTATCTGCAGGTTTTTATGGATTAGGCATAAAAGATTATAATCCGGTCATCTATAAATTAAGCGCAAGTTCAACTCTGAAAGTGGGTAATTAGATGAAAAACAGCAACATTAAATCAAAGTTTATTAGTTCAATTTCCAAGATACTGCTATCGGTATTGTTGTTGCCTATCGGGTTGTTTGCTATAGCAATTGTCACCAACGGTTCAATAGGTGTTAAAAAGCTAGATTCTACATTAGTTAGTTCTAGCAGTTCATCTAGTTTAGTTAAAGTCTATTTAGGTTATGCCGACAGTCTTCATTTGATCAACGACGGTCCTCCAAAACCTTGGGAATTAACGCCATGTTTGGTAAATAGCACTATTGGCTCGAAAAATTGTCCAACAGTTGACTATAAAGGTTATCAGGTTTATGCCGATCCCAATTTTGTAAGCGGATATCTTAGTAGTTTGGATAATGGTGCTATTATGATAGTTAATCCTACAAATACATCTGAAACCATCAACAATCTTAATGTAACAATAGGTAGCTATTCATTTAATTTTGTCACAAACAAATACAAATATATGAATCCTAGTGGAGATGCTTTGCCACCTAATACTGGTGTGATGTTAGATGCCTCAACGTCCGTGTTTGATACATCAGATAAGCCATCGGCATTTCCGTGTAATTCGCCGGACGGATTTATTCCAAATATAAGTTTTCAAATTACTATTGGTTCCAATACAACTACTTATAGCGGCAATGACACAGGACAAGTATTAAATACGGGAGGCAGTGATAAAGCACTTTGTCCAAGCGTATCAGAAACTGAAGGTTGGACTAAATTAGGTCAACCTCCCGTAATACCGCCTATTCAACCGATTAACCCTACTTTAACTTATGGTAATTGTAATGCCAATTCAAAAGGTGGTGGTAATACCCAAGACCCTACTTCTCAAGAAATAAATACTGAGAACGGAAATTTAATAGAAAACTACAACGGATTTTCTTCAAATGTATTTGGCGGACCACTTGGTTTTAATTTAACCTATAATTCGCTTGAAGCCAAAAGTCAGCTAGAAAACTCATCGAGTATTGGATATTTTGGAGATGGTTGGAGCGCATCTAATATGTCTTCACTCAATATCAGTGAAGCATATACAAATTCAACATCATCCAGTTTAGGCACGACAGTTACGGTTACCTGCTCTGGTGGCGCACAGGTAAGTTTCAGTGCCGCGTCATCTACTGGAACTTGTCCTAATTCAAGCCAGAACGGCTATCAACCTGATTCATATAGCGGTGATCCGGTAGCTACATTTTGCGCATATCCATTCGTAACTTCAACTTTAAGTTATTATCCAGTCACTCAAACTTACGTTTTAAGGCAAAACTCGGGGTTAAGAGTATTAACTTATAACAACAGCGGACAATTGGAATACATCGGAAATGCACAGGATCTAGATCTCATTGGTGTAAGTTATAACGTACAACCTGGTAGCTCTGGTTGTCCGAGTACAATCAGTTATAGTTGGCTTACGAGTTGTATTGTCTACACGGATGTATCTAATAATTCTATAGTATATGGAATCGGCCCGAATGGTGTTGTACAGGCCGTTTGGGACATGTCCGGCACAACAGTTTCGGATATGTGGTCGCTCAATTATAATGGAGGGTTTGTATTAAACAGTGGTACCGTTACGGGATCTTATGAAGATCTTGTGTCCATAACGAATCCTACAGGTAGTACGGACACTTATAGTTATTCATTGGCCAATAACGGCAATGAAAATTTTGAGATACTGTCTCACACGTCTCCAAACGGCGGTTCAAATACAACTTGCGGAACTAAGTCAGCACCAACTTATACTACTTGTTATAATTATAATTCTAATTCATCCGGTCAGGTAATATCTGTAACTGATCCGATGGGAAATACCACCGACTATAGTTACACTATTTCTGATGCCGGTGGAAACGGAACGTCAATTATTACATCTCCTAATGGAAATGAGACAGAAGATATTTATAGTTATGGTGAGCTAACTGGAGTTGTAAGTGGTTATGGATCATCTAGTCAATCAACTACAAGTTATTTTTATGACCCTAATACATATATGAAAATTGAAACAGTTTACCCTGACGGTACGGCGGTTACAAACGACTATGATCTCAGAGGAAATCTTTGTTGGTCAGCTAACGGAAATTACCTAAACGATGTTTCAGATTCTATTGAATCTACCAGCTGTTCTAATTTGACAATAAGTCCGCCAAAGGGAGCCACAATATACACATATAATCATTTCGGAGAACCGATATCTGTAACTGATCCGAATGGCAATACAACATATACCGGCTATGACAGCTATGGAAATGCGATAGGAACACTTTCATCCGTTCCAAATTCGTCTAATACTTCGCCTTTTAATATGACTTCATTAAGTGCTTATGGATGTTTACCTAATTCAACATCAACTTGTTTTGTCGGCGAATCTAATGCGTCTAATAATTTAGGATCAATATTTCTTACAACCAATTCAGGTTCATCATTTAGTCAAGTTTCTGGAACGATAAATTCTAATTCTATTTCGATAATATATCCTACGATTGGAAAAGTAACTTCAATCAGTTGTGTGTCATCCACTACGTGTTTTGCTACAACTTCTTCGGCTTCTGATTCACTATCAAGCGTATTTCAAGCTGACGGACCGGTACTTGTCGAAATTACCTATGACTCTACAACTAATAGTTGGTCATATACCCCTGAAATCCAGGCAAACGGGTCATTTAACTTAGCGCAGCTTAATTCAATAGACTGTATTTCATCTGCTTCTGTTTGTTACGCGGTCGGTCAGTCAATTAACGGAACCGGTGCAATAGTGGAATATTCTAATGGAGGGTATACTAATCTGGGTGCTCCGGCAAATACGTTGAATCTTAACTCTGTGTCATGTAGCTCATCTACCAATTGTGTAGCTGTTGGGATAGGGGGTACCAATAACGTAGACCCCGTGGATGTATTTACTACAAACGGATCATCATGGACTACACAAGATCAAGTAGGTGTCTCCCAACTTTTTACATTGAGTTCAATATCCTGTGTTTCAACTACTCAATGCAACGCGGTTGGAGGAAGTACAAACGGTAATTCAGATATTATTCAATTAAATTGGTCATCGACAAATAATAACTATTCAGCTACAAGCGCAATCAGCTATATTCCTTTAATTTCAAGTGAAAATCCTTTAAATTCAATTTCATGTACTTCAGCTAATAGTTGTGTTGCGGTAGGAAACTTAACTAACGGTGGAGTCTATTCTCTTTATTCAACAAACGGAATACTTTCAAATTGGTCAATAGGCTGTTCTAATACTACTGGTGGTTGCAGCAACACGATTAATGCGCCGATGAACACATTAAATACAGTGGTTTGTTCGAGTTCAACTACTTGTGTCGCAGTCGGTTCATCAATTGTATCAACGGCGGAGTTCTTAAAAACAACTGACGGGACTAGTTACAGTACCACGCTTGAGATAAGCGACTATAGCCAAAATAGTTACTATAATTCATCTAACGGTGGATGTGAACCTATAATAGTAGGTATTTGTTTCTCTAATGTAGACGGTGAACTGGCTACATCAACGGACAATAATCAAAATACAACCACTTATACCTATATTGCAAACGGTGCTTTACGTTCAATTACTGATCCTTTGGGTAATGAAACTACTTACACTTATGACAGCTTGGGAAATGTCAATTCTGTTGATAAGCCACTTGGGAATTTACCTAACGCTATTTGGCAAAACTACACGACATTTAGTGCGTACAATATAGACGATCAGCTATGTTGGAGTGCTGTAGATGAAAATTCATCTTTTAGTATCGGCAATTCGTGCTCAAACCCTCCTCCAAATGCAACTCTTTATACTTATGATGCAAACGGAAATCTAATTTTAACCCAAGAACCGTCAAACGGGTATTATACTCCCTATGTGTCTTCGGTCTATAATAACAATGATCAAATGTGTTGGACCGTAACATCTTCAAGTAATTTTGCATCTAATTCTTGTGGCTCGCCACCAGCCGGAGCCACACAATTTACCTATGACGGAAACGGAAACAGAATTAGTGAAACTGGACCTGATTCAAATATATCTAATTGGGTTTATGGTGACCCTAACTGTCCGTCATCTCCAACATCCAGGGTTTTACCCGATTATTCGGCAAATAACTACGATGTTTATCAATACAATTCAAGCTGTCAACTTGTGGCTTCTGTTAATCCTGAAGGTAACGTATCGACATACGGTTATGATTCATTTGGCAATTTAGTAGGAAAGTTCCCTGATAATCCGGGAGGAGTCGTTAATTTAAACGCGATTGGCTGTTATTCGTCCACCAGTTGCGTAGCTGGAGGAACTGGAGTCAAAGGTTATTCCACGACTATGGTAACTACCACTACTTCGGGGGTATACGTGAATGGGGTTAGCTATGCAGGCAATAGTACAACGACTCCATCTGCTATAGACGCGATATCTTGTCCTACATCAACTTATTGTTATGCAGCAGGAACAGATAACAATAACAACCCCGCAATTTACTATTCGTCTGATTCGGGTTCTTCATGGACTCAGCAGTCACTACCTTCTGGAATTACTGCACTAACTTCAATTTCTTGTAGTTCAACTACAAATTGTGTAGCCGTGGGAACGGGATCTTCAAGTATCGATCCAATTGATTTATTTACTACAAATGGATCGACATGGACCCTACAAGACCAATCCGGTGTATCCAATCTTGGATCACTTAATTCAATTGATTGTTTGAATACTACAACTTGTATTGCAGTTGGAGCAGACACAAGTGGTAATTCAGATATTATTGAACTGAGTTGGTCATCGGCAAATAATACCTATGTAGCTACAAGCTTAATCAGCTATATTGCAAATATCGCCAACGAAGATCCAATATCTCAGATTAGTTGTAGTTCAACTACCAACTGCGTAGCAGTGGGAAACCTAACTAATTCAGGCGTATATGTACTATATTCAAATAATGTAGGTACTTCTAATTTCAATTCCTATTGCAATAATTCATCTGACGGATGTACTTATAGTGTTTCATCTAACTTTGCCAGCCTAAATTCAATATCTTGTGTTTCGTCAACCAATTGTTACTCAACTGGTACAATCTCTCTTAATTCAAATCAATCCTTATATACCAGCTCAGCTCCGGCAATATTAAATATGAACTTGTCAACTCCAAGTTTTACTACACAAAACATATCTTTAAATACCGATCCCGAATCCGGAAATATTGATATTTCTTTAAACAATCAGCTGGATTCCATAAGTTGTGTTTCATCTACTACTTGTTATACAGGAGGACAGTCAGACGCGGGAGCTGCTGTAATATATGAAACTACTAATTCAGGAGCTAATTGGAACTTAGTTTCAGGTTTAACACCGGAGACATTTGCCTATAGTCCTGACGGACAACAGACTCAGATGAAGGATTATTCTGGAGCAACAACAACGACTTACAACAACTTAAATCAAGTTACGTCTACAACAAACGGAAGCGGTACTCCAATCAGTTACAGTTATGACAATAACGGTAATATTACCTGTGTAGCTTATCCGATAGGTAACAGTAGTTCGAATTGCAACAACTTAGCCAGTAGCTCTAATACAATAGTCAAATACGCCTATAATCAAGACAACAATATGACCTCCGTTACCGATTGGCTAAACAATACTACAAGCTTTACTTATAGTCAGGACTCTCAAGTTGCTTCTGTGATAT
>JAJZNL010000019.1 GCA_021852345.1 Actinomycetes bacterium
CGTATATCAATGGTGAGTTGTGAATATTTATTCAATGTGCATCCTTTCTGATAATTTGGTTCACATTGATACTATCGCAGCTCACCATTTATCTATTGGATATTGCACTTGGATTTAGAATTCAGGTATTACCTTAATGATGCGACTGCATTTTATATTCTCAAGATTACAAAAGAAGTGGGTGAAGGGGGAGGATAGCTACATCGGTACCGATATAGTTGTTTGATACCGCCTTTGTTCTAATTTGATATTTTCTATATGATGTACCTCCATAAATCAATTGTTAAACTGTATAAATTAGTGTTTTGCTTTATTTTAAGTTATTGGTTTAGTTCTTATGTATCTTGAATTAAGAGGTAACGGTCAGCCGGTATTATTATTGCACGGTCAGCCTGGCTACGGCAAAAATTTCGAAAAGGTTGTGTCTAAATTGGTGACAAACCATCTGTTGTTGGTCCCAGATCGTTGTGGATACAACAAAAGTTTTGGCTACCCAAAAGGCTTTGAAGAAGCCGCAAATGAATTAATTGACAGGGTGGAGCAGCTTGGTTTAAGTGATCTTATTGTGCTCGGATACAGCTTCGGCGCTGGAAGCGCTATATTTTTTTCAACGCTTGCTCAAAGGCTGACTAAAGCTTTGATATTGGTGTCGCCGATAGGGACAAGAAAGTGCCTGACTCCGTTGGATTATGTGTTGGCCAAGCCCTTTATCGGTCCTGTAGTAACTTTTGATGGCATGATTTCTTTGGACATTGTAATGCCAAAGCTGAAGCAATTTGCATCAAATTCAAATTCAGATTTCCTAAAGGCGGCAGCGCATGCATTGAAAATTGATGTGGTTGCAGACTCTACTATCTCGCCCAAGCCGATTTTAAAGTCGCTTAAATCGTTTGTCGACGAACAAAGAATTCTGTTAAAGCAGATCGGACTTTTGGAAGAGGCGTTAACAAAGGTTAATGTACCAGTCCATATAGTAAGCGGGCAAAAGGATGACATTATTTCTCCAGAGTCAGTACTTGACATAGAATCGAGACTTAAGGCAACGTCACTGACTTGGATTAAAGACGGTACGCATCTGTTAATACACGAGTATCCCGAGACAATAGCAGAGATAGTATCTTCCTACAGTTAGATCACGATGTTGTTTAGTCTTTGCAACGAACAAAAGCCCCGTTTACAATTCGTAAGCGGGGCTTTGTCGCTTAGCCGGTAATCAGACTTGTATTACCTTTGACTTCGGTATTTTGTTAAGATGCCAGAATCCCAACAGAGTTAAAATAAGCATAATTGCGGCTAGAGCAAAAGAGGCAATTGCCGCATAGCCTGCTATTTCACCGAAGATTGAAAATGCATAGGCTTCAAGCAGAAGACCTCTTAAAGTCGTCCCTTTGAAACTTGTGTCGACAAGTGCAGCAAGTTTCTTGTTGCTTGGATCCGCACGAGAAGCTGTACTTAACTTAGAATACACGCCTCCGTAAGGCATTTCAGACAGGTGAACGGCAATAAAGTCATTAGCGTAAGCCTCTGCTTGCTGGCCAGTTAGCAGTTCTTGACCAGCATATTTAGATACGCTCGGAATCATGCTTGGTGTAATTTCTGTTCCTGCCTTTGCATGAGCAAAAGCTGTAGCTGGCGGAAAATAGATCTGTTGTTCCGCAAGCTGAGAATGAACTTCGTCGCTTGTGAAATTTGCACCCCACGTAAGTAAGCTACCGGCTACGATTAGGACTAATACTAATACTAATCCTCCTAAACTCATGATTAGATCAAACACACGTCTGTTCATGGCTACTCCTTTCCTTTTTGTTTTACGACAATTACCGGACATTCGGCGTGAACCACCACGTAGTGGCTAACCGACCCGATTAAAAGTCGACTAAATGTATCATGGCTTGTTGCTCCCACAACGATACCTTCGGTAGCTTTGCCATGATTTACCAGTTCCTGTCCGGCAGGACCTTCAACGAATTTAAGGGTGATCTTGACATCAGGAAATTCTTTAACTTGCTGTCGCAATTGATCTTCGATAAATTGTTTGGCCTGGTCAAATAAATCGTCGGTATTTGGAATTGATACAGGGAATGGGTATAGAGAACCCGGGAGTAGCCATGAATAAATAATTTCTAAATTAAAATTTCGTTCATGTGCTTCATTGAGAGCCCACCTCAGAGCGTCTATTGAATTTGGAGAACCGTCAAAACCTACAACTAATTTTTTTGTTTCGGACTTTAAACCGTTGGCTGTTTTAAGGTCTGAGTCGTTCATTTTAACCTCCTCTTTGTTTTGCTCTCTTATTTTCTATCTCATATTATCAAGTATAGTGATTGCATATACGTATAGTATCTTATTTAACCATTAAGTCCCATTAAGAAATTGGCCAGAGCCGCCCAGTGTTAATTTTAAGAGTTGGGAATATTTTTAAGAGTTACCGCAGTAAATCTTGTATAGATGGATTCGGTTATTGACTCCTAAAAGCAATAGTTTTCGCATAAATCTAAACGTAAAAATCCTATATATTAAGGACGAACTAAGCATGAAAGCATCGCTTGGAACTTAAGTTGAGTCTCGGTCAATTCAGCTTCGGGATTCGAATTTTCCACTATCCCTACGCCGGCCCAGATGATCGCCGATGATTCTAGAATTTGTGCCGATCTAATTCCCAAATAAAATTCGCCGTCTCCGGATGAATTTATCCAACCTATCGGACCGGCATATCGCTCGCGATTACAGAGCTCATACTTTAGTTGATATGACCTGAAAGCATTGTCGGGGACTCCACCTACTGCGGGAGTCGGATGGATGACAGCGGCAATATCCAATAAGGTATCGTCCGCATCCTTAAGTTCGCCTAACATTGGTGTGGCGAGATGAATAACATTGCGCAAAGTTAAAATGTCAGGAACGCTGCTCACATCTAATTTTGTACATAATGCTGTTAACTTTTCTTTAAGCCATTCAACAACCAAGCTATGTTCGTTTCTATTTTTTACCGAAGCCATTAGTTCGTCTATCGCAAAGTTATCGGATTCTTGATTGCCGCTACTGGCGATTGTTCCCGCCAACGGCTTTAAATTAATCTGATTATCGAATTTTTGGAGTAGTAACTCTGGAGACGCTCCGATAAAACCGTCCATAGAAAATATTGTGCATGTCGGGTAAAGCACTTTAAGTCGTTTTAGTGATGTGATCTTACAGAAGGGTCTGTTGGCGGTAATTTCGACTCGCCGCGCCAAAACGACTTTAGCGACAGAACCGTTTTTAATTTCATTAACTATTTCGGCTACGTTATCTTTAAAAACTTCATGATCGATCGTACTTGTCAACTCAAAACCGTCAGGATTTTTTAACCTATTGTCGGTCGATTCTGAAATTAGTTGACCGAATGACGTGATTTCTTTACCAAAAGTAAGTTGCCAACCCTTGCCGTTATTTTGCAGATAGATGAGCCTCTGGGGCAAATATCCCATGGAGGGTGTCGAGATGTCATAGTTTAAAGGTAAAAACGATATGGCATCAGGCTTAACGATAAATTGTCTCAAGTCGGCGTTTGTCGTATTGGAGTTAAACTCAAAATTCTTTAGACTCTCCATAAATTGACGTTTACTGTCATCGTTACTGAGTGTCAAGTCAAATGATTTTATGATTCCTTGACCCAGAAACTGATAGTCGGGAGTTATGTAAATTAGATCATCCTGAGAAGCAATATCCAATACGTTCCAACTCGGAAAATTCTCTTTATCAAAAATTTCAAAACTCGGACTAAAAGTATCCGTTAAATCAGAAGCCATAATTACATAACTTAGTGCTTGAATACGGGGACGGTGGCATCCAGTATTTGAACAGTACCGAAAAACAGCTGTTTGTGGCCGGAACCCAAAAAACCCTGTTCATTAAGCATGGAAAGCAAAGTTTGTCTATCAGGTAAATAGACAGTGGATGCAGGTAAATATGAGTAGGCTTTTTTATCGGACAAAATTCCGCCGATTGCAGGTACGCATTTTTTAAACCATAGGTCATGCACCTCTTTGATGACGGGGAGCCGGGGTTCGGCGATGTCTAAAAGAGCAATGCGTCCGCCGGGCTTAACTACTCTATAGCACTCCTTAAAAAAGTCCTTCAAATTTACAAAGTTTCTTAAAGAAAATCCCGATACCAATCCGTCGAGCGAATCATCTCGAAAGGGTAGCTGTTCGGCTATTCCCTGTACTATATTGCCCAGCGCCCGATTTTGTTTAATCATGTTGAAAGATAAATCGATCCCGATTGCTTTGATGTTGCGTTTTTGAAGTTCTCGGATTAAATCACCAGTCCCGCAACCGACATCCAGCACAGTGCTGTTTGGTTTTGCGCCTAAGTGTTCAAGAAGTTTTTTTCTCCAACCTCTATCCATGCCAAAAGTCATGTAAGAATTTAGTTTTTCGTAGTCGACCGCTATAGAATCAAACATGGATCTCACGGTAATCATTTTTTCTTCTGTTGCAGGCAAGATATTGTGGTTGTCTTTTGTCATTCGGTAATTTTGCTTATATGTTTTTATAGACAGGTGTCTGAACTTGGGTAACGCAGATTAGCAAGGCGTTTGATGAAAAGTTTAATCGTCGCTAACAAGTTTAGAGTATTGCGGTGGCTTAATAATTTAACAATTTGAACTTGCATTTGGATTTAGAATTCAGGGGATTTAGAATTCAGGAATTTTAGATTAACGAATTGGCGTCGTAAGGTCGATTACTTTGCCCCGAAAATAGGTATGAAGAATGCACCAAACCGTAATGCCGGCTCAAGATTTCTAAGTAAAATTCACCAAAACTAGGCAATTATGTGCCGTAAGCGCTTATTCTTGAATGGGGCAAGTGAATTTTAAGTTAACATTTAACAGAGTTAAATTAAATTCGGCTCTTAATCGGCACATCTAAGCTGCAGTCGTTTACGGATAATTATGCAAAAACAAAGCAAGAATAATCAATTCGAAAAAAGCAATCACAGAAAAAACCTTTTTGTAGTTGACCCCAAGATAAAGGTTCAATTAGATCAGGCGGTTCAGTGCTATGTTAAAGACAGGTATCAAGAAGCCGTAGGAATATTAAAAAAGGTGTTAAAGCTGTATCCGAACTATGAAGATGCTATTGAAGTTTTGGGCTTAAGCTACTACCGTCTCGGGGAGTATGAACCTGCAATTGACGAGTTAGAAAAGTTTACAAATTTAACAAAGAATTACGAACAGTTACCTGTGATAGCTGATTGCTATAGAGCTCTAGGGTTTTATAAAAAGATGTTCTCGGTCTGGAATTTAATTAAGACAAAAAAACTTCCGCGCTCCATCCACGGAGAAGCGCGGCTTGTGATAGCGGGTGCTTACAAGGATTTAGGCGACATCGACAAAGCGTATGAATTAATGAAAAGCTGCGCTGGTGATTCCAAAGAACCCTCTTTTCTTAAATTAAGGGAATGGTACGTATTGGCGGACATTTTAGAGCAGATGGGAGATTTTCCAAACTCCCGAAGATTATTTAAAAAGGTGCTTCAGTTCGATCCCGATTTGGCAGATGTGGCCGAACGTGCCACTATCTAAATGTTGATAGATCGATTTAAATAGATCTATCAAATCAAAATAACTAAATTTTCAAGACTACGCTTGCAGCTGACCGACCTGTTTTTGGTGAAATTAAACACGTCAATCGACATCTGTTTTTTGTCGATTGTATCTTACGCTGAGAAAATAATATTACAAAACTGCGCAGCTGCGGCGCAATTTACGTCTTCTGTTGTGTTTGGTCGGTTGGTATCTGATTTCAATAAAAAATGTTTACTCAAAAGTGTAAACTTGAATGCATGGCAAAAGTAATAGCTTTAGCAAATCAAAAAGGCGGGGTAGCTAAGACAACTTCTACACTTTCAATCGGCGTCGGCTTGGCCGAGAAGTCCAAGAAAGTTCTGCTGATAGATCTTGATCCGCAAGCATCTTTAACATATTCGGTTGGGCTTGACCCCGATACGCTTGATACCTCTTTGCATGATGTATTTGTTTCGAGAATGCCAATTGAAAAAGTTATTCACAAGGTCAGACACCTTGATATAGTACCAGCGACAATCGATTTGGCGGGTTCCGAAGTTCATCTGTTAAGCAGAACTGGAAGGGAACATGCTTTAAAAAGAGCGGTAGCGACGATAAAGGATCAATATGACTTCATTCTGTTGGACTTACCTCCGTCGCTGGGTGTTCTCACAATTAACGGGTTGACTTGCGCAAATGACTTGTTAATTCCCGTAGCTTGTGAAACTTTGAGTCACCGGGGAGTCGGCCAACTGATGGAAACCGTTGATGATGTCAGGGCATTTGCAAATCCGGAATTAAGGGTACTGGGTATTATAGTTACCTTGTACGACGACAGGACTAAACACGCCAGAGAGATTTTTGAAGATCTCCCCAGCAGATACGGTCTGCCAGTTTTAAGTCCGCCCGTTAGAAAATCCATTAGATTCGCTGAAGCACCTGCTTTAGGTCAGTCAATATTGGATCATTCACCAACTTCGGCAGGTGCGGAAGCCTATAGACATATAGCATGTCAGATAATCGAAAGCAGTTGAGTTACGTCCACTGCCTAACGTTAAATATTGGGAGATAAAAATGGCAAAAAATGATCCGCACGGTAAGAGCGCTTTGTTCTGGAAAGCAGTAGACGAGAAGTCTTTACAGCCTAAAACATATGACAAGCATAAAGAAGTCACTTCCCGACATCTGCTGTTCAGTGACTTAAGAGGCGCAAACGCACCCGAAGATCTTCCGCCTCTTATAATTGAGTGTTCGAGATGCAAGACTAACACCTATGTAACAGTGGCTGAGTATTTGAAAATGCACTTGCCGTTTTCGGTCTGGATACCGTTTAGAAGTCATTCCAGATTTTTAAAATGTCCAAACTGTCATAAACAATCATGGGTGAAAGTTAGGGTTACCCTGCTTGCAAATGAACTTAAAGAATCTGAATGAAATAAGACCTCTGAGACAGGTCTTTAATCTACCTCACTACAGATTTGCCTTTCTAATTTGCTAGTCTAATTTGCCTTTCTAATTTGCCAGTCTAATTTGTCAGTCTGAGTTTTAAAGCATATTTTTGAATGCTAATCCTCGTTATCTAAAAAATAGTCGTTCAGAGATTGGTTTGCCTGTTTTTTTAAATGACAACAGTATATGATTGTAAACAGTTTTAAAGCCAATGTAGGCTTCGCTCTACGGCTCGCTTCCACAATGTAAGACGTTGGTCTATATTGTCTATCTTCTGCCCAGGATTGATAGTCTCACCAATTCGGCGAATTGCCTGTATCGCCTGTAGGCTTTCATAATATTGAATTCCCAAACCGGCCATTAGCGCAGCTCCTATAGCCGTTGACTCTGGACTCTGATTTCTAAATAAGTCTATTTGTGTATAGTCAGATAAGATTTTTAATAACGTGTTGCTCTTTGATACCCCGCCGTCAACTTTTAATACGCCTATCTTTATGTCGTTATGTGCGGCAATCTCTAAAATGTCCGCGGTTTGATACACGATCGATTCTAGGATTGCTCTGGCGATGTGGTTGCGATCGGTATTTCTGCTCATGCCTATTAATGTTCCTCTGGCATTTGGATCCCATTGCGGAGACCCGAGGCCATTAAAGGCGGGTACCAAAAATACGCCGTTTGAATCTGCAACAGTATCGGCTCTTTGACTTATTTCTTGTGGGCTTGAAAAAAGACCGACAGATTCGATGGCCCAATTAATTGTAGATGCGCACGAAAAGACTGATCCTTCCAGCGCATAGTAAGTTGACCGACCATAGCCGTGGGATTGGTTGCCTTCAGCTAAACTCCAGGCCAGTGTCAGCAACAGACCTTCCGGCGGATTGACATAATTTTGGCCGGCATTTATCAAGATGAAACACCCGGTACCTAAAGTTGCCTTAGTATCTCCGTGATTAAAACATTGCTGACCGAATAGGGCGCTTTGCTGATCTCCTAAAACACCTGAAATCGCAACGCCGTTGAAGTGATTTAGGTTGGGTAAAACAATGTTTCCGAACTTGGAATTTGAAGCCAATACTGTCGGCAGCGACTCAACCGGTACTTCAAAAATATCGCAAAGCTCACTGTCCCATTCAAGTGTTTTTAGATTAAACAGCTGTGTCCTACTGGCATTTGAAACTTCCGTTGCGAATATTCCTTGGTCAACGCCGCCGGTTAAATTCCAAATTAGCCACGAGTCGACTGTCCCAAAAACAGTGTCGGCGGTAGTGGTAACTGAATTATTCAGCAACCAATTTATTTTGCTGGCACTGAAATACGGATCTATATAGAGTCCGGTTTTTTGTCGAATGTTATCTTCATAACCTTGATTTTTAAGATTTTGACAAAATTCAAAGGTTCGACGATCTTGCCATACAATTGCGGGGCACAAAGGTTTACCGGTTGATTTATCCCAGCAGATTATGGTTTCGCGCTGGTTAGTAATGCCTACGGATAGGGGTGCCTCGTCAAGCTTCTCGTTAATCTCCGTGAGACATTGAATTGTAAGAGTTAAGATTTCGTCCGCGCTCTGCTCAACGTATCCAGGTTTGGGATAGCTAACCGACAACTCTCGATATGCAACCGCTTCCACTTCGGCTGTCTGTGCGTCGATAGCTAGTGCCCTTATTCCCGTCGTGCCTGCATCTATTGAAATGATTTTTGGCATACCACCTGTCCTTAAATATTTAACGATATACGTATCTAAATAGTTATAATGCTTTTAGCTGCCAACTTGCTCATTTTCCTAATATTGGCTATTTCGGAGTGTCTTTTGTCATTGGTATCTATTTAAATTGGTGTCAAAATTTAAATGATTGTGCAATAAGCAGTTGTGTAAAAGCATTAGTACGTTATAAATGTTAATAAAAAATTGTGGTTGATTTATTTGGATTAGAAATATACCTGAATTCAACTAATGTTTTTGTAAATAGATAAACAGCATTTAATTTAAACTATTCAGTTAAATCGGAAGTCAAAATTTATAAGAATATGAAATATTTTTGCACAGATATATGCGAAATACTAGAGACATGAGAGATTAGTCAGCTATAAGTCATCTGGCACAATTTAAGGTTTAAACTTACTGTTTAAACCTTAAGACGAAGAGAATATTTATAAAATTTCACAATTCAACAGGTGAATTATCCTATTTTTAACTGAAAACTCGCATCCTGATTCTAAAATTTTGTAATTTTAATTAACTAAATTGACCCGAAAATCCTTTATGCAAAGCCATTTTCCCTGACTTTTTATAAAATGCTTGACAACGGTACCAATTTGGGTTAATATACATATATAGTGTATTTTTTCTAGTATACCACTATATATAGTGGTACTAAATATAGTGGCAATTTGAAATTTTTGAATTAGAAAAGGTTTTCGTCACATTTTTAATTTTAAAAGTTGGTATTTGTTATAGGGTATCGATGATAAAGTACACCTATTAAAAATTTAAGACCGAGGCAATACGGTCATCTGGTGCTAAAACAATTATTAAGAAAGCATCCAATAGAGACAAATTAATTAGAAAAGGTATTTTGTCAGTTTAAGTCGAGCAAGACAATTATTGTTCGACTTAAGAAGAGGGAAAGGATAGTAGGTAATTAACATGGTAGTGGTTGATAACAAAGTGGTACTTGGGATTACGAGAATGTTCACAAACTCAAATCAAGATGTTTTTGATTTAGTTGAATGGGATTTCAGGGAATCTAAAATTACCAATTATAGAGACGGCTCTGTCGCATTCGAACAACAGGGAGTCGAGGTTCCAAGTTCGTGGAGTTTAAATGCAACTAATATTTTGGCGCAGAAGTATTTTAGGGGTAACTTGGGCGAACAGGGAAGAGAATATTCACTGAAACAGGTTGTTAACAGAATTGTGGATACCATCGCGGATTGGGGTTTTAAAGACGGATATTTTGACTCTCAAGACGAAAAACAGATATTTGCCCAGGAGCTTAAATATCTTTTAATCACTCAAAGAGCGGCATTTAATTCGCCCGTTTGGTTTAATATCGGTGTTAAAGACGTACCGCAACAGGCAAGTGCATGCTTCATTTTGGCCGTCGAAGATTCGATGAGGTCGATTCTCAATTGGTATACCGAAGAGGGGATAATTTTTAAAGGGGGATCTGGAGCCGGGGTAAATCTATCCAAGATAAGAGGGTCTAATGAGTTGTTGGCCGGGGGTGGCACCGCAAGTGGTCCAGTTTCATTTATGCGGGGGGCAGATGCTTCGGCTGGAACCATAAAAAGCGGGGGCAAAACAAGACGTGCTGCAAAAATGGTGATTTTGGATGTAGATCATCCCGATATTGAAGAATTTATTTGGTGCAAGGCACACGAAGAGAAAAAAGCCAGAGTATTGGCGGCAAATGGATTTGATATGGATTTGGACGGGAAAGATATTCATTCCATACAGTATCAAAATGCAAACAACTCGGTTCGGATATCAGATGAATTCATGCAGGCCGTGGTGGATGATAAAGATTGGTCGTTGAGGTCACGAGTAGACGGTCGTCCATTAAAGACTCTTCGTGCAAGGGAGTTGTTTAGGCAAATTGCTACGGCCGCTTGGGAATGTGCTGACCCAGGCATGCAGTTTGATACGACGATTAACAAATGGCATACCGCTCATGCAACGGGGAGGATCAATGCGTCCAATCCATGCAGTGAGTATATGCATATCGACAATTCTGCATGTAATTTAGCTTCCATTAATTTACTTAAATATTTAAATCCAGACGATTCCTTTGACGTGGAGGCCTTTAGGCATTCGGTAAGTATAGTTTTTACGGCGCAAGAGATTTTAGTTGGCAATGCGGACTACCCAACTGAAAAAATCGGTGAGAATTCAAAGAAGTTTAGGCAACTCGGTATTGGTTATGCGAATTTGGGAGCTTTGTTAATGGCGCAAGGATTGCCCTATGACAGCGACGCCGGAAGGGCCTTGGCTGCGGGCATCTCGGCTGTAATGACGGGTGTTTCATATGAGACTTCCGCACATATCTCACAAAGAATGGGTTCCTTTGATGGTTATGCTGACAATAAGAGATACATGGACGGCGTTCTTAAAATGCATAGACAGGCCGTAGATGCAATCGACGAGACTTGCGTACCCTCCAATATTTTAAACGAGGCAAAATCTAGCTTTGAAAACGCTATTGCCGTTGCGGAAAAATATGGGGTTCGCAATGCTCAAGCTTCGGTCTTGGCTCCCACGGGAACCATCGGACTTTTAATGGACTGTGACACCACGGGTGTTGAACCCGATCTCGGTTTAGTTAAAACTAAAAAGCTAGTCGGGGGCGGAACGATGTCAATTGTTAATCAGACAATACCGCGGGCTTTAAGCAGATTGGGATACGAGCCGTCTCAGATCGACGAAATTACGGAATATATTAAAGAACAAAAGTCGATCGTCGGTGCACCTCACTTGGACCCGAAACACTTGGCCGTATTTGCATGTTCAATGGGAGATAATACGATTCAGTACATGGGACATGTAAAGATGATGGGAGCCATTCAACCGTTTATATCTGGAGCAATTTCAAAGACTGTTAACATGCCCGAAGACGTAACTATAGAAGATGTGGAAAGTCTTCACATTGAGGCATGGAAATTAGGAATAAAAGCAATAGCGATATATAGAGATAACTGTAAAGTTGCTCAGCCCCTGGAAACTACCAAAAAAGAATCGGATAAATCTTCTACTGATATCGATCAGACGATTAAAGATCTTGAAAACAGGGTAGGAATGCAAACCGTAATTGTTAAAAAGCCTGAAAGGGAACGGCTGCCTCGTCACCGTAGGTCTATGACATTTGCATTTCGGGTTGCCGATTGTGAAGGTTATGTAACTGTCGGGGAGTATCAAGACGGAAGACCTGGTGAGATTTTTATGAAGGTGTCCAAGCAGGGTTCAACTCTGGCTGGAATAATGGATGCATTTTCAATTTCGGTTAGCCTGGGATTGCAGCATGGAGTTCCGTTGGCAACATTTGTAAATAAATATACAAATATGAGATTCGAACCAGCGGGAATTACGGACGATCCCGATCTTAGGATCGCAACGAGCTTGATAGATTACATTTTCAGAAGGCTGGCTATCGACTACTTATCTTTGGAGGACAGGACGAATCTTGGGATACTTACGTCTCATGAAAGAACACAACAGCTGCTTCCGGGAATGGACTATGTCGGAGTTGCAAACTCCGACGAAACTAACGATGAGCCTTTAAGCGCTGAAAAGCCAACTTCTAACGCCGTAACTGAAAATCGTGATGCCCCATACTGTTTCCAGTGCGGAAACGCCATGCAGCGAGCGGGTTCGTGCTACGTGTGTTCTGATTGTGGAACCACAAGTGGCTGTTCTTAATTTGTAAATTTCGCTTCAAATCGAGTCTAATTGGCAGATCGGTTTACATTTGTAGAGTCTATATGCGTCTTATTCTAATTTCGTAATTTGACTCGGTCGTGGTGAGCCGTAGATAAGCTACTTTCGCCAGTTGTTTTCAATTAGTTTCAGGGTAATTTCCCGCGATTTCAACATTATTTTATATCTGAGTAATAGCTTGCCGTTGGTTTTGTAAGACGGTTCAGTTTTATCGATTTGTCAGCTCCTGTGAAATTGGCAAATAGAAATGATATAGTTGTCAAAATGGGAAAAGTTACGGGACTAGCTAAATACATTGTCGCTGTTGTGGCTATTTTGATAGTCTTGCTGTTTCTCACTCTGATAAAAGTCAACAGCGCTAAACCTGCTCTAGCGCAAATAGGAACCTCGGTGAATTCAATCGGCGTGCCCGCCAGTCAGTTTTCTCAAACTAATCAGAACGGATTGAACATAGATCAAGCTAAGGCCACATATACTTTAGGTAATTCTAATGTATTGATCGCTTACATAGAAGGCGGAATAAACTTACACGAGTCGGGTTTTGTAAATTCAATCGACTCTTCGTTGTATATTAACTGGCATGAAACTCCTGTGCCGTGCCAGGGTAAAACTGTGGCAACGGCGACCATGGCAATAGGGGGAGTTACTAAGCCTTGTTCCCTATATTACTCAAGCAATATTACAGACTATGAAATAAACGGGCAGACCAGTGTAAACGCATTGGATTGGGTCAATGATCCAAGAGTTAAGGATGTGAACGGAAACGGGATAATAGACCCAGAAGATGTATTGTTTGCATTTTCAAATAACGTGAATAATGACCGAGATGGGTACCCCAATGATATTTTTGGTTGGGATTTTTACGACAATCAGAATGACCCAGCAACACAAGATGCCGCTTATGGCCATCCAGATGCTGAAATGAGCGTAATTCACACTATGTGTCCCAAATGTATGATTATGCCGATAAGGGCTGGAGACGAAGCCTTAGATGCAAGTACTAATTTAGCGCAGGCATGGGCTTATGCCTGTTCGCAGGGAGCAAATGTCATAGTATCAGTTACGGCAGATTTGGGCTATACGCCGGCAATGGCAAATGCAATTAATTACTGTAATTCAAAAGGTGTAATTATGGTGGAAGCTTCAACTGATTTCGACTCGTTGGATCATCAGGGGGGTATGTTTTGGCCTTATGTAATACCGGGTAATGCACTTGTTTCTAATGTTCAGAGTATGCCATCATCTTATTCAAACACCATCCCTAATAGACATTGGGTGAGGTCAAATTTAACTTCGTGGGGACCGCATGCGATGTTTTCAGTCCCGACTTACGGCGGATCTACATCGGAGTCTACGTCAACTACTGGGGGTATTTTCGGACTGTTATTATCGGAAGGCCTGAACGCTTACGGCTTGCATCAGATACCCGCTCCCCTTACGGGACAGCAAACAGTTCAGCTGTTGCGGGAAACGGCAACGCCCATAACCGATCCGACTTTAAACTGGCCGGGAGCTCCCGGTTCTTGGAATTCTCAGTACGGATACGGAATGCCGAACGTAGATGCGGCAATGAATTTGATTGCGGCGGGGGATGTTCCACCCAGTGTACAAATTAACTCTCCCGATTGGTATTCTATTGAAGATCCCACCACTATGTCTAAAGTATCAGTTTCGGCCACGATCGACTACAATCAGCCATATACTTATGCTTTATATTACGGTTTGGGCGTAAACCCTACTTCTTGGACTCAGATAAATACCGGTTCGTCAAGCGGTGATTTTTCAGGAGTAGTCGGAACTTTAAATACCTCGCAGATTCCTAGCTCATTCTATTTGAGGCCAACGAGTATCTCAACTGATAAAGAACTTTCAACTGCAGATCAATATGATTTAACTTTTAAGATTAAAGTTATAGCCGATTCCAACAATTCTTTAACTGGAGTTGACAGAAGGACAGTATATGCAATTCACGATTCCAGCTGGCTAAACGGAGCACCCGTTAAGTTTAATTCTAGTATTGAAAGTCAGCCGGCACTGGTTGACCTCCAGGGGTCCGGACATTTGGACATGGTGTTTGCCACCTCGGGAGGACAGATAAATGCCATTGATCCCGCAACTGGAAAAGAGTTACCTGGATGGCCTCAATATACAGATCCTTTGCATACGGTAGGCAACTCGGGAGTCAACTTTGGTAATGAGGAGGTCCTACAGTCTGTAGCCGTGGGAGATCTTAACCATACTGGACAGCTGGATGTAGTCGTGACTTCTTTGTCGGGTCATGTATATGCTTATAATGCATTTGGCAAGCTGTTGCCGGGATGGCCGGTTAGCGTGGATACTGGTCCAACATTGGTTCCCTCTACTCCTATTCCACGACCGTCTAATCCATATACCAGATCACCCATATCGGCTTTTCTTGCAGCTCCGGTGTTGGCAGACCTATCGGGCAACGGACAGTTGGATATAATACAAGCGGGATTGGACGGAAGAATATACATTTGGCAACCTAATGGTACGCCTTTGCCGAATTGGCCGGTGCAGGTCAGTCTGCCGTCAAATTTTCATATAGCGAGCGGGTACTTTCTTATAAATGACCCAATGTTGATTTCAACGCCAACGGTTGCATACTTTAATGGAGTTAACGGGCCTCCGTCCATAGTTGTACGAACGCAATATACGGAAGTTCAGGGTTCGGGTATCTCTATATTGCCGTACTCAATTTCAATGGCATACAATATGAACGGTCAGCTGATAAGTGGTTGGCCGGTTGTTTTGAGAGGTTTGACCGAAGAATATGATTCTGCCATGGAGGCAATTACCGAAGGTACGAATAACCCTATTGCGATTCCTCAAGGTACTTTGGAAGGGCAGGTTATTATTGAACCGATTTGGACTCCGCCATATCTTGTTAACGGAAATGGTTCCAGTCAAGGCAATATCGGTAATATATACGGCGCAGCCGAATCTTTGCTTAAAGTTGACCAAAATCCGCTGTTGACGCTAAATCCTTCCTCGTTGCCGGCAGATTACCCAATACCTTTTGTCGGTTATGGTGCCGTCAGCGAGACTAACCATGCATTGATTTATTCATCGTCTGAAATTGGTTCGGCCAGTTTTGCCGCAGCCGAAACCGTACCTTCGTCGGGTCTCGGAATTAATAACTATGTTGACAATTATTCGTTGACTGGCGTTAGCCCTGCAAATTCAACTCCGTCGCCGTATCCGTTTCAGGCAGTTAGACAGGGAACCGACTTTTTGTCAGGTCCAGTAATATCAGATGTAACGGGAAATTCGCAAAATGATGTAATAGTCGGAGGAGATTCAAATTCTCTAGCTGCATATCAACCAAACGGTCAGCCAGTTCCCGGATTTCCTAAATTCACCACGGGGTGGATAATTAATACTCCGTCAGTCGGCGATCTTTTGTCGTCGGGAACTAACGATATTGTAGCGGGCACCAGAGAAGGCTATCTGTTTATTTGGAAGACAAACGGGTTGGCAGCTTCCAACAATCAATGGTGGAGATCAAACGGTAATGAATGGAACCAAAACAGATATGGTGTAGTCACGCGACCTCCAGGGGTAGTTCAGTCACTATCTCAAAGCGGAAGTCAACTTTCATTCGTCGCACCTGGATCCACGTGGTATAACGGACAAGTTAGTTACTATCAATTGACTTATGAACCCAGCGGTCAGAGGACTGAAGTGGCTGCGAATGCATCAGCTGGAAACATGCAAACAATTAATGTTGTTCCCGGACAGGCTTCGGTAATCATTCAGGCGGTAAATGCCGCCGGGTTGTTGGCGACACCAGTTACGTATATCTTTAAAACGAGTTCCAACACGAACACGGATACGCAGTCAAACAACACTGGAAACACTGTTAACTCACAGGCCTCAAATCAAAAAGACAGTATTTCAGCGGGTCCCGTATTGCCTGCTATCAGTTTGCAGGGGAATACGGGACAAGGATATTTGATTCAAATCGCAACTGCATTGCTGCTAACTATCGTGGCCCTGTTTTTACTTGTAAAGCTCAGAATTCGAAAATAGATTAGATGGGAAGCTAAAGTCTATTATTTTGCCGGATGCTAAGATCGCAAGCCAGTAATTTTGGTTTGGGACGGAGTAAAGTTCGTTTTGCGAAGTAGTATTCTTGCAAATCAATATCCTGCAATTTAGGAAAACTGAAAGATATCTTCTGGAGGCGGTTACTGCCGAAATTGTGTTGATTGTATTTAAAACTGATTGTGTCATTTGCCGGTTGGCTTTTAAAGTTTGTTAATTTATTCTATTATTTAAGCAGTAACTATTGATCTGATATCTGCGCAGGATCTAAACTGTTTTATTCAATATTTACCCACTAAACACCGGTTAGGAGAGTCATGAATTATAAAGTAACCAGCAAAAGTAACGAGAGAGACTATATTCAAAGTCATGCATTGAGCCTTAGGTATACATTGAGCCTTAAGACTGTAGTGATTCTATTTTTAATGGTGATTGGAGTTGCGTTATCTTCATGTTCGAGTTCGTCTAATTCGAGCACTTCTGCTACCATATCGTCAAAGTCGTCTTCCAGCTCTTCTGGTCAAACAAGAAGTACTCAGGGAGGTTTAATAGGAATAAAGCACGGAAGCGGGTCTGGATCCGCTCAGTTTTATTTAACCAAAAACGAGACTGTAAATTTTAAAGTCAGTTGCAACGGGAGCGGAGTAGTTACCGTTGAGATCACGCAGGCGACTGGGAAGGTAAATCCGCCAATTAATTCTCCTGCGACGATAACTTCTTGCAACAATAAGTCTGTTGAGGTATCAAACGGCCCGTTTTATTCGGTTCCGACATCCAAAGGAAAATACTTTATCATTGCTTCGGTGGATACGGGGGTGGGCGTACCCTGGACCTTTAGTGCTTATTCTGCTTCTTAATGTTTTGATTCGCAGTTGCGTCAATGATGCTGTAATCAACTGTACGGTTGTATAAATTTGCTATATTTGGAAAAAATTATGTAGAAAAATACTGTTATTTGACATTACGGCGTCGGCATGGTATATTAAAAATAAGCTTTGAAATAGCGTTTTGTTCTTAGGTCAGCCGAAGTTTAATTGAGGTTGTCTAAGGTATTATGACAAGCATGAAAGTCTAAATGCGAGGGGTCTGTTGATGACCGATACCATAATTAATTCGCAGCAGCAGAGTAGTTTTAGGATAGTACCTGCAGCGGGTCTTTGTGTAGTGGGAGTAGTCGTAGCTGCTTTGATAGTTGCGGTATCCACAAATTCATTATGGGCGATAGATTTTTTTCATGTAGTCGGAGGAGCCACTTGGACTATTTTAGATCTGTTTTTGGGATTTGTAATAGGTCCGATTTTAGGTAAGCTTTCAGTCTCTGCTCGTGCAGAATTTACAAAAAAATTTATGCCTAAAATGCTTTTGATCATGCCGACGGTCGTATTGTGTACGCTGGCAGCCGGTTTTCAGCTGGCTCGTCACCAAGACAGGTTGGTTGCTAATTACCATCTTCACCTATGGCTCATCGCATCTTATATAGTTGTAGCCATTATGGCGCTGATAGCATTGGGGATACTTGAACCGGCGAATGTCGCAGTATTGTTCGAATTAAAAAAACCTACTCCTAATGGCGAGGTTATAGCTAAATTAATGAAACGTTTTATATATTCTGCGGGTGCAACGGGTGCGATGCAGATAGCTACGTTGGTAATAATGACAAGGTTGGCAACTTCATGAATACGGACACAAACAAAACAACTCGAAATTTACCGCCTGTCAATCTATTGTGTGTGATTTCAATGGCCTTTGTCATCGGGGCAGGCGTCTATATGGTTTCTGAAATACCATATGCTCCGAATTATGCTGTTGTTTTCTCCTTAGTGATTGTAAGTCTTTTGGTGTTTTTGGTTAACGTTGCGATGCTAGCTAAGGTGAGTATGTTTAACTGGAAGGTATTTTTTCAAGTTATTCGCTGGACGCTTGTCGCTTATGCCGTAATTTCAGGCGTATTAATATATGTGTTTGTGTTTGACAAGATGTCGTCAAAGTCACTGAGTCTGCTTATTGCCGCACTGATATTATTTGCTTTAAATGTGCCTCTTAATATCGCTTTTACCGTAGCTCAATACCAATGAAGGCAACATCCATCAAAGCATTTAGGTATCGGTGTGATTAACCAATGGTTAAAGCTACTTCTATTTGAGTAGCGTCGGACCACAATTTTTGTAAGTCATAAAATCTTCGGGTTTCGTCATCAAAGATGTGAACTATTAAGTTTCCATAATCCATGAGTACCCAGTTTGATTCATTTAAACCCTCGATAGACATGGGTGACCCTGCAATATTTTTTAGAGCCAATTCCACGGATTCCACAAGGGTTTTAACGTGACGGTTTGAAGTTCCAGTCGCTATCAAAAAGCTATCTGCAAACGAGGAGACCTCGCTTACATCTAAGATAACAATATCTAAGGCTTTTTTGTCATTGGCAGCTTTAAATGCTGCCAATATTTCATTTGAGACTTGAGTCAATTTTCAAAATCCTCATTAGTTTTATAATACAGCTTTTCAACCTCCATTGCACGTATAGTTTGTTTATTTAAAAATTCAGATGTGTCTGAACCACTTGTGATAAGTTCTTTGAGCTCTGATGAAGAGATATGAGGTATCTTTGTTAAATCGTTCGATCGGAAATATATCTGTTTTTCAAACAAATCCGGTTTTGTCGTAATAGTGTAGGGCTGTCTTTCAAAAACTACAAGTGTCGCCAGTCTACTCAATTGATCAATTCTTTCCCATGTCTTAAGAGTTTCTAAAATATCTGATCCTATTATTAAATATATTTCGGCAAACTCATATTTAGACTTGAGCTCAATTAAAGTGTCATACGTGTAAGATTTGCCGTTTCGTAATATTTCCATCGGCGATACTTCAACTTTGGGTTCGTTTGCCACTGAGGCTTTTGCAATTCTGTATCTACTCCAAGCATTGGATACGGTTTGCTGACTGCTTTTTTGATACGGGTCATTTGCTACGACCAATAGCACCAAGTCAAGATCCAATAGATCCCTTGAAAGCTTTGCTATCTCTATATGACCCTTGTGGATTGGATCAAAAGTTCCTCCCAATACTCCAACTTTTTTTAAATCAGTTCGCATGTGAGAATTATTGTGTCGCTATCTTCAAATCTTATCAATGGTTTTGCGGTATCTTAAAAATAAATATGGTGAAGCCAGATTTATACGAAGTCCGACTTCATATAATATCTTATAGTAACTGTTATGTCTACGACACAATCCTGTAGAACAGCATCAACAGACGTGTTATCTCTTGCCGTGGGGAGGTTACTTGTCTGTTGACTTATGACATTTGCTATTTTGAGGTTATTTAGTACGGACAACACTTCTATATTTGGAATAAGTCTCAAATATGTTTGGAACCACATAAATTTATATTATGTTAGTTTAAGCTTCAATCTCAAATAGATGGTTTACAACGGTTCATTGCAAATTTGAAACGACAATCGTTGGTCGGGACAATCTTAAATGCCTTTAACCGTTTGGCCCAATTAAGATAACTCGGCTACAATCTGAGCAAATGCTTCCATCTCTGGTTCGTGTATAACGATATATGAAAATCCCCAACGATTTCGTCTTTCAAAAAGCATTTCAACTATTTCGTTTTTTGAACCTACAAGTGCCAATGGTACATCTTTTGCAATGTCGTAATCAATGGAAAACATTTTTGCTAAGTTTTCTCTTGCTTCTCTTCCGTTTTCCACTATCTGTACAAAAAAGGTTAAACACTGTATTTCTATTTCATTAATTCTGTCTTTTGCGAATTCCTTAACAAAGTTATATCGTTGATCGAATTTATCGGCGCTGATTTCCTTTATCATCTCACCGCCAATTTCACCTGACTTTAATGAAGCGTTTATCCCTACTATATCGGCTTTGGTAGAAGCAAGTTTTAGGACTCTTTTTGATCCGCCTCCGATTAGTAGTTTAGGATGCGGTTGTGACGCTGGCTTTGGATGGCATTTAGCATCCGTTAGTTTGTAATGGTTTCCTTGAAAACTTGAGGTACCCTTTTCAAACAATTCTAAAAATATGTCCGTGGCCTCTTCTAGTCTCTCGACTCGGATTTTTGGTTCATCCAGTTGTATGCCAGATTCCAAATAGTCTGTAGTCATCCAGCCCGCGCCGATCCCGAATTCTACCCTTCCTCCCGTTAGATTATCGAGAGTTGCAATCTCGCGAGCCAGAACAATCGGATGTCTGTAGTCGTTGTCAAATACAAGACTTCCTACATTTAAAGTTTGAGTGGCTTCAGCGGCAACTGTTAGAGCGACTAGCGGTGAAAGTTGGTCGCCGAAATGATCAGGTACAAACAATGTGGAATAACCCAGCCCTTCAACTTTTTTGGCAAGTTCTTTCCACTCTTTAGCAGATAATGTATTTGAGGCTTGGACTGCAAATCTGAACGGTTTCATATAGTAGATTGTACTCTGCTTGGCTACCGTTAAATGTTATTATTTTAAAAAGGTGTTATGATGATAAGTTTTTTTAGAGATGCATGACGGCTGTAGTCAAAATTTTGTTTCTATTTGACTAAAATGTTACAGACCTACTACTATTTAATGAAGTGTTTTGTCCAAGCTAGTATTTGCAGGTGTATGATTTGCAGGTGTATGATTTGCAGGTGTATGATTTGCAGGCAATTTGGCAAAGCATTTGTGCTACCTTTGAAATCACCGGCTAATTGTACTAATATTTATGTCAATGAGTTTGGTGTTTTTTGCAACAAAGTTGTAACTTATTACGATGAAAGTGATTGTTTAAGATCGGTGAAATTCTAGTATGGTAAATTCCAAAGCGGTAGGGCGGTTAATTCTAATTCGGCACGGTGAGAGTCAATGTAATGTTGACGGAATTATCGGCGGTTTAAAGGGATGCACTGGACTATCAGCTGAGGGGAAAAAACAAGCCAGGAAGCTTCAGAGACGACTAACCCACACAGGAGAGTTAGGGGACAATATTGTCATATATTCTTCAGATTTGCCCCGGGCGATTGAAACTGCTAAGTATGTGGCACGAGCAGTAGGAATTGAGGAAGTCTTTAAGGACAAAGCCCTAAAAGAACTGGATCCTGGAGAGGGAGACGGGATGGCATGGAAGGATTTCTTGGATAAGTACGGAGTTCCGAATTTCAAACACGATCCGGACAAGCCCGTAGCTGACGGGGGTGAAAGTTGGAACCATATGATGGACCGAGCCAGGAATACAATGGTTAAAATAACTAACCGCCATATTGATAAAACAGTTGTGGCCGTATGTCATGGCGGTGTTATCCAAGCTTCTATGGCGAGATTTTTACGATTGGAAAACAACGGAGTTGAAGCAAATTTAAGGCCCGAATACACTTCAATTACTGAATGGCGTGGCAGAAATCGTGTTTTTCGCTTAGTTCGTTATAACGACTACGGTCATCTCTTGGGATAGAGCAACGATTAGGCCCGGTTTTTATTTGCCGTAAGCATATCGGCAACCCTAAATGCCATATCAATTGCTTGTCGTGCATTTAATCTGGGATCGCACATAGTGGTATATCTCAATTCAAGATTTTCTTCGGAGGTTTCGGTTTCGCCGCCTACGCATTCGGTTACGCCGTCGCCTGTTAATTCGATGTGAATACCGCCAGGCCAAGTGCCAAATTTCTTATGAATTTCAAAAAATGACTTTAGTTCGTCCATCACATCGCTGAAGTCTCGAGTCTTGATATTGTTCTCGGTTACATATGTATTGCCGTGCATAGGGTCACAGATCCACAGTACATTAAACCCGTTCTTTTCTACGGTTTCTATCAAAGGAGGCAGCTTATGTTGAATTTTGTCTCTGCCGAATCTTGTTATTAAAGTTATTCGCCCCGCTTTATTTTCGGGGTTAAGCTTATCGATCACTTGAATTAACTCATCGGGTTCAACTGAGTTTCCAACCTTAACTCCTATCGGATTTTTAATTCCGGACACATATTCTAAATGTGCGCCGTTCAGTTGCCTGGTTCTGTCGCCAACCCACAGCATATGAGCCGAACAGCCGTAAGGATCCTCAGTGATCGAATCGATTCTGGTTAGCGCCTGTTCGTATTCTAAGATCAGTGCTTCGTGCGATGTGAAAAAATCAACCTCTTTGATGGTCGGTTCATTGTAGAGGTCAATACCGCACGCCTTCATGAAAGAAAGGGCTCGTTCTATATCCATCGCAATTTTTTCATAATGCTGACCGGCACTGGAAGAACTTACAAATTCACGGTTCCAGGAATGAACCCGTGACAAATCTGCAAAACCACCCTTTGTAAATGCTCGTAACAGATTAAGGGTAGAGGTACTTTGATTGTAGGCCGTAATCAATCGCTGAGGATTGGGTCTCCTCGCTTCAGCCGTAGGGGTTTCGTCATTTACCATATGACCCCTAAAGCTTGGGATCGGCACGCCGTCGACTATTTCGGTATCGCTTGATCGCGGTTTGGCGAATTGACCTGCTATTCTTCCCACTTTGACTACCGGTACACCGGATCCGTAAGTTAAAATGACGGCCATTTGCAAAATTACTTTAAGTTTGTCCCGAATTGAGTCTGCAGAAAAGTCTAAAAATGATTCGGCACAATCTCCTGCCTGCAGCAGAAAAGCCTGACGGTTGCATGCTTTCTCAAGCTGGTTTTCTAAAAGTCTTATTTCACCTGCAAAAACCATAGGCGGGCAGCTGGACAGCTCCTTTACTACTTTTTCAAGATCGCTCAAATCTGGCCATTCTGGTTGTTGAAGGGCCGGAAAGTTTTTCCAAGAATCGATTGTCCAGCTTGAGCTATTTTTCATTGTTTTTTCCAATTATGGTTTTTTGCTAAAAGATTATATAAAATTAAAATCGGTTATGATCAAAATTTTTAATAACTGATACCAAATATTTTAATCTAATTTGTTAACAAATAGCTCTAGTTGCTTCAGAGTTCTCACTTCGAGAACTTCGTCGCAAAATGGCGCATATTCTTTAACAATTGAGTCCCCAGAGTCCCAGTAAGCTTTCGGTTCGGGATTTAGCCAATAAACATGTTTTGATTTTTTGGATAGTTGTTTTAATATATCACTGTGGGGATTGTGGTAGTTGCTTCTGGCGTCACCGAGGATCAATACCGACGATTTAGGCGTTACCGCCTCGGGCCATTTTTTCACAAATTCTGTTAATGCATGTCCATAGTCGGAGTGACCGTCAAGCCACATGATATCAGCTTCGGTGTTGATTTTGTAGAACGATTTCATTGGGTCAGTGGTTAAATTAAAGTATGAGGTTATCTCGTCAATTCCATCGATGAACGCAAAACTTCTTATTTTGGTAAATTGACTTGATAACGCATAAACCAACTGAAGTGTGAATCTTGCAAACGAAGCAACGGACCCAGAAAGATCGGCCAGAAGAATTATGTCGGGCTTCGATATTTTAGGTTTTTTAAATATAGGTTCGGCTAGCGATCCACCCAAGGCCATGGATTTTCTTATAGTGGCCGGCCAATTGAGCCTTCCTTGCCTTAGATGTCGTCTTCTGTTTGCAAGTCTGCTTGCCAGTTTCCGAGACAGCGGTACGATTGCTTGTTGTAGGTCAAACATCTCTTGTCTGGATGCCCGCATAATGTCAATGTCTTCCAATAGCGGTTTTTTGAGAGTTTTGGCCATTGCCTGCTTGCCCCGATCTTCAATTAGCCGCTGTCTAATTTCGTCTTCAATTAACTTCTTAAGCTTTTCTGTTCTTAATGTAGCTTCATCGGATGCGAATCTCTCGTTTAAATTTTCGTCAGTGTTTTTATCTCGCTGTTTTAAAAGTGCGTTTTTAAGTTTTGCTTGCAAAGCTTCTATATCGATGTTTCTCAGAGTCCTGTATAGATAATAGACTCCTCCGACTGGTCTGCCTGGCTCTATTGATGCAAACATTGAAACCGCCAGTTTTGCCAGTTGGTTTAATCTGTCTTTATCGCCGTTGACAAGAGCGTTAAACAGCATTTCAATAACCTCTTCTTGGGACAGCGATCCGCTTGAGCCGCCGGAAAGTTTAGCTGACTTAGAAACGGTATTTCCCGCTAATAGACTATCTTCACCTTCATGTTTATTGGTGTCTTCGGAATCTTCTGCATCACCGCGTTCAACGTTCACCCCGAAATATATATTAAAAAGTGATTCAAACGCTTCTCGGTGTGCTTCGTTTTTAATTAAGGTTGCTGCCAAAGCTTCTTTTAGAAGTTCGCGATCATCGATTAGCTCTGAAATTAGGGCTTCATGGGCGTCAATGGATTCACCCAACGATACGGGAATTCCGTACTGCCTTAATTCAGCTACAAATTCGGTTATTAGGTCCACTTTGAAATAGCTAGGAGTTTACTGCTAGTTCTTTAATTGCCGTGTCGATATCGGATTGATATTTAAGCAACACCGATATCGTGTCGTTGGCGACTTCTGTGTCAAGCGTATGAATTCCAAGGGTTATCAGAGTTTTCGCCCAATCGATAGACTCCGAAACAGAAGGTTTCTTTTTAAGGTCCATTTGTCTTATCGATCTGACAAATTCTCCGATCTGTTCCAACAGTGCGGCTTCGATCTCTGGAACCCTTCTTTTGATAATGTTCTTTTCACGGTTCATATCGGGATAATCTATGTGCAAAAATAGACATCGCCTTTTGAGCGCTTCTGACAGCTCTCTTGAGTTGTTTGATGTTAAAAACACAAGTGGTATTCGTTTTGCTTGAAGAGTGCCGAGTTCAGGTATTGATACCTGAAAGTCGGAGAGAATTTCTAGAAGGAGCGCTTCGGTTTCGATTTCGATTCTGTCTACTTCATCGATCAAAAGAACCGTCTGTTCGGCAGACATAATTGCCTCTAGAAGTGGTCTGGTTAACAAAAATTCTTCAGAAAAGATGTCCTCTTCAAGCTGTTTCCAAGTTTCATTATCGGCATCGGTAACGAGGTTTTGCGCCTGTATCCTCAACAGCTGTTTTTTGTAGTTCCATTCGTATAATGCCTTTGCTTCGTCTAGGCCCTCGTAGCATTGCAGTCTTATAAGCCTAGATCCACTTGAGGCTGCAACCGATTTAGCGAGTTCGGTTTTGCCAGTTCCTGCGGGGCCTTCGATCAATACGGGTTTTTTTAATCGATCTGCCAGAAAGACCGCAGTTGTAATAGTTTTAGATGAGATGTAGTCAACCTTTTCCAGGCTGGCTTGAACGTCATCGGGGGAGTTGAATACAAAATTGGTTTCCATGAATTTTTACTTCCTTATTTGTCCGTTACCGTTTAGAACATACTTAACGCAAGTCAGATCTTTTAGGCCCATTGGTCCCCGTGCATGAAGTTTTTGGGTGGATATTCCTATCTCCGCACCCAGCCCAAACTCACCGCCATCAACAAATCTTGTTGAAGTGTTTACCAATACCGCGGCTGCGTCAACTTGTTGAACAAATTGTTCTGCGCGTGCCAATGACGATGTTACGATAGCTTCGGAATGGCCGGAGGAATATTGTCTAATATGCTTGATGGCTTCATCGATGTTGTCTACGCATTTTACTGTAACTTTAAGGTCTAAGAATTCTGTCGCATAGTCTTCGTCTGTTGCTTCTTTAACCTTGTCAAACATAGATTGAGTGACTCTATCTCCCAATATTTCAACTCCGAATCCGTCTAAAACCGTACAGATGTGATTTAAAAACTTGTTCACAATATTTTTGTGAACCAATAGTGTCTCCATTGCATTACAAACGCCCGGTCTTTGAACTTTTGCATTTACGATGATATCTTCGGCCATTTTTAAGTCTGCGGAATCGTCCACGTAGATATGACAGTTCCCGTCACCGTCGACGATGACGGGAACTGTGGCGTTGTCATTGATTGCTTTTAGTAAAGAAGGTCCGCCTCTTGGTATTACGCAATCCAGAAGCCCTTTTGCCGATACCATCTCTTTTACCGACTCGTGATCAACTTGGGGTAATAGCGTAACGGAATCTTCAGGAAGAGAATTTTCTTTCAAGGCACGCCTAAACAGATTTGCGATGACAGTGTTGGAGTTTATGGCTGATTTAGAACCTCTTAAGACGGTACCGTTTCCGGATTTTAGACATAGTGCAGCTGCGTCTGAAGTTACATTAGGTCTGTTCTCGTAAATTATGCCTATAAGCCCAAGTGGAACTCTTTTGCGACTTATATTCAGACCGTTAGGCAAAACCCAGCCGTCTACAATAGATCCGACGGGATCTGGTTGAGAAATTATGTCGTGAAGCCCTTGTTGCATGGAATCCAACCGACTTTGTGTCAGATTTAATCTGTCTAGAGCTGTTTGGCTCAAACCGTCCCTTTCGGCTGTTTTTAGATCTTTTTCGTTAGCCTCTAAAATCGAACCTGCTTCCTGTTCGATTAAGTCCGCCGCTCGTGCCACCACCCTGTTTTTAATATCCGTATTCGCATAAGCAATTTCGTACGAGGCAGATTTAGCGTTTTTTATAAGTTGTGTGACCGATTGTGTCATAGTTTTAAGCTTAGGCTATGTATTTTAATTTGTGTATTTAAGAATTATTCAGTAATTTTGGCCTGACGTTTAACTGCTACAAATAACATTCTGACGTTATTGTTAATCGACCGCTAATGCCACCTAAAATGTATGTACCTAATATATTGTAATCAAAGAAACTTTAGATCTTCTTCAGTTAGCTTATGAGGCTTTTGCATTGGTTGAAAGTCTAAAAGCTCGGTTAATTGCTTGATCACTCCAGTTACGTCTTTGCAGTAGTTATAAAAATGTTCGTGAAGCAAAACTTTTGCTTTTATGTTTAGCTCTTCAATCTGAAGTACCATCGATGGATCAAATTTTTTGTTCATCCAATCGTGTATTTCAGAGATCATTTGTGCCCGTTTATTTTTCGATAGTTTTGTGTTTTCTGCTAACTGAATTGCAAGTTCCAAGATTGTTCTCGGTTCGCTTGCGATGTAGATATTTTCTGCCATCAACGTGTCGTATTCAAGAGGACCGGGACCGGAAATGACAGTTATCTTGTATTTTCCTAGCGTAATAGATTTTTTGTTGTCTGCGGCGGTAATCTCAATGGCATTATCTACTGCCATGCCCGTAAACAGAGCAGAGCGACGGCTTATGATTGAAGTGCCGTAAACGGCGCTGATGATGTCCCAGATATGTGTCATTATCAGTTTGTCGATATTTGTAGTTAAATCGGGAGTGTATAAACCTGGAGCAAGCTGTCTGATCAGCTGCATTTTTTTGGCAGATGCTATTTTGGGTTTATCTGAATTGTCTGCGACAGTGAAAACCGTTTCTTTGAGATTTAACCATTCTTGTATTTGCAACTCTTTTGACATTGCCGTAGCTTTAAATAATCTGTAAATTTGTATGCGACATCGATAATTCGAACCTAACCCACTAAAAATAAATTAAACATATGTTGTAATTTATCGGAAATTGTCTAAGTCAATCTTAATATGTTCGTTCAATTAATGTGTATTTAAAAATTTGAAGCCCATGAATGAGATGAACCTTGCTAGTTAAAACAAGCCTACTGCCGCCAAAACCCAATGTGTAAAATTACAGCGGATTTCGTTTTGGGACTAAGAAAATCGTATTCCGTTGGCAATATTAATGTTGATCATCTTCAGATATATGATGTAGATAGGTACGCTTTCTTGTAACTGCTGTATAAGCTATATAAAAAAATAGCGAATCAATTTATCATGGGGGCCGCTAAGTTAGAAGTAATAAGCTGACTTAGCTCAGAGAGACCAGTCGACTGAATCATCGAAGTAATGGGTTATTGAATTTTTATTGTTTTGGAATCTAATTTTTTTCAAGCAAAGCTGGAGCTTTAACTAAGGATGCGTGTATTTTTATTGCAAGGTTAAGGTTCATGACAAATTTGGGAATTGCCAATCCTGCAAAATTCGATCCGTACAAATTCTTTACTAATTGTCCTATTGGTATCTTCGGCAGTACGTTCTTTTACAAGTGAATTTTGGCTTGCCAAAGAAGTCATTTACCGCAAAAAAGAATAGGTTCTCACCAGTGAAATTATTTTTGAATAGTTTCGATTTGAGATAAATTTAGGCTATAGTCAACCAACCGCGAAGTCCATCGCCTAACCGGGTCACAATAGTTTCCAATAATTTGGGCGGTGTTAAGTCGTTCTTTGAATTCGATTGCATCTTTAAAATGTTCCATTAAAAGGTAAGTACTTCCGAACGCTTCGGGAACATGACTGTCTGAACCCGCTGTTCCGGCGATATTTAAGTCGTCAGCCAGCTTTGCTGCCATGTGCGACGACGTGTCATTTTTTGTTTTCGAATTGAATGTCTCAATGGCATCTATTAAGCCGTGTTCGGCCAATAGTATAATGTTTTCTTTATTCAAGGAGCGTCTAAATGCGTCGCATGGATGAGGGACGACAACTAAGCCCCCCTGGTCTTTGATTGATTTAGCAGTATCAATTAGTCCGAGCCCTGGGAGGATTCTTTGGTTGATGAAAAGTCCGATCAATTCTCCTTCGGGTATAGTTTGTTCCTGGCCTATAATGATTTTAAAGTTTAGCTTATCTTCCACGGATTTAAGTTTTAAAGCGCCTTCTATGCTGGAATGATCCGTGACCGCTACAAAGTCCAGGTTGGCTTTGTAAGCCGATTCTATAAATTCGTTTAAAGTCGTGGTTGAATCGCCCGAAAAGCAGGTATGGCTGTGGGTGTCAACTTTAATTAGGTCCTTGTTGGTAGTCGACATTTAAATATTTGAAAAATAAATTGTTTTGTTTTTAATGACAAAGTTGTGGTCATCTGCCACTTACCGTCATGGATTTAATCGCAATCGTCTGTCCGCTGGCAACTCCGGGCAGCCAGTTTAAATCCGAGCCTATTAAAAAAATGTCTTTGAGCATACGTTGCATTGTAGATGAAACTGTTGCTTCTCGTATCGGTTCGTCTAATTCTCCATCTTTTATAGTTAAACCTTCAATTCCGACTGAAAAATCTCCGCTTATCGGATTGACTCCCGAAGCGACTCCAGTTATGGATTGTATGTAAATTCCCGAATCTATTTCTTTTAAAATTTGATCGGGATTTAAGTCTCCCGGTTTCAGTGTTAGCGCTCGGGGTCCAACTCCTGGCGTTGTAGAATAGCTTGACCGAATCGCCGAAGCAGTGCCTTTGACATTACATCTTTTTGCAGACTCGCTTGAGTGTAAAAATCCCTTTAATATGCCATTTTGAATTAAGGGTATATTGCGACAGGCAAGACCTTCGGCATCATAGGTTGTTGCACCGTACGCTTTGGGGTTTGTGGGATCGTCGACCAAGGTAACGATTTCGCTCGCTACGCTCTCATCCATTCTGTCCATAAAAAATGATCTTTTTTTGGCGACAGAGTTACCTGACAAGGGCCCTGACAGCAAAGTTAAAAAGGTTGAAGTTATTTTAGGATCAAATACTATTGGTTTAACCGACGAATTAGGTTTGTCGGCGCCGACCATCCTGGTTGAATATAAAACGGCATCATCAATAACTTTGTCTGGGTATAAATCTGAGGGATTTCTGGCGACGCTTACTCCGCCGCCTGTGTGAGATTCGTTGTCGTCACCCGCAATTGCGTAAGCGGCAAGATAGCATCCAGTTCTTTTTGAAAGTGTTTTAATTCCCGCAGTAGAACTTAATGCCACTAGTGACAAACCGTCGCCATAGTTAGACTGTTCGACAAATTTTATCCTACTGTCTTTTTTAAGTATATCGGCTTCCACCTGTAGAGCCAATTCGACCTTTTGTCTTGTGTCGAACGTCAAGATTTGGGGATCAAAAAGTTGAAGTTCTGCAGGTAAAATCCCGTCGGGAGAGGCTAACAATACAAATTCATCGGGGGTTGCGTATTCGGAATTTTCTTTAGCAAGATCAAAAACTTCTTTTGCCGTTTTAAGGGTTTTACCGAATTCGAAAATTAAGTCATAAATTGGAATCTGTCCGCTCCAGGCAAAACCAAGTTTTCCATCTCTAATATATCTAATTCCGATGCCAAGGGTTTCAGCAGATTCAAGAGTTTCGATGCTTGAATTATAGACTCTAATTGAGGTTTCTCGTCCGAAAGCCACATACGCTTCAACCTGTTCGTGACGGGCTGCTTGCTCAATTACGCAGCTGGCAAGCTTGTCAATCGAAGTTTCTATAAGTTCAATATCTTTGACGTCGTTTATCCCTGGCGCGCCGTGTTCGTTGTTAATTTCGTTAACTCTTATTTTGTCAGTTGTCATTTTGTCATTTGTAATTGTTTTTGGAAAAATTTAATATATTTTGCATTTTAGATATTTTTTGTTTGCATAATACGAGACCCGCTTTAACAGTTAAATTGTATTACTGATGTGACGTCCCCCCTAGGGTTATACCGGTAACACGTAACGTAGCTTGTCCGCAACCAACTGGAACTTGCTGGCCGTCTTTTCCGCAAGTGCCAGGAGACATCTTAAAGTCATTTCCGACTGCATCTATTTTTTTAAGTATTTCTGGTCCGTTTCCGATTAAGTTTGCGTCCCTTAACGGATAGGTAAGCTTACCGTTTTCAATTAAGTAAGCTTCCGTTGTACCGAATACGAAGTCCCCCGTTGCGGTATTTACTTGACCTCCGCCTAACTGCGCGATGTAAACTCCATACTCGGTATCTTGGATTATGTCTTCTTTGGTGGAATCTCCGTCCAGTAAATAGGTATTGGTCATTCTCACCATTGGAAGGTATCGATAGCTCTGTCGTCTTCCGTTTCCACCGACATCTTGCCTTTTGGCACCGTTTCCTCTCATCTTATCGTACATGTAGTCTTCGAGAATGCCGTCTTTTATTAATACGGACTTGGTGGCACGATGACCTTCATCGTCAAAATTAAATGTCCCCCATTCGTTAGAATAAGTCCCGTCGTCGACCAGAGTCACGTATTTTGAGGCAACCTGCTTGCCAATCATATCTGTATAGACAGAAGACTTTTTGGCGATATGGTCAGCTTCCAAGCCATGCCCACAAGCCTCATGAAACAAAATTCCGCCTGAGCCCGATGCCAATATAATAGGCACTTCGCCGCTGGGCGCTGGTTTGGCCTCTAATTTTACCGAGGCTCTTCTGGCCGCTTCCGTGGCAATGGTTTCTAAATCAATTTCGTCAAATAACTCAAAACCAAGTGTCTTTGCGACGCTTTCAAATCCGGTTTGAAGACCGCCGTCACCCAGTGCGACTGCCGATACTCTGAAATTAGTCCTGGTCTGAGAATCATAAACGTAGATGCCTTCAGAGTTTGCAATGAGTATGTGCTTTATTGAATCCCCGTATGAGACACTTACTTGGTTAATATTATCGTTATAGTTTCTGGCGAATTCGTCGGCTGTTTTAAGAAGATCGACTTTTTTGGACTTGTTAATTTCATTGGGATTTAAGAATGTTTCTGATACGGAATCGTGTTGAAAATCGCTGGCTTTAATTGATGGGTCTGTAATGAGGCCTGTATCTATGTTGAACTTTAGTTCAGGATCATCGGACTTATCAAAGGATGCGGCAATAGCCGTTGTTTTTAATAAAGACTTTAACTCAAAGTCGGCGGTATGCGCATATCCCGTAGTTTTTCCTTTGACGACCCTTATGCCTACGCCGCTGTGACTTCCGTTGGAAAGTTCTGCGATTTTTCTGTCATCCAATGAAATTCCCGTAAGTACTTTTAGCTCGGCGTATATTTCCACAAAATCCGCACCCAAAGAAACTCCGTAGTTCAATACCTCTTGAGCCAAAGATCTTGGTATTAGCTCAAGAAGTTTGTTTGGTTGGAGTTTATTAATCTGTTTATTAATCTGGAGCGTATCAGTGTTGTTATTAGAATTGGCCAACTTGGATCCCTTCGCAAAACTTATCTTTATTTTAGCTGAATAATGTCGTAGGCTTACTACGGTTAATAAAGTGAATGGTCATAATATCACTTAGTAGGATATAAATGCAGTAGGTAAAAACATAGTATTCTATGTCTCTATCTCTCAGCCAGTCTTGCGACCAACTGACCCCCCGCACCTGCAACGCCAGGGACCGCTTCTTCCACCGGCAAGTTCCACCGCTGTCGATGTCGCCTGTCGAGAAGTTGAAGGGTGTACATACGCGTCCGTGGGTCCATGCGATCCGGGGTTCGTCGAGAACGTCTCGACAGGATCACACGGGCAGCGTTCACATCCGCGTGGAGTTTTAATCCGCAGAAGCGACAATGAAAATTGACACCTTTGCGATTGAGTTTATGAGTATACGTGCAGCCGGAGCA
>JAJZNL010000058.1 GCA_021852345.1 Actinomycetes bacterium
CGTAGCTAACTTAGATGTCGCAACACTGTCATCTACGGGTACCATAACTATAACCAATGGCTCTTCTACTCCTGTAGATGTAATAGTAGATCTATTTGGATACTATAGTTAAGGGAAGTTGCAGATTAAAGTTTGCATATTTTTGGGATATCTAATACACAAATATACTTAAAGAAATGGGGTTGTTGCTACAAGAGGCAAATAAATGCGCTCACGAATATGCTACGAGGGCAATATTCCTTCGGTCTTAATACCCTGTTTGTGTAAATTAAGTTGATCGAATTAAAAATAGGTTGCCAAATTTATCTAAGTCGAAATGTTATATTTCTCAGTGGGAATTAATCTGGCAGGTGTAGCCATTATCTGTGGTGCCGTCTGCTGTGTCGTTTGTTATAGTAATCCTTAAAATATTCAAATGATTTTAAGCATTTTCCTGCACCGATTGCAACGCATTCCAACGGAGTGTCGACGAGCTGAATTGGCAACATTGTTTCGTTTGCGAGTCTTTGATCCAAGCCTGTAAGCTGACCACTTCCGCCTGTTAAATGAATGCCGTAACTGATTAAATCTTGACTTAAATCTGGGGGAGCTTCCGACAAGGTTTCTTTGACGGAATGTACAATTTCATTAATATTTTCCCTAAGGGCATCGTATATCTCGTTTCTGCTAATAACCAAGAGTTTAGGTAAACCAGTCAAAATATCTCTGCCTTTAACTTCAGCTTTGATTGGAGTTGAAGTTTTATTTGCCGCGGCAATCGTTATCTTTATTTCTTCTGCTGTTTTTTCTCCTACCGCAAGTCCATATTCTCTTCTTAGGTAAGTTTGTATCGAAGCATCAAGATCGAACCCGCCGATTCTTACCGACTTGGACGTTACAATTCCGCCGAGTGAGATTATTGCAGATTCGGAAGTCCCCCCGCCAATGTCAATTATCATTGAACCGACGGGCTCTTCAACTGGCAAGTTGGCTCCGACGGCAGCCGCAAACGGTTGTTCAAGCAGTATGACCTCTGAAGCTCCCGCTTGACGGGTGGCCTCTTCAACGGCTAACATTTCAACTTCGGTAATCGCAGAAGGTACGCAAATAATGACTTTGGGTTTTGATATTCTTGAAACTCCAGCTTTTTGCAGTACCAGCCGAATCATTTTTTGTGTAATGTCAAAATCGGTTATTGCCCCCGACCTTAATGGTCTTACAGCAACGATATGTCCGGGGGTTCTGCCAATCATCTCCCACGCGTTTTGACCTATAGCCAAAACCTCGTTCGTCTTGGAATTTACGGCTATAACCGACGGCTCGTTTAATACGATTCCTCGCCCTTCGACGTAAACCAAAGTATTTGCGGTACCCAAATCTATAGCTAAGTCACGTGCCATTCAAATTATCCGATTACTGTTATTGTGCTCATGATTATGCCAAATTTTCAATGGATTTGATGACTGTGGTATCCGAAGATGGTTGAAGAATTCCGTCGTAATATTCAAATTTCCAAACTGGAAGAGTCTGCTTGACGGTATCGATTAAATATTCTGAGGCCATATAGGCATTTTTGCGGTGTGGTGATGACACAGCTGTCAGAACCGATTCTTCTCTTAGGCCCAGTTTCCCAAATCGGTGGGCAATATAAATTTTTGTCAAGTCTTCAAATTTGGTGAATGCGATATTGGTTATTTTCTCCAAGATTTCCAGTGACTTTGTCTCCCAGATTTGATAATCAATAGTGTCGACCGTGTCCGAAAGTTCGTTATGGTTTCGCACAGTTCCAGAAAATATGACAACTGCCCCAGATCTATCGTCTAAGCAGAATTTATAACTCTTTTCGATATTTAGAGGAGCCTGAGTAATTTCAAGCAGATAGGTTTCCTTGAGTAAAGATGTCATTTTGAATTAAAATTTACTGACACAATCGTTTTGTATTAAAGTTCAATCGTTTTGTGTTTTAGCTAAGTGACGCTCATATGGCGCCAGTTTTATTTTAATTTAAGTTTAAATGCTTTTAGAGAAGTTCGGTGAATATTTCCAATTACTTTGAAAGTGAATGAAAATGGGCAAAATAATTAGATAATCTTATATTTGTATGTCAGAAGACTTTTTTGACGAAGAATTTGAAGCAGATCAGGACCCAACTTTTGCGGTCCCAAATCCTGATGACAGAATATGGCGGCACCCTTCCGAAGTCGGGAGATTTAAGTTTAAATCGACTAAAAAGTCGTGGTACAGGAGAGATTTATCGATCAATCTTACGGTTTTAACCGCTGGTGTAATTGTGTTGGGCACAGTATTAACTTATCTTTTAAGTTTGGACATGCAGAACACCCCTGTAAATTCCGTAAAAGGAAGTACGGTATCGTTATTACTAAATAATTCTAAAAAAAACGTCAGGTCTTCGCAGATCCAATATGAAAATGTCGGACCGTCATTACAAAACATGGTTTCGAGCATTTCACCGTCAATCGTGAGCATAACGAGTTTGGTGAAATCAAAACAGACATATTCCACTGGAGTAGTTATAGATACAAAAGGGGATGTTCTTGTGTCGGCTGGAGCGGTGTCACCCGGCGGTACCGTAACCGTGCTGACCGAAAACAGTCAAACTTTGCACGGTATATATATAGGTAGCGATACCGAGTCAGGATTGGGTTTGGTTAAAGTTCCAGGTCTTAAAGCCAAGCCGATTAGTTTGGCCGCGCAATCAGATTTTATTACAAATGCCATGGTGATAAATATTTGCCGTGAACATGTTAACGGCAAGTTGGACGTCAGCATTTCTAAAATTTTGGATGTAAACAAAAAAGAACAGGTCAACTATTCTGAGACTACCGTAGGGCTTTTGGTCGCCGATCCTCCGGTCCCTGACGTAAAAGATGGCGGGGTTCTCGTTGATTCTTCCGGGAATCTAGTTGGTATCGAAAATATGTTGGCGCCGTCAACATCTAAAACAAAAAATTATTCTTCCACTGAAGTTGCAAAGTGGGTTATAAGTGATTTGGAGTCAACTGGTGATGTGGATCACGGCTGGTTGGGCATCGAAGGCACTACCGTCGCCGCAGGCGGAGTTCAGATTAATGGTTTTTTGCCTAACTCACCGTGCCAGATTGTGGGTTTGAAAACTGGAGACGTAATTGTAGGTTTCAACGGTTCTAATATTTTAAGTCTTAGACAGCTTCAGCTGGATTTGTTTTCAACGGCTCCCAACCAAGTTGTAACCTTGAAAATTGAAAGGGGATCTCAAACTTTAACTTATAAGATCGCACTCGAAGCGAATTAATTTTGAGAAGATAAAGGCGCCGATTAGCTTTAAAGATTAAATAAATCTAAAAGAAAAGCCTAATTTTTATCTGACTTTTTTTGAGTCGATTTAATAAGATCTTCAATAGCTTCTTTTAAATCTACAAAAGACTCAAAGGGTAGCATATGCCCTTTATCTTGAATTCTGATTAAAATTGAATTCTTTATTTTGAAGTGTATTTGTTTGGCCAAATACATAGGAGTTAACATATCTCTAGTACCGACAATAATTATTGTCGGTACTTTAATGTTTTCAATTTTATCTGATATGTCCAAATCTGACATGTCGACTACGAAATCGGATCGAGCCTCTTTTTGGGTAGTTAAGAACATATCTCGCGTTGCCAAAAGTTGGTTCTTAGGCGGCCTTTTGCCGTGGGCGGATGAGACCAATAACATACCTATCGAGTCATTTAAAAAGGCCTCTTCCAGTAGCGAACTTCTCAATAACTTAACAGCTTGGTTTGATATAGCTGGAAGTTTTGTCAAAGTGGCCATTGGCACCGCAGAAGCCGTAGTGGCAATTAACAGCAGTCCGGCAACTCGATTTTGTGCTGACTTATAAACCATCATATATTGAGCAGCCATTCCCCCCATTGAGTGACCTGCCAGAATAACATCGTTTAATTCCAAGCCTTCTATCAAATCCGACAGATCTTGAGCAATTGCGTCAATAGTCAATCCTTGATTTCCTATTGACGAATCACCGTGCCCTTGGTGATCGTAGGTAATTATGTATCTGTTGTCTTTTAATAGTTCTCGGATCAGGCAGCTCCAAAGTTTTTGGTTTTCCGTCCAGCCGTGGGACAATATGATGGGATTTCCCTCTCCCTTAAAGATGCTGACGCTTAATACTGCGCCGGTTGTGGTTTTGAATTCCATTGAATCGTGTTCGGGGAAGTCCAGCGGATGGCCGTTTGTGACGTCTTCGGCGGTTTCAAACTCGTCAAATTTAGATTTAAGAGCTAATGATGCACCAAGTCCGCCAACTAGAGTCGTTAGAAACGTCCACTTTCTCCATTTTGATCTTATCTCTTTGACCTGGTCGAAAATTGTATTGCTTGCTACAGATTTATTAATAGTTTTTTGATTTGTTGAGGGTTTAGACATATTAAAGTTATTTTAACTTAACTAAAACATCGTTGCCGGAAATTTTAAAAAAAATTGCTTAATTAAATTTCGGTCATTTAGTTTTGTTGATCGCGTTGAATTAAATTGTTACTGAGATCTTTGTGCTCTTACATTTAATATTCGACTTGACAATTCTAATATAGAATTGTTTTTTAAAAGTTAATCATATTAAAAATAAGACAATTAATTAGAGCGAAATATGAAAGTTTTGGAGAGTCGATGACCGCTGAAAATGAATTGAAAGACACGCAAGAAAATAACTCAGAAGAGGATAACTCAGGCGGTACTTCGGGGCTAATGGATTCGGTAGTAAATCTATGCAAAAGACGGGGATTTATTTTTCCTTCAGCCGAGATCTACGGTGGTTTTAGGTCAACATATGATTACGGACCGTTGGGTGTATTGATGTTGCAAAACGTTAAAAATCTGTGGTGGCGATCCATGGTTCAGTCAAGGGATGACATCGTTGGTTTGGATTGTGCAATACTGAGCTCACCCAGAATATGGGAGGCATCGGGTCACTTGAAGACCTTTACCGATCCTCTGGTGGACTGTAAAAGCTGCCATGAACGGTTTAGGGCTGATCAAATAGGATCGGTTTGTCCTAACTGCGGTTCTTTAGAACTTACCGCCGCTAGGGATTTTAACTTAATGTTTAAAACTCATGCTGGACCGGTGGAGTCTGATTCTACTGTGGCTTATATGCGACCTGAAACAGCTCAAGGGATGTTCGTAAACTTTTTGAATGTCTTGAATACGTCACGCAAAAAGTTGCCTTTTGGAATTGCTCAAATCGGAAAATCATTCAGAAATGAAATTACCCCGGGAAACTTTGTATTTAGAACCAGAGAGTTTGAACAGATGGAGATGGAATACTTTGTAGAACCCGAAACTGCGGGTCATTATTTTGATTATTGGGTAGACAGAAGGTACAACTGGTATTTGGACTTTGGGATACCCGAAGATATGCTTCGGATCAGACCCCACGTTAAAGAGGAGCTTTCACATTATTCGACTCAAACTTCGGATATAGAATTTAAATTCCCTTGGGGGTTTGGTGAGTTAGAAGGAATAGCCAACAGAACCGACTATGACCTTAAGGCACATTCTGAATTCAGCGGTATTGATTTAAGGTATTTTGATCCCTTTAAAAACGAACGATACTTTCCATATGTGATTGAACCCGCAGCTGGAGCCACCAGAACGATGATGGCGTTTCTTCTGTCGGCTTACTCCGTAGAGGAACTGGAACAAGATTCAAGGATTCTTCTTAAACTACATCCCAGGCTGGCACCCATTAAAGTTGCCGTGTTGCCGCTGTCTAAAAAGCAGCCGTTAGTTGACTTGGCAAAGACTGTAACCAAAGAATTAACCGAGTGCTACATGGTGGATTACGACGAATCTCAGTCCATTGGCAAAAGATACCGCAGACAAGATGAAATTGGGACACCGCTTTGCGTCACAATAGACTTTGACTCTTTGGACGATAACATGGTAACGATACGAGATCGAGATACTTTGGAACAACAAAGGGTTAAGATTGACGGTATTTTAGACGAAATTAAAATAAGACTTGGATTTTAAAGCTATACGTAAGGCGGTCTTTATCTATGCAAAGAGTCGATCAAGAAGCTGAAAAAGATTCCCAATACGGAAAATCGAGACTTCAAATACTAAAAACTGCAGAAACGTTGATGGCAACAAAAGGTGTCTACGCTACTTCATTAAGGGAAATTAACCAGGGTGCGAATCAAAAGAATGCATCTAGCGTACATTATCATTTTAAAGATAGAGAAGGACTTATCAGAGCGGTATTGGAAAATCATATTATCTCTGTTGAAAAACGGCGTTCTTCCTTAATTCAGACCATCAGAGAGTCTTATCCAATATTAGATACGGACTTAACAAAGCAACTTTCCGATGACAAAAGAGAAGAAATTTTGCGCCTATTGGTTAGATCGTTGATATGTCCACTGGCAGAAAAAATCTACACCAGATCGGGAAGGAACTACTTAAGAATTATTCAAGAAATTGTATTCTCGGGCAAAACTGAAATTGGTGGCGCTAAAACACCTCAAACTTTTGATGATTTAATTAATTTTACGAACGGTATAAGAATTGCTTCTGGTTACATACTTAAGATTGTGCCGGAATTTCCTCCCTTAATAGTCGTGATGAGAGGAAAGGTAATTGCAAGAATAGTTCTGTCGGGACTTGCTGACCTGATACCCGAGATAGGCCCCTCACAGTCGATTGGCGACACGGTAATCGATGAAGACAAAAATACTTTTGTATTTAAAAAGATCGGAAATATCGACTTGGAACTGGTAATTGCAAACTTGACAGACGTTGTCTTGTCCATAATTTCATATCCAGTCAGCGACGAGACCCTTGCAGTCATACGCAAATCGGACCTTAATTAATATATTATTATTGAATTGTGGCAATTTTATCGGAAATGTCTGCGATACGAATTGCATTTTAAATTAATTAATTGAGTTATAGATACGGGAACTATATTGATGCCAGTACTATAAAAAGCTCATTTTAAAATGTGATTCATTGAGCCGTCTGACCATTTGAGCAAGCGAATCTGCGTTCTTTATTAATAGATATTGCAAATTAATATATGTAACGAGACAAGCCTGTCGTATCGACGGCTGATTAAGCATAATTACATTGATTGTTGTCTCGTCTTTATAAAAATAGGAGTTTTACTACTTATGGCATTTGTCTATTCTTTTGATCATAAACACAAGCGACCCCCGATGGAGATGAAAGATTTACTCGGAGGCAAAGGGGCCAATCTGGCCGAAATGACATCTGTTTTACAACTGCCGGTACCGCCGGGATTTACGATATCGACAGATGCTTGTAGAGAATATATAGACAGCGGATGGCCAAAGGTTTTAGATGCCGAGATTGAGAAAGCTCGACGACAGTTGGAAGATAAAATGGGTAAGACTATTGGCGATCCTAACGATCCGCTGTTGGTATCGGTCAGATCGGGTGCCAAATTTTCCATGCCAGGTATGATGGATACGGTTTTAAATTTGGGACTAAATGATAAATCAGTTCACGGTCTTGCAAATCAAACTCACGACGAGAGATTTGCTTATGACTCATATCGCAGGTTTATTTCGATGTACGGGAGAATCGTCTTGGAAATTCCCGAAGAGGAGTTTTCATCGCTCTTTGATGCAGCCAAAGATCTTGCCGACACAAAAAACGATTCCGAAGTGCCAGTTGAGCTATTAAAGTACATTGTCGACGCCTATAAAAAAGTTGTAAAAACACACACCAAAAAGGCTTTTCCGCAAGATCCGTCAGATCAACTCAGAGGAGCAATTGAAGCCGTATTTAGATCCTGGAACGGCGCCAGAGCGATAGCGTATCGAAATAAAGAAAAGATCCCGCATGATTTGGGAACCGCAGTTAATGTTCAGGCCATGGTATTTGGAAACAGAGACAATAACTCGGGGACTGGAGTCGGTTTCACGAGAGACCCCGCTTCTGGGAATTCCGGTGTCTATGGAGATTTTTTGGTTAACGCTCAAGGAGAGGACGTGGTTGCCGGAATAAGGAATACCGAACCGCTTTCAGCTTTAAATAAAAAGTTTCCAAAGGTCTATAAAGAGTTAATGGATATTTTTCACAGACTGGAAACTCACTACAAAGATATGTGCGATACCGAATTTACCATTGATCAAGGTAAGCTGTGGATGCTTCAAACCAGAGTCGGGAAAAGAACCGGTACGGCAGCTTTGAGAATGGCGATAAACATGATGAAAGATTCGCACATTAAACTTTCCAAGCAAGAAGCGATTATGCGAATAACCGAAGATCATTTAGAACAGGTACTCCATCCGCAGTTTGCCGTCAAAAACGTTAAAGTTGTAGCGGTTGGGCTCGGCGCTTCTCCTGGAGCCGCAGTCGGTCACGCATATTTTACCGCTGATGATGCGGCTGCTCAAAAGGAACGGGGTAAAAGGGTTATATTAATAAGAACCGAAACCTCCCCTGAAGACGTTCACGGTATGTTGGCAGCTGAAGGAATACTAACTTCCCGTGGGGGACTTGTAAGCCATGCCGCTGTGGTAGCTCGCGGCTGGGGAAAACCGGCCGTCGTTGGCGCCGAAGCGGTTAAAATTCAAAATAAGCAGGCAAAAATCGGCGATCATGTAATTAAAGAGGGTGACCTGGTTTCCATTGATGGAACCACGGGTTCAGTTGTTTTGGGCGAAGTGCCTCTGTCGGAAGCCGAACCTCCCGAAGAATTGAAAACCATACTTAAACATGCCGACGAGATAAGAAAAGGCAAGATGAAGGTGAGGGCTAACGCTGACACCGGTGCAGATGCCCGTACGGCTCGCAATTTAGGGGCCGAAGGCATAGGGCTTTGTCGAACCGAGCATATGTTCTTGGGTGACGACCGACTTCCAGTGGTCAGGGCCATGATTTTGGCAGACAGTCCGAAAGATGAAGAAGTTGCGTTAAACGAATTGAAAAAGGTGCAAAAGCTTGACTTTTATGAAATTCTAAAGGAAATGAGCGGATTGCCGGTAACCGTAAGGCTTCTAGATCCGCCTCTTCACGAATTTTTGCCCGACGTCAATGAACTGAAGATAAAAAAGGCTTTGGGTACTATCACAGCCGAAGAAGAGAAATTATTGGCCGCAGGCGAACAATGGAAAGAGTTCAATCCAATGCTGGGAACAAGAGGCGTTCGGCTTGGGGTTATTAAACCTGGACTTTACGGAATGCAGGTTGAAGCTCTTATGGAAGCCGCAATGGATTTGGCAAATGAAGGTAAAGAACCTATTGTGGAAATCATGATTCCTTTGACCGTCAGCCGGGAAGAATTAGGACTTGCTAAAAGTTGGGTTCAAGCCGCAATCGATAAGGTTCAAAAGTCTTATAAAGCAAAGTCAAAATCCACAGCGGGCTCAAAGGCTCAAAAACCTTTAAAGGTTATGATAGGTACGATGATTGAGACTCCCAGGGCCGCGCTGCTGGCAGATCAGATAAGTGAAAACGCAGAATTTTTTTCATTTGGAACAAACGATCTGACTCAGATGACGTTTGGTTTTTCGCGTGATGATGTCGAAGGCAGAATGATGAATGCCTACTTGGAGCAGGGTCTTCTTAAGCGTAATCCGTTTGACACTTTAGATACTGCAGGAGTGGGTCAACTGGTCAAAATGGGGGTTGACAAGGGCAGAAAAAATAGACCCGATCTTAAAACAGGAGTTTGCGGAGAACATGGGGGAGATCCAGAGTCGATACATTTCTTCTATAAAACTGGATTGGACTACGTTTCTTGTTCTCCTTACAGAGTTCCTGTCGCCAGATTGGCCGCAGCTCAGTCGGTTTTGAGCAACCCGTAACGGTTGCCGTTCAAAAAGTTCTTTTTTTAAGAATTGGCAGTTCGACTGTGAATGGAATTTTTACTTAAAACTATTGTAAAGATTTGTTATTTGACTGTGTTTACTGTGTCGAATGTAAGATAATTTCTGGGGTTTTGATGATTTCCAAAAGAAGGATTGTTAAGTGGCCGAGTTAATTCAACCGATGAGCGAACGGATAGCAAGATGATTCTTGCCGACGGAGAAATTGCCAAAATCAGGGCGGCCAGCGATATCGTAGCTATTATCGGAGAGCACACAAACCTAAAAAGAAGTGGTGCGAGGTATTCTGGATTATGTCCGTTTCATTCGGAAAAAACACCTTCGTTTACCGTTAATCAAATTGACGGTTTATACTACTGTTTCGGTTGTTCTGCCTCTGGGGACGTGATTACCTTTGTCAAAGAAATAATGGGTCTAGATTTTATGGATGCCGTTGAGTACTTGGCAAGTCGGGCCAATATCACACTTAACTATACGGATTCAAAAACATCTCAAAAAAGCGGGTCAACCGGCAAAGCTGACTTGATTAAAGTTTTAAACAGTGCCGTAGACTTGTACAACTCCTTTTTGCTTAAAGAACCGGCGGCTGAAAATGCAAGGGAGTACCTATTTAAACGCGGATATGACCAAAATATAATAACCCGCTTTAAAATCGGTTACGCTCCGGATCAATGGGATTTCCTGGTTAAAAAACTTAAACTCAACAAAGATGTGGCAGAAGCCTCGGGCCTTGGGTATGTAAATGATCGTGGTTATTTGCAAGATTTTTTCAGAGATCGGGTTTTGTTTCCTATCTTTGACGTATCTTCCAGACCCGTGGCCTTTGGTGGCCGGATTCTTGACTCAACTCGAGAAAAGATGCCAAATTTAGCAAAATATAAAAACTCAAAAGAGTCGTCTTTATACTCCAAAAAAAAGGTACTATATGGTCTAAATTGGGCCAAGAGGGAGATTGTTCAAAAAGACTTTGTAATTGTATGTGAAGGGTATACTGACGTACTGGGTTTTCATATATCGGGTTTTGAAAATGCGGTAGCTTCCTGCGGAACCGCATTCGGGGAAGATCACGTGAAGATACTTTCCTCATTCACAAAAAACTTTGTCTTGGCCTTTGATTCGGACAATGCGGGACTTTCGGCGGCGTCAAAAGTATATGAATGGGAATCAAAATATCATTTAATAATTAAAGTAGCTCAGTTCCCGGCGGGGACCGACCCCGGCCAACTAGCACTTGAGAATAAGAATCTTTTAAATGACGCTGTTTTAAAATCAAAACCGTATCTTAAGTTCCGGATTGACAGGCTGTATGAAAATGAAGACTTAATAGTTCCTGAATCGGCCAACAGAATATCGCAACCAGTTCTGAATTTAATAGCCGAGCATCCTGAAAGTTTCGTCAGAGACAGATATTTGGTGGAATTTTCCGATCTGACCAGAATAGATATTAATTTGCTAAGACGTGAGTTAAATAAAGTCGTCTCCTCAAATCGAAATAAGAAGAATGCGAATGATGGTGGTCAACCGTCGAATTCTTCTAAAAATCAATCAAGTTTAATTAAACCCAAATTTGAACTGAACCCTAAAAACCGTCTTCAGTACGAAATATTAAAAATTATAATTCAGCAACCGCAACAAATGGTCGATTTATTTAATGTTCATATGATTACCGATCCCGCATTAAAACCTATTGTAGAAGCCCTAATATCAAACGAAACCATCAGTGACGCCAAGAATTCAGTGGACGAATTTGAATTAAATCTTATAAATAAGATGTCTGTTGAAGAAGTTAAAGTGCAAGCGTTCGACGCCGTTGCTAGACTTTTAGTGATGCAATTGAAAAACTTGTTGGCATTAACTGAATCCAATATTAAAAGCAATAACGGCGACCTTAATGAATTGCTTTCAAAAAGTCAGGTATATTCGCAAACCATAAATTTGTTAAACAAAGATAACGTTTCAAAACAGGTTTTATCAGAAGCCATTACTGTGGCTTATAATGATTAAGCCTATAATGATTAAGATTGCCAATGCCCAATAAACCAGCTAAAAAAATTACAAAACCTCAACTTCAAAAAGGTGAACCTAAAAAGGATCTGTCCAAGATAGAGCCCCTCACATCTTATATTGAAGAAAATAAAGGTATAGAAGAAATTTCTCAGGATGAAATCGTAAATTTACTCGATACTGTTGAACTAACTCCGCAAGTGCTGACAAAGGTATACAGCACCTTATATGATACGGGAATTGTTTTGTCTGACGGCGATTCCACTCAAGAGGTTCCTCTTGTCAAATCACCTCAAGATGAGGATCTGGATGATTCGTTTAAAAAGATTAAAAAACTTTTAAAAGTTTCTGGAGATAAGGGCGAATTTAAATTTAATTCGGCTAAATTGAGTGAACTTGACTCGATAAAAGAGTATCTAAAAGAAATTTCTAAAATACCGTTGCTTACGCCTCAACTTGAATCCTTCCTAGGCAAAAAAATTTTTGAATGTCAAGAAGCTCAAGTGAAATTGGTTGAACTGGGACCCGCCAAAAAAGGGCGGAAGTCGAAGAATGTTTTAATCCTCGAAAAAATGGTTGCCGAAGGTAAAGAGGCAAAAGAAATTTTGATAATAGCTAATTTAAGACTGGTAGTCTCAATTGCCAAAAGATACAGGACAAGCGGGATGGGTTTTTTGGATGTTATACAGGAAGGCAACTTGGGATTAATAAAGGCAGTCGACAAGTATGACTTTCGCAAGGGATTTAGATTCTCTACGTATGCGACATGGTGGATTCGACAGTCTATAGTGAGATCAATCTCAGACAAAGGTCGTACTATCAGAATACCGGTGCATTTTAGAGATCTGTTGACCAGAGTATTAAAATCAAAAAGAGAGCTGTCGCAGTCTTTAGGTCGTGAACCTACTATAGAAGAGATAGGCAGTGATGTCGGAATGTCGCCTTTGAGGGTTAAAGAAATAATGTCCTATGACTCGGCATTCGTATCCTTGGAACAGTCCACCGGTGAAGATTCCGATTTTCAGTTGTCTGACGTTATTGAAGATATCAAAGCTGAAGTCCCGTCGGATATAGTGTCAAAATTGTATCTGGATAGGGAGATAAGAGAGATACTAAAAGAGTTGCCTGAACGGGAGAGGCTGCTTCTTACGCTTAGATTTGGATTTAATGGAGGACAGATCTATACATTTGATGAATTAAGCATAATTTTTGGAGTAACCAGAGAAAGAATAAGGCAAATTGAAAATAAGATTTTGGCAAAACTCCGTAATCCTGTGTTGACCAAAACTCTAAAAGAGTATATGCAAGACGTTTGATCTCTAGTATAATCTATAAGGCTGGTTTATTTATTCCGGGGTAGCTCAATTGGCAGAGCTAACGGCTGTTAACCGTTCGGTTGAGAGTTCGAGTCTCTCCCCCGGAGCATACTTTACCAAAATTTACATCTACATTTGACTTAGATTGTATTTGAAATAAGTTTCATACTACATATGCTTTAGCTATGTTCTATGTAGATGCATAATGAGTTTGTTCATTATCGGGCTCGTAGCTCAGCGGTAGAGCAGGGGACTCATAATCCCTTGGTCGCAGGTTCGATCCCTGCCGGGCCCACTGATATGTGACGACTTAAATTAAGCTATTTCTGACTAGATCGGTTCGTTAAAGTTAAGGTATCGCCGGGAATCAAATTGACTCATTTCGTCCGCGATGCAAAAGTTACGTTACTTTTTATTGCAATCGGCCGTTGATGCAGTGTTCAGACACTTCCATTCTGCATTCCTGGTGTAATATCGACATCTGTGGATTTAAGATTACTAATGCGAGCCATGATTGGATTAATTGTCGAAAGAATCAATAGCATTAGTATTAAACTCAGCCCGAGACAGTTTTCCAACAGATCTCCGGTGATTCTGGATCCATTGTGTTCCAATATTCGTTTGCCTATCTGCAGTAACTCCAAGGTTGCAAATATATAGTAGATAAGCGAAAATATAATCCTAGATGGTTTTTTACCGCTGCCTAAAATATATCCGATAATTGGTATGACCCATACGCATTCGTGAATCCACGAGATTGGAGAAATAATTATTCCAGTCGTCCCTACAAGTATTATTGCCAAAAATTCGTCGTTGTTTTTATGAGCTCTTATAGCCGAAATCATTCCAAAGATGAGAATCGCCAACATAAGGGGTATCCAAATATCTGTCCAATGATTTGGGGATAGTCGGCGGAGTATGCCGTCAAGGGACTGGTTTGTAAAATACCACGCATTGTCATTTCGACCTGTGTTTTCTAAGTAGTGGAACCAATAAGTTGAAGAATCAGAAGGCATGATGATAAAGCCGAATAAAGTCAGACTTGCAAAAGCAATTAGGGAGTTTTTAAGTCTTTTGAAGTCTGCCGTTATTAAAAAATAAAGAATAAAGATCGCCGGCACCAATTTAAACGCAGCGGCAATGCCCGTAAGTAGACCTTGGGGCAACCATTTGGGCCTTTTATTATTTTGTAGAAAGACTAAATCAGTTAAAACAATGGTCAATATCAAGATATCAATTTGTCCGTAAATTAAGTTGTTGTACATGGGGCTAACCCATAACATTAAACCGGAAATAATGAGCCAAAACGGAATTTCATACTTTTTATTTGATTCTATGAACTTGGAAAAACTTATTTTTATGACCGTCAGTAGTTCCGCTATTGACAGTACAGTCCATATCCATTTTGTTAAATTCATTGAGACTAAACTAAACGGTACAAAGACAAGGCTTGTTATCGGAGGGTAAACGTAACCGAGCCTGACGTTAAGGTTCGTTCCAAATGAATTTGAATAGAGCGGTATATTGTGAAATAAATCATATCCGGCTTGCCGGTATACAGCCAGATCTACAGTTGATATGTATCCGCGATGAAAGACTTCATATATTGAAAAGCCACCGCTTATAATGAAAAACGATATGCTTACTAATAGTGCCAGGTGGGTTCTTTTCATGAAGAGCGGTATTGAATTTTCCGTATTTATAGTTTATTTTAGTTTTTAAGGAATCTAATTTAATTTGAAGCATATGGTATTCAAATTTTCCAAAAAGAATAAAATTATCAATAGCTGGTTTGCAAATGTCATGTCGATTAAACATTGATATTAAAAGTGAATTATATTTTTAAAGATAACTAGATTAACTTAGCTGGTAGTAAGTTTACAAAGAGTCAATTCTAAGATATGATTTTTAAAAATACGGAAATTGTGTTTAGCAGTAAAATTCTTAAAGTTAATAATTATGAAGTCTTGAAACGGATTTGTCATGAAATGAATCAGGCTATTTTCATAATATTTCGGTGGATGCAGGTTTAATCGTTTTATGAACGCTAGCAAACTGAAACAGAAATGGGTTTGGATGATTCTGTTTATCTTATTCACGACAATGTTTACTTGTTGGAGTTTGATTACACCGATTTCCGACGGACCGGATGAAGCGGCAAATATTGTCCAGGCGGCCGCAGTGGATCACGGTCAATTTGAGGGAACAAGGCTACCTTATCAATGGGCGGGTGCCAAGATGTATGAAGTTAGAATACCTTGGTTTTACGCTTTAACCGAATATAGTATGGAATGTCAGGCACAAACCGCAGTTTCTAACTGTTCGCTTCAAACTTTAGTTAAGGCGCATTGTTCTTTTACAGTCTTTATAAGATTGCAGGCTAACGTAGCTAACTGCACCGCCAAAAATGTCGGTGATTTTTCCAAGCCTGCAGTTGGATTTACATACGTCGAGAAATATCCCCCAGACTATTATTTATTGGTGGGTATTCCCTCATTATTCATGCCGCCTGGCTATGATGCGGTATATCTTATGCGTGAGATTTCAATATTAGTTTCATCTGGTCTTTTGGCATCGCTATTTTTAAGTATTTACCAACTTAAACGACGTAAGTGGACGTTTTTGGGTGTTCTTATTGCCATGACCCCCACTGCGATTTACTTGCAGTCAATAGTTAACGGAATAAATCTCGAAGGTCTTGCAGGATTATGTTTTGTGTTTTATGCGAGTCAACTTGCGCTTGATTCAATTGACTTTCCTAAAAGATTGTTATATCGGATGTGTTTTGCGGGAGTTATTTTGATCAGTGTTAGGCCGACGGGAATTGTTTGGTTTGCTGTAGACCTAATTCCCATTATTGGTCTATGGGCTGCGCATCAGAATAAAAAATGGATTGTGGATAAAAAAATCAGGGTATCCGCCTCAATCTTGGCAGCGGCGGGTGCTCTAAATATTATTTGGCAAGTAGCAGTTGGACAGAACGAAGTCGTTAATAATTTTAGTGTTCAGGGAGGGATTGTACGCAGTTTCTATTATGCAATCAAAAATCAATATAGACTGCAAAATTTGACTGAGATAGTTGGCCAATTCAGTAATGTAGGCAACTATGTAAAGTCACCATTCCCGGTTACGATAATTTGGCTTTTATGTTGGGTGGGTATAGTTGTACAGGCTATATTAAAGGGTAAAAAGGAGCCGAAATTTGCTTTGCTGGTGTATCTATACGGCTACATCTTTATCGCATTATTGATGGATGCTTATTTTGTGCCGACCTTCGGGCGAGCTTATTGGCAGGAATATTTTGGATTCGGAGCGATGACCGGAATTCCGGTTTTAGCGGGGATAATTTTAGATTCCAGTTCGACTAATGAAAATAGGGCGGAAAATCTCTTAACTTCCTTTTTGCCATACTTGCTATGGACACTAGTGTTTGTGAATTTTATGGTGGTGGAGCGATGGGACACAAATGGCTGGTCTCCGATAGTTCCCCCAGCTATTCTAATCAGCGTTGAACTCATTACCTTATTTTTAATTCTGTCCATTATGGTTCCTTTAAATAAATCGAAGTTTGATAAACATAAAATAGACGAGTTAAAAATTAGTTCTTAACACATAAATTCTGAAAGCATCACCGATACAACCTAATCCTATGTCACATAAGTTATCCAAGATTCAGCTTGAAACAATAGAAGCCATTTCAGAGTCTTCAAGCAGTTAGCAAAGGCTTGTAATCTGCGCCAAAGCTTTGCTTTTGGTAAATAAAGGAATTGCCAAAAGCAAATAGCAAACGATTGCAGTACCACAAAAAATGCCGTAAGACGTTGGAGAAAAAGGTTTAATGAGTATGGCTTGGGTAATTTTAATGAGGTCCTAAAGGGACGCAGAAACGAACACAGTGTTCCAATTTTTAAAATAGACGAGATTCTAAAACTTCCTCTTGATGCCAAATTAATAATGTGAAACTTATTGGTCTCCTAGAACTGTGGCTAAACAGGCAATGGTATCTAAAGTTATCGTCCAACGTATTTGTCTTTAAGAGGAATAAAGCTGTATTCGTTAAAGACTTTTAAAGTCTCAAATGATTGAAAAATTTGAAGAGAAGCTTATCGATGTAGTGGGATTTTACTTAAATCCGCTCAAGACAAGTCAGTAGTCCTTTGCAAGGACGACAAGCCGTCCATGCAAGTTTTAGACGGAACTTAGGCCGTCAATTCCTTCTCAAAAATCTCATTTTTTTTAAGTTTTAATCCATTTATCAAGGCTTAAGGTCATATCTATTTCACTTAATTACCCAATGTTCTGTTGAATTCTTAGATCATGTGACTTAAATCATGTGACGCTGCACTCCAACAGATAAGTTTAATTCTCTGGTATTTTGAGTCGCATCGGCTTCGAAAATGGCTTTTAATTGATTCAGCAACGTATACTATATCACGTGTGAATTCTGCGATATATACCGCCTATTCTGTTTTAGATATTTATTTCTTATTCCTTTCATCTAAGTGAATATGAACGGACGTTGGAGCTAGATCTGATATGTTTTTTAAAATAATGAGATACCTATGAAATAGGTTGATGAAGAACCCTGATATGATACAACATTGGATTAAAATATAAAAAGTTCGTCTGTTAAGATTGCCGAAGAACTAAAAAGTACAAGATTGAATCTACAACAAGCTTTGAGTTTATAATTATCTCTAATGATGTTTATTTACGATTGTGATTTCTATTTGAATAAGGAGGTCATTCGATATGCCAGTTTCTGCAGTATTTAATTTAAACAGTCCGGGGGGTTATTTAAGTTGGCACTTTATTTCTATATCAATTTCCAACTTTGTGCTGATATTTTCAATGTTGATTATATTTGGTTTGTCGCTGCTAATACCCTTTCCGAGAAACAATTCTGATTTAAAATACGAAGATTCCGAAGCTGACAGCGAACGCGGTGACATTAATGATTCTGCAGCCGAAGGGGTTTCAGCCGAAGATCAAAAGCTGTTTACCTATAAGATGAGGAAGGCAATACGGTCCAATCTACCTTTAGACAAATTAATTCCCGATAGGCAGCCCGCATATGTCGAGTCATGGATTTATGTATTTGGCGTCGCAACTTTGGTTGCACTGTCGTTGGTAATTGCTTCGGGAGTTTTGCTGGCATTGGGAGGAGTTGATTGGTGGCATACGACTTCACTGGGTCATTTTGTAAACAGTTTGCATCTGTGGAGCGTTGAATGTTTTATGGCATTTATGGTAATTCATCTTTGGGGAAAATTTTGGATGGCTGCGTGGCGAAAGAAAAGAGCACTAACTTGGATGACTGGAGTCATTGCTTTTATGTTTTCGGTTATTGAAGCCTTTACCGGCTATTTGTCTCAGCAAAATTTTGACTCGCAATGGATTTCCACTAACGGCAAAGATGCATTTAATGCTGTGGGAGTAGGTTCCTTTTTTAATTTAATGAATTTTGGACAGATGCTTACGCTGCATATAGTTGTAATTCCTTTGGTTTTGGTTTTGATTGTGGGAATACACGTGATTGCGGTCAGATATAGAGGAGTTGTTGTTCCTTTAGGCAGTGAGATCAAAGAAAAGAGAATAAAAGCCAATAATCCTAAGTTTAAATTGAATGTTCCTTATAAACGATACGACATTATCAAAGAAGGCATGATTGCCGGTGCTATTGTGTTGGTATTGGTAGTAGTTCTTGCGGTTGCATTTTCTTCTCCGGATATGCCGCCTTTGACAATTAAAACGTGGGCCAATATTGCTCCAAATGATTTTGTTGCAACCGCCGCCAGTGAACTTGCCGGTACAAGTGAAACTGCTAACTATGGTCCCCCATACAACAATGGAAGTAAGAATGTTCAAAGTTTGTTGTTTTCCGAACAAAAGTTAATCGGAGTAAGAGAGCCTATAAACCCAGCACAGTCTTTTGTTATAACGCCGCTAAAGGATTTAGCTCCAACCAATGACATGTTGGCTAAAGCAATCAGTGCATTTGTATCTGCAACTCCCCGGCGTCAAAATATCTGGGCAACTAACTATCTGAACAATATAAGTTCTCTTAAGTTTATAAATTTAATCCCAGTGCTTAAATCCGGCAATTACGGCCCTGTTCCCGTATTGATGGAGTTTGAGTTTCAAATTGCCAAAAATGGACTATTGGACGGAGAGCTGATTGCAAACAGGGAATTTTATGGAAATAATTTTACGAAGCCGTTGTTGTTTCTTGAAGACGGTCAGTATTTTTCCTCAATAGCTCAGAAACAACATTTAATTGGTTCTCAATGGGGTGTGATGAATGAATCTGGGAGTTACCCGGGCCAACCGTGGCTGTGGTTGTATTCACTGTGGTATCAGTTGCCGGGATTTAGAAATTCAACTAATGTCGATTTAATAGCAGTATATATTACAGGTTTGGCAACCGCATTATTGCTGTTCGTACCATTTATTCCGGGAATTCGAGACATACCGAGATATATTCCGATTCATAAATTGGTTTGGAAAAGATGGTATAAAGAACATGATGCTTCTGAATCTTCTTTGGAATAACGCATCCGTAATTTATGCTGACTAAATAATTTGAAAAGTTGTCGTAAAGCAAGTTATTATTTGTCACAAGTTGTGCTTAAGATGTGTGATTGCATGGCAAGCTATCTTTTGGCATTTTGATAATTAAAATTGAAGCCAACAGAAGGGATAACCTTGCTGCTTGATATTAATTTTGGGCAATACCACCGCATTTTAATTGAAAATTATCGCCGACTGTATAGTTATCGGTTTTTAATTAAAATAATTCCAAAACTTTAAAAATTAGTTTTCAGACTTTACTCTAAGCTTCCATGCTTCAGGACTGCAAAGTTCGGTTTCGTTCGGTAAGTTATCTTCTGATTTTAGCAAGATTTGAATCCAGTTTTCATTACTATCTTGCAGCAGAGTCTGTACAAATTCATTTCCGTTGCCAAATAGTTCTTCGTCAAAGTAGTAACCGAATAGAGTTTCTGTCAATGGGATTAAGTTGTTGAATTGTGTTTTGTATCTTAATACGGCTTCTTTAATAACATTAGATTTGCCTACCGTATTGACATCGATTAGTTCAGATATGTTTTCAATCAGCGCTTCTGTTAAAGCTATTAATACTGCTAGCTCTTTTGTAGTCTGTTCGTGTATTAAAGACGGCTCGATTTCAAAGACGGACTCTTGGTTGTTAAACATGTTCTCAATTGTACTTAAGTCGGTAAAATCAAAGTTTTTTAACTGGTCGCTAAGTTTTTCGGTACCGACTCTAAGTCCTAAAGCATGTCTCGATATCAGAGTAATAAAGGTTGTTCTGATTGAACTTTGTCGCAGGATTAGGTGAGCAATAATTTGACGTGTCAAAGTCCAAATAGTGGCGTCATTGAGATCAACTGACCATTCGGTGGCAAAGCTATCGATATTGTCTGCGATCACCATTATTGTGTTTGTGTTTCTTGGAATATTTAAGTCGTAAGACCCAAATGAGTTGAGTGCATAGTGACCAAAAATCGATCCAATTTGCATTCCCAATGAAGCTGGTGCTGTCATTTGAAATACGTTTGCCAAAAGATTCTTAAATTGATCCTGTGGATTTGATTCGGTATCAGATTCAACTTGATTCAGCTCAGTGTTATCGCTTTCTTTCATCAAAAAAGATTCCGCAATCTCAGACAGCAAGTCGCTCAATTCCTTGAATGACTTTTCAATCCAAATTTCCGGACTAACGAACTCAAATTGTGGTTTTACCGAAAGTAGATTTGTCCAATTTTGTTCCTCAAGCAACGTTTCAATTCGCATCGTAACCAAATCTACTAGTGGCTCCATCGAAAGCCTTAATTTTGGATCAGCTGTAGCTTGGCGAGATCCTTTAGAAACTATGCTGAATGCGAGTTGTTGTGCTATTTGAAGATATGAATCATTCGAAGATGACATCATTCCCATGATGTCATTTAAGAACTGCGGCATGAAATCGTCACCAAACGGAAAGTTAGTCACTGTGTGATTTAGTCCTATTGACCGCCGGACTCGTCATAACCCAAATCCCATTCCAATAAAATTTGTTCTCTTTCAGCATCACGCATTATCCTTTCGCGGTTTCTGCGAAATTGTGGGTCATGGGGCGGTAAAAAATTGAGGCGAGCCATAATTTTGAGCGAAAACTCATCGATTACATTTTTTGACCCCATGGACGAACTCAACTCCCAGTGAGGAGAGACCGGTCCTAGGTACGTAATTTTTAAGTGCCCTATAGGTGTTCTTGGTTCTTCCTGAGACGAGACTGTCATATATCCTCCGATTGGTAGTTTTACTCACTATATATGCTAGTTCGAAATTTAAACCGCCGGTAAAATAAAGGTTTAGCTCCACAGTAACAGTCGGTTACGGTGTGGAAGTCAGTGTTACCTGAATGGTATGATAATTTCCTGACCGGTATATCTTCAGGGTAACAGTATCTCCCGGCTTATATTTATTAATCGTAGTTCTTAAATTGGCCGTAGTGGATACTGCCGTATTGTTGATTTGGGTTATAACATCGTAGCTTTGAATACCGGCACTTGCCGCAGGATACCCGGGTATAACTGAGCTAATTAAGACGCCTGGAACGAAATTCTCTCCTAATTGCTGTGCCAATTGCTGGGTAAATGTTTCAACGTAAACTCCCATAAACGGTGTGTTTGACGAATTTGGAACCGATGTTGATGGCGCACCCGAACTTCCACCCTTGGCGAGATAAGACAATTCCGGTTTAATTGAGTTGATCGGAATCGCGAACCCCACATTTTGAGCAGGAGCATTTCCGGCTGAAGAACTTGCTACGGCTGTATTCATGCCAATTACGTCACCGTTTGATAAAACTAATGGTCCTCCTGAGTTACCCGGGTTTATTGGTGCATCTGTCTGAATCATACCTGACAAGGTTTCGGGCTGACCGGTAACGTCGTTCGTTGCAGAAAGTTGTCTATTTAATGCCGACACTATACCTGAAGTAACCGTAGGGCCTCCTTCAAGGTCAAGGGCGTTTCCTATTGCCACTACGCTGTCGCCCTGCTGTACCAATGACGAGTTCCCAAAAGTTACCGTGGGCAAGTTTTTTTGATTAAGTATTTTAAGTAAAGCCATATCCTTAGAAGGTATCGTTCCTAGAACCTTCGCCGGAAGCAGCTTCGTCTGCCCGTATAGCGTTACGGTAATGATCGAAGCTGCTGCGACTACATGGTTGTTAGTTAAAACATCTCCGTTGGAAGTTATTATCATTCCCGTACCCGCATCGGAAATTCCAGATCCAGTAGCTTGGATTGAAACGACGGCGGGAAGGTCTTTGGCCAAAATAGCAGTAATTGATCCAGGTTTGGTTATGGCTCCTTGAGTTGGGAAAAACTCCTTAACTATGGTTTGCTGATTGCTTGTTATAAGACTTTTAGATACGGACGTTCCGATTAAAGCACCGACTAATGCCGCAATTAAACCTATGATTAACCAACCGGAAATTTTAACGGGATGAAGTTCGGTGACAACTTTGCGCTTAATATGTGGATTTTGATACGGTGTTGTTTGAAACTGCTGATACCCGGGTGATCCGTAAGGTGCTTGCTGATAATTTCCTTGTTGATACGGTCCTTGGGAAAAAGGCTGCTGCGAAAAAGGCTGCTGCGAAAAAGGTCCTTGCTGATAATTTCCCTGTTGGAACGATCCCTGTTGGAACGATCCCTGTTGGAACGATCCCTGCGAGTAGGCAGGCTGCCCATAATTTGGCGGTCCATAACTTTGATAAGGGTTGTAATTAGGATCATGATTGAACGAATCTTGTTGTAATCCGGCGTTCTGAGGTGGATAACCTTGCTGATTGAAGTTTTTTTCAAACCCAGACTGATTATTTTGCCAGTTATTTTGATCGGTATTAAAATTGTTTGCAGCACCTTCAAAAGTCTGCTCGGTGCTATCGTTTACAAAATCGGAGCTTGCAATGTGATCGGGTTCACTGGGGTTGTTTATAGGACCAGACCCCAATCTTGAAAAACTGTCCGAAATAAACGGCGGATTATTTTCGCTTTCATTATTTTCGTCAGAACTGTTTTCAGGACGGTTTGGATTTTCTGAATTCATTTTTTTGCCTCGAATTTATCTTAAAATTTGTTAGTTTGTAACCGAAATAACTAATTCTTTAAATTTTGTAACTGTAATTTTGATCAACCTTTTATTTTACGCGCTCAATTCCTTTTTAAGTGTCTAGTAATATAGTAAATCTAACAGCGTCGCCACAACGCCAATTTTTTAATAAATTAAGGTAATTTTAAGAGATACTTCAAAGTCTTTACAGAGTGCATATATTATCGAAAGGTTATCTTATAAATTTCATCTGACCTTTAGAGCTTGAAGTCGTTTTTTGGCAGGTCCAAGCTCAACGATCTCGTCGGCAATCTTTTCAAATTCCTTTGATGCGTTTGAGTTAGGGTCACTTATGACAATCGGTATGCCGTTATCTGAACCCGCTCTGAGGTCAGGTACAAGCGGAACTTGTCCTAAAAGTTTGACGCTTAAGTGATCTGCCAACTGCTGTCCGCCTCCGCGTCCGAAAAGTTCGTATCTTTTATGGTCATCACCTTCGAAATAAGACATGTTCTCAATCACGCCTCTGAGCGGCAGTTTCAGCTGTCGAGCTGCAATTGCCGACCGTTGGGCTACCGATTCGGCAGATTTTTGAGGTGTCGTGACTACATAAAATTCCGCATCCGGGATAAGGCTAGCAATAGACAGAGCTACATCTCCAGTTCCTGGAGGCATGTCCAACACTAAAAAATCAGGTTCACACCACATTACGTTGGCAAGGAACTGTTCGAGAGCTTTATGGAGCATTGGGCCGCGCCAGATAATGGGTTGGTCGTCATCGGCAAATAGACCCGCGGATACAAAGTTAATTTTATGGGCTCGCGCAGGGACAACTGAATTGCCTATTACTATGGGTTCCGCTTCTGGACCGAGCATGTTGGGAATTGAAAAGCCGTAAACGTCCGCATCCAATAACCCTACGCGGTAGCCTAATTTGCTTATGGAAATGGCAAGATTGGTTGTTACCGATGACTTGCCTACGCCTCCCTTTCCCGATGATATGGCAATGACTCGAGTTGAATCTTTAAGTTGGCTTTTACCTTTATAGGTAGTTTCCAAATGAAGTATGTAGTCATCCTTTTCGGATTCAGTCATCGTTGCGTATTTAAACTTAACCTGAGACACCATCCCCGTGTCCGCTAATGAAGATGAAATTAACTGTTCAAGCTCTTTTGTGTTTGAGTAAGCATCAATGCTACAGGGCAAAAGAATGGCCACTTGAGCTTCTCCCATTTGCACGTCTACTGTGTCGATCATTCCTAAAGAAACCAAATCACAGTTTGTGACGGGATCTATACAATTTACAATTGCATCTTTAATGATTTTCTCGCCAAGTTCGGCCGGATCCGTAGTTGAATTTTGCGAATTTGACTCAGTCTGAGCCTCGCTTTGTTCGTTTTCGTTTGATTCTTTTTTTTCGCTCATAAAATTACTCTAAAATTATTGATTATTGCCATATTGTATTGATTAAATGCACTTTAATATAAGGACTTGAATTTGAGATCTGAATTGCAAAGCATATTTTTATTCAAAATATCTATATTTAGGTTAGATTGCGCTTTGTAGGGACGTTTTATGTGTCTTTTATTATCCACTTTGTCACCGAATGCCACTTTGTCACCGAATGTAGGATCAATGGCTAAAAACTAATCTATTAAGTACCATTTAGTAGGTTAGCAGAGATAATTTTATTTCATTTCTAAAATCCTTATTTGGAGCTCTTAAATGTATAGTGAACTTATTCAAAATTTGAATTCGGCAACTTCCGGAAAAATTTATCTGGATCATGCCTCGTCGACTACGCTCCGGAGTCTGCCGACGGCGGTATTAAGTGAATTGGCTCAAAATAGACTGATTGCGGATCCGTCAAGGATATACATGTCGGCAATAGCTGTGCGGGATTTAATTGAATACAGTAGGGCGGTGACGGCTGATTACTTTCAAGCTTCGTTGCGCCAAATTGTATTCACTTCGTCGGCCAGTGAAGCTATAAATCAAGCAATTTTTGATTCGACTCAGAGGTCTCTACCAGACGGAGTAGTTTTAGTAGGCAAAGTCGAGCATTCTGCCGTCAAAAGAGCTGTAAGCGATTATGGGAAAATATTCAAACAAAAGGTTGTAGAACTTCCAGTAGACGGTTATGGGCGAATTGATTTAGACAGTCTTGAATCTATTTTAAAAAAGTTTTCATCGCATAATATCAAAGTTGCGCTCTGTTCCGTCCAATATGCAAATCACGAAATCGGTTCTAAACAGCCTATAACTGAAGTATCACAATTATGCACTAATTATCAAGCCCCGCTTTTAGTCGATTTGGCAAATGCTATTTCAAATGACATTCTAAACCTGGATGACATAGATTATACATATTTGGCTGTAAGCGGGCATAAATTGGGAGGACCTGTTGGGTCGGGAGCTTTAGTGATAAAGAAAAATCATTTGTTGAAACCTATGATTCACGGTGCAAATCAGGAGCTTAAAAGACGGGGCGGCCTCGAAAATTTATTTGCAATCGTCGGCCTTTCGGCCGCCATCGATGAGATCTCAAACGGTGATGAACTTAAAAAAGAGCTGAACAATAAGAATCTTCATATTCAAAAGATCACCGAAGCATTGAAGTCTTTAAATGGAATTGAGTTTTATGGTGCCGAAGGCGACAAACTCTGCAGTCTCGTATCATTCGGTATCGAAGGGATTCAGTCCGGAGCCCTGACCCTACAGTTAGATCAAATGGGTGTGTCAATTCATTCAGGTTCGGCTTGTTCCAATGAGCTCACCGAACCGTCTTACATCTTAGAAGCGATAGGTAAATCCGAGGTGTCTCCCATACGAGTATCGGTAGGTTGGGATACCGAAAACCAAGAGATAGATGTCTTTTTGGCTAAACTTAATGAAGCCGTGGCAATACTTTCAAAGTACAAGCGTTAACAAGATTTAAGATGTTCAATTCAGCTGAAAGTTGATTTTTAGGTGCCGTTTAGAAACATTAAAATTTTAGAGCTTAAAGCGGACAATTTTTAACAGAATTTAAAAGAATTGAGCACCCAAACCGATAAATTTGATACCTAACTTGATCAATATTTTGTGGGATTCCTACATCGCTTAACCTAAATTTAACCAAAAAGTCTGCTGTGCTGTTGTTTTTGATTAATTATTCCGGACTAATTGGGTGTTGTTTGGATTTTTGTCAAGAATTATTTAAAAGTTATCACTCTGGCTCAGAGCGTTATACTGTTGCCCTAAATATAATATACGGTTATTCGTGAAGTAACGTCTTAAATTTATGTAGTTTTGCCCAAAGTTTTAGTTTTGGGAAAACGAAATCTCAGTTTATTAACTCGTTATTAACTCGAGACATGAATTTAATTAAAAAATTACTAATTTATTACTTTTTCTTTAGATAAATTTAACCTTAGTTTGCTAATTTCTATATCGAATGATAAATCAATTGAATTTAACTTCACGGAAAGCGTCTTGGTTTCAAGGTTTATCTGAGAAAGTCAATATTCCGAATCTACAGTTATTTACCGAAGTTATTACAGTTACTACAAAAACTATCGATTCGGCAATCCCATTTTCAAAACATGATTATGCTGGGTTTTGTTTGAATAGTACGTCGGTCAATATGACCAATTTCCAACGAGATCTAAGCTTACGCGGATTGAACTATAGAGTAGGTGCTTTTGATGGTAATCGGGGGTTATTTAAAAATATATCACTGGGTAAAATCGCAACGGTTTCTAAAAATCTATTAATTCGCAGTCGCAATAATACACACATACGCAATAATACAATTGAGCGGGAGGCTTATGGTATAAACACAGTTTGACAATCATCGGCTTTAGAAGCCAAATTGTAACTTAAATAAAAAAACCGCAAAATAAAATTGCGGTAAAAGTTAAATAATATAAAAAAATTATAGTTTTTAGTAACACAATTAAGGAGATTATAAAAAATAATGAAACTATTAAAATCAAAATCAGCGGTATTCATGCTGATGCTTTTGGCAGTAGTGTTGGCCGCCTGTTCTTCGAGCGGCTCAAGCAACGCCTCTTCATCAACGACCGCAGCAAAAAATAATTCTGGTAATACAGGTAATTCAACGACTGTTTACGAAAAAAACCCCAGCTCGTCAGTTAGTTTAACCGAAACAGGTTCAACACTGCTTTACCCATTGTTTAATATTTGGGTTCAAGATTTTAAGAGCCAATTTTCAAACATAGCGGTCACTACGGGCGGTACGGGTTCTGGAACAGGTATTTCTGAAGCCGCAAGCGGAGTGGTAAATGTGGGAGCTTCCGATGCTTATCTTTCCAATGCAAATGTTCAAAAAACCCCTACGTTGGAAAATATTGCACTAGCGATATCCGCACAGGAGGTGGACTACAATTTACCTGGAATTTCCGGTCACTTGAAACTATCCGGCAAAGTTCTCTCGGCAATCTATCAAGGAAAGATTACAAAGTGGAATGATTCGCAGATAGCGGCATTAAACCCGGGAGTTAATCTGCCTAGTATGACAATCGTTCCAGTTCACAGGACAGACGGTTCCGGAGATACCTTCATATTTTCGACTTATCTTTCCAAGTCAGATCCAAACGGTTGGGGACAATCAATCGGTTACGGAACTGCCATCGCCTGGCCTACGGTCTCTGGAGCTTTGGGAGCCGAAGGTAACGGCGGTATGGTATCGACGTGCCATGCAACTCCTGGCTGTGTAGCTTACATTGGAGTAAGTTTTAATTCCCAGGTGCAGCAAGCCGGTCTCGGTGAAGCAGAACTTCAAAACGCATCCGGTAATTTTGAACTTCCTAACCCGACTACTATTGTCGCCGAAGCGAGTTCATTTATAAGTAAAACCCCCGCTAACGAAACCATTTCATTGGTGTACGGGCCGGGCTCTAACGGCTATCCGATTATCAACTACGAGTATGCGATAGTTAATACGAGTCAATCTTCACAAACCACCGCTAAGGCAATTCAGACTTTGTTAAACTGGGCAGTGACCTCTGGTAACAGCTCAACCTACCTTAACCAGGTCGGATTCCAACCGCTTCCTCCGTCGGTGGCTAAGCTATCTGAGGCGTTGATTGCAAAAATTGGGAGTTAATTATAATTAACACTTTAAAAAAGTCAAGGTCACAACCTTTAAATAAAGTTGTGAATGGATTGGTGAGATTCACTGCGGTGATCTCACCAATTGCCTTGCTTGGAACCGCTATTATCATACTAATTGCCGCTTTGCCGGCAATTAGATATAACGGTTTATTTTTCTTTGAACACAATGCGTGGAAGCCAGGGAATTCCTATGGCAATACAGTCGTTACCAATGGCATTGCCCATGCACCTGGAGCTCAATTCGGTGGAGTATTCTTAATCGTAGGTACATTACTTGCTGGGTTAATAGCTGTTTTGGTCGGAGTCCCGATTTCGGTGGGGGCCGCAATTTTTATTTACAAAAAGCTACCTCAGAAAATATCTGGTTTGGGAAATTTTCTTTTAGAGATTCTGGCCGGAATTCCCAGTGTCATATTTGGCCTGTGGGGTGCACTGACATTCGGTCCTTTTTTGGCACATGACATAAGTCCGATCATAGCAAATAACGTTCCTAAAATTGGTCCTTTGAAGTTTTTAACCGGAAACGTGGGTGCCGGAGAAGGACTTTTGGCTTCCGGAATAATTTTGGCAATAATGATAGTTCCTATTGTCGCAAGTACAACGGCGGGTCTGTTAAAGCAGGTGCCCGAAGGTTTGCGTGAAGGCGCTCGAGCTTTAGGAATGACCGATTACGAAATTTTAAAGACTGTGGATTTAAGGTGGATTAAAACCGGTCTGATAGGTTCGGCTGTTCTCGGGCTTGGTAGAGCATTGGGAGAGACTATGGCCGTAGCTATGGTTTCTGGGTCCTTTTTGGGTGCTATACCAAATAGTATATATTCGACGATGACTACAATTGCCGCTACGATTGCAACTCAATTGGATTCTGCCCTTCAAGATTCTACGGGATTTACAATAAGTGTTTTGGCAGAAGCGGGGTTAGTCTTGTTGGTGATTAATCTTGTAGTTAACGTGTTCGCCAGAATAATGATATCAAGATCAAACAAGTTGCAGTTGCCGGCTGGGTAATTGACCTAATAGGGATTGCGGTAAAGGATATTTAATGTTGTCGGATATTAACATAAAGGATCAGAATTCAGATCAGTTATTAGATGAACGAACTATTCCCGTTAGCTTGCTTGCCAAAAAATCTTCGGGAGTTCTAAGACGACGAAAAATTAAAAATTTTGTATCGTGGGTAATTTTTGGTTCGTTTTTTATTTTAATTATTGCACCTTTAATATGGCTTTTGTACGGTGTCTTTAAGGCCGCATTTTCAAACTGGAGTTTTTCAGTACTGTTTCATCCTACGGCAGGAAACGCCGGGGGTATTTCAAATGCAATAGTAGGCACGCTTTATATCATTGTCGGCGTCGGTCTGCTTGCGGGAGTTTTTGGTGTAAGCATTGGGATCTATTTATCTGAATATGCCGGTCCTCTTTTTAAAAAAATCGTTGGAACTTCGGCAGACATACTTTCGGGAGTTCCGTCGATATTGTTTGGATTTGTTGGTTATGAGTTATTAGTGCTTAAGTTTGGTTGGGGCATGTCTTCGGCTGCCGCAATAATTGTTCTATCCGTAATGGTGTTACCCTATGTGGCAAAATCAACCGAAACAGCTCTTTCTAAAATACCGACATCTTATCGTGAGGGAGCAAAGGCTATTGGATTGAACAAGTCTCAGACTGTTTTCAAGGTCGTAATTAGGCAGGGACTGCCTATGATTTTAAATGGTTTAATAATTGCCATTGCCATTGCCATTGGAGAGACAGCTCCCATGCTCTATACAGCAGGTTGGGTTGACGGGTATCCAAAATACCTGCAATTCACACATGCTCCGCTGCCGTATCTAACTTACTTGGTTTGGACTGACTACAATCAACCCTTTAAGTCCGCCAAAATACTTTCAAATGATGCCGCTTTAGCAATATTGGTAATCGTAGGGTTGTTGTTCTTGTCGGCAAAACTTATTGTTAGAGTTATGAAATCATATGACTGAATAAAAACCTGAATTCAATTTAGACAGGTTTTTTCTGAATTGTCAAAGAGGCTGTCAATTTAGTTACAGCGTAAATGACATAATGAAGCTCTTAATATTTCAGAGAATTTTATTCCCCGGCAGTAAAAGGAATGTCCTATATTCATAAAGATAAGTATTTTATGAATATGAACTTTAATTTGGAATTCAGGACATTGATACTATCGCAGCTCACTATTTATCTATTGGATATTGCACTTCGTTATTGAATCCAGGCTTTACTTACTTTTTATAAATTCCCAGCAATACACTGGGCTCATATTAGAACTACCAATCCAATAGAATCTACTTTTGCAACACTGCGTCATAGAACAAGAAATACTAACGGAGCTTTTTCAAAAGAAAGTGCCTTATCGATGATGTTTCAACTAGCAATGGAAGCTCAAAAAACTTACAAAAAGATATCCGGACTTGAAAGGCTGGCTGATATTATTAACGGCATTGTCTTTGAAGACGGAATGCCAGTTGAAGCCGAAGCGATTTAACTAAAAAAGTAAAATAAAATTCACTTATATAGCCTCAGTTAGAAGGGGTTATTTAAGGGTGTCCAGAATTTAACTTATACAAAAAATATCAACCAAATGATAGAATATTTATAAGCAATACAGCAGGAAACTAGATCGCTGGTTAACTTGAATTATAAGCTACAAATTGTTAGGATCTAAATGTCCTCAAACACAAGATTTATGCATAGCTCCTCCAAGTGACCTTAGTGACGTATCTAATCTAGTAAAGGGATTTGTTAAAGATTTGGGGAGTGCTAATTGTTGAAAATTATAACGAATATATTTTCGAAGATATTATTGTTATTTGTATCTATATTGCTTCTTTCGTCCTGTAGTTCGCCAATTTTGCCGTCTTTTAATACAGGTACCGAAGGCTATGCGACTGGAACATATGTACAGGGTGGATTTGCATTTACACAAATGGAGAGTTCAGGAAATAAATTATTTTCGAGAAGTATTATGTATATGACTTGGGTAGACAATAGTACCTGTAAAGTCTATAATACTTCAACAATAATTTACGGTTTCGGTACAATTAGCGGTAATACAATAAACATGTATTCATACTCTCAAATGAGCCCACCTCCTGATCCAATTTTGCTAAAGGGTCCTTTTGATACAGTAACTTACATCAATAAGAATCAAATAAAAATTAATAATATTATTGCCACATTAACTACCTGGAATAAATTTCAACAACAAGTACAAGAATTTTATGCTGAAACAAATAATATGCTTAATCCACCGAAGTGTCCGCATTTTGTAAACGAGATGGTTCCGATAAATGAGTTTCTTAAAATTACTGGTAGCCGTTTCCGTCGTACCTGACTATTCCAGTACATTGAAACACCCATTCCAGTAACTCTCGCACACCCAAATTCAGGATTCTCTGAATGCCTTTATTGTACAAAAATCGGCTCCTTGCAACGAAACCAAAACGGCGGTGTCAACAGATACGTTTTCATGCGATATCGTATCGACTTTAAAAG
>JAJZNL010000040.1 GCA_021852345.1 Actinomycetes bacterium
TGGAGATCAGAACCAATACAGTACCACTACCAATCCTCTGTATTCAGGACTTGTATATATGAAAAACAGATACTATGATCCCGCAACCGGTGTATTTGTTTCACAATATCCTCTTATAAATCAGACCAATCAAGCTTATGTATATGCAGGAGATAATCCTGTGAGTAATTGGGACCCGAGCGGGAATTTAAAATGTGGTAGATTTTCTATCGGATGTGGCTTAATTACTGATTTTCAAAATGGTATTAGCAGCGGTGTTAAGAAGTTTTCACATGGTGTTTGTGTTGGATTTATTCAGCCTTATGCTTGCGTTGGTGGTCTTCATCCGCCTGCGTATTCCATCGGCACTGAGGGCTATTGCGTGTCAGGCAATGGAGCTTTTATAATCGTTAATGCTCAAGTTAATTGGTGTTTGGTAAAAACAACCGATGGAAGTCAAGTTGGGATTACCGGAACAGTGGGGGTCGGTCTTGGAATCGATTTAAGCAATATACAGAGTATTATCCAGTCGCTGAAAGATATCTTTCTGGGAGATTCAAGCAGCTTGCTTGACTGGTTGAAAAGTTCCTTGGAATTTAGTGCGGATGCTAGCTGGCAAACTTCAAACGCTACGTCACTGAATGAATTAAGAGGTGAATTTAATTATAAATCAGGTGGTTTTGGGTCGGGCGTGTCCGTTGCTTGGGAACGTTTTCACTCTCCATGCTCGTCAATTTCTGGAACTGATTGGGCTGTTGGGCTTGGAGCGGGATTGCAGGTCGGTGTCGGTATGTCCTATGCCGGTGTTCATATTTTTCCGGCTGGTAGCGCTGCAGCGAGGGTTGGGTCTGATGAGATAAATGCTTTGAATGTCGTCAACCCTATGAGCTGGGGCTATAGAGGGTGACAGCGTAAAATGTTAAGGTGTTAATGCCCTAAAAGGGGAATAATTATTGATGAGATGAAGGGCTTAACACAATTAAGTAGATGCGGGAAGCGAAGGTGCTGGGGATGGCGCGCCGAAAGAAATAACAGGGTTTCGGCAACACGGGTTGGGACAAGCTTTAAGTCGAGACGGTGGGTTCGGCGTATCGGATCAAGCAATCATAAATGCTTTCAAGAATCCCAGTGAGGTCATTGCGCAAGCGAACGGCAATTATAAATTTATAGGGAACAACGCTGTTGTTGTTTTAAATTAGGATGGTGAAGTTGTGACTACGTGGGCAACTAATATTAGTGGAACGAGGAGTGCGCCATGAGTGGTGTGGTGGATTCAGTTCCCGAAGAAATGCGAGAACTTTTCGCTGAGATTATCGGACGCAGAGATGCAAAGTTATATTTTGATCTCTGCAACACCGAAAAACCGACGCCAATCCAACTGGAGGAAGTTATGGATATTCTCTTGGATGAATTCTTGAGAAACCTTCAAACTGATTACGAACCAACAAAAAGGGGTAAAGCAATAGATGATCTTTTGGGAGCAATTAATATGCGATGGATTATACAAAAGTGAGTTACAAGCCGTAACAACGGTTAACTTATATAACGGTTTGGGTCAAAACTACTGTTCCATGGTCTCCGTAGAATTTATAAAGGAGTAATGTGTTAATAACTAAGAGGTTCAAATATTTGAACTTATTGGCTTCCTTTTTGCTGACAATTACGTTATGTTCATGTTCAACTGCTACGAAAAATAATCAAATTTCAGTACTTCCAACCGATATGGGATATCTTACTTATGGACCTGGTGGTTCCAGTTGGATTCAATTTGGCTATAAGAATTCTAATACTTCAGCAATTTCAGGAATTGCGATTGAGAATTTTAGTCCTGGTTTGACTCCAAATTGTGCAGTAGAATCTTATACTTACCATATATACGGATCAATTCACAATAATGAACTTACAATTAATGGAGAATATATGTCCACGTCAGCTTTAATACAGGGGAATCTTTCAACCACAACGTTTAAAATTATACATAAGGACTTAATTCTAGGTGGCCACCACCCTCTCATATTTCATGAGACAACATTAAGTCAATATATAAAAATAATGAAAGAAGAGCAGTCCGCATGGCTAAAATTATTGCCAAGTATTAAGTTGCGCTGTTTCCGCACTAATTGATTAGTAAAGCAATTACCATAACATAACTGGCGTCTTGAGATACTATTTTATATATCCTGGCTTTGGTAGTTCAAATCAATTGACTAAGGGAATTTAGGTAATTGATTTTTGGACACCCGGGTGTTGTATTATGCCAAATAATATACCGGGCTGCTCAATCTCGCAACTTGGCAAGATTGCTAATAACGATAGGAATGCTCGTTCTTAAATATGTGCTAGAAGGGATTCTGCAGTTGCATGATCGCAAGAAAATCCGGTAGTTTGTCGACCCCGCCGATATTCCCTACCAAAAAACCGAAGTTATTCCCTATTTAGTTTGAAATTGTCTTTGTCTAATTAGCTCATTTATAAATTATAACTTATTAAAAGCCCTCAGAATCAGGAATGTTGACACATTATGAATTAAGCTTGAGGGCAAGAAATGGAGAATAAATCATGGAGACTCGTTATTTAAGAGCACAAAAGGATGAAGCGTTGGAAGTTTTTAGGAAACAACTGGGAAAGGGCTCTGTAATGTCAGGCGAAATTCAGGAGCTTTCCAAAAAGCTAAATATCCCAACAGCCACTCTTTATGGATGGAAAGTAGAGCTAAAGAAGAAATTACTTAGAGAAGGTAATCTTCAACTTGAAACATCTGGATTTTCATCAAAAGATAAGTTTCAAGCCGTAGTGGATACTAATTCAATGTCTGAGTTAGAAGTAGGTGAATACTTAAGAAAACATGGTATTTTAAAAGAAGAACTTAGATTTTGGAAAGAATCTTTAGAGAATGCATTTAACGGCAAATTTCCAAATAGTGATCCAGAAATTAGTAAAAAACTAGCCGATGAGAAAGCATTAAATAAAAAATTAGAAAGAGAACTTAGATATAAAGAAAAAGCTTTAGCTGAAACAGCTGCTTTATTAGTTCTCCAAAAAGCGGTAAGTAATAATTGGAGTAGTGATTTTTCTACCGGAGCTACATTCTCAGTTACGATACCGTCCAAGAATTTGGAAATTGAGCTAACAAGTCATAATCTATATGAAGTTAACTATAATATTACTGTTACAAATGCAGCCCCTTCATCACCTTCTGCGTTACCCGATCTTTCCAGTGGACTATCCACGATTGTCGAGCCTACTTTTGAGAACACTTCAAATTTTACTTTTGCTTGTACTTTTACTGTATCGGTTGGAATTGGATCAGATGGCGTAGATTCTGATATATTAGCCGGAGCTCCAAATATGGCATCTTTTAACGTAATTACGTTTTGGTGGTATTCAGGTAAATACTTATCTTCGACTATATACAAACTGTAATGACAAAATTGATTAGATATGGTACCGCGAGAAAAATAACAATCATGATTATTATTGTGTTGTTAGTATTTTCATTTTTGTATATCAAGGTGTTTGACAATCAGAGTGAATCAAAAAATTCAAGTTTCAATGAAAGCTATGATATTGAAGCTCATCTTTATAATCAAACTTCTTGCTCATTTGAAACCAAAGTTTTTGGTGTTGTAAAGTTAAATTCCAACAGTTACGGATTTATCAAGAAGTATATTAATTGTTCAAACAAAACTATTAATTTTGATATGCCAGCCAAATCAACGATAATTTACTACAATAAAATATTGCTTGGCTTAGAGAAATATCCAAATCTTATCAAATATATTTCATGTAAGCCACATCCAACTTGGTGTAATAGTGATAAATATCTTTATATGATGCCGCGGTTTGCAAAATTTTACTCACGTAGTGCTGTCCTAGCATCAAAATTGTCTCCTGTTTTGGCGGGCGCAAACAAATTATATTGGTCGGATGGAATACTTATCAACAAAATATACTATAGCTATATAATGTCCGTTTCCTGTGCAAGCGAAAATTTTTGTATGTCCGTAAGTTCTTACGGTTATGTATACACATATCGTGATCACAAATGGCTCAAACCACATCAACTAGATATTAGTGAGACCGTACCACTTTATTCTATATCATGCGCAAGCGAAAATTTTTGTATTACAGTTGGTGCTGCAGGTTCTGTATTCATATATCATAATGGAAACTGGTCTGCCCTAACCCAATTAAATCAAGAAGCCCATGACTATCTTGATTCAATTTCATGTCCAAGTGAAAAGTTTTGCATAGCTGTTACCAGTAACGGTTATGCTGTAACCTACTCTAACGGCAAATGGTCTAAAGGACAACAGATAGACACCAACCAAAATAATTTCATGTCGGAAATTTCATGTCCAAATACCACATTTTGTATGGCTGCCGATTACAGTGGTTTTGTATTTACCTACTCTAACGGTAAGTGGTCTAAAGGACAACAAATTGATTTCCACAGCATGTCAGCTCGTATTGAAGCAATTTCGTGTTATTCGCCAAGCTTTTGCGGGGCTACAGGAATGTTTCAGACAACAATGTTATATTCTAATGGTAAGTGGGCCCATACATATATCTTGCCGGACGTAATCGGGAGTTTGGGTCAAGTTCAATCCTCAGATCTTTTCTCAATTTCATGTCCGTCTGTTAGATTCTGTATGGCGATTAATGCGAATGGTTGGGCATATATCCATTATGACGGAAAATGGAATCGTGGCCAAAGAATTAATACATCTCCCATTGATTCTGCATTAGATTCGGTATCATGTCCAACAGACAATTTCTGTTTAGTGGCGAGCAACTCTGGTTTTTTTTACACTTTGGAGAATCATAAGTAATGTATGGTTTAAGACTTAATAATCGCTCGCCATATCACGTATCACTAATCTGGTGAGCTCCTCACTGCCCCAAGTCACCGATTTTATGCCATAACAATTTGGCAATTGGAAGTCTGCATGTGTAGAGCATATTTAAACTCGATAATCTTCTTCGTAAAACTTTGGCTAACGTCGACGTGAGGAATTTGACTCAATTTCAATTTTGCACGCTCTCATTTGCAAACTTCAATTAACCCACTCGCCGTAGCGCCTCTCGTAGACAAGCATATTGCACAATCAAACTTGCTAAACCCCGCTAATTTTATGCAATACATACAAAACGGCGAATCTGAAAATTTTTAAGACTTACTTAATATTTTTCATCACGCAATATTTGCGTGCGTTTGTCTATTAAAGTACACTTTTTCATGCTCGGTGGGAGGCATATATTCAAGTATTGAATGCATCCGTTTTTAGTTAAAACGCTGAATCCATAAACTCGTGATTTCAAGCTGTGAGTCGTTTACTCTTTTGAACTGACCATCGTCCTGATTTACAACAACCGGGTTTCAAAACAATTTAGTTTAATCCTCTATTCACCGAAATTTTATGAAAATCACCTGATTTCTATTGTAGTTAATCGGGTCATACTTAATAGAGGCGTTTGTAAACCAGTAGAACTTATGCGTTAAATCTACTATTGAGATGAGGGATTTTATTGGAAGTTAGCAAGGAAGTATTTGAACTGATTTTCCAAAAGAAACATATGAGTTCTTTAGGATTAAAGATTGGCAGAGTAATGAAGACTCAGTAACGATAATATTTGAAGAAAAGGACATACCTCCACTCGATGATTCCAATAGAGATAAGAAGATCATTGCTCGTCAGTTCCATGACATAACCGTTTCTGATTTTCCACTACGAGGTGACTATTCCAGTACATTGAAACACCCATTCCAGTAGCTCTCGCACACCCAAATTCAGGATTCTCTGAATGCCTTTATTGTACAAAAATCGGCTCCTTGCAACGAAACCAAAACGGCGGTGTCAACAGATACGTTTTCATGCGATATCGTATCGACTTTAAAAGTTGTACGTGTGTCAGCTTATGACAGTGAAAATTAACTCACATAGCATGTTAATTCGTAAGACAAAATTGGAGAATATGGTATCTCTCAATATCAGTATTGTTGTTGAGTTATTTGGCAGGGGACTATTTTATTTAATTAATAACAGCTAGAGTGGCATTTCCCAGATCGGAAACCATCGCGTAAGGTCCTCTTCGATTGGCAGATCTCCGGCAAGAATTGCTTTTAAATGGAGTTCCGCCTGATTGTCCCTTTTCTCATTATCTAATGGGAAGAATGGGTAAAAGGTGCCTCTTTTAAAGAGGTATATTAAATATAAAACTTTGCTTTCCGTGTTTATGTTTGATTTTACGTTAAATTTAAACACCGAACAGAGCAATTGAGGACCCCAACCTGCAGATTCGATTGTCGAGTTAATCATATGAGCTCTGGTTACCAGGTCGTCTATTTCAGTTCCGCTAAAAGTTACCCAGCGATATCCGTATGAGTCATTCTTGATTTCTGGTTTCTGCTGAATTTTCGAATCTTGGATTAGTTTCAGAGTTTCTCCGAAGGCCGAATCAAAGGTATCTGCAGCGCTCGGGCTCATGCAGACCCCCGCAACTGGTGACAGTTCATACTCATCTGATGCGAACAACGTTAAACTTGCGCTCGGAAGTCTAAATAGCGCATCTAACTTTGCTTGTGCTGGTTTTGTTTTCCCACGAATTGCATCAAGAAAACCCACTAAACCTCCTAATTCGTATGTTCTAATAAACTTGGCATATCCATGAATCTAAGTTTAATGACCCTGCCTTTAATGACCCTGCATTTTGGCCTCAAGGGCGTCCAACGCTGCGATTCTTTTTTCTATCGGAGGGTGAGTGGAAAATAAATTTGACAGGTCAAATGAGTCTTTGGAAAATGCTGGTGCAAAAAAGAATGCGTTGAAGTGTGATGCAGCTCTTATATCCTTAGTCGGTATTTGAGCCATAGAGCCCGTTATTTTTAAAAGCGCGCTCTTTAACAGAGACGGTCTGCCAATTAAAATAGCTCCAGATCTGTCAGCTAAGAGTTCTCGATATCTGGAAAGTGCACGGATAAGCAGAAAGCTTATTGCATAGATAACAGCAGATACAAGCATGACAGCCATTTCTATCGCAGCTGTATTGCCGTTTTCGTCTCCCCCAAAAATATCGGCATAAAATGCCAGCCGAGTTAAGAGACCGGCCACCATGCCAAGAAAACTGGCCACTGTCATCACCGCAACGTCTCGGTGAGCAATGTGTGACAGTTCGTGTGACAATACTGCTTCCATTTCGGGTTCGTCGAGCCTGCGCAAAATTCCTGTAGTGACGCATACAACCGCATGTTTTGGACTTCTGCCAGTAGCAAACGCATTCGGTATGTCAGTATCGGCAATTGCTACTTCTGGTTTGGGCATATCGGCAAGAGCACAGAGTCGGTCAATTAGTCCGTGCAATTGAGGAGCGTCTTCGGGAGTGACTACCCGGGCATGCATCGAAAAAAGGGCAATTTTAGCTGATGCAAAATATTGAACGCTCAAAATCGCTAGCGCTATTATAACCGCAAGTATAATCGGCACGTTTATGGCGAACAGAATACCTACGACGATTGCGTACAGCAGGACCAATAACAGCCCTACAAAAAACATTCTAAAATTTAAACCGTGATCAGTTCCGTACCTGGTTTTAGCCATAAATTATCAACCCTCTTGACCGAGCAATTCTTTTAGCTCTGCCAGAGTGGAATCTGAATGCGGCAATGTCAAATCGGAAGGTCCGAAATGTTCTGCGTCAGCAATTGACCCTTCAGATTTGACAAAATCAATGATATTGCTCAGTGCGACCCCAAAGGAAGTTTCGTCATTTGAATCCACCGCTTCGGTAAGCTTGGAATCTAAGTTTTCTAGCTCTTGTGATTTAGAATTATCTAAATTGTATTTTCCCTGCCCCAGAATTCTGACAATCAATTTTCTTCGCCTCCGTTTGTTTGAGCCTCTGTTACTGGAGTAGCTTCGGGCAGCTGCTGAGGTGCCGAAGTTTGTCCGAGTTCTGCTTTTAAGCTTTCGAGTTCGGCTGTAACTTGTGAACTACGACTCGTTTCATTGAGTTGAGCTTGAATTGTGTCTGTATTTCCCATAATGTCAGGAAGTGCACCCGACGAGGTAAGTTCATCCATGGCTGAAGCACGTGCCTGCATTTGTTCGATTTTATCTTGGGCTCGCTGCATTGACATTCCCATATCGCCCATCTCTTCGGAAAGACCGGTTACCGCCTCGTTAATCTTTGTTTGGGCTTCCGCAGCGGTATAGGAGGCCTTTAGAGTCTCCTTTTGGGTCCTGAAGGCTTCAACTCGGGCTTGCAACTGCTTGCTTTGAGCTACTAGATTTGTCTCTTGAGATTCAAGTTGTTTGTGTTGGGTTTCCAATCCTGTCAATTGCTCAGCGATTACTGCTCTACGGTTTAATGCTTCAGTTGCCAAATCTTCACGACCCTGCGAAAGAGCCTGTTTTGCTTGATCCTGCAGCTTATTTGCTTGATCCTGCAGTTGCTGTGCCTGCATTTCAATCCGTTTTTTTGATGTGGCTACGTCAGCAATTCCTTTTTTAACTTTTTGTAAAAGTTCCATCTGTTTTTCATAAGATAGATCTAAAGTTTCACGTGGGTCTTCCGCCTTGTCAAGGACCTTGTTGGCCTTGGCCTGCATTATGGTGGACAGCCTCTTCATTACACTCATTGTGTGGTTTCCTCCCGTTTAAAGATATTTTTGCCTACATTATAGTTTATACCGATTAAATATAGATATTAAATGGTAAGTGGATATCTTTGATTTTAAAAAATATTAAAAAAAATTGTGTAGTTTCCTAAAAATTTTAGGTTTTACTTGTAACCTTGCGGCAACAGCAGTCAGATGTCACAGCTAGATGACTGCAACTGACGAAGACAATTTAAGATTATTAACTTAAAACACATTTGAACGATAGTCGAAAACTTTAGTCAGTTTGGGTCGTATCCTGATCATAATTAATAAGATTTTAACTAAATTATTCCGAAATCTTAACTTGTGAGTTGCTAACTGGAGCGGTATGGGACAGATTTGCATTTAACCGAACTTTACGTGGGAGGGAGAACGGCAAGTTGCAATAAAATGATAATTTTAGTTAAGTTTAATTGTCATATATGAGATTTTGTGTTTTGGACACCGCTTTGATAGTTATTTAAAAGTTAACTGTTAATTTACAGATTTAAGTTTTAATTTATGATTAAGTTAAGTCAGACGTAGTTTTGCGGTAAAAAGTAGCGACAAACGTGAAATTGTCCGTTGCGACTTTTAAGCAAACTCGTTATAATTATAGTTATGACAAAAGCAAGTGACCTAACTGTTGTCTCAAATATTGATGATGAAAATGGTACCGTCTTAAATTTAGATAGCGGACTATGTCTCCTGACAGTACATGCTCATCCGGATGATGAATCTTCTAAAGGTTCGTGCACCGTAGCGCATTACTCTAAATTGGGTGTAAATACGGTACTGGTTTGTTGTACTGGGGGCGAAGAGGGTGATATTTTAAATCCGGAGATGAATCTTCCAGAGATTAAAGATAATTTGGCGGCCGTTCGTTCAAACGAACTTGATAATGCTGCCAAGATTATCGGATATAACAAGGTTTTTAGATTGGGATATCGTGATTCGGGGATGCCCGATTCGCCGGCGAACTCAAACCCAGAATGTTTTGCAAAAGCTGATTTTGATGAAGCAGTTAAAAGGTTGGTAAAGATAATAAGGGAAGTTAAGCCTCAAGTTATAGTTACGTACGGAGCAGAGCAATCTGGATATCCTCATCCTGATCATATCAGAACTCATGAAGTGGCCGAAGCTGCATTTTATGGCGCCGCAGATGATAAAAAATACAAAGACCTGGGCGAACCTTTCAAACCGCTGCGTCTGTTTTATACGGTGTGGTCTAAGGACAGATTTTTATCTATGCACAGAAAATTTATAGAGCTCGGGCTTGAGTCGCCCTTTGACGAAAAGTGGTTTGAAAGAGTTCAAAACAGAATAGAAGAAGAAGTGACAACGTCAGTCGACATTTCTGACGTTGCAGCTGTCAGGAGGTTGGCTCTTTTGGAACATCGTACCCAAATTGATCCGAATTCAAAGTTTTGGTTTGGGTTGCCTGATGATGTTTTAGATTCGATTTATCCCGTCGATGACTATCACTTGGCGTGTAATTTTTTGGAATCTGTCGATAGCTGCAAAGATGATTTGTTTGAAGGTCTTTGGAAAAGCTGAGTAATCCGTAATTTTAATTCTTCTTATGATCCAACTTCAAATTTAACTGTTTTATGGACATACCTCATTGTAAGACCTCGTATTGATAGTTCCAGTATGACCTATTCCCTCGACTGAATTGTACTTTTTGAATAGGCAGGAGATTGGTAGTTATTGAACTTGTACCGTTTGTAGCGTAGATTTCAAATCAAATGAAACCATTACCCGTTATGGGCGACATCACTTATAACCTAGACATATAGCCAAGGTAAGTTAGAATTACCTAAATGAGTGGTTTAGATTGTCGGTATCGCCATTCTCAGGGTTTGGAAGTATTTCGCAGATATTGCCTTAGGGTGTCAAACGTAATTAATTTAATATTGTTTTGTGCGAGGATCTCTTTGAAGGTTTCAGAATCGTTCAGCGTATTAAAATCGTTCGTTCGCAAGTTTTTGTCATCTGTAATAGATTGTATTTCTGGAGTGTCTTTGCTCGGTCTTATAATACATTCGGTTACTCCTGGTTTGATTTGAGGGAGAATGTCTGTCACGGACGATAATTTGTTATTGTCATAGTCGGCCCTTACCGTGAAATCTGGGAATACTAGTCCGGTATTTTTTGCCACTTTTCTGTACTCAAATCCTACTTTAGTTTCAAATTCTGAATTTGCCAAACTTATCGGAAGTTTGTAATCTAAAGCTATATCCATATATATAGAAAACAGTTCCGGTCTGAAATTTAATACGCCGCAGTGGTCTGAAACATGAGTAACATCAAAACCGTAAATGATGGCTTTTTCGATTTGAGCGGTGCACTCTTTATAGACTTCATCCGAATCCGCATGTTCCCAAAAATCGAAAATGGTTTTGGGAAAACCTCCGTCTCCGTCCAACAATGATCTTAAATGCGTAATAGGTTCCCAACGGTAGTAACTAAACGGTGATGTCAATACCAATCGGATCCCTACGTTCGTTCCCCTGTAACCTTCAATTGCGATTCGCGAGAAAGGGCATGGCGTCATGAGTGAAGCCGTAGCCAGATTCTCTTTATTAATGACCTCGTAAGTAGCCTGTGTTGTTGAAAACGACATTCCGAGCTCGGTGCAGTTTAATATTAGTAACTTATCATTTTCGTCGTAACCCAAAGCTTTATTTAAGGGCACAATTTCATTCATACTAATTAATCGTAGTCAAATTATTGACGCTGGTTGTTACTGTTGCTATGATTGGCAATCTAGTTGTTTAAAGTCTTCTATAACGCTAGACTAGATTCGTTAAAGCTAAGCCGCAGGTTTTGGATTGTTCTGACCTTTAAAGTTCGGATAGTTGTTCAAAAATCTGTCATTGGCCTCTTCAAGGATGAGTTTGAGGGTGTTAATTTTTTCAAAAGTCGAGGGCTTTGAAGATATCTCCGAATTTTCGTCATCGGTCTCTAAATTTATGATGCTTCTTATTGGATTGCAGTAATTACAGGAAGGGTTGTTGCAATAGTCTGCATCTGAGAACAACTTAACTTGGCTTAGCCGATTTTTGTTCAAATTTGGTCGTGTGGTTTTCGGTCTTGTAGATTTCATCTTAGTCTTAACATTCATTTTTAATCGCTCCTTTACCTTTGCGCTCATAGTAACTGTGGCTTCCGTTAACTACGGACTTCAAATATTTTGAGATTCCAATTATTTTGAGCTTAAAATATCTGTTTGAATATATCTTTTCATCTAAGTGTTACAAAATTAAAGGCTGGTCTTTCCATGGGTTCTTTTGTTTTAGGGTTACAACTGTTGTTTCGTAATTGCTGACCGCGCGGTTTATTTTGGTCACATTGAATTTGGTGTGATTGAAAGCTTTTAGTTGCCTTATATGTAATTCTTGACTAGTATTTTTTTATGACTAATGACACAGACAATGGAGATATACAACGCTGGGGCATAACGGTACCTCTTGAAGGAATCGACTTAAAAGATCAAGTAGAGATTTATAAGGAATTGGCCGAAATAGGCTATACCGATATTTGGTCGGCTGAAGCGGACGGGGCCGACGCTTTTGTCCCACTTGCCTTGGCCGCTATTGCGAGCCCCGATTTAAGATTGGGAACTGCCGTTGTGCCTGTGTATACCAGAGGTCCAGCTTTGTTGGCGATGCAGGTAGATACGATATCGGAGTTAGCTAAGGGTAGGTTTGTTTTAGGGTTGGGAACCTCTTCAAATGTAATTGTTCAAAAGTGGAATGATATTGAGTTTAAAGAACCGTATCAAAAAACGAAAGATACGGTCCAATTTTTGAAAGAAGTTTTGGGCGGGCAGAAGGTAAGAAATCAATATAAAACATTTAAGGTTGACGGTTTTAAACTGGGTCGTCAACGTGCTGACAACCAAAGAGGTGAAGTTCCGATAGCGGTTGCTGCTCTAAGACCTTCTATGCAAAAATTATCGGTTGTTCACGGTGATGGAATAATAATGAATTGGCTTTCTAGTACAGATGTACTTAAGGTAATGGATAATTTAAATACCACTGGCGTAGATCTGTCTACAAAAGAGATAATTGCCAGGATATTCGTGTTCCCTACAACTGATGAGAAGTTGGCAAGAGACGTGGGAAGATATTTGATCGGAGCATATCTTAATGTCCCTGTCTACCGAAAATTTCACGAATGGCTTGGTAGAAGTGATGAATTACAAACGATGTGGGACCTGTGGGAGGCCTCGGACAGACAAGGCGCGTTGGCGGCTATTCCCGATGAAACAGTGGATTCGTTGGTATTGCACGGTTCCCCTGAAGAGTGCGCCCTAAAAATTGACAAGTACGTACAAAACGGCATTAAAACGCCCGTTATCGCACTAATTCCAGTTGGGATTGATCAAATGGACTGTCTCAGGCGCATGGTCAAGCCGTCATAGGTAGCACTACTTTGTTGAGATTAAGCATTATCAAGGTTCGGAAATTACTGACTGATCTGATCTTGCTAGGGTAAAGCTTCTACAGAATATCAGTGGCCGACCAATACGCGTGGTACAATGCAAATTTTAGATCGAAAGATTACTTGTTTATTAATATTGCTTTAAAATATTGACCCTGCTTTATCGATCTTCGATTTGGAATTTCGGCTAAGGCATTTGAATAAGCCAGGGAAAACAGATTATGTGATCCCTGTTTTTCAACTAAGTTTCCTACGTAATTTCCCTTTGCATCTTTTTTGACATTGGCTCGCAGATAGTGAGTTTTAAAGTCATTGTGTGAAGGAATGTCTTGTTTGGACAGTACTCTAATGTATTCGGTATCAAATGATTCGTGACCCGTCATTTTCATAAGAGTTGGTTTAACTAATAATTCAAATGATACGGCTGCCGATACGGGATTGCCCGGCAGTCCGAAAAAGACACAGTTGCTGTTGGTTCCAAAAGCAAAAGGTTTTGCAGGCTTAATCGCCAGTTGGAGTGAACTGGAATTTTTTGGGCATAGTTTCTTAATTGTTGTTTTGACAAAATCCGCATCACCTACGCTTACGCCGCCAGTAATAATAAGCACATCAACTTTTGTGGAATAAATCTTTAACATCCTATTTAGAATTTTGGCGTCGTCTTTAATTATCCCGAAGTCAAAGGCTTTAAGGTTCATCTGTCTAATTAGATTGATAAGCATAACTCTGTTGGAGTCATAAATTTTGGCGGGGGCTAGTTTCTTACCTAAATCCATAAGCTCGCTCCCCGTAGACAGTATCCCTATTTTGGGGAGTTTGATAGTTTTTACTTCTGAGATTCCACAGCTGGCCATGAGTCCCGCTACTGCTGGTGTGATGACGTCACCCGCTTTTGCAATCGTTGTCCCACATTTAATGTCATCGCCTACAGGTCTGATATTTTCTCCAATCTTAATTGGGACATTTACGGTTACCTTTTTTTCTGTCGTGTTAAATTCACAGTTTTCCTGCATGGCAACCGCATTCGCGCCTCCTGGAACCATTGCGCCGGTAAAGATTCTCGCAGAACTGTTTGGATCAAGAGTCTTTTTTGGCCTGTTGCCTGCAAAAACGGTCTCGACTATGTCAAGACTTAAGGGGAAGCGGGTATTTTTTGTAATTGATAGAGCAAATCCGTCCATTTGTGAATTTGCGAAATGAGGAATGTCAATTTTAGAAATTACATCTTCGGCACAAACTAAATTTAGCGCTTTTTTAAGATTTAATGCGACTGGCCTACCTTTTGCAACTGAAGCCATAACCATTTGTTTGGCTTCTTTAATTGGAATTAGATTCATACCTATTCATCTTCAATGTCTAGTAATTAATGTTTGATTGAGTTTAATTTTACAGCTTGTCGACCCTCTTTCGAGTCGGTATTTAGAATTACAGTAAAGGTTAAGGAAGACCCGCATGATAACTTCACCGATTGCTTTTGATCTAAGTTATTCTGGATTGCATTATCTAAAAAGATAATCTGCCTTCACAGGGATTTTGGAGCGGGTGACGGGGATCGAACCCGCATAGCCAGCTTGGAAGGCTGGAACTCTACCATTGAGCTACACCCGCAAAAAGAATTTACGATTTTAACAACATCGTTTTATAACTACACTCTATTGGGACTTAAGCAACCGCATAAGTTTTTAATAGATGCTGTCAATTTTAATAAAAATAGATATTAAAGTGCCAAATACTTGGTAGTCGTTTTACAGGCGATTTAGCCTGCATTTGATCTACGTGTAAATAATCTGGTTAAATAAAACAATCAGTTAAATAACTGCTCTAAATATTATAATATTTTTACAACCGAGTCATAGACCGAATTAATTTACTGTAGCGTCGGAGTGATGGTGTGAGTTTTTACTAGCCTCTTGGATAACTTAAGTTGGAGTGGCCGATTACTTGCATAACATATGGTTTTGGAATAGGCCAAGACTATTGTGGCGACACTGCACTAGAAATATATTTGCCGAAGGAGAATATGGCGTGATCCCTTGTGTTCATGAGCTAAATTTGCAAGCATTGTCGCAAACACATTACCGACAACTGCTGCATACGTAAAGCTAACTTTTCTAATTACGAGATAAAGCCGGAATACATATGTCCTAAATTTAATATGATATTAAAATTAGGTGGTTGTGAATTCTCAGTTCCCATTACTTAGTCCAGAAAATTTGTATCGCGTAATAAAAGATCCCAAGTCATTTTCCATCCTATGCTTGCGATTTTATGTTTAATTGCTCGACAACTATCGTTCTAGCGGAGTGTCGGCACAATAGTATTGGCAGTATTGAGTATTGGCAGTATTGGCTTAAATTGGATTCAAATCAAAATTTAATGAAAGTCGTATCTAAATGGTGGTGTTAAGCAGGGTTAATCTGTTGTCAAAGATCAGAACCCCCAGGACTATCATTAGCAATCCCCCAATTACTGTAAGCACCCCGGAATATTTTTTAAACAGGTTGAGCAATCCGGTGACCTGTTCTAAAATTAGTGAAAATACCACAAATGGTACAGCCAGCCCCATACTGTAAGCCGTTAATAACTCGGCTCCCGTAAAAAGGCTCTTCTTGTCAGCCGCGATGGCGAGAATCGATGCCAAAACCGTACCGATGCAAGGCGTCCAGCCGAATGCAAATGCGGCACCCGCTGCTACGGATCCAAAGTGTTTTAGTTTGGAAAAATTTCTGTGAAACTTAAACTCTTTTGCAAAAAGCATATATCTTCCGGTTAATGATAAAAGTAGGATTATCCCCATGACAGTAACCAATACGCCCGATACTCGAATAAGGATAAGTTGGTGGCGGTCTAGCAAGGAACCCAATGAGGAAGCGCTTAACCCAAGGGCTATAAATACCAAAGAAAAACCAAGCACGAACAGCAATGACTGTGTTAGAACCTGAAGCCGATGGTTTCTTTGGCCTTCAGGTTTATTTTTGTCGATGCCAAAAGAGCTTATGATTGACACATATGCAGGAATTAATGGCAAAATACACGGAGACAGATATGAAACGATCCCCGCTCCAAAAGCGGCAAGTAGGGTTAGGCTGGCGTGCATAGTTTGGTCATTTTTAAAAAAGAATCTGAGGAGTTGTGTGCTACAGAAGATTTAAAGTTTTTCTATATGAAAATTTTAACCTTTAATAAAGTCTTTGCCGTCCCAAAGATATAACAGCAACAAATGCTAACTAAAATTAATTATTCTAGGTACTATATGCAAATTTGTGCCGGAATTTAATTGCTCGTTGATCAGCACCTTTAGGATCAGAGCTTTTAGAGTTTGCAAGCTGACTTATTCCAACAGTTACAAAGAATTCAATCTTTTGCTTCCGTGGTTTTTTTGTATTGAATCGAATTGAATTTGAACAGAAAGTTATGCAAGTTTGTAGGATTAAAACTGCATTTATGTGACAACTTTTGGTAAGATATTGGTTCAGTAAACCCATAAAACGTAATTATCTATTTGATCTAAAAATCCATGTTTGCAACCGTCAAGTTCATATTGCCGTATCTGCGCGCAGCAGCCATAATAATGATTTTTTCCGGAATTATTTATTTTACGTGTTTGGCACTTTCGCGTCTGTCGGAGACAAAAAATAGGAATTACCTAAAATGGGACGGGGCCGCCAAAATATTTGCTGGATTGGCATTTGTGGGTGCTATCTTAGTCGTCGTGGCGACAATTATATATATATCCTGAGTTTTCCGGTGAATTAAAAAGTTTTTAATTCACCGATTTAATTCGCTGATAGAAGCTGACAGTTGTCGGAAAAATATAAAGGTCAATACTTAAAGCTTCAAAGATGCCGCAAGATAGTTTGACTGCTTGGTCTATAATTTTATTATAAGAGGTATTCTAGAGTTTTAAAGATTGCCTGAAAAAATTTCAAATCCGGAGTTGTAATTTGGATATAAGTTCAACTATTTTAAAGCCCAGGAAGAATACCAGGCAGATTCAGGTCGGAAAAGTCAAAATAGGTGGCGGGGCTCTTATTAGCGTTCAATCGATGACAACCACTAAGACTGCGGACGTCGAAGGTACATTAGGACAGATCTATGAATTGGCTGCAGCTGGTGCCGATATTGTCAGATGTACCTGTAACGAAAGAGAGGCAGCCGAGGGTTTGGCAAAGATCATACCGAGGTCGCCAGTTCCGATTATCGCAGATATCCATTTTCATCACGAAATGGCTTTGGCGGCTTTAGAAGCGGGAGTTAACGGTCTGCGTTTGAACCCGGGAAATCTGCGAAAACCAGAGGAGATTAAGCAGATTGCCGCTGAGGCAAAAGACCGCGGAGTCCCGATTCGTATAGGAGTTAATGCAGGGTCGCTGCATCCAGATCTCTATACAAAATATAACGGAGCTACACCAGAAGCACTTATAGAGTCTGTCGAGATGGAGTTGAACTACTTTAGGGAAGTGGATTTCGATGATGTTAAAATTTCCGTCAAGGCCTCGAGCGTGCCGTTAATGGTAAGGTCCTACGAACTTGCTTCAGAAAAGTTCGATTACCCGCTTCATCTTGGAGTAACCGAGGCTGGACCCCCGCCTTCGGGTTTAATTAAAGCCACTGCCGGAATTGCAACTTTATTGTTCGAAGGAATCGGCGATACAATCAGATACTCCCTTACGGCTGATCCCGTTGAAGAGGCAAAAGCTGGAAGACAACTTTTAGAGGCGCTGGGACTAAGAGAAAGACGAGGAATCGATTTGATTGCTTGTCCGAGTTGCGGCAGGGCCGAAGTCGATGTAATTAAAGTGGCCACTTTGGCCCAAGCCAGACTTGAAGAGTTAAAGTTACCACTTCAGGTGGCGGTTATGGGATGTGTCGTAAACGGCCCTGGTGAAGCCCGAGCGGCTGATTTGGGTATTGCCGCCGGTAGGCACAGGGGACATCTATTCATTAAAGGGAAGATAGTTAAAGTCGTACCTGAAGATGAAATGGTTGAAGCCCTGGTGGAAGAGGCAATAAAACTAGCCGAAGAGGGGGTAGAGGCTCGCTTGGCTGCGGCAGATAAGAATGCCGCAAAAGAGGCCGAATTAGATCGTCAGGAACTTTTAAGCCAAAAAGGAGCGGATGTAAATTCTTCTGAGATCGTAATAGATAAGATTAGACGGAAATATTAATAATATTTGAAAGGTGATGAAATGGTTCAGCCTCCCACTATGTCCGATGAGCAGAGAAAAGCAGCTCTAGAAAAGGCAGTAGACGTCAGAAAAAAACAAGCTGAAATAAAGATGAAGCTTAAAATTGGCAGTCTGAACATTAAAGATGTGATTGACAAGGGTCAGACTGACGATCTTTACGGAAAGTTAAAGATTAAAGCAGTAATTGAGTCGTTACCGGGGTACGGAAAAAAAACTGCCGAACTTCTGTTGGATCAACTAGGAATAGGATTGACCAAAAGAATAAAGGGCTTAGGGCCCAAACAGAGAGACGAGATTTTAAAGGAACTGGTTAAATAAAAGTTCCCGAATCGAATTTAGGCAGCTGGTTCGATTTTTAAAGCAAGTCTGAATTATATTATTTTGATATGGTGAGGTTATCCTGTTAGTAATTATCTCTGGACCCGGCGGAGTCGGCAAGGGAACGGTAGTCAAAAAATTGATCGAAACTGTCGATAATCTCTGGCTTTCGAGATCCTGGACAACGAGGCCTCGCAGGATAAATGAATCCGAGGACGCTTATTATTTTGTCACCGAACGAGAATTCAAAGACAAAATAGATCAAAACGGATTTGTGGAGTGGGCTAAGTTTTTAGATCACTACTACGGTACTCCAGTACCCGATACCAATATTGCAAAAGATATTCTTTTGGAGATCGATATACAAGGAGCTGCACAAGTAAAACAAAAATTTGCCGCTACCGCCAAGATGATTCTTTTGGTACCGCCTAATTCAACGACGCTCGAGCTAAGACTGTCTAAAAGAGGCGATGACGGAGAACATATTAAAAAACGGGTAGAGATAGCTTCTGGTGAAATTGAAAAAGGAAAACTTTTTACCGATGAAATAGTTGTAAATGACGATTTGCAGACAACGGTAGATCAAATTACTGGTATTATTAAAAGGTGGAGAAGTTCACAAATCGCTTAGGCATCTCTTTGATTCCGTTATACAGTTATACAAAATACAGTTATACAAAGGTCGCCGGTGAAAATATATAGCTACTCGCAGTACAATTCTAAATGTGGTACCGAATCAAAATGAAGTACCCAATAAGGTTTCGAATTTTAATTAATTATTATTGTAATTTTATAATGGAGATATTCAATGTTTGAATCTGGAAACTCAATGATGGAGCCCCCCATCGAAGACCTTTTGGAAAAAGTAGGTTCTAAATTTGCGCTTGTTGTTTTGGCCTCCGATAGAGCAAGACAGATAAGCGAGTATTCCAACAAGTTGACCGGAGGAAGTTCCGGATATCTGCCGGCTCAGATTACTTCGGCCGCGGGGAAACCACTTACCATGGCCTTAGAAGAGATCATTCAAGATAAGGTTACCTACGAGATTGATCAAGAAGAGTCTGAAATAAGCGAAACCGCTGATTCCTAGGCAGAAAATTTAACAAGGTTATATTACCGACTTGAGTAATTGAAATGCCCCATAAATCCATCGCAGGAGCAAACATCGTCCTCGGGGTAACCGGCGGAATAGCCGCATACAAGGCTGTTGAGCTGATGAGATTACTAGAAAAAGAGGGTGCTTTCGTAACACCCGTTTTGACAAAGGCAGCAACCCAATTTGTCTCGGAAGTTACTTTTGCAGCTTTATCCTCCAGCAAGGTATATAGTTCGCTGATTAATCAAGATGAACCAATTATTCATACTAAATTGGGTAAAAATGCCGATTTGATATTGGTTGCACCGGCAACCGCAAACATTATCGGAACTTATAGGTCAGGATTGGCTGTTGATCTGCTTTCGTCGATATTGATAGCTACTCGTGCACCGGTTATATTTTGCCCTGCAATGCATACCGAAATGTATGAAAATGCGGCGGTCGTAGAAAATATGCAAGTTTTAAAACAACGAGGCAGTGAGTTTGTTGATGCCGAATTTGGAGCTCTGGCCAGAAATGATGTTGGCAAAGGACGTTTGGCAGAGTTGGAAAAGATAGTTGCCGTAGTTAAAAGGGTACTCGGGAAAAATGAATCCTTTGATAAAAAAACCGTTACCGTTACGGCTGGGGGAACCAAAGAATATATAGACCCCGTTAGATTTATCACCAATCGATCCTCGGGAAAACAAGGCATAGCTCTGGCGCTTGAGGCATATTACAGAGGGGCTGAAGTAAATCTGGTAACCACCGTCACCAACGTGCCACCCTACTTAAGGGACCTAGAGCATTTCAATATTATTGAAGTTGAAACTGCCCAGGAAATGGCCGCTGCGGTTTGTAATCTGTCAGAAGTCACCGATATGATCGTGATGGCCGCTGCGGTTGCGGATTTTAAGGTGAAAAACGAATCTAAAACTAAGTTGCACAGACAGGATGGCGTTCCCAATCTTGAATTAGCTCCTACGATAGATATTTTGAAGCGGTTGGTCGAGTTAAGAAAGAAGAATTCCTTAAATTCCAAAACATCAAAAGTCAAATCTCAGGTTATAGTTGGATTTGCAGCCGAGACCGACGATCTTTCAAGAAGAGCTGCCAATAAATTAAAGAATAAAAATATCGATATGCTTGTGGCAAATGACGTGAGCAAAGAAGATATAGGTTTTGACTCCGAGTCAAATGCGGTTACAATATATACCTTAAACGGTTTTGTAAAACAGACTGATAAAAAGAGCAAATCAGAAATCGCCGCTGAGATATTAGACGTATATGAATTGGAATTTATTAATTGATATAGATAGATTAAGTTAGGAGAAAATGAGCAATGTCACGCACTAGAATATTTACTTCAGAATCGGTAACAGAAGGGCATCCCGATAAGATTTCAGATCAAGTATCTGATGCAATTTTAGATGCTATTCTAACCGAGGATCCAAGTTCAAGAGTTGCCTGTGAGACTCTGGTCACAACAGGACTTATAGTAGTTTCTGGAGAGGTAACCACTACAGCAAAGCCCGAAATAGCCGAAATAGCACGTAAAACGGTGGTGGGTATTGGATATGACAGTTCTGAAAAAGGGTTCGATGCCAATACCTGTGGGGTCTTGGTATCTTTAGACAAACAGTCCCCTGATATATCGCAGGGAGTGAGTAAAGCTTTAGAGGTCAGATCTGGAGTCGCCGGAGAAGACATCTTAAATTCGCAAGGAGCTGGAGATCAAGGCATGATGTTCGGTTTTGCTTGTGATGAAACTGCGGATTTAATGCCGTTGCCGATATGGCTTTCTCACCGATTGTCAGAACGTCTTACGGACGTACGAAAGTCTGGTTTAATGGATTATTTAAGACCCGACGGAAAAACTCAAGTATCGATTCAGTACGAAGGTGACAAGGCCGTAGCTATAAAAACAGTACTAATTTCTACTCAACATGCACCTCAAATTGATATTGAAAACGAACTCCGTCCGGCTTTGATTGAACATGTAATCCAACCTTTGCTTCCGTCGGATTTGGACGCAAGCGACCTGTCTATTTTGGTTAATCCCACCGGTAAATTTGTACTGGGCGGTCCGCATGCCGATACGGGACTTACCGGCCGTAAGATTATAGTCGACACATACGGAGGTGGCGCTCGACACGGAGGTGGCGCCTTTTCAGGAAAAGACCCGTCCAAAGTTGACCGATCGGGTGCTTATGCTGCAAGATGGGTGGCAAAGCACGTAGTAGCGGCAAAAGCCGCTCATAAATGTGAAATTCAAGTCGCATACGCCATTGGGGTGGCAAAGCCAGTTTCAATTTTCGTAGAGACATTCGGAACTGAACAGGTTGATCCGGTAAAGATTGAAAAGGCAATATCTGAAATTTTTGATTTGCGCCCCGCCGCTATTATCAGGGATCTTGACTTAAGACGGCCTATCTATAAAAAAACAGCTGCTTATGGTCACTTTGGACGAAACGATAAAGACTTTACCTGGGAAACCACTTCAAAGCTCGACGAGTTTGCTTCGGCGTTAGATATTTAAAAAGTTTTAATTTTCAGTTTTCGCTGACGCTAGGGCTTTATCGGAAGCCCAGAAGTGTTGACAGAAAAAGTTCAAAAAAAGTTGATGTTTAGAAAGTTGATGTTTGTTTTTGGTAACTAAAGGTCAGGATACTCAATTAAGCCGACTGATCGTAGACGTATGGCCTAACGTCAATTTCATAAATAAACCTTATTCATATTTAATTGAGTCAACGGCAAAAAACTTTGAAATTTTAAACGTCGGTACAGTTGTCAAAATCCCATTTCACGGCAGAACGGTAAAAGGTTGGGTTGCTAAGATTACACCTGTCTTTGAATTTGAGAAATCTGATTCTAAAAACGACCTTTCGACGCTAAAAAAAGTTCTTTCGTGCGTTTCCGTGGGACCAAAACCGACGATTGTAAAGCTGGCCGAAGCCTTAAAGGACAGATACTTTGTAAGTCCCGGGTATTTTTTAAATTTAGCTACTGCTAAAAAAAATGTATTAAACAAGAATTACTACAAAGTCCTTAATAAATTAGATGTAGACCATGCACATAAGCCGGAATTGGGACAAACTCAGCTGTCTATTGTCAGTTTTTTAAACGAGTTTGTTAAAAAAATTGAAGTAGCCGGAGAGTCAAACGAGACTGGCACAAGCGAAATTGACAACGTTGCAATAATTAGACATCCGCCAAACAGTGATTTATTCTGGCTCATTTCCGAATTAAGCGAATTAAATGGTTCGTTGGTAGTTTTAACACCGACAGCTTCTTTAATGAATCAGCTGTACGCAACTTTAAAACTTAACGGTATCGATGTAGCATACGAAGGTGATTACGAACCCAACCTAACAGATCACAAAGTTTATGTAGGTAACAGGAATAGCGTATTTACATCCAAACCTTCAAAAATAGCCGGGATGATAGTTATCGATTTCCATAATGACTTGTATATTGACCAAAGGGCACCTTGTTTTAGTGCGGTGGATGTAGCCGGTGTTCGTTCTAAACTCGAAAACTTTATTTTGGTCCTTTGTTCGACAAGCCCGTCTCCGGAATTAATGTTTAGAATAGAATCAAATTCCCCAGAACCAAAAGTTAAAAAAGTATTTTCTTACCCAACAGTTGTAGAAAATAATTCATGGCCCTATATCGAGGTATTTAAGAAATTTGAAGACAAAAATAAAGGTCTGCTCAGCGAAGTTATAATTCGGCAAATTGAATCCGTTATAAAAAAGCAATCTCGAAGGGTAATCGTGGTATTTCAACAAAAAGGCTATATCAATTCTCTTGCATGCGTTGATTGCGGATCGATTGTCGTTTGTGACAGATGCGGAACCGCTTTAAAATCAAAAAAGCTTGGTTCAGATGCCGTCTTGTTCTGTCAGTTTTGTGATTCGACAAGTTTAAGGATGTGCTTAAGTTGCGGATCTTTTAAATTAAAAACATTAAGAAAAGGGTTTTCGGCAATATTGGAAGAGTTCAAATTAGTATTGGATTCTGAAATTAAATTAACCGACGATTTCGACGAATTTGTTAAAGGAAATGCCGAGGTTCTAGTCAATACTTCATCTGTGCTAAACAGAAGGTATCGAACAAAAATAGGTCTGGTGGTATTTTTAGATTTTGACCAGTTTCTACAAAGACCGGCAATCAGCGCAATTAATGATTCTCTGGGTGTTGTTGTCGACGCTTGTAACTTAGTTGGTAAAAAGTCTTATAAACCGACAGGCAAAGTTCTTATTCAATCAGGAGTAGTTGATCATTATATTTTTGAATATCTGAAGACACTTAATTATGAGATCTATCTTGAACATGAACTTCAAAGGCGAGAGCTTTTTGGCTATCCTCCATATGTGTCGTTGGCTTATCTCTCGTCTTCCGGCAAAAAGGTGTTGGAAGATTTTATTTCATCTGTTTTAGATCCCGACGTAGAAGTGCTGGGTCCGACGGTGGCTGATGAGTATGTTATTAAAGCAAATATAAATTTGCTGCGTCAATATTTAAACTTAGACAGTAGAAACTCTAAAATAAAAGTTAAGTTGACTTTGTAGATTAATTGTGACCGAATTATTTAAAGAGAATCTAGGAAAATTAGAATTCGATATTCAAAAGTACTCCGAGAATCCGTCTCAGGTGGTGGTTGTGGCGGTGTCGAAGTTTCAACCAGCATCTTCTATAAAGAGGGCGCATAGCCTTGGGCAGATAGACTTTGGGGAAAATTATGCCAAAGAGTTAGAAGAGAAGGTAAGTTCTGATGAGCTACAACATCTTTCTGATATTAAGTGGCATTTTATCGGTAATTTGCAGACAAATAAAATTCGTAAATTGAGTAAATTGGCGTATATGATACAAACGGTCAGCAGAGTCAAAGAATTGGAGTTTTTGGCTGAAGCTGGGTGCAGGGCAAAAATCCTGATTGAACTTAAATTTACTGATTCGCCAACTAAATCCGGAACGGATGTGACCAGTCTGAATACCCTCATCAAAAGAGCCGAACAATTGAATTTAAATCTGGTCGGATTGATGACCATGGGAGAACAAAATGATAAAACTAAAACAGAAGCTATATTTAACCAGGCATATAAAGCCTATTTGGAAAGCGGACTTAAGGTTTTATCTATGGGGATGAGTGATGATTATGACATCGCGCTTTCTTGCGGATCGAATATGATTAGAATAGGTACTTTTTTATTTGGCAAAAGAGACATTAAGTCGTAACCGTAAAAGGTTATAATATGGATAGGTACCATTTTGGGCAAAAGGTCTTTTAAGGAGTTAAAATGCAACCATTTTTGAAAAAAGTTATGGCAGGACTGGGAATCGGTGATCCTGATGAATATTACGATGAAGAAGAATTTGAGGCTTATGACGGCTATGACATGGAAGATGAGCAATTTGAAGACCGATATGAGCCTGAGACCATACAACCTAAGAGAAAAAGAGTTGAACCTTCCGTAGTTGCTTTTCAGGAACAAAGCGATAACAATATGGTCAAACCGGTTCCTATTCGTCCAGTTAAAACCGAAATGACCGCAATGAGAAAACCGCAATTACAGGTGCAGGCGCCTAAACCTATTGAATCCGAAGAACTGATTTCCATTAAGCCAAGCCCAAGGCAGCAGTTCTCAAAACCGTACGTTGTCGCTCCGAAGACATATGCGGATGCCCAACAAATCGGTAATCACTTTAAACAGCATCAGCCTATAATAGTGAACCTTGAATTGGCCGACAGAGATCTGGTCAGGAGAATGATTGATTTTTGTTCTGGTTTAACTTTTGGATTAAACGGGACAATTGAAAAAGTTGCCGATCAAGTGTTTTTGCTGTCTCCAGTTGACATGCGAATATCTAAAGAAGACAAAGAACGCATACAACGCCAACGACTCTACCGTTGATGTTGATGATTTAAAGATGTCCCGCCGACGATTTTGTTGATATTCTTGCTAGTATTTATTACCTAGAAGTATTATCGACCGCAAGAAAAGTCAAAATACGTAAAAAAATAGCGTTGTTAGTTCCTTAGCAAATTGTAAAATCCTTTGAATTAAGGATACTTTTGTTTTAACTAGTTTTTTACCGTTTATTTTTAAATGTTTTGAACTAGTGAATTAAAGCCAGCGAATTAAAGCCAGCGAATTAAAGATAGTGAATTAATATGGGATTTGGATCCAACATTATATGTGACATAATCAATTTAATGATTGTGGTGGTATTCCTGGCGGCAATTTTGACTTGGTTTCCGAGCCAACCGGGAACAACGTTTTATCAGGTTTCAAAGTTTTTTCGAACTATAACTGAGCCAATCTATCGACCGTTGAGGAAAGTTATTCCTCCAATAGGGTCCGGAGCCATAAGAATGGACATTACGCCAATAATCGCCATTATTGGGCTTGAATTGATCTCAAGGATTATTTGTTAAGATTTACCGTTTTAATAAGAATAAGACAGGATGTCTAAATTAATTGTTTAAAATACCGCAAAATTCCCAAAATGTTAACAATTGACCGTCTAAATTGGTTACCATGGTAGTTATGGAGTTTTTAAGTAAGAAGTTACGTGAAGTAGAATTCAGTGAAAAGCTGAGAGGTTTTAATAAAGACGAAGTAGACGAGTTTTTAGAACAGGCGGCTGTAGAGGCCAGTGTTTTAGAAGAAAAGCTCGCCAGAGCTCAAGAGCTTGCATTGGAACTTGAGGACAAATTAAAACACTCTTCGTCGACCAAAATTCCGGCTCAGGCTCCAGTCGTTAAAACTCCGGTGGTTGCCGAAGTTCCCAAAGTTGTACAGCCAGTGGACGATAAGACCATCGCCGATAAGATGTCAAAAACCCTTTTGATTGCTCAAAAAACTGCTGACGAAATAATTGCTCAAGCGCAAAATCAGGCAAACGCAATGATTACTTCCGCGCAAAACGATGCCAAGAAACTTGAAGTTGAAGTAAAAAGATCGTTGGAGGCTGAAGTGATGAAGCTTCAGCAGATAAAAGCTCAGCTTGAGCGAGAGATTCAGGATCTCTCCGTACTGATTAATAAAGAACGAGACGATTTGGCAGGATCGCTTTCACATTTGGCTGACATGGTTAGAAACCATTTGTCAAATGACCGTATCGAATCGATTGTTTCGATGGAATCGACTAAGCCAGAAATTTCACAAGATAGTATTATTAATGTAAATGGGGGCTCCACGGAACCTCCGAAGGTCGAAGATGAGCCAGTGAAGGCAGATATTGACCTGTTTAACGTTGATTTAGATACATCCGATCCCCTAAAACCCCAAATCAGAGATTTTCCGAAGCCGATAGGTGAGTCAAACAGCAGAGAAGCTCTGTTTGGAGGCAGCGATGTAGAAGACGGCGTAGGAGCGAATGTAAGGGTAGTGGAGTATCATACCTTTGAAGTTCCTAAGATACAAGGCTGACAGATTTTCTGTTTAAAGAGTTTAGGCAATTCGTATTGCTGTCTTAAGTTTATTGAGTTTTATGTGGGGCCTTATTTTAAAGAAAATATCTTCGGTGGCTGTTCTGACTAAGCGTGGTCATTGGGTTATGATCCTAAGATAATTAAGAAGCTAATTCCAACAAGAACTGCTGCCACTTAACCAGTTAGCATAAATCATGGAAATCGGTTAACCCAAAAGACAAAATTTGGAATACATAAGATAGTAATTTATGGTAACTTTTTTGAATAATGAGTTTTGATTATAAGAAACTGCTTAGCGAAAAAATATCCAAGAGGGAACACCTTTACAATAAGTATCTTAACGCCCAGCTGTTAAAAGTTTTAAAGACGATTGACTTTGATGTAACATACGTTAAAGGCACTGGTTGTTATATCGAAGATGAAAATGCAAATCGATACTTGGATTTCTTATCGGGGTTCGGTGTTTTTGCACTCGGTCGAAACCATCCTATTGTCAAAGAGAATCTGATTGCAGCTTTAAATGACGACCTACCCAATTTGGTTCAGATGGAAGCGTCGGTTATGCCGGCTATGCTGGCTGAAAAGCTTGTGTCACTGTTTCAAACAGAGTCAAAAAGTTCGCCTAGGTTGACCAAGGTATTTTTTACAAATTCCGGCGCTGAGTCTATCGAATCGGCAATTAAATTTGCTAGAGCCTATACAAATAAAAACAGGTTAGTTTATTTTAATCATGCCTTTCACGGTCTCACGACTGGGGCTTTAGCTCTCAACGGGTCAGAAGAGTTTAAAAATGGATTTGGAAATCTATTGGAATCGACCATGGTTGAGTTCGGTTCGATTGGATCGGTTGAAAAAGAACTTCGAAGAATGGACGTGGCGGCAGTTGTCATTGAACCTATTCAGGGCAAAGGAGTATTTGAAGCGACTCCAGATTTTTACAAGGAACTTTCTCAAGTTTGTAAACGGTATTCTGCGCTTTTGGTCGTAGATGAAGTTCAGTCTGGAATAGGAAGAACCGGCAAATGGTTTTGTTTCCAGCATTATGATATTATGCCGGACATTGTTACGGTCTCTAAGGCATTATCCGGAGGTTTTATACCGGTAGGTGCAATGATCACTTCAAAAGAGATATTTGAGTCGGTCTATAACAAAATGGAAAAGGCCATGATTCACTCATCGACTTTCGGTCAGAATCACCTGGCGATGGTGGCAGGACTTGCCACTTTAAATGTTATTGAACAAGAAAATATAATAGAAAACGTTAATCAAACTGGAGGCTATCTCATTGACAGGCTAAGAGAGCTACAGACAAGAGCAGAAATAGTTAAAGAAGTGAGAGGTCGGGGACTGATGGTGGGCATAGAGTTTAAGGAACCGAGATCTTTGGTCGCAAAAAGTCGATTTAAACTTTTGGAGACGGCCAAAAAGGGTTTATTTAGTCAACTTATTGTGGGGCCGTTGTTTTCAAAACATCGGATATTAACTCAGGTGGCGGGCGAAAACATGAACATAATTAAACTGCTGCCACCTCTAATCGTTACAAAAAAAGAGATAGATTATTTTATGGATGCATTTGAAGACGTATTATTAGATGCACAGAATTCGTCTGCTTTGATGATTGATTTTGGAAAAAAATTAATTAGAGGCGCTAAAGAGTTTCGTCAGATTTAGAAAACGCATGGAAATTTTCGACGGTAAAAATACAGTACTGGTTACGGGCGCAAACGGATTTATTGGTTCTGCAATATGCAATGCTTTGCTTTCGGAGTCCGCAGAAGTAATTGCAATGGTTGAGCCCAACACAGATCTGTCAAATTTGAAGGGCCTAAACCTTAAAGTTGTAGAAGCGGACGTAAGAAACTATGGCGAATTAGAGAAAATCTTAAAAGGCGTCAACCTAGTATTTCACTGTGCTGCAATTTATAAATTTAATTCGAAAAATAAGGAGCTTTTTTATGATGTTAATGTCTCTGGGAGCATTAATATCATAAAAGCCGCCATGGCAAATGAGGCAAAAAAAATAGTTTATACCTCTACCGTGGGAACGATAGGACTGCAGTGGGATAGAGCGTCAAGTGAAGACCGATATGCGGACGTATCACACCTCTATGGGAACTATAAACGCTCTAAATATGTTGCCGAACACGAAGTACTCAGATTAACGGCTAGAGGAGCACCAGTGGTTTTGGCTCAACCGACCATGCCAATAGGACCTCGAGATATCGCACCAAGTCCGTCTGGTCAGATGGTAGTTGATTTTTTAAATAAAAAAATGTTCGGTTATGCTAATACGGTGATGAATATTGTCGATGTAGATGATGTTGCTCACGGTCACCTTTTGGCGATGGACAAAGGGGAAATTGGTCAAAGTTATATTTTCGGTGGTGAGAATTTGACAATGAAACAGGTAATAGATTTACTTGAATCAATAACTGGATTTAAATACACAAAAGTACGAGTTCCAAAATCGGTAATTCTAGCCATGGGCTATTTGTCTGAGTATGTCGGATCAAAATTGACAGAGCACCCTTCTAGAGTACCTCTTGAGGCTGCCAAAATGGCGACGTCTTATATGGCTTTTGATGACTCACTGGCGCGTAAGGCTCTTGGATATAATTCCAGACCTGCTAAGACAGCATTGCTTAGATCCTGTTCTTGGTATTTAAACAACGGTTACGTTAAGCAAAACTATCTTAAGCAGATAAAACTTAACGGCTAAATTTGAAACCCTTAGGAAAATTTTGTGTTAGCTCACCGGCAGGATTTAAAGGTGAATTTTTAAACTTTTCAGTCTCGTTTGAAAATCCACGCCTTAAAGATTTCTTGATTGGGCAACGTGTTGGTAATTTGAACCAGACAATTTGAATTGTCAATTGCCAACTCGTCAAGGCTATCCGTGTCAATATAATTTATTGGTTCAGCAGCAAGTACTTGAAGTTCGATTTCCTTGGAATAATTTGATATCGAGTTTATCGTGATCTTTGAAGAAGCAAACGTGACTTTGATCTTATCTGTTACGACCAAGTCGGCATCCTTCCTAGCCTGCTGGATAAAACGTATTATATCTCTGCTCAGTCCTTCATTTTCTAATTCTTGCGTCAATACCAAGTCGAGTTTTATCACACACCCGTACTCGGATAAAACGCGGGAGTCTACGTTGTCTATTGGTACGAGTTTTACTTCGGCCTCATTCTCTAAAAGTTCAATGCCAGCTATTTCAATCTTGCCTTGATCGTTTCTAATCCAGTTATTTTGTCTTGCGGCAGCCATGACGACAGGAGTGTCTTTGCCGACACGCGGGCCTATTAAAGAAGGAACTAAACTAAGTTCAAGTTTTGCAATTTGGTCAACTTGATTTATGAATTCAATTCCTTTTACGTTTATTTCGTCTTTAATTAAGTCCGAAAATGCCATAATTTGTTTGTGGTCCTCAACTGCAATAATAAGCTTGTTTAACGGAAGTCGCGCTCTTAAATGATTTGCCTTTCTAATTGAATGAGAATTGGAGCAGATCTCTCTTACTAAATCCATTGTGTCTACCAATGAGTCATCGGTTTCGAAATCATTCAAGTCCGGCCAGTCCGTTAGATGTACGCTTCTGTCGCCGGTGAGACCTTTATAAATAGATTCAGTTATAAGCGGAAGTACTGGGGCTGCAATCTTGCACAGATTAACCAAGACGGTGTGCAGGGTGTTATATGCCTGTATCTTTTCTGTAGTCGGTACGTCTCCTTTGGGAGCCCAAAATCTATCGCGGGATCTTCTTATGTACCAATTTGTCAGAGCGTCTAAAAACTTTAGTATCTCACCGCAAGCTTTAGATAGGTCTTCGGTGTTAAATGCATCTTCTGTTACACGAATAACAGACGAAAGTTTAGCCAAAATATATTTGTCCAAAATCCCGTCGGGGTGGTAATTGATTTGAGGAAAAATGTCGTCTATGTTGGCATACAGACTTAAAAAGTACCACGCATTCCAAAGAGGATTGATTACTTGCCTTATCGATTCCAACGGACCTTTTTCGTCAATAGTTACATCTAATCCGCGGCTTACCGGACCCGAAAGCATCGAAAAACGCATAGCGTCAGATCCATATTTATTAAATATCTCTTCGGGGTCGGGGTAATTTTTAAGGCGTTTGGAAAGTTTTCGGCCGTCGTTACCCAAAACAATGCCGTGGGTCATGCATGTTTTAAAAGGAGGTTTATCGAATAGAGCGGTTCCTAATACGTGTAGCGTATAAAACCATCCGCGAACTTGCCCAATGTATTCTACGATAAAGTCCGCAGGGAAGTGCTCTTCAAACCACTGCTTGTTTTCAAACGGGTAATGCTGACTCGCAAACGGCATTGAACCTGATTCAAACCAGCAGTCTAATACATCTGGAATTCTTACCATCATTGATTTTCCGGTAGGATCGTCCGGGTTTACTCTGGTTAAACCATCAATTTCCGGGCGGTGCAACTCAACAACATCCGTCTTAAAATCTCTTTCCAACTCTTCAACTGAACCGTATACGTCAACCCTTGGATAGTTTGGGTCGGTACTCTTCCAAACTGGGATCGGAGTTCCCCAATACCGGTTTCGGCTGATTGACCAGTCTCGTGCTCCTTGAATCCATTTGCCAAAGGATCCGTCTTTAACGTGAGGTGGAATCCACCTGATTTGATCATTGAGATTGACCATCTCATCTTTGATATCCGTTACGCTCACAAACCACGAGCTAAGCGCTCTATAGATTAAAGGGGTGTCGCTTCGCCAGCAGTGCGGATATGGGTGTTCATAAATTTCCGTTTTAAAAAGACAGCCTTTATCTTGAAGTCTTTCTACGACTAATTTATTTGCGTCAAATACCTGTATCCCCTCAAAATCTTTAACCTGTTCAGTGAATCTACCTCGATCGTCAACAGGACACACAACTTCGATGTTGTGTTGTTTGCATGTTGTTTGATCGTCTTCACCAAATCCGGGCGCCAAATGGACAATTCCCGTTCCCTCGGCGGTAGTTACAAAATCACCGGACACTATTTTAAAAGAGTTAGGCCAGTTGGAAAAATATTCGAACAGAGGTACATAAGCTCGGTCGACTAAGTCGAAGCCCTTAATTGTTTTAAGGATTGAAGAATTCAAAAGTTCAGTTTTTTGGTCTTCATCTAGCGTTGGGTCTGCGCTTTTTAAAAGCTCGTCTTTATAATGAGACAGCCTCTCTTTGGCTATTACGAGATGTCTGTCTTTTTGGTCATTGTGGTTGCTTAATGAATTCAAACTTATGATAACGTAATCGATATCTAATCCAATTGCAAGAGCTAAGTTGGATGGCAATGTCCACGGTGTCGTGGTCCAAACCAATATTTCGCTATCTGCTTCTGACTTTTCTAACAACGGTTCGGTAAGTTTGAATTTTACAGTAACAGCTGGATCTTTTCTTAGTCGATATGAATCATCTTGTCTCGTTTCAAAATTAGACAAGGGTGTTTCACACTCCCAACAATATGGAAGGACACGAAATCCTTCGTAAGCTAAAGATTTTTCATACAAATTTTTGAAGGCCCACATGACACTTTCCATATAGTTTTTGTCCATGGTCTTATAGTTATTTTGCATGTCAACCCATCTGGCTTGCCTTCTCACGTAATAGGCCCACGTATCTGTCGTATTGTCAACGAGGCTTCTGCAGTAGTAATTAAACTTGTCTACGCCGTATGTTTCTATTTCGCTTTTACCCGAAAGTCCCAGCTCTTTTTCCGCAGCCATCTCAGCGGGCAATCCGTGGCAATCCCAGCCGAATCGTCTTTCGACGCGCAATCCCTTCATGGTTTTGTAGCGTGGGATTGCATCTTTAATATAACCTGTTAGTATATGGCCGTAGTGAGGAAGTCCGTTGGCAAAAGGCGGACCGTCATAAAATACATATTCGTTTGGTGTCCCATCACTTAATTTTGACGGACGAATTTTTATTGATTCAAAAAATGTCTGATCTTGATCCCAAAACGATAAAATAGATTCTTCAATATCTTTTAGATTTGGTTGAGACTTTATTTTTGGATATTGATGATTGTTTTTCATTAACTATATAGCTTAGATTAAAAATTGCGTAAAAAAATTTAGGTTAAATAAGTGACAAAGGTTATATAAATTGATAGCCTAAATGAAGTCACTTTATTTGAAGGAGGCCAATATGCCAACTGTAAAGAAAGCAGCAAAGAAGGCACCAGCCAAAAAAGCTGCAGCAAAGAAACCCGCAGCTAAAAAAGCTGTGGTGAAAAAGGCACCTGCTAAAAAAGCGCCAGCTAAAAAAGCACCGGCGAAGAAAGCACCTGCTAAAAAAGCACCGGCCAAGAAAGCTCCGGCGAAGAAGGCACCTGCTAAAAAAGCACCGGCCAAGAAAGCTCCGGCGAAGAAGGCACCTGCTAAAAAGGCACCAGCCAAGAAAGCTCCGGCGAAGAAGGCACCTGCTAAAAAAGCATCAGCTAAAGCTGGTTCCAGCAGGTTCGCACCCCCCGCAAGAAGTATTGCGGGGGGTGCGTTAACTTCAAAGATTATTCAACCAATAAAGGCAGTACCAAGAAAATTGACAAGCGAAGATATCGAATTTTTTAAAGAGCAAAAAGCTTTGCTTTTGGTTGAGCGTGAAAGGCTAATTACACAGGGAAATGATTTGCTGGAAGAGGCTGCAAGTTTAGTTAAAGAAATCGAACCCGGCGATACCCAGTTTGATGATGAATCCGGTGAGGGTACAACGTTGTCGGTAGACAGGGAACGCGACCAGTTCTTGTCGAGGCAGGCTTTCGCGGAGGTGGATGAAATAGACGAAGCCTTAAAGAGAATTCAGAATAAGACTTACGGTATTTGTGAGCTTTGTAGAGTGCCGATACCGAAGGCCAGATTAAAGGTTATGCCTTTTACTAGACTCTGTGTTCCTTGTAAGAGTGGTGGGCTGTCGCGCAGATGACAGATGAAATTAAGACCGATGAAATACATGAAACTCAAAAGATAAAGATTAAACTTTCAAAGGTTATTTCGGTTTGTGTGACGGCAGCAGCCGTCATTTTTATTGATCAGCTTTCGAAGACACTAGTTTACGATAGAAAACCGGACTTTCACGTGTTTTGGATTTTCTATTTTAAATACACTTTAAATAGTGGTGCTGCATTTAGTCTGTTCAGCAGCTCATCTGTTTATGTGGAGTGGATCGCGGGGGTTGTGGTAGTAGTGCTCATACTTTTTGCAATTCGATCTGTTTCGTTTCTTCAGGCTATAGGTTTTGGTTTGGTAATCGGCGGCGCAACTTCAAATCTAAGCGACAGAGTCTTTAGACATATCAATAACAGCGTAATTGATTTTATCTATACAAAATACTGGCCTACGTTTAATGTGGCAGACTCGTGTATAACGATCGGAATAGTATTAGTAATAATAAGTTACATTAAAAATCAGACAGGTCATGAACGTAACACTATTCGTGAGCTCGATAGTGACCAGGAACCGCAAAAGTTAGAGGGACTTAGTTCAACTCAGGAATCGATTGAAATACAACAGGCAATTGAAATGCAACAGGCAACGGAGACGAAGCAGGTCACCGATGATTTATAACATCTCTCAAGTATTGGATGGAGAAAGGTTAGATAAAGCCTTGGCATTGCTGACCAATGCCAACAGAGAAAAAATTATTCAAAAGATATTTTCAGGATCAATTGAAGTTAACGAGAAGGTCGTATTAACAAAGTCTTATCGATTAAAAACAGGGGATCATGTTTCTGTTGATCTGGATCTCTTTGTAGATGAATATAAGTTGGAGCCTGATTCCAATATAACGTTTAAGGTAATTTATGAGGATGAATTTTTAGCAGTTATTGACAAGCCAACAAATTTAGTAGTTCATCCTAGCTCGCTTGATTCAAAAAAAGATTTAGCTACTACGCTGGTGTCTCAGCTACTGTACAAATATCCTAAAATAGCTAACGTAGGTGAGAGTTTTAGACCGGGTATCGTGCACAGGCTGGATAAAGATACTACAGGGCTGATGGTAATAGCTCTTGAAACCGAATCTTACAATAAATTAAAATCTGCAGTTAAATCTCATAAGATTTCAAGAAAGTATCTTGCAATTGTTGTGGGAGCTTTTAAAGATAAATTCGGAAAAATTGAAGCTCCTGTCGGCCGGTCGCTAACAAACAAAGTCAAAATGGCAGTAGTGGAAAACGGTAAGTCAGCTGTTACACATTTTAAAGTTTTGGAAACTTTTAGCAGCAGTTCACCGTGTAGTTTAGTAGAAGTAAATCTTGAAACGGGAAGAACGCATCAGATAAGGGTTCATTTTGCAGAATTGGGGCATCCAGTTTTGGCCGATAAGCTTTATTCGTCAAAAGTAAAAATTCCAGAAGTGTCGGCTTTAAGACCAATGTTGCATGCGACTGAATTAAGTTTTTTGCATCCCATTAGCAATAAACTAATAACAGCCTCTTCGTCACTGCCTGAAGACTTTAATATGGTTCTAAATCAGTTAAGATCCGTTTGATTTAGGCAACCTTTAATTCAAGTGACATTTAAATTGGGTGACCTTTAATTTAGGGAAAGTGTGCCAATAGATCTTTTAACTGCCCTTTGGCTAAATTAAAAATCATTCGTAGTATCTGTAAACTACTTCTGCAACACAGGCTGGTTTGTCCTTACCATCAATTACAAACGTAACTTCCAATACAGCCTGAGCACCTCCGTGCACCTCTTCTACGGCCTTCAGCAGTGCCTTCGCCTTTATCTTTGAATTAACCAATACGGGGGACGGAAATCTGACTTTATTTGTCCCATAATTAATCCCAAATGACACGCCTTCAACTTTGAGGAAACTGGCAAGCAAAACTGGCGCTAAAGATAAAGTCAAATATCCGTGAGCAATTGTGTCGCCGAATGGTCCAGTCTTAGCTCTTTCGGGGTCGACATGTATCCACTGGTAGTCGCCAGTGGCTTTGGCAAATTGATTTATAGTGTCCTGAGTGATCTCAGTAAAATCGCTCTCACCTAAAGGCTGCCCCACTCGGTTAAATAAGTCCGTAATTCCTTGAATTGTGACAATTTCAGCCATTTGTTTTATTCTCCATTTCCGTGTTATCTGAACCAAATTTTAACATAGGTGCGTGACATGGGGTGTATAAGTAGTATCACCATGGCAATATCTACTATTAGTCCTAAGATGTCAACGGCGAAAAATGAATAAATGGCGTAAATGTAAAAAATTAAGACAAAGTTAAGCAAACTTAAACCGACTGCCAGAAACCACATTTTCAGATTGTGGTTGGCAATGCCGAATGCTGCTACTCCCTGCAGAAGCGGTACGATAAAGATAAATAAGACAAAAACAAAAGGTAGGCCTTGCGTTCCCGAAAACATATTTAATACTGTAAAAACGACGTCAATATAGGAAACTATTACGGCAATGTACAAAGTTTGAGGCTGACTTCTGTCAAGCCACCGAGTATTTTTCATATTGTCTATTTTATAGGATAAATTAAATCTTTCAGGTCAAACTAATGGCTCTCTAAGAGATTATTGAGGCGGACTGATATAAATTTAAATAACTTTATTTATAACTGTTGTAGAATGCAGATAAATTCTAAATTCTATCTATTCCAATTTTTCGAGTTTGTAGGGGCTTTAAATAATAATGTTCATTTTCGCAGTTTTAAGAATGAAAGGCATAATGGTATGGTGATTTCTGGAGCCGAGCATCCTAAAATATAATATTGTAAAGAATAAATTGGTTAGAGTTATTTAAAAAATTTCTTACAGATATTTTGATTCATAACATAAAAACGCCTTAAATTAGCGATATTCTATAAACTGTGGTATTAGTGCACTCAAATGATCTAATCGGCAAGGAAATTAACGGCAGATATGTGGTGGAAGGGTTTGTCGGCTCCGGAGGATCGTCTGTTGTGGTGGCTGCTCGGGATATGAAAAAGGACAGATCCGTAGCAGTTAAGTTATTGCATCCTCAGCTGCTCTATGAAGCAGGTTTTATGAGACGGTTCTTGTTGGAATCCAGAGCCATGTCTTCATTGAATCATCCCAACATAATGCCGGTTTATGACTGGGGGACGTTTGAATCAAAACCATTTCTTGTCACTGAACTTCTAATGGGCGGGACGGTGAAAGAGATTATTGATTCAAAAAAAGAACTTAGCCACTCTCAAGTTTTGTTCGTTGCGATTCAAGCTGCGCGCGGTCTTCAACACGCCCATGAAAAGAATTTTATACACAGAGATATTAAGCCGGCAAATATTTTATTTGATACAAAATGTGGGGTAGTAATCGCCGATTTTGGGTTAGCTCGAGCTCTTGCGCAGGCTGGTTGGACCGAACCAGTAGGCTCGATATTAGGAACTGCAAAATACGCTTCACCCGAACAAGCCAAAGGTATCGACCTTGATGGGAAATCGGACGTTTATTCTCTGGGGCTTGTTGTGTTTGAAATGGCGACTGGCTATATACCCTTTCAGGGAGACAGTCCTTTGACTACATTAACCAATAGGTTAGATACAACGTTGCCTGATGACGAAAAATTAGGGCCACTTAAGGAACTGGTGTTTGGCTCAACGGATCCGAACAGAGAAAATAGATTGACCGCAAAACAGTTGGCTAGGGGTTTGGAGAAACTGGCAAAGTCGCTTGATCCGCCGCAATTCTTACCGCTTGTCGGAACTAAAGTCTTATCCGGCGAATCAGCCAGCGCTCGATTGGCTTTAAATGAAATAACTTCAAATCACGATGTAACGGCGGTAAAAGTACCTGAGGTAGAGGATTCATTAAAACAGGACATAACTGTAATCAAAGTTCCTATCGACGATCGATTAAGTCCAAGCGAAACAGATGATATCAAGGCTGCCGAGGAGCTCTCTGAAGGGCCCGATTGGAAAGACAACGAACCTCCAGCTTTGAGGGTAGCTAAAAAACATCGAAAATGGCCTTTGGTGTTGTTGGCGTTAATAATAGTGGCCTTAATCGGTACGATAGCTTATGTGACGAATAATTATGTAATAGCCTCACAGAGTGTGCCGAGTCTCTATAATCAGAGTGTCTCGGCGGCAGCCGTAGAACTTAAAAATGAAAAATTGGTTGGCAAGGTATCTAAAGTAGTTTATTCTAATAAAGTTAAGGCGGGATATATAATCTCCCAATACCCGCTACCGCAGTCTAGAGAAAAGCCAAACCAAACCGTAAGTTATGTGGTATCAAAAGGACCGTTTCCTGTTGCGTTGCCGACGGGGATGGTCGGCAACGCAGTTACTGTCGTACAGTCTGAGCTAATTAAATTAAAATTCATATATAAAATTACTCAGGAATATTCTGAAACTGTACCTGCTGCAACGGTTATTGCCGCAAGCCCCAGCGTCGGTAGTTTTCAACCGGGAAGTGTCGTAAATTTGACTGTTTCAAACGGCCCCGCACCGAGAACGATTCCGAATTTGAATAATATGCCTATTGCTCAAGCCGAAGCCACTCTTAAAAACCTGGTTTTAAACTACAAATTAAATCAGACATATTCTACTTCAGTGGCAGCAGGTTTGGTAATCTCGTCCGCTCCCGTCAGCGGTCAACAGGTTCCCCGAGGTTCGACTGTTGTTTTAACGGAATCATTGGGACCTCAATACGTAAAAATTCCAAGTGTAGATGGGATGACAGTGGCTCAGGCTGGAAACACCTTAACCAATGCTGGTTTGACCGTATCAAATACGTATGGGCCCGTAGGATCATCGGCCGTGGCGTACACAACGAATCCGCCCCCAGGTACTTCTGTGGTGGTGGGATCTAGCGTCACTTTGTATACAAGGTGAACGAAAGAGTGTTGTAGTTATGTTGTATCTAGAAGGCTTGAGGTTACTTTTGGTATTTGCCGGTGTAGTGATTGGAGACGATATTTCCACTACATTTGATTATTCTTCCATTGATAGACTTTTGGTGGTTTCAATATGCGTGTTGGCCGGCTATCTTATAGGCGGAATACTTGGGCGGTTAATAATTAAAGGGGTAGGTGATACGGTCAGAAGTCTGAAGGAAGTACCTGCTGCCGAAGTTTTGGGAGCAGCAGTTTTGGCAACAACCGGGCTAGTTTTTGCGGTTGCAATTGACACTCCTCTTATTCTGTTGCTACGTCGAAACTATGCATTGCCAGTGGCGGGAATAATCGCTTGGACGTTTGCGTATATTGGGCTGAGAGTCGGTTCGGCAAAAGCAACTCAAGTATCTAATGTCATCGGACTCACAAAAAGACTGGCTAAAGACGTAGACCCCATGCAAATTGATCCGCATTCAGTGATGCTGGATGTATCTGCGGCGATGGACAGAACTATTTGGATTTTAATTAAAAATAATATGCTTGCTGCCGAAGTTATAGTTCCCAGATTGGTCTTGGACGAATTAAGCCTGCTAGCTAATTCCACCGATCCGGCTATATCCAGACGTGCCAATAAGAGTCTTGAAGTGTTGGATTTTGTCCGGGATAATCTTGCCTCGTTAACAATAGCCGAAAGTTCGATATTTGAAACTGAAGTGCTTAATGAAAAAATTATCTTATTGTCTAAAAAATTAAACTTGCGGCTTATTACTGCGGACCCAAAGGTGGCAGAATTGGCCCAAAAGTCAGAAATTACGTATCTCGATATAAGTACATTGGCAAACGACATGGCGCCTGAACATTTTGTCGGCGAGAAATTAAAGGTAGACCTAGTAAAGAGAGGTACTCAGGAAGGGCAGACAGTAGGATTTTTGGATGATGGCGATATGGTAGTGGTTAATGACTCGAGTCACATGCTTGGACATAAAAGCGTTAACGTTGAAGTTATTCAAAGCAGAAGAACATCACAGGGTCTACTCGTTTTCGCAAAAATTAGTTCGTAATTGAAATAGTCTATTTAGACTGGGCGATTTTAGACGCAGTTATTTTAGACGGGGAATTTTTAATTGACTGAGCAAAGTCTTAATTGTTCAAAGGAACTCTGAAATAATATCAGTGTATCAGAGGCATACGATTTGGTCCATAGTCGCCAAACCAACCAAAAGCGACAAAGCGTCCTGGAATGGACGGATAGGTTGGTGGGTAAAGGTGGTGACACTGAACAAAAGGCATCCGGTCAATGTCCCCCTGGAAGTGAATTCCTATTTTGAGCGCGAGTTCCAAGCGGGGACATTACAGGGCGTTGTGCAACTGACCCTTGTTCGTGATTCACATGGTCAGCCAAGCAACATCGCCATCTCTCTCGTTGCAAAGTCCCCTGATGTAAAAACAAGGCCAAGCGGTATGGAATTGAGCATCGACTTTGGAGTGAGACACGCTCTGTTCGCCACAAACAAAGGCCAGTTGCTCGGACAGAAGATGACCCCTTGTTTGGCTGAATTGGACGCCATCGTTAGGTCATACATGGCGAAACTTCAGAAAGCAGGCATAGCGTTAAAGTCCGATCCTTACTACCGCCAACTTCAGAAACGTATCAGAGATTATGTGACCAACGAAATAGGCAGGCTGCTCAATCGTATCGCTGCTTGCGTGATCCTGTCGAGACGTTCTCGACCATGTCTGGATCGCACACGGACCCACGGACTCGTATGTACACCCTTCAACTTCTCGACAGACGACATAGATAGCGGTGGAACTTGCCGGTGGAAGAAGCGGTCCCTGGCGTTGCAGGTGCGGGGGGTCAGTTGGTCGCAAGACTGGCTGGGAGATAGAGACATAGAATACTATGTTTTTACCTACTGTTACAGAGCAATATATTGCACGCTTAAGGTTATGGTTAAAAGTTCTCGTGCAATGAAGGATGCTCAAACAGAATCAATCAATCATTAATTGACTACAACTAACTTGAGGTAAAGCACTTACTAAGTTCTACTGATACCGGCTCAACTAGTTTTAATTTTACAGAGATCAATTAAAATTTATCGGATTAAAATCGCTTAAGCCCTTAAAACAACGTGCGTCAAAGTGATTTAACTGCAGCTACCAGTTTCGTAAGGGAATCTTTGGCATCACCAAACAATAAAGTTGTTTTAGAGTTGTAGAGAAGCTCGTTTTCGATTCCCGCAAATCCGGGTCGCATGGATCTTTTTAAGAATATGACTGCGTTGGCGTCGTCTACATGTAAAATCGGCATGCCGTAGATGGGCGAGCCTGGTGAGTCATGTGCGGCGGGGTTTACAACATCATTTGCACCTACGACCAATGCTACGTCGGTGGTTGAAAATTCCGGATTGGCTTCATCCATCTCTTTTAGCTCGTCATAAGGGACGTTTGCCTCGGCCAGCAACACGTTCATATGGCCTGGCATTCTACCAGCTACTGGGTGGATTGCATAGAATACTTCAACCCCGCGCTTTTTAAGTTCGTCAGAAAGTTCGCGAATTGTGTGTTGGGCTTGAGCAACCGCCAGTCCGTAGCCGGGTACTATAACAACTTTACGTGCATATGCCAGCAATACAGCTAAATCGTCAGGCGTGGAAGATCTTACAGGTCTAACTTCGCCACCTGTTTCAGAGGCGGCAGTAACTACCGATCCAAATGCCGAAAACAGTATATTCGGTAAGGATCGACCCATTGCTTTTGACATCATTTGAGTCAAAAGAGTACCAGATGCTCCAACAAGAGTACCAGCGACTACCAACAGCGTATTATCAATGGCAAACCCTGACGCTGCAACCGCAAGTCCGGTAAATGAGTTAAGTAGAGATATCAAGACTGGGACATCTGCACCGCCAATTGGAAGTACGAATGCAACTCCAAAGATAAGGGCAAGTATGGCTATTATTAATAAAATTGAAACTGACGGTGAGAAAACAACGACAAACGCTAAAATTACGATTGCTGTAGCCACCACACCATTTATAACCTGCTGAAACGGGTATGTTATCGGTCTGCCCGTCATGAGTTCTTGGAGTTTGCCAAACGCTATTGCAGAACCTGCAATAGATACACAACCGACGATAACACCTAAGAGGACTTCAACAATTTGATAAATTGCAAATGAATGAGGATCAGGCGAGTGGATAAATTCCGAATACGATACTAGTGCAGCAGCCCCGCCGCCCACTCCGTTAAAGATCGCAACCATTTGTGGCATGGCCGTCATTTTAACAAGGCGTGCAGCTGGTATTCCAATTACTACACCGATAACTATGGCTGCGATTATATAGATTAGGTTATGAATCCCGTGCGTAAATGTCATACCGACAGCTATTAGCATTCCAATAGCACCAATTATATTTCCGCGCCTAGCAGATTTGGGTGAAGTTAAGCCCTTTAGTGCAAGAATAAAGCAAACTGCCGCGATTAGATAAGCTACGCGAATCGCCGTTTCGATTGTAAATTGTACTGCAAGCATTTATTTACCTTCCTCGGAGGCAGACTTCGACTTGGGTTGAGATTTTTTGGTGGAAAACATTTCCAACATTCTGTCGGTTACCACAAAACCGCCAACTACGTTTAAAGTTGCCAAAAATACTGCAATCGTTCCTAGGACAATTTGAACGGGTCCGTGAGAATTCGAAAGGATAATTATTGTACCGATTAATATGATTCCGTGTATCGCATTAGTTCCGCTCATAAGAGGGGTATGTAATGTGGAGGGTACCTTTGAAATAACTTCATACCCGACGAAAACTGCAAGTATGAATACAGTTAGTAATCCGATTATATCTATATTCATTATGAATCTCCCAATAATTGCTTGGTCATTTCGTTAACGATTGACCCCTTTTGTATTACGCATGATCCACTAATTATTTCGTCTTCGAAATCTGGTTCGAATTTTGAATCTTTAGTCATAAGATTAACTAATTCGGCTACGTTTCTGGCGTACAAAAAACTGGCATGGGTCGGTAGCTGCGAAGGAACGTTCCGTGCGCCGATAATCTTTACTCCTTTGTGGGTTATTGTCTCACCTGGTTTGGAAAGTTCGCAGTTACCACCAGACTCGGCGGCCAAGTCAAACACAACGCTGCCTTCAGCCATAGCCTCCACCATATTTTGAGTGAGTAGTTTCGGAGCCGGGCGACCAGGAATGGCGGCCGTAGTAATTATTACGTTGCACTGGGCTACTTGGTCGGTCATGAGCTCCTGTTGTTTTGCTATAAACTCCGCCGACTGCTCTTTAGCATAACCTCCAGCACCCTCTTGATTTTCTAATTCCAAAACCACAAAAGTAGCACCTAAGGATTTAACTTCATCTGCAGCGGCAGATCTAACGTCGTATGCTCTTACGTTTGCACCGAGTCGACGTGCTGTTGCGATAGCCTGAAGTCCAGCTACACCCGCGCCCATAACAAATACTTTAGCGGGGGGAACGGTTCCAGCGGCAGTCATGAACATGGGGAAGAATAAAGGCAGGTTAACTGCGCAAGTGAGTGTCGCTAGGTAGCCCGATACGGTTGCTTGAGAAGAAAGTGCATCCATTGACTGAGCTCGGCTGATTCTGGGAAGAAGCTCAAAGCTGAATGCCGTCATCGATTTTTTAGCCATTTTTCTAATGATGTCGGGATACGAACCCGGCGCTAAAAAACTTAAAGTTGTAATCGAATCAGAAATGGAATTTAATTCGTCTTCGGTGAAAGGTTGTACTTTAGCGACTATGTCAGCTCCTGACAAAGCCTCATCTCTAGTTTTGGCAATTTTAATCCCTTTATTTTGATAGGCATCATCACTAAAACCGCTTGCAAGTCCTGCACCGGATTCCATCAAAATATCAATTCCCGCAGAGGTAAGTTTGGAAGCTACATCGGGAACCATAGCTACCCTTTTTTCAAATTCTCGCGTTTCTTTAATTATGGAAAGCTGCATTTTATTAATTTAATCAAATTCTAAGGACAGTTTTTTTAAAACCACCGAGAGTAGTTTAATAACCACCAAATAATCCACCGAATTTATTAACCGTATAACTAATTATATTTGTTAGGTAACAGAATCTATCCTATTATAACCGTTTCGTCATCTAAGCTAAACTTTTCGGGCTTAGTTGTTCGCAACAAAGTTATAGCTACTACCGCTGCAGCCAACGCAAATCCCGACGCGACAATAAAAGCTCGAGTAAATCCGTAAGTCACTGCAGTTTGAACAAATGGAATGTGCGGTATGGTTCCAGCAAAGCTATTTGAAGCCGAAGAAGAGGGTAGGTGATGTTGTGTTAGATATGAATTTATGGAACTTGTGGCATAAGAAGAAGAAACTGTAACTAGAATCGCCAAACCGAGCGATCCTCCAAGCTGTTGAGTTGTATTTAGAAGAGCTGAAGCGATACCAGCATCTGACTTTTCGATATTCTGGATTGCCGTTAAAGTTAGGGGCACAAAAGCAAGTCCCATTCCGACTGCCATCAAAGTCATCGGATATAAGATGTTTAGGTAGCTTGCATGTATTGATATTCGCGACATTAAAAATAGCCCGATAGCCACGATTGCAGGTCCGATTGTGATTAAGATTCGCGGGTTTACCTTGCTCACCAACTTTGAAGTTACTCCCGAAATTACCACTATCAATAGGGTTACGGGTAGAAAAGCCACACCTGTCTTAAGTGGGGAATAGCCCATAATTTCTTGAATAAATTGTGCCAAGAAGTAAAACATCCCAAATAAAGCTGACCCAAGCGTTAACATTACAAGGTACGTTCCTACTCGCGTAACATTTTTAAGGATTCGAACGGGAATAATTGGGTCTTTGTAAACAAATTCGTAAACCACAAAGGAGAAAAGTAAAATTGCCGCAATAATAAGCGATATATAAGTAACCGGTGAGGACCAAGATGTTGAAGCGGCATGCGACAGCCCGTAAACGAGCATCGCTACCCCGCCAGTTGACAGCAATGTACCGAAAAAATCTAATCTTGATTTACTTCTTTCTGGTTCGTGAATTGCAAACGGGGTTAGAATCAGGACAATTAAACCAATTGGTACATTTATAAAAAATACCCACCGCCAAGAAAGATAACTGGTTAAAATACCACCTAGCAATAAACCGATTGCGCTCCCACCACCGGACATTGCGGCATATGCTCCCATGGCTTTATTCCGTTGGGGTCCCTGTTTAAAAGTTGTTGTTATGAGTGACAACGCCGTAGGCGAAGCGATCGCTCCACCGACGCCCTGAAGCGTTCTCGTAGTTATTATCCAAGCTTGGTCTTGTGCAAATCCCCCTAAAAACGACGATGTGATAAAAATGCCTATTCCAATCATAAACATTTTTCTCTTCCCGAATACATCACCTGCTTTACCGCCCAAAAGCAATAGACCGCCGAAAGCCAATGCGTATCCGTTTATGATCCATTGCAGATTAGCTTCGCTAAATTTAAAGGTTCTTGCAATCTGTGGAAGTGCTATGTTTACGATGGTAGCATCCAATACCACTATTAACTGCGCTAGAGATATCACCAAAAGAGCGATTTTGAGCTGCTTTGACGTTAACGGCTGATCGCGTGTTTCATTTTGAGTTACATTGTCAGTGTCGACCAATTTATTAGCTTTCGATTATAAACTATGGATTGTTTTCCAGATAAACACTGAAAAAGTTATGTGATTATTAATAACAAACTTACGACTTTAAATTAAAGTTGAATCGATTAACAAACAACCACTATTCTATTTTATTGCTAATCTTACAGTTCAACGCAAGAAAGACGGACAAAAATAAAGTTCAGGTTTATCGCGAACAATTTACCGTATTATTTTTTAATTTAGGAATTTTAACTTCTAAAGTCATTTTGTTGATATATCTTCAAATGGCTTATTTTAGAGTCGGGGAAGCGGGATTCGAACCCGCGACCTCCTGCTCCCAAAGCAGGCGCGCTAGCCAAACTGCGCTACTCCCCGAAAATTTACAATTCAATCTTAGTTGAAGTTGCAATATTTATGAATCTACTTTTGCTTTACTGGCAATTTAATTCGCGTAATAGTTACGAGATGAAATGAATTGGTTATTCCTAAAGGCAATTGACTTTGGTTAAACTTGTTATTTGTCGTAAGCCTTTTAGTAACTATTTCGGGCGAGAAGTAAGATTTCTCTGGGTTTTACCGGCGGAGAAAATAGATAACCTTGAACCACAGTACAGCCGAGATCTCTTAAAGTTGTCAGCTGAGAATCGGTCTCAATTTTTTGTCCTATCATTTTTGTTCCAAGCTGTTTGGCCATCTGTATTATGGCGGCAACCTTGGTTTCGCTGTCCTCGTTTAATTCTTCGGATAAGAGCGATTCTTTTATCGAATCCGGGTCTATTTTAAGGGCGTCAATTCCGTAGCTCCTCTCGGTGTTGTATATCTTGGAGTGAAGACCAAAATCGTCAACCGTTATTTTTGCTCCCAAAGACCTAAAACCATCAATATTGGCCAAAGTTTTAGAGTCATTTGATTCAAAAGCTTGCGAAGAAATCTCAAACGAAATTCTTTCAAACGGTATGCTTAGTTTTAATGCAGTTGCTTCAAAAAATTTAAATATTTCGGCATCAGATAGCGTGGCATTAGAAATATTGATTGACATATTGAGATCTAATATACCTACAGCACGCCATTGCGCAAGCTGTTTAAGGGAATTTTCTATAACCCATTTGTCTAAAAATACAATCGATCCTTGTTCAATGGCTGCAGCCATAAATGCTCCCGGCAGAAGTTTTCCCAATCTGGGATGGTTCCATCTTACGAATGCTTCAACGCCAACTACTTTAGCTGACTGAATTTCGATTTGAGCTTGGAATAGTAATTCTAATTGTCTTATGTCGATTTTCTCGTTAAGTTCGGCGGAAACAGGATTATCTTCATTTTCCAGTGCCATGAATTCGCCAGAAAAACTTTCGTACTTGTTTCTTCCCGAAGTCTTTGCTCTGTACATGGCTACGTCGGCTTCATGAACAAGAGCTTCAAAATCCATGTCTACGCGATTACCGGTAGTGGCTATACCAATAGATCCCGAGGTATTGATTTGTTCATCTCCCAACGAAAATGGCGTATTGAGCGAAGTCAGTATTCGTGTTGCAAGCCTTTCTATGAGGTTCTTGTCGATTGGCCCTGGAACGATGATTGCAAATTCGTCACCACCTAATCTTGCAACGGTATCTTGAGCCCTAACACTTTCCCGAAGTCTATTTGCTGTTTGGCAGATCAGATCATCTCCAGCGGCATGACCCAAAGTATCGTTAACTTGTTTGAACTTATCAAGATCCACATAAAATACGGTAACGGGCTCGCGATTTCGAGAAGTACGGGTAATATCTTGCTTTAGTCGGTCTTCGAAAAGTCTCCTATTGGGTAACCCCGTCAGTGGATCATGCCATGCCATATGAGATATCTGTTCCAACAAAAGCGTATTTTCAAAAGCTGTTGCAGCTTGAGAACATAACCCCTTAAACCTCTCTTTGGTCAATACATCTTGTCCTGTATTTTTATGAGTTGCCGAATTAAAGCCACATATTACGATACCGAGAGTATCACGTTGAGATGAAACCAGTGGATAATACAGTAGATTATCAATATTCCAAATTGCAAAATTGTTTGACATATAATGAGAACCTTTTTCTACGGAGATTGAAGAAGGTTCACCAGACAAAAGTGTAGTTTTGAGATTTAGAATCAGTTCTGGTGGAAATTTAACTAGCTCAGACGGTATCTTGTCGGCAATGTTAGCATCAAAGCACCTGGTTATCTCAACAAATTCATCATTTTCTTTGTCGTAACCGAGTACAACCACTCCTGCAGCATCTAACACTGATGGTATGGTTTGAGCCAAAATCTCAGCCACTTCATCTTTTTTCTTAATTGTGGCCAAACTGTTTCCGAAGTCAAGTAATGCTTTTGATGTTGCATCGCTCAACCTGGTCTCAGAAAGAGATGTTGCTACATCTAATGCAACGGCAGCATAGTTTGCATAAACCAACAGAGTTCTTTTGTCATGTTCTAAAAATTTCATCGTGTCCGGGAGTAATGCCGCTAAGTAACCGTAATCATGTCGAGAAGATGAAATTTTTACCATCATTTTACTTGGGTCAGATTCGTCAAAAGTCCCGTTTACTATCTGTCTTGCAATTGTGTTGGCCTCCGATTCCAAAAGTCCATGCCACTGTATTCTGAAGTTAATATCTAGTGATGTTTTTGCCACCAGTAAATATTTGGGTGCGTTCACGGCATTTGCGGCACGTTGAGTAATTCGTCTCAGGATAGAATCTAAGTCGTCAGACTCTAAAAGTTCAGCCGCGGTTGAATATACGGCATCCAGTCTGGAGGTGAGGGATTCTACCTGTTCTTTAAGCAATCTGTTCTCGTCTTCTGGGGTCAGGTTTAATTGAGACTGCTCTTCTGCAACTTGCTCTTCATCCCAGGCCATCGAATATAATGAAAGTTTGTCATCTACAAAGTTTGACCACTGATGTTCCTGCCATCCAATTGTGTACACGCAGTGTCGGCCGCCTCTTGCTTGGCACTCTGTTTCGGTAAGTATTGCAGGCACAAGACCGAAAATAACAGGGAATTGACTAAGAATTCCTTGATAGAAAAGACACATCTGATAGTCGGCGTGGATGCCTCCGTTAGTTTTTATTCTCACAATAGCGTGAGCGTCTCCAACTTCTAATGCCGTAGAGGTCGTAACGGTTGAATATTTTGGCAGTATTCCAGAGATGTTTCTTAGGGCTTCACCGACCGATGAAATAGATACAACCAAGTCTGCGACTCCAGTAGGTTCATGCGGGAATAGATGGGCTTCCCCAATTTTTCTTCCCACTTCGGGATCGCCGATGATTTTTCTCGCTGCTTTGAAAAGTTGCGATGCTTCATCATAGGTAAGCCAGGTAGTTGGTGATTCAAGTGATGCAGCTTGTGCGGCTCCCACGTTTATCTCTTTAAAAAATGCATTTAACCCGATGTCTCCAAGGTGCGTTCTAATGTACCTGATAATCGATGCAGATACTATCCCTGACACATCATTTGACATATTAAAGCTAATATTTTGGTTCATATTGTTACTCATTTTTAGTTCCAGCTTTATATTTCGGCATGAGTGAACAGCGAGTAAATAGCCAGTATAAGTTTTGTAACGAATTAGAGACAAAAACTGTTAAAAACCAGCCAAATAACACAATAACCCCCAGTATGAGGCCAATGTGTTCATAATTAACATATTATACCAAGACTTACAAACTTTGAAAAGTTAGCAAGCGTTTAGTATAGTTTTAATACTAAATTGAAACAAAATATAAATTAAGTTCGCTTAATTAGCGCAGATTAAGCTCCGACGGTAGATCTTGAACGATTTATTGTTACGTCGTCGCGACCAAGATAAGCTGAAATCACATCGGGGTTAGCCAACACATCAGTTGTGTTGCCCTCGGCAATAATCTGACCTAAATGAAGACAAATAAGCCTATCGGAAACATAGGAAACAAGCGGCACGTCATGTTCAATAATTATGAACGAAGCTCCAGTTTCGGCGCTCAATCCTAATATAAGTTCACCCATGGCTTCGGACTCACGTTGCGCAATACCTGCAGAAGGCTCATCTAGAAGTAGCACTCTGGGTCTGTGGGCCATTGAACAAGCCAGATCAAGAACTCTTCTGGTACCGGTCGATAGCTCTGTAACAAATGCTGACCTGTATCGATTCAGCCCCATTTCTTCCAAGAGCTCTTCAACACGATCTTCGATTTTTTCCTCTGATTGAGTGACTGCATCAAGACCAAGCATTGAAGCAATTGGATCTTTGACTTCTACGTGTCTCTCTAGGGCGATGGAAAGAACTTCAGATACCGTCATGGATGGGAAAAGTTGAGCATCCTGGAACACTCTTCCAAGGCCTCGCCTTGCTCTCATGTGAGCACTTAAACGAGTAACATCATTTCCGTCCAATATGACTTTACCGGAATTCGGCGCAAGGAACCCAGAACATACGTCAAAGAGGGTTGTTTTTCCAGCACCGTTAGCGCCGATGATTCCCAAAATTTCTCCTTTGGATACGGACAAGCTTACGTCATTCAGTACATTTACGGTGCCAAATCTTCGGGTAACGTTCAGTACTCCAAAAGCTGAAGTTGACTTCGTGTCGATAACCCGTTTTGAAAAGGCTTCGCCCGTCGGCCTGCTGTGAGCTTTGGTAGCTGCTCGTAAAAACACTGACCTTAGCAAGTTCGGCTGTTGCTCTACGCTCGGGGTAGGCCCAGAGAATCTCACTTGGCCTCTTTCCATGAATACAGCCCTTGAAGCGATGGCCGTGGCGACATTGACTGATTGCTCAACCACAACTACTGTCACTCCGCTTGCCGCTAGTGATTCAACGGCTTTAAGCAATTCGGCCACAACCGTAGGTGCCAAACCTAAAGAAAGCTCGTCAATAAGAATTACTTTTGCCTTACACAACAGTGCTTGAGCAATCGTTAGCATTTGCTGCTCACCACCTGATAACAAGCCAGCTGAGGTATCTTTTCTTGTCTGTAAAATCGGGAACAAAGCAAATATTTTTGCCATCGTCTCAGAAACGAATTTTTTGTCTCGTTTATTTATCCAAGAAGCCAAATAAAGATTCTCTTTAACCGTAAGCGTTGGGAACACTCCACGTCCACCAGGAACCATTACAATTCCTTTTTTAACTCTGGAGATAGGGTCTAACCTAGTAATGTCTTCACCCATAAACATAACCTTGCCGCTATAGGCAGGAAGAATGCCTGCAAATACTTTCAGAATTGTTGACTTACCTGCACCGTTGGTACCCAATAGAGCCAATATTTCCGCCTGTTTTACGCCAAAACTTACATCAAACAGTATCTTGGCTTTGTCATATCCAGAATCTACGTCGATAGCCGCAAGGATTGAGTCGCTGAAATCTTGTGCGGCCGGTTGCTGGGCAGCGGGTTGACCTTGTGATCCTTTTGTCTTTAACTCGAGTTCCTCTAAGGCATTTAATCTTACAACTGCATCGTGAGCGGGACCCGGTATGACCGTCGAAGGTCCTGAGTCGTCAGATACCTTATCGGGTTCCAAAATTTCTTTAGGCACGAATACTTTGATAACAAAATCTCTGATTTTGTAGATAAAACCACCAAGACCAGCAGGGTATATGTAAAGAATAACAAGTAGGCCAGCACCAGTTAAAAATTGTTCCAAAGAGGATGAACTTTTCCAGAAAAACAATATTGCCTCGACAAAAATAGCTCCCAGAAATCCACCCAATATCGAACCCATTCCACCGAAAATTACCATCGTAAACACTGTAAGGTTTTGTGCAGGATCGAAACCACCTGCAGGAACTTGACCCAAAGACAGTGCATATAGGCTTCCAGCTAATCCAGCGATAGCGCCAGCAAATCCAAACGCAATTAGCCGGACTTGCAACGGCGAAGCTCCATATGACGCAGCGGCTCGGTAGTTATCTCTGACCGCTCTGATAATTCTACCTGAACGTGTTTTTTGAAGATTTCTTGTTAAGAAAATTACAAGAAACAGCATAATTACCGTAAAGTAATACAATGTTGACTGTTGAGTAAGATCAAATCTGCCTAACAGTCTGAATGTTGGAAACTGACTTGGGGTTAGCTGCGGGAAGTTACTTGAATCGATAACGCCAGTATTAAGCATTACGGCAAAGGCAAGTGTCATAACTGCCAAATTTAGACCAGTAGTTCTCAAGGCAGGAATACCGATGATAATAGCAATTAAAGCGCCGACAATCGTGGCTAAAAGCATTGCTGGCAAAATCGGGAAATGGAAACTTGTTAAGAATAATCCCATTGCAGCCGCACCAGCTCCCGTAAATGCCCACTGCCCAAGGGAGATTTGCCCGGCCCACCCCGTTAATACTACGAGCGAAATGGCTATCATTCCATAGATGGCTATATCCGTAAAGAACAGTAAGTTAGATGCGTTGGAAATAGATCCGCCAAGATGCGGGATCATTATGACTACGATCGCGGCGATTACCATGATAATCCAGCTGAGAGCTCTAACCACAGGAAGTTTTTTAACGGCACGCGATAGAGGTCGAATCTCTTTAATATTAACGAATGATCCCAGCTCATTACCGGCGACTCTTGTAACAATTTGACGTTGTGTAAATAATGCGATGGCAATTAAAGCAAACAGTCCGATATATATCCAAGAGGATCTCGGATAAGACCAGTAAACGGCTTGTTCGAATATTCCAATGAAGATTGATGCATACAAAGCAAGTGGCAGCTTTTCAAATCTGGCAATTGCAGCTGCTGCAAGCGGTGTCAAAAGGACTTCTGGACCCAGGGGTTGTCCAAGTTGGATACCCTGAATCGGTTGAGAAAGTATGGCTCCGATCGCAGACAAGACAGAGGCCACAATCCAAGTAATTAAAGAAAGCCTTCTTACTGGAATTCCAAGCAAAAGTGCTCTGTCAGCCGAATCAGATGAGGCTCTAATCCCGATACCGATATCTGTTTTGGCCAAAAACCACCAAATAAGTAGCATTACTATCGGTATAACAATTACAGCCAACAAGTGATTTTCTGTAAATACGTAACCACCTATCGTTGTCTGAAAATGAAAAGGAGCGTTAAATTTATTTCCAGATAATCCGCCAGTACCATATAGCGTCGGAATTTTATATTCCGCTGCTTCAAATAACTGCGCTAAACCGATTGTGGCTACGGTCAAAATTAGCCTGGGAGCATGTTGAAATCTGCTAATTATAACGCGGTCAATAAGTATACCCATTATAATCGCACTGGCTAAACCAATTAAGATCGCCTCTATATAGGAAAGCCCGTTGCCGAGTACCAGAACTACTGCAGTTGTGGATGCCACCCCTCCTAATTCGGCCTGCGCAAAGTTGATTATTCTTGCCGATTTATAAACCAATACCAAACCCATTGCGGTCAAGCCACTTAATGCTCCGACTATGGCCCCGTCTAAAACTGTTCCCAAAGGAAGTTTGTTTGGCAAAACGAAGTAGCAGCCGAGCCAAAGGAGCAGGAATCCTACTATCGAAATTCCGTACCCCATTACAGTTTTGTTTTTAATATTCACCTTTTTTTCCTTTTCTAATTAGGTTTATTAAAATTTCATTTAAGTTTTATTATCTGAACAAAGCGGCGGTTTGCTAACCGCAGAGACCTTTTGATTCTATGGACAATTGAGCGGTTTATGATTGGGCAAAGCGGCAACTGTGTTCGAGAACAGATACTGTGTGTCATTATTACAAGCCACCCAAGCTCCTTTGGTTCCATAAGCTGGAGTTCCGTTTAAATTGCTTACTGCACTTGCTTTCCAATGAACTATGGCAAACCCGTTAGAGGGATCAAATTTGTTTTGTTGCCATGTCCATTGACCGTAGATTCCATTCGCAGAACTTGAAGGAAGGTCACCCCGGGTATTGAAAACACCCTGTTCAAATGTCAGCGGGGTTAGATTTGGACCAGCCGCTTGCAAAGCGTCATAAAATTGCAGAAGTGACATATACATCCAATAATATGCTGGGCTTAACTGACTAAGCGGAGCACCAGTTTTTAGATAGGCTTGGTACGCTTCCTGTTGAATCTGATTTTGAGGTACTGGTTCACCCATAAATATCATATGGTTGGTTTGATTTGGTGCATACAAGTTACCGTATCCGTCGCCACCAGTAAACGTGTAGGAAAATAGTCCGCCAAACAACCACTGCGGATAGTAGTTTGCGTTGTTTGCGGCTTGAAATACATATAACGGAGTTATAGGGTCACAGTCAATACATACTACCGTTGTTACATTTTCGGCTTTGAACTTAGCCATCATCGTTGCCGATTCGGTCGGAAACTGCGAAAGGTCAAATGCGTAAGATTGCATTATGGGAGCTTGCTCATGGTATGTGTTTTGTAATAGATTCGAAGCCTCATTCGCACAAATCGTCCATTGGGGGGTATCTTGAAAAATAATTCCGATTTTGCCGGTCTTACCTTCAGATCCAGGACCAGCATCGGTTTGAGGAATTCCGTATACAGATTTGGCCAAAATTGCGGCTTCGGCGGCAGCCTGCTCTGTACAGTTGGGTCCCGGAGAATATGCGTAAGGTGCGTTTTGCTGATAATACTGCTGAGAATTTTCGTAAATCGACATGGATATAACTTTTGATAGTGCCAAATCTTTACTGTATGCTGCAGATGCGTCTATCAAGGACATATCGGCAAACCCGTGCAAACTGGAGGCTACATTAACTGCATCCGCTTTGGCTTGAGCCAATCCGCCGCCCGTGTCTTCTGCGATAAAGTTTCCTTGGCCTACAAACGGAACTAAATTTACTTTTCTGCCGTAAAGTTCAAACTCCTTGTTGAACAGCTTAATATATGCCTGCATGGTCGAAATTGCGTCCTGGTTTGTTCCAATGACTTTTTCGGGAACGATTCCGTACAGGGCATTTAGAATTGCCGAAGCGGCATATCTGTAAGTTAAATTGATTGTGGTCCCCGTGACCCCGTTATAGGTGGAACCGCCGTTATTGCCGCTCCATTTAGGTTCACAGATCGGCGAGTAAACCGACCACGGTATTTGCGGTTTGTTGGGACCGCAGGCGACTCCGGAGACTGTTTGTCCAGGAGCGCCAGGTGAAGTCGCTGGAGTTATATTCGAAGTATTTGCAACTACTGCCACCTGTGTCTTATTGGACGGAATGAATACTAAAATTAATACTAATGCCAAGACACCCGTGGCAAAAGTTATATATCTGTCAAATATTTTTTTTACCGGTCTTTCAACTTTAGCCAAAGCTCCCATGGCCGAATTTGACGATTTATTCTCTGGTGGCATATTTTCTACCGCTCCTTAAAATCAGTTTGTTTACTAAAGCATTTAAATAGCTTTAAACGTTTCAGTAACTTAATAATCTATTACATAATATATTTCTTAACAATTTATTGTCGACAGATTTCCAAATAACTTGTTAGAAAATTTTTATAAATGCAAAAAACCCAATATAACTAAAAAACTCTAAAATACATTATAACCTTATAATTTTTAGCTATAGGGTTAAACGTGGAAGTTATCAAGTTTAGAACTGCGCGTCAAATAGCTATTCTTTGTTGTTTTTGATACGATGTTTTGGAATATGAATTCGAATTAAGAATTTTTTGTAAGTGTTAAGTCAAAAATTAAAAAATGAAAAACAATATTTCTGCCCATTTTTCTAGTTCCAAAGACGCGATACAACTTTAAAGTATGCCTAATTTAAAGTGTTTGTTGCTAGTCTAAGAATAATTACTTAAAATAAACTAAAACGAGACAACTGGAGCAAAACAACTGGAACAAACCTAATTGATTTATTTTGAAAATTAAATCAATTGACTATTTGTAGCTACGCTATCACTTCTACATTTTCGTAACGGTTGTCTACTTACAGCAAGACTTCCAGTTTCTACAAAAAAAGATTGCAATTGCATATAGCGTACGAAATTGTCCAAGCGGGTTTCAGGTTTTCGATCTTAGTTACATCTCTTAATAGTTGGTTAAATACTATGAAACTGTATATTTTGAAAATGGATATTTTTGATTACTTATTTATCACCGACATTTGTAAAATAAGTTCAACCAAGTTACCGCTTATATAAGTTCGATATTTATATTTATCAATTTTTACTGAGTTCCTCCTCATATTTTAGAATCTTAATTCTGCCTCTATCCCCATAATGTTACTAGTTTTGGTGTATTCGAAAAAAAATAAAATCTACCAAAACAAAATGTGAATTATGACTAGTAATCATCTTATAGACTTTGTAGTGAACAAATCAAGATACCAGATAGGGTACTTGTTTGTTTTTTTGAATTATTTACTAAATTACTATTACCGTAACATTTACTAAAAAAAGTGAGCACTGATGGGTGACTATTCATTAACCGAAAATAACTATAAAGCTACTTTGGTGTTAAATATAGATCGTAAGGTCGTCGATGAAAAAATGGGGAAGGTTCTTAAAGAGCTGTCAAATCAAATTGTCGTTCCCGGTTTTAGGAAAGGCAAAGTTCCGGCTCAAATTGTAAAGTCGAGAATTGGTATTGAAGCTGTGGTGGAAGAATGCGTCGAAGAGATTGTTCCTAGCCTACTTGAAGAAGCAATTGATAATGAAAAATTAGAAGTCGCTTCTAAGCCACGATTGGATAAAGTTGAAAACCATAAGGGTGATGTCGTAAAGGCGACAGTAACCTTTGACTTATTCCCATACATCCAAACCGGCGATTTAAACAGTATTGAGTTGGAAATACAGTCGCCGATAGTCAGTGATGATGAAATTCAACATGAGATGAGGCATTTCCTTAAAGTTGACGCAGAACTTGAAGATGCGCCCGATGACAAGATTATCGATGAGTTGGATGTAGTTACGGTGGATTTAATTATACTGAATCCAACCGACGAAGAGTCAGAACCGCTTTTAGAGCGCAAAGATTTGATTATTGATATCGACCACAATAAAGAATATGAGCAAATAGCGATTGCCCTGAAAGGCCACAAGCTAAACGATGAAGTAACTGGAGAGCTCTTGCTGGGTTCAGTTAAGGCGAATTTTAAGGCAGAAATTAAAAAGGTAAGAACCTTAAAACTACCGGAATTAAATGACGATTGGGTTAAGGCTAATTCTGAATACGAAACCGCTGACGCCTACGTTGAATCGGTGAGATTGAAGCTTCAAGATAATAAGTATAATCAAGCTTTAAGTTCATTAACGGCTGCTTTGTTTGACCATTACAAAGATGAACTTGTTAATGGGGTGCATGCTTCTATGGTTATGGATATGGCAAGCACTGAGTATTCTAAATTGATCGATAGACTCAAAGCTTCCAACTTCACCCTGGACAAGTACCTTAGGATATTGAACATGTCCAATACGGAGTTGGAAGATTCAATTACAAATAGTGCTTTTGAAACGTTGGCGATGTCGGTTATGTTGCGTTCCGTTGCTAGGACGCTCAATATAGACCCAAGCGAGGAAGAGATAGAATCTTTTATTTTTGATTCGGATAAACAGAATTTTGATAATAATTTTGAAAATTTTAAAAAACAGATGGATGAATTAGTAAATACTTCCGAAAAAAGCAAGCAAATTCTTATGTCACGGGCAAAAAACCTCCTGATAACCCAAAAAGCGTTTGACTATTTGAAAGAGAATCTTAAACTAAAGGATGCGCAAGGAAACGTAATAGAAAATAGCTTATTGATAAAGATTGAACCGGAGAATGAACTCGACGCTGAGGCTGATAATGCGAATCAAAATGACGATGATAAGTCAAAGGAATCAGATTCAGAATCTAAATTGGCAGGTAAGGGCGAAGGTTCGGCTGACGGCAATATAAAATTAAGTGAAGAAAAAAAAGGAGAAACAGTTGACTAGGGCGACAAATTACTTGGTTCCCACCGTTATAGAGTCTTCAAGCAAAGGCGAAAGAGCATTTGATCTATATTCCCGTTTGCTAAAGGAACGAATTATTTTTCTGGGAACTGGTATTGACGATGCGGTCGCAAACTTAGTGTGCGCGCAGCTTTTGTTTTTGGAATCCGAAGATTCGGACCGAGACATACATATCTATATAAATTCTCCTGGTGGTGAAATAACCGCATTATTTGCAATTTATGACACTATTAAATACGTAAAGCCCGATGTATCGACATTTTGCTTCGGTCAGGCAGCTTCTGCGGCTGCGGTATTACTGGCTGCTGGAACCAAGGGCAAAAGATTTGCTCTTCCTCATGCCAGAGTACTTTTACACCAGCCTTACGGAGGGGCTTCCGGACAGGCTACTGATATTGAGATACAGGCTAAAGAGATTCTTAGAATGAGAGATTTGCTCAACAAGATGTTGTCATATGACACCGGTCAAGACGAAGCAAAGATTGCCTCAGATACCGATCGAGACTTTGTTCTGTCAGCTGACGAAGCTTTAAGTTATGGAATCATAGACGAAATTCTAACTTCCAGAGAAATTAACGAATTGACTGCTTCCAACGGTACCGTAGCTTAGATTTTCCGGATGCAAAAATCTTGCAACGAAGGATTTTAGCCATCGAGGGAATGAATTAAGTGAAAAAAGTACGGTGATGTTGAATAATTAAACATACTCAATGATTCTGTAGTCTAAAGTATAACTATGGCAAAATTTGGTGATCCAGGTGAACTTGTTAAATGCAGTTTTTGCAGCAAGAGTCAAAAGCAAGTTAAGAAGCTAATTGCAGGTCCGGGGGTATATATTTGTGACGAATGTATAGACCTGTGCAACGACATAATATCCGAAGAGCTCAGCGATGGCGGTCCTGTAGCAGAAGAAGAATTCAACGAGCTTCCCAAACCCAAAGAAATTTTTGAGTTTTTAAATGATTATGTGATCGGGCAGGACAGTGCCAAAAAGGTTCTGTCCGTGGCAGTTTACAACCACTATAAAAGAATTGACGCGGTGAATTTAGGTGCAGAATACGCTACAGAAATAGAGCTTGCGAAGTCCAATATTTTACTGCTAGGTCCGACAGGCTGTGGGAAGACATTATTGGCTCAGACATTGGCGCGAATGTTGCACGTGCCATTTGCAATAGCTGATGCCACTGCATTAACCGAAGCTGGTTATGTAGGGGAGGATGTTGAAAATATTTTGTTGAAACTTATTCAGGCAGCAGATTTTGACATTAAAAAAGCCGAGCGGGGAATTATTTATATAGATGAAATAGATAAAGTAGCAAGGAAATCGGATAATCCTTCGATTACCAGAGATGTTTCGGGTGAAGGAGTACAACAGGCACTGTTAAAGATACTGGAAGGAACTGTAGCTCTGGTACCTCCGCAGGGAGGCAGAAAGCATCCGCATCAGGATTTCATTCAGATTGACACTTCCAATATACTTTTTATATGTGGTGGTGCCTTTTCGGGGTTAGATAAGATCGTCGAAAGTCGGCTTGGAGCTAAATCGATAGGTTTTAGGGCTGAGGTGAGTAAAATCGGAGCAAATCAAACAGGAGAACTCTACAAAAAAGTGATGCCCGAAGATCTAATAAAATATGGTCTTATAGCTGAATTTGTGGGACGACTTCCTGTAATTGGAGTTGTTTCTAGTCTGGATAAACAAGCACTAATTGAGATTTTAACTGAACCCAAGAATGCTTTGATTAAACAGTATAAGAGAGTCTTTGAGATTGACAATGTTGAATTGGAGTTTGCCAAAGATTCTATTGAGGCAATTGCCGTTCAAGCTTTAGAACGCGGAACCGGTGCCAGAGGTTTAAGGTCTATTCTGGAAGATCTATTATTGGATTTGATGTATGAGATACCTGGCAGAAGCGATATTCTTAAGTGTAAAATAACAGCCGATGTCGTCAACAAGATTGTTCCTCCGATAATGGTAGGAAAGTCTGGAACTAAAGTACCGCGTCCGAAAAAGCAGGCATCTTAGTAATACTGTTCAATTGGAATCTGGTTAATTGGAATCTGGACGGTATTATTTTTAGTCTGACTTTTAAGGAGTATGCCCTTAAGTTCAAACTGTGAATTTTAACTGCCGATAGGTAATATCTAATTTGACTTTTTTGAACGTATCTTTTTAAAATCGATGGAAATTGGTCGATGAATTTAGAGATAACGCTAGCGGGAGAATAGTTTTGAAAAACGGATTCGTAGATGGATTCGTATTAGTGTTTTAAATTCGATTTGAATATTTTTATTTCGAGGATTTTGGGAACGCCGTAAAATGTCGCTTCCAGAAATTTATCTCTTTTGTAATTTAAATTTGACAGATGACTAACTTAGTAACTTACGAACAATGCCGTAGATGGCTTGATTCTCATATTGATTTTGAAAAAATTACAGCTGGTTCTTCTCAGGTAAAAATGCCTACCTTAGAGAGGATATCCCAGCTTTGCAAATATTTGGGCGATCCTCAAGAATGTGCGCCGTCTTTTCATATTGCTGGAACTAATGGCAAAGGGTCTACCGCCCGAATTATTTCAGAGCTCATTATTAAGATGAACTTAACAGTCGGAACGTTCACCTCTCCGGACCTAGGCGGGATTCACGAAAGAATATGTTATGAGTTGGAACCGATTAAAGAGGAAGAGCTGTCTGAAATTTTTAGTCTTTTGGCAAACATGGAACCGCTTTTGGCCCATGCTCCGACAAGGTTTGAACTACTATGTGCAGCCGGATTTACTTATTTTGCAAACTGCGGGGTGGATGTTCAGGTAATTGAAGTCGGTCTCGGTGGAAAATGGGATTCGACTAACATTGTTGCCGGCACAAGTTGCGTTATTACAAACATTGGATTGGATCACACTGAAATTCTGGGGGATACCAAAGAAGAGATTGCGCTGCAAAAAGCCGGTATAGTAAAACCAGGCTCCTTGGTGACAATCGTGGAACCCGATGAAAAAATCGCCTCCGTCTTGTTGGGCGAAGCAGAAAGGCTTAGGGCCGGAAAGGTCTTTTGTCTAAATCGTGATTTTTGGGTTGAAAAAATTACGATGGCAGTCGGAGGGTGGGTTGTTGATTTTAAGACACCATACAGTGAATTTAAAGATGTTTTCTTATCTCTTCTCGGGGAACATCAGATAAACAATGCAATTGGGGCGGTGGTCGCTGTCGAAGCATTTTTTGACAAAGGAATCAGCGAAGATTTAATGAAGGAATGCTTATCTACCGTATCGGTTCCAGGCCGCCTTGAGATAGTGGGAAACAATCCTTTGGTTGTTCTAGACGGAGCACATAACGTTGAAGGAGTCAAAGTACTAAATGAGGCCCTTAATAAAGAGTTGGCATTTCCAAAAAGTGTTAATTTAATTATCGGGATTTTGGCAAACAAGAACGCTTACGGTATGTTATCGCAACTTCAACTTGGTTCCAGAATTAAAAATGTCATAGTGGTTGAGCCAAACTCACCGAGGCGTTTGGATGCATATCAGCTGCTTGATATGTGCGAGGATATATTTGAAGGGGCAAACTGTATTGTTGAAAAAAACTATGTTAAAGCTCTCGACTACGGCCGTACTAAAGACGATCCCGAAATGGTTTTAATTACGGGCTCTCTTTATGTTGTGGGTGATATGCGCTCTATCGTGTAGCATGGATATGTTATGAATAAAACTCTTGTAATAATAAAACCAGATGGGGTTGAAAGATCTTTAGTCGGAAGGATAGTTTCCAGATTTGAAGACCGCGGATTTAAAATTGCGACGGGGCGATTTGAGACAATTTCCAATGAATTGGCTCAAAAGCACTATGGAGAGCATGCAGATAAACCCTTTTTCGGCGAGTTGGTAACCTTCATTACTAGATCTCCGAGTTTTGTTTTTGTGCTTGAAGGGCCAGAAGATACTTGGTCTATTGTCAGATCCATGATGGGTAAAACCAATCCGCTTGATTCTCCTTGCGGCACTATACGCGGTGACTTTGCCACGGAGATTGCCGAAAATATAGTCCACGGATCGGATTCTGCAGAGTCCGCAAGACGTGAAATAGGAATATTTTTCCCCGATTTTAAGCTGGATTAAGTACTAAATTACTTAAATAGCGGCCTTTAAAGGTATCTATTTATGACTTTTTGGAAATGTCTGTATTAAATTGCCTGATGGTTTGATAAATGTCGGCAATAATATGCTATTAAAATGGTATTTTAAAGTTTCTTTTTTTGGAGGGCAGTTATGAAAAGCTCGTTAAGTCTATTCCCCGGTAGGGATATGGCGGTTGACCTCGGAACCGCAAACACCTTAGTATACGTCAAGGGCAGGGGAATTGTCCTTAATGAGCCTTCAGTGGTTGCCATCAACACTAAAGACGGTAAGCCGTTAGCTGTAGGTATTGAAGCCGCAAAAATGATAGGACGGACACCAAGTCATATCCAAGCTATACGCCCGCTAAAAGACGGCGTTATCGCCGATTTTGAAATCTGTGAAAGAATGCTTAGGTATTTTATCGGTAAGGTTCACTCTAAAAGATGGGCTAAGCCTGACATGATAATCTGTGTTCCGTCTGGGTGTACCGGAGTCGAACAGCGTGCGGTATTAGAAGCTGCCGAATATGCGGGAGCCAGAAGAGCTTACATTATAGAAGAGCCTATGGCTGCGGCAATCGGAGCTGGACTTCCGGTTCATGAACCTATGGGGAACATGGTAGTTGATATTGGTGGAGGTACCACGGAGGTTGCAGTTATTTCTCTAGGCGGTATCGTGGTCAGCCAATCGATTAGAATTGCTGGCGACGAATTAAACGATTCGATAATTTCCTTTATTAAAAAAGAATATAATTTGGCTTTGGGTGAAAGAACGGCCGAAAAAATTAAGATAACTCTTGGTTCTGCTTGCCCGTTAGAAGCTGAACTTACCGCAGAAATCCGAGGAAGAGATTTAGTTACCGGTTTGCCTAAAACGGTTGTAACTTCAACCAAGGAGATCAGAAGAGCAACTGAAGAGCCGGTGGAGGCAATCGTGGATGCCGTTAAGAATACGTTGGACAAAACCCCTCCAGAACTTGCCGCAGACATTATGGAGCAAGGTATAGTTCTAACAGGAGGCGGAGCATTGTTGCACGGATTGGATGTAAGACTTCATTCAGAGACGGGAATGCCTATTTATGTTGCCGAAACCCCATTGGACTGTGTGGCTAAAGGATCGGGTCAGTGCCTAGAATCCTTCCCTGCAATCAAAGACTCACTTTTGACATCTTCTAGTCAGTAGAAGTGGCACGAAGAAAAAGACGGAATAACCGTTCAAGATCTAAAACTCAATCGACAATTATATTTTTGATTTTGTTAAGCTTGACGATAGTTTCCTTTGCCTATCGCGGTCCTCTGTCGTTAAAAATTTCGCACGCCCAAAATTATGCGCGAGATGTCGTGTCCCCAATTCAACGCGGCGTTCAGTCAATGGTAAATCCAATCTCTAATTCCATTATTGGGGCTTCAAACTACAATCAAATTGCTTCTCAGAATAAAGCATTGCAACGACAGGTTAAGGTGTTGCAAAAACAGCTCAAGTCAAATATAGATGCTCAAACTAGGCTAAGCGAGATTACGGCTTTAGAAAATCTTCCGTATGCTCAATCAATGCCAATCGTAGTGGCACAAGTTATTAACAGCTCAATGTCCAATTATTCGCAGACCATAGAGCTTGACAAAGGTACTACATCGGGGGTTGGAGTAGGTATGTCTGTTGTAACCCCACAAGGATTGGTCGGCCGGGTGATCTCCGCCGGAAGTTCAACCTGCGTGGTCTTATTGATTACCGATCCTTCTAATACCATTAGTGTTACTCTATATTTTAATAACGGGAAACCGATAAATTCTTCGACCCCTCCATCAAGTGCGACCCCTACGACGACTGTTGCCTCTAACGGAACGACCCAACCTACAACAACCCAGTCCACTGCAACTCAGACAAGTCAACCCGCATCATCTTCACCGTCAAGTACTACTGCTCAAGCTGCGCCCCAAAATAACGTAACACAGATATTCGCACTTGCCAACGGGCAAAGCGGCTCCAATCATTTAAGTTTGTCTTTTGTTCCCCCAACGGCCAACCCTGGAAATGGGCAGTTCATATTCACTGCATCATTAAACGGAGGTGATTATCCGCCGGGTATTCCGGTAGGTTTTATTTCAGATGTGACCATTAAACCTGGCAATTTACAGGGTTCGATTAACATAGCTCCATTCGTGAGTTTCACAAATTTAAATTACGTTGACGTATTACAGTGGCTGCCCGCACCCTGATCTATTTTAAATTAAATGCCATATTCGATTAAAATTACAGCATTAACGGCGATCGTACTTATCGTTCAGCTAAGCGTTATGGATGTTTATAACTATAATTTGGTCCACGACAACTTAGTTGCTCTTTTGGTTGTCGCAGTTGCCTTTAAGGTAGGTCCTGTTAGAGGAGCTACCTTTGGTTTTGTGGCCGGATTAATCTATGGGTTATTTTCAACCACTATTTACGGAACCTCGTCATTGGAGTTCGTGCTTTTGGGATTTGTGGCAGGTAGGTCATCCAATCTAAATATATTTGACAATTTTTTGGTCAAATCGGTATTTGCTGGAATCCTGACTTCAATTGCCGCAGTGTTTGTTGTAATCTTTTTAAAGTTGCTTGATCAGGCAACAGACATAGATTCTGCAACCGTTAACTTACTATTGGTCAACTTTGTGGCAAATACTTTGCTTTACCTACCGATGGAAAAGCTAACGGGAGGATTCGTGGCAAATAGCAATGACGCAACGCAATCCGTACTTTAAATTGTGAGCATTTAACTTTATGGCAGTGTCAAGAAGTAGAAAAAGAACCTTAAGAAAACTAGTCAATAGGACTATTGATGCCCGTAAGGACGTTAAATTTAGTCGACCAGGATTGAGGCTGGGAATCTTATTCGTACTTGTCGTTTTACTTTTTTCTTCATTGCTGATGCGACTTTGGTTTGTACAGGTTTTAAATGTGAAGCAGTATAAACAAGCAGTAAATGTGGATACCGTTAGGATAGTTTCGATACCCCCAGTTCGAGGATTAATTTTCGACCGAAATGGAAATTTGTTGGTAGGTAACAAAGTGGTTGAAGAGGTCACCTTAAGTCGCCAGATTGTGAAATCCAACCCTTCTGTTATTGCAAATTTAGCAGCGATATTGTCAATGACCCCGCAGCAGATAAATGCCGCTTTGAATAATGTTAACTACTCTATCTACCAACCCGTACCCATTAAAACTAACATCTCAGTTCAGACGGCAGCTTTGATAGAACAAGATCAGGCTCAGCTACCGGGGGTGCAGGTGGTGCTTACAACTCAACGCTACTATCCCTACGGCGATCTTTTGGCTCAAGTATTGGGCTATGTCGGTAATATAACTTCAACCGAACTAAAGCAACCCCAATATAAGGGGTACAGTCCGACCTCACAGGTGGGTCAGGCGGGAGTGGAACTGACTTATGAAAAGCAACTTCAGGGTACGCCTGGGCAGATTGAATACGAAGTAAACTCCTTAAATCAACCGGTTAAAGTTCTCTCAAGAAAACCGGCCATCCCCGGAAAAGACATTATCTTGCCTATCGACGTGGCTCTTCAGCAACAGGTGGAACAGGATTTGGCAAATCAAATTCACCAATTAAGGGGGACAGTCGATTCCACTACGGGAATTCATCCGCCAGCTACAGCAGGTGCGGTGGTAGTAATGGATCCGAACAACGGTCACGTTCTGGCAATGGCATCGTATCCGACTTACAATCCTCAACTTTGGGTAGGCGGAATCACACCTGCAAATTATCAAGCCATTACTTCGGCGGCCAACTACGAACCCTTGTTAAATCGTGCAATAAGCGGTGAATATATCCCCGGGTCTACGTTTAAACTGGCAACTGCGACGGCAGCTTTAAACTCGGGGTTGATATCCCCCTATACTTTAATCCATGATACTGGGCAATTTACTATACCTCAACCGTGTAGCGGAAAATGTAGTTATCACAACGCCGCTCACGAAGCACTTGGGTATCTTAATGTAACTAAAGCTATCGGAGCTTCCGATGACGTTTTCTTTTATACATTGGGCTATGATTTCTGGATAAACCGTAATAAGTACGGCCAAACTCCCATTCAAGATTATGCTGCTAAATACGGTTTCGGTCAGCTAACGGGCATTAATTTGCCTTATGAATCCGCCGGGAGGGTTGACTCACCACAAGAGAGACTGAAACTTCATGCAATGGCTCCGGCGGCATTTCCAAACTATCACTGGTATGCCGGAGACAACATAGAAATGGCCTTCGGACAGGGCGAAACTGTAATTACTCCGATTCAATTAGCAGACGCATATGCAACGTTGGCCAACGGCGGTACGAGGTATAAACCACAAATTGTGGCAAAGATAGCCAATGCAAACGGGACTCAAGTGGATACAATACAAAATCAGATTATGGCAACGGTCTCACTGCCTTCGACTACGAGGAGCACTCTTTTGCAGGGTTTTACTAACGCAATCGTTCAACCCTATGGTACTGCTTATGGAATTTTCCAAGGATTTCCTTTGTCACAATTTCCGCTAGCTGGTAAAACGGGTACTGCACAGACCAACCATGTCGAACCGGACTCGTTGTTCGTAGCGTTTGGACCTACAAACTCACCAAAATATGTAGTGTCTGCAGTTGTCGAACAAGGGGGTTATGGAGATTTAGGCGCTGCACCTATTGTAAGAAATGTAATGTCGTACCTAATGAATAACTCACCGCCCGCAATTACAATACCAAAGGCAAACTCTTAAGAAGAATTGTTAATGCAGTGAATGCAGCGAAGTTTTAAAGAGTTCGCTAGTATAAAATACGCGTTAAGTAAGATCGATATTCTTAAATAACTTACACTTTGATTTTAAAGAATAGACTACTTGCTCAGGTCGCGTAATGAATTTGACAAGATAAAATCCGTAGAATTTAATTTATCCACTATGTGGCGCTCAGCTGCGTAATTTAAATTTGAATTAAGAGTGCCGATACCTGCTCTGAGGGCATGTATAAGACTTAAAATAAATTGGGGGTAAGAGCTTTTACTGATGTTGCTCAAAATGTTAATGCAGTCATCCTCGTCTTTCAACAGATCAAAGAATTGTATGACATTTAACAGTTCCAAATCGTCGTTATCGCCGGATTCGAGCTTGCCAAAAGAGTTACCAAAATTTCTTGTAACGTCGAAATCGTTTAAATTTGACAGAACTTGATTAATAAAACCAACAACAAGTTGAGATGAGTTTTTGCTTAATCCGACGTTGTTTAACGGATCAAGGTGATACACCGAGATTGGCATTAAGGTTTTCCAGTTGGCAGATTCTTCAAAAAATATGAGTGAGAATTTGGATAATGTAACTTGGCTCAGGTTACTTAGTTGCAAATTTTTAAGTTCTAAACATGCTTTTCCCAAAAAGGATTCAAAGGAACTTATGAATTCGCAAAGCGTTGCGGTATCTTCTACAGTATTAAAGTCAGTCTCGTCAGTCGTTTTTTCGCTTGTCATGATTAAAGATTAATTAGTCCCTGAATCTGTTTGTAATTGGCATTCTACGGTCTTTTCCGAAGGATTTAGAGGAGATTTTAATTCCAGGGGGACTCTGTCTTCTCTTATATTCTGCTGCATCAATTAAATTTGCGATTCTTTGAAGAACCTCCAGTGGATATTTATCGGAGTCAATTTCTGAGACAATGTGATCATGGTTAATCAGCTCGATTAGACAAGCGTCTAATAAGTCATATGGGGGGAGGCTTTGATCATCGCGTTGGTCAAAACGCAGTTCCGCACTTGGTGGCTTCACCAATACGTTTTCGGGGATTACGTAGCCTTGAAGGTTACGCCATTTACATAGCTCATATACCTGAGTTTTTAGAACATCTTTAATTACCGAAAATCCTCCGGCGCTGTCGCCGTACAGAGTTGAATAGCCGACTGCCAATTCAGATTTATTTGAAGTCGTAAGTACTAAATAAGAATTTAAGTTCGAAATCGCCATCAATATGACTCCGCGTATTCTGCTTTGTATATTTTCGCCGGCTAAACCTTCAAGTCGCATCTCTAAGGTCTGATTAAAAAGTGATTCGAATTCCTTATGGACAGATTCAATAGGTATTGTCTTAAAGTCAATATTTAACAGCGATGCTAATTCTTGAGCATCTGTTAATGATTCGTGAGCGTTGTACCTAGACGGCATTGCAATACCTATTACATTGTCCGCACCCAACGCATCTACTGCTATTGCCGCTACCAACGAGGAATCTATACCACCAGACAAACCGATAAGCGCCCCTTTGAATGTATTTTTATTTACGTAGTCTCTTGTCCCTGTTACGAGTGCCGAATAGATCTGTTCGATTTCAGTAAGGCCTTTTATTGTGAAATGAACTGGTTCACCGTTTTTTATGAGCGGTCTTAAACTGATCGAAGTCACAGGTGACGATTTTTTGTCTTGGCGAATTTGTTTGTCCGGTATTTCCAGATCAAATATAAAGTTGCCCTCTTTGAATTGAGGTGCACTGAATACGATATTTAAGTCCGTGCCGATTAAAAATGAACCTCCGTCAAACACAAGTTCGTCTTGGGCGCCGACCATGTTTACATAGAAGATAGGTTTATTGATTTCAGTAACCCGTTCTTTTATGATATCGATTCTTTCGTCTAATTTGCCGGTACAAAACGGAGATGCATTTATAACTACAATCAAATCGGTGGAGTCATCGACAAAAGTAGCGATAGGGCCATTTTTAATCCAGGCATCTTCGCATATTACAACCCCAATACCAACACCCGCTATTAGGTAGATTTTTTTATCCGCCGACGGCTTTAGAAACACTCTCTTCTCATCAAAAACAGAGTAGTTTGGTAAAACTTGTTTTCTACATATTCCAAATATGTCCGAGTCTGCCACAATCGCAGCAGAGTTGTAGGCTTTATGAAATATATGTTCGCCAAAGTCCGAGTCTTCACGAACCACGAGCTCCTGAGAGGTATCAGGGTCTGAACCTGGTTCAATGAATCCAAAAATCCCAACAGTTTTTGATGCACTGGCTGCTATTCGTTGAGCATATTCAAGTGATTTTTTTGCAAATCCCGGTTTAATTGTTAAGTCTTCGGGTGGATAACCGGTAAGAGCCAATTCGGGGAAAACAGCTAAATCCGTTCCCATGGCTTCACAGTCTTTTAGAGCTGTTATTATTTTGTTCGAATTATTTTCCAGATCCCCTACCGTTGGGTTGATCTGACAAGCGGCGATCCTTACTTTGGTCATATTAAAGTTGTGAGTTAAAGTTAATTTGTTGAATAAAAGTTCTGCAGTAGTCCCACCTAAAGTTTATTTGAAATTTCTATCCGATTCCTACGATTTTGACTTTCAGTTTTCCGTTTGGGGCTTCATATTCAATATCGTCGCCAACCTCTTTTCCCAATAAGGCAACTCCCAACGGAGAATTAGGCGACAATACCGATACGCCTTCGGGTTTCTCTTCGATGGAGCCAACCAAAAATCGTTCGGGCTCAGTGTCGCCTTCATACAAAAGCGCTACAATTACTCCTGTAGTTACAGACGTGGCTTCAGAGTTGGTCTCGGTTACAATTTGCGAATTAGACAGTAAGTGTTCAAGTTGCCTAATCCTGGCTTCCATCTTGCCTTGGGAGTCTTTTGCCGCATGGTAGTCACCGTTTTCTGACAAATCCCCCAGAGCTCGTGCCGCCTCAATGGCTCTTGCTATTTCAACTCTGCCGACGGTTTTTAACTCGTTCAGCTCTTCATTTAGCCTGTTAAATGTTTCTTGAGTTAAATGAGTCTTTTCTTGTTCCATCTGTTTCCTGTCGTATCTTTGATTTTTACTTTGACCGCTTTAAGCTAAGTAACGCTGTAAATGCATCAACTTTATGAATTTGCAATTTGGTTCAATTTGCAATGTTGGTTCAATTTACTAGCGTATACAATTTGCAGATTGCGACCAGACTTGCTTTTAATAATTCTAAACCATTTTAAAAATTACTACTAGATTTACTATATATTTAATTTTTCGTCTCTTATTTAGTAGATTTAATAGGCCGACGGCATTATTTATATTTAAAATTCGTATATGTTGCTTGAAACCTGCAAATAATTTATAAAAACTTTTTAATGCCAAACTAAAACTTATCTGTATTAGGATACCGTATGCTTACGTTGCTGCTAAAATAGGTGTGAGCAAATTTAATTTTTGGATTAATTATTTGCATTAATTTTCAGTCAAAATATTTTACTGAAAATTAAGTATTTATTAGCATAAAAATATCAATTCAATACCTTAATGAGTAAGTTTAGCAGTCAGTTTCAAGTAATTGTAATTATCTGAGGTGCTCGATTGATTCGAGTGCCTTTTCGCCGTCCACAGAGTGGGCGGTTTTTTATATGTTCTAGAATTATCTCATTAAAGATTTAAATATAGATAGGCAACTACAGTGAGTTATAAAATAGCGGTAATCGGCGGAGACGGTATAGGACCCGAAGTTTCAGAAGAGGCGTTGAGGGTTCTTCAGGCATGTGGCTTGGATTTCTCGACCACTGAATTCGATCTAGGAGCGCATAGGTATGTCAAAGACGGGGTAGTTTTAGAAGACGAGGATCTAAACGCCCTCAAAGGATATGACGCAATTATTCTTGGTGCGATCGGTCCGGCGATCGGCTCAAATGAAGTTCCCCCGGGTATATTGGAACGGGGTTTGTTGCTTAAATTGAGGTTCGAACTCGATCTTTTCATTAATATGAGACCTTTCACCGCTCCTAAAAATTCAATTGCATCAGGTAGTGACTTTGTCGTAATAAGAGAAAATACAGAAGGGACTTATGCAGGTGAAGGCGGGTTCTTAAGGAAAAATACTCCTCACGAGGTGGCAACGCAAGGGTCAGTAAATACTCGATTCGGAGTTGAGCGATGTATAAGGTTTGCATTTGATCTCGCAAACCGCCGAAACAAGCATCTTACTCTTGTGCACAAGACTAATGTATTAACTTTTGCTGGAGATTTATGGCAGCGTACGTTTGATGAGGTTAAAGAAAGCTATAGCGAAGTCACCACAGATTATAATCATGTAGATGCAGCATGTATATATATGGTTACTCAGCCGCAAAACTATGATGTGATCGTTACCGACAATCTGTTTGGCGATATATTAACCGACCTTGCCGGTGCCGTAACTGGAGGAATCGGACTCGCCGCTTCGGCTAATTTAAATGCCGCAAAAACAGGGCCGTCAGTTTTTGAGCCGGTTCACGGGGCTGCCCATGACATTGTAGGCACCAATAAAGCGAATCCCTTGGCCGCAATAAGGTCGGTATCTATGCTTTTGGACCATCTGGGTGAGTCAGAAAAAGCCGAAAAGGTTCTTAATGCCGTAATAGCGGCATCCGAGTTTCTTGCATCTGAAAATGAGAAAAATTATTCCACAGTCGAAATTACCGACTTAGTTATTGAAAGGATAAACTGAAATGCCGATTACGCCTACAGAGTATATTTGGATGGACGGAGAGTTAGTTAAGTGGGAAAATGCTACCGTCCACGTTTTGACCCACTCACTTCACTACGGTGTTGGTGTATTTGAGGGTATTCGAGCCTATACAACCGAAGACGGTCCCGCAATTTTCAGACTTAAAGATCATATAAAACGACTTATTGAATCTGCTCATATATATGGACTCGAAGTTCCTTTCAGTTTGGAGCAGTTAATTGAAGCAACCTGTGAGGTGATTCGTTCCAATAAATTACAATCTGCTTATATAAGACCGTTAATCTATTTAGGTTATGGAGAGATGGGACTAAATCCGCTTCCCTGTAAAGTTAATGTTTCTATTGCGGCATGGCCGTGGGGAACTTATTTAGGCGATGAGGGGGTTGCTAACGGAGTTAAAGTTAAAGTTTCATCATGGCGAAGGCACGATCCAAATGCCATGCCGACGGCGGCAAAGGCCACTGGCATGTATGCAAATTCGGCTTTGGCTAAAGTGGAGGCGATTCATGCGGGTTACGACGAGTGCGTTCTCTTAAATCCCCAGGGATTTGTAAGTGAGTGTACCGGAGAGAATATATTTATAGTCAAGAATAATGTTTTAATCTCTCCGCCGTCGTCATTGGGAGGAGCACTGGTTGGAATTACGCAGAATACCGTGTTTGAGATAGCTAAAAATTTAAATTATGAATTTAAAGAAGCTGCCATGGTCAGAACCGATCTTTATTGTGCTGATGAGGCATTTATGACTGGTACTGCCGCTGAAGTGGTTCCTATTAAGAGCGTAGATGATCGGACTGTCGGTTCGGGTAAACCCGGAGAGATAACACAAGCAATCCAGAAAGCATATTTTTCAGCGGTTCACGGCGAATCTGATCAGTACCGACACTGGTTGGAGTATGTAAAAAATTAGTATCTGCCCGGAAGCGACAACCTTAAAATCTAAAGGTTAATTTTATGAAAAACTCAAAAACAAACTCAAAAACGGTTGAAGTCCTAGATACCACCTTGCGGGACGGATCGCAGCAAGAAGGTCTTTCCCTAACCGTAAGCGATAAGCTAAAAGTTGCAGAGCAACTTGATAAGTTGGGGGTAACTTTTATTGAGGGGGGGTGGCCAGGAGCTAATCCCAAAGATGAAGAGTTTTTTGAACGAGCCAAAACAGAACTTAAATTAAAGAATTCTGTTTTGGTGGCATTCGGATCCACCAGAAGGCCCAATACAAAAATAAGAGACGATAAAGTAACTGCCGATCTTTTGGGATCTAAGACTGAGGTCGTTTGCCTCGTCGCAAAGTCTTGGGATATGCATGTTACCGACGCACTGCAAACTACCTTGGATGAGGCGGTTTTAATGGTAAAAGATTCAGTTGAATACTTCGTTAGCCAAGGACGGAAGGTATTGTTGGATGCAGAGCACTTTTTTGACGGATATAAAGCTAACAGGGATTTTGCAATTCGGATTTTGGATACGGCAGCTAAGGCAGGTTCGGATACGTTGGTATTGTGTGACACCAACGGTGGTACTCTACCGCTTGAGCTAGAAAAAATCGTAGAAGAGGTTTCAAGCAATTTTGACAAAATAGGCATACACTGTCATAATGATTCGGGTTGCGCGGTTGCCAATACGGTTTCTGCGGTCATAGCCGGTGCAAGACATGTACAAGGATGCGTTAATGGTTACGGCGAAAGGACGGGAAATGCAGATTTGGCGTCGGTAATTCCAAATTTGTCATTAAAACTTGGTTTTACGACGATTCCCAAAGAAAAGTTGCCATTACTTACTCCAGTTGCTCATCATATTTCAGAGTTGATGAATGTAACTCCGGCTCCGCAACAGCCGTATGTTGGATCTGCAGCCTTTGCCCATAAAGCGGGACTTCATACTTCAGCCATAGTTAAAAGATCGGATGCATATGAACACATATCTCCAGCAAAGGTAGGAAACGGAACGAGGTTTCTGGTTTCTGAGGTCTCTGGTAGAGCTACATTTAAGGCAAAAGCAGATGAATTCGGAATTGAAATAACCTCTGAAGCACTGGCTAAGGTTGCTTCTGAACTTAAAAAGCGTGAGAATGCGGGATATCATTATGAGGCGGCAGACGGATCTTTCGAGCTTTTAATGAGATCAATAGCCGGTGAGGATTTGGACTTTTTTAAAGTTGAGTCTTTTAGGGTGGTAGCTGACTGGAAATCTTCGGGCGGTAAGGTCAAAGAGGGGCAGTTGACTACGGAGGCAACTGTTAAGGTTCATGTTCTAGGTAAGAGAATAATAGCCACCGCAGAAGGTAATGGTCCCGTAAATGCATTGGACGCAGCCCTTAGGCAGGCAATTGAACCTTCGTTTAAAAACTTAAAGGCGCTATTCTTAACAGATTTTAGAGTCAGAGTAATAGATTCCAGTTCGGGGACTAAGGCAATAACTAGAGTTTTGATAGATACAAGTGACGGAACAAAAACGTGGTCAACTATTGGAGTTTCGCAAAATATTATAGAAGCTTCATGGCAGGCGTTAATGGATGCGGTAATATATGGCTTGTTACATAATCATTTAAAGACCCATTTAAAAACCTGAAATTAAGAATTTATAATTAAAAAGATGTCGGTTAAATATAACAAAACTATACCTATAAACAATAGAGCTAAACAATAGAGCTAAACAATATAGTTAAACAATATAGTTAAACAATTTAGGCAAGTAATTTAGAAAAAAGTTAGAAAAACAGTACAAATCGTAAATAGATCGTAAATAGATAGCATAAAAGATTAGATAGGAGAGTAAGAAAACCCAATGGCACAACCCAATTTTGCCCCAATTAAGAGCGATAACAAGGTGAGTGAAATTCAAAAACTGAATTCGCCGAATGAATGGAAGTCGGTCAGACCCGGAGAACTAAAAAACAAAGTTAACCTTGAAAAGAAAAGTCGCTTTGGCAATCCCGGACCCGATCAAGGCTATGCCATGGTGCTCTTCAAAAGATTTACCGACGATATAAGGCTCTCCAAAGAAGAAGATATTCACGACGTTCAAGCTGGAGTAGTTGCAATTGCAATGAAAAGAGCTGCAATTTTCGGACGTGCTCCTGTGAATAAAGATATTGAATTCGCTTTAAATAAATTTGATTTTTTAAAAGATATAAAGTCAGATGCGGTGAAAAAGAGAAGAGAAACTTTTAAATCTGCGGGGCACGAGTATTCTAAGCGTCAAGATATTGCAGATATGATTGACGAAGACGAAATGAAATCGTACCGATAAATTTTATCAATTTTAATTATAAAATTTAATGTGGAGGCGTTGATACTATTAAGCAATCTGTTGCCAATGACTTTCATTTGGTAACTTATAATTTGTGACTGCTTTGATTAGAGTGTCTCTTGTGGATTTAATTTTGTCAAGTTTTCAATGCGGTCAGTTACTTAAATTTAATTATGTTACAGAAATCTGTAGCATTTGTAAAGTAAACTAAATTTGTGACTTACCGCGCATATGACGTAGGGCTTTTTAATTACAGCAAAGTATGTGAAAGACATAACTTAAACGATTGCCGTCGCGAAGGCTATGAGGTCTTTAATTCCGCTGGAATGAACTTAATCGGATTTGATGTTGAAACAACAGGTTTAAGTCCAAAGTCAGGCGATCGGATAGTCTCTTTAGGTGCCGTTAAGGTAGATTATAAGAGCGGTGCTGTAATTGATCAATTCAGTACTTTAATTAATCCATGCAGGGATGTGGGCGCAACCTTTATTCACGGTATTACCGATGAGGACGTGCAGAATGCACCATTGTTTAAAGATGCGTATCCGAGCTTACTGGATTTTTTTTCAGACGGTCTGATCGTAGGTCATAATCTTCGTTTCGACGAAGGTTTCTTATCTAGCGAGTTAAAGCTCGCGGGTTTCTTGGACAGAGTTACTTTCCCGAGCATATGCACATTACGACTTGCTCAAAAGTATTTGCAGGGTTGTTCTAACCACAAATTAGAAAGCTGCGCAGCTGCTTTTGATATTGAAGTTAAAAAATATCACGACGCCGCTTGTGATGCATTGGCAAGCGTCGAGATATTGCGATCACTCATTGGACGGGCTAACTTGGAAATAATGGTTCCTTTGATGCAAAAGTTTTGAGGTTATTGGATTTATTCAAACCCTTTTAGTTGTTTAATCTAATTTAATCAATTTAATTTTTAGGTAAGTTTGGCAGGCATATCTATTTGGCAAGCTCATAATATGTCACTAATGCGATTATACGTACAAATTATGGTGGGTTTAGGTGGAATAGGAAACTTGGCAAGAGAAGTGTGAGAAGCAGGCGAAGTGATAGAAGTGAAATTGATTAACTGTTTGAAAGAAAGTGAAAATGAATAAAGGTATAAGTTCGGTATTGGTAGCTGGAGGCGCAGGATTTATTGGCTCACATTTGAGTCGCTATCTGTTAGAAGATCTTGAATGCGAAAAGGTGATCGTCGTTGACAATTTGGTTACCGGAAACAAAGAAAATTTAGAAGAGTTACTTAATAGTCCTAAGTTGGATTTTGTCCAAGACGATATTGTTAGTTTGGACGTTGCCAGATTCGATAGCTACAAAATATCTCATGTATTTAATCTTGCCTCAATTGCCTCACCCAAAACTTACGCCGAAAAATCAATTGAAACCCTTAAGACCGGGTCATTGGGAGTTTTTAATTTATTGGAAATTGCAAAAAAGAATGATGCAAGATTCATTCATGCCTCTACCAGTGAAATTTATGGTGACCCTACAGTGCACCCACAAACTGAGTCGTATTTCGGAAATGTAAATTCAGTTGGCCCAAGGAGTATGTATGACGAAGCCAAACGATTTGGAGAGGCTGCAATTACCGCTTTTTGCGACAAGTTCGATATGAGCTATGCTTTGGTTCGCATTTTTAATACCTACGGTCCAAAGATGGGGCAAAACGACGGCAGAGTAATTCCAAACTTTGTGAATGCGGCTTTGAGAAACTTAAATCTTGAAATCTACGGGGACGGAAAGCAGACTCGTAGTCTGTGCTATGTGAGCGATTTAGTTAACGGCTTGACTAAATTGATGGATTCAACCTACTGCGGACCGATAAATATGGGCAACCCCTATGAGTTAACGGTTAAAGAATTGGCTGAAAAAATAATTGAAAGTCTCAAGAGTTCATCTGATATCGTTTATTTGGAAGCGTTAATTGATGATCCAAAGCAGCGCTGCCCTGATATTTCTTTAGCCAAGAAAGTTTTAGATTGGGCGCCAAAGGTTGATTTTGAAACTGGTCTGTCTAATACGGCCGAATACTTTAAATCAATGGTTTAAAGCAAACGGGTCTTTCCTTAAGGTAGCAAGCATATAATTTAGTCCATCGGCATCGGGTCTATTGGGGCACAAAAGAACGTAATCGCTCGACTGGATTTAACCAATCTCTAATCCAAAAGTTTTTATGTAACAATAAGCAACAACTGGTAACAATTAGTAACCATAAGTAACCATGAGTAACTATGGAACCGTAGATATTACAAGTTATGCAGGTTGGTCATAAAATTTGAAATTGTCATTTGGCTCTGAGTGTATTTAACACCTTTCTTAATTGTTCATCGTAATCAATTATTGAAAAATAGATTAGTTATTAACGCCAATTGGTGGGTATCTTAAAGTATTATCCTTGAACGAACCCAGCAATGTTTTTGATGCCCGTAGAGTTTTTGATGCCCGTAGCGTTTTTGATGCTTAGGCTTTTAAGTTCGGGTTATATGGATATAAAATTAAAGTTAATGTATTTGATGGGTTTCAATCGTACGGGACAGTCTTGAATAAAGCATAATGAGAAATGTCGATAACATAGAAGTGCCCGTTGGAGAATTGGTTTTTAATGCGCGGGTTAGCGGTAGTGATGACAAAGATTTGGTGATATTTTTGCACGGGTTTCCGCAAAGTTCATTATGTTGGGATTTTGTAATAGATGAGTTGGCTGATGAATTTTATTGCGTAGCATTTGACCAACGGGGTTACAGCAAAAAGGCCAGACCGACGGGCAGCGAACAATATCGAATCCAAAATGTGGTTGACGATGTGCTGGGTGTCGCAGGATATTTTACCGACACAAAGTTTCATCTAGTTGGACACGATTGGGGTGGCGCCGTTACTTGGGCAACAGCCATATTTTATCCAGAAGTTTTAAGTTCTATAAGCGCATTGTCCACTCCGCACCCTCTAGCCCTGCAAAATTCTCTAAGAAGCAGTGGTGCTGACCAAAGAGGTAAATCAAGCTATATCCAGTTGTTTAGACAGGAAGGGACTGCGGAGCAGGTTTTGTCCGAAAATGATTATGCCGGTCTTAGGTCTGTATTTGAACTGTCGGGCTACAATACCGCCGACCCGGTGCTTTTGGATCATGTGAACCAATATGTCAGTTTGTTATCTGAACCAGGAGCTTTAACTGGTGCTTTAAATTGGTATCGTGGTATAAATATGAACAATACTTCTGAATTTCCACAGTCTGAAAAACTTCAAATTCAAGTGCCTACCCTTTACGTATGGAGCGATAAAGATGTTGCCTTGGGTAAAGCTGCCGCTTATGACTCTCAAAAATATGTTTCGGCATTCTACAGGTTTGAAGTATTCCATGATGTAAGTCATTGGATTCCAGAGATGGCTCCAGAGAAACTTTCGGTAATTTTGTCAGATCATTTAAATCAATTTAAGAATAGATAAGCGAGGTATGTAATGTCACTGGAATTTCAGGACAAGTCGGTATTGGTGATTGGCGGCGGCAGTCTGATAGGTACCGCTATCGGTCAGTATTTTGCTTCATTGCAAGCGGTGATTAATATTGTCGATGACTCTAAATCTTCCGTTAATAAAGCGGTAGAAACAATCGTTTCAGGTGGCGGCTCATGTGTCGGACAAACCTGTGACATGACCGACGAAGCAGCGGTTGTGGCTTCAATAAAGCAGTTGGTGCACGTTTCGGGTGCGCCTTATTTAGTTGTTAACTGTCCTAACTTTATCAGACTGTCACATTTTACCGAAATTTCGGTCGAGCAGTGGGATTCGGTTATAGCAAACAACCTAAAGGTCACCTTTTTAGCGACTAAAGCCATTCTTCCTCATATGTTGGGAACGGGAGGGTCTATCGTAAACATTACGGGTGTTCCGGGAGTAACTGGCGTCGCCTATTCAGCTGCTTTTGCCGCTGCATCGGCGGGAATAATTCAACTTACTAAATCTTTGGCATTAGAGTTGCAGGACAGGGGCGTAAGAGTAAATGCAATAGCTTTAAGCGGGGCGGACGAACAGATGCTGGCACATGTTGGATTTCCAGTTGGAGCCTCACCGCGACATATTGAAAGAATCGTGTCTCCCTTGGGGGTTCCTTCTCCTGATGAGGTTGCCGCTTTGGTTGCATACTTGGGAGGTTCAAATGCTAGGTGTATTACGGGAACGGTTATAGCTTTAGACGGCGGATTGTCGGCATAGAATAGGCAAGGAATGGTTCAGCCGTTAATGTTCGTTCCGTATTTGGATTCAAATCATTTGTATTATCGGCTATTGAATCAAGTAAGAATTAAGTAAGATGAATAGCAGTTAAGGTTTTAATAAAAGATTGCGCTTTAATGTTGATGGCAAAGTTTAGTAGCAAAGTTTTCATGATCTCTTTGTATTGGCAAAACAGATATTTTACATAGACTAAAGCATCTTATACCCTATGAAAGCTATCCTAAAGCCGATATTCAGATCATGAATTTGGTTAATAGTTCACTAATCAATGGTTTTTGCCTATATAAATAATGGAGACTGAGCATTTTAGAAATCGAACGCTGATGGTATTACCGGTCGGCTGATATTTTGACCTACGAGTATAAATTATCAAGAAATGAGGTTGATGTAAATGATAAATCCAACGATAAAAGATGATTTGTTGCATTTGGAAGTTGAAGGGTCAGACAAGTTATGGTCTCTAAAAGGACACCTTGACATTCCCTTAGTTCATATTAAAGGCGTTCGATTAGACTCAAACATTGCCAAAGAGCAATATCACGGAATTAAGTTAGGCGGAGCCCGAATTCCAAATGTAATTAAAGCTGGGACGTTTTTCGAAGACGGAACCAAGGTATTTTGGGATGTTCATAAGCCCGAGCTGGCCGTAGCTATTGAGCTTAACGACGAAAAATACTCTGAGTTGATAATAGAAGTCAGTCAACCCGAGCAGTTTGTTTTAGAGTTGAGTGAAAAACTAAAATCCATTTAAACTATTCTTATCGGTCGACCGTGTAGGCATGGTTAGCTTAGTTATGCAGTCTTTTTGCAAAAAAAGCTTAATGCAATCAGCTCGCATTAAGTTGCTATAATTTAAGAATGGCCCTCTTAAAACGAGCTGATTCAGATCAGCGGAATTTGGCACAACTGTTTGGATTTACAGATCTGGTTCCTCTATCTGTTTCTAGCGTAGGTCCGTTGTTTTCGGTTGCCGCAACTGGAGGGGTTATGGCCGCACAGGCAGGATGGTGGACACTGCCTGCCATACTTATATTGGCATTGCCTTTTATCGTTTCAAGTTTTGTGTTTAGGCTCATGAACCGTCATTTTCCCCATTCAGGTGCATCTTATCATTGGTCGGCAAAGATTGTTGGTAAAAAGGTCGCCAGTTATCAAGCCTGGATACTCATACTGGCATATTTCATGTCTATTCCGCCGATTGCAATTCCCGCCGGGAGCTATACCATTGCTTTGATTTTCCCCAATTCTCACCCCAATCCGTTTGTTCAGACTTTGGCAACACTTTTTTGGATAATATTTGCTGCAATTCCGTTATTGATGGGATCAAAGCCCACGGCTACAATTACAAAGATATTTTTTACAATAGAGGTTCTGTCATTTGGGCTTTTGGTGATTTCGGGCATTGCTGAATTTCACAGTCTGTCAGTACCTATTCATTTTGGCTCCATTCCCATCGGCGGGATGTTGGTAGTTGCGGTGGTGGGAGCGACTATTTTAGATGGATGGGAGATTGATTCATATGCAGCCGAAGAGAGCAAGCGGCCTAGGGTGGATCCCGGCAAGGCCGGGATAGTAGGAGCTATTTTGGCATTTTGCTTCTATATATTCTTGTACCCACTAATGTTTGCTGAAACACCTTTATCAAAATTGGCTAATTCATCTGACCCTTTAGCGCAATGGGGCATGAGACTTTTTCCTCATAGTCCGGCGGTAATTTTGATTCCAGTCATAGCATCGGCGGCGGGAGGACTTTGGCTGACAACGTTTATTCTTACGCGAGTTTTGTTCGCCATGGGACGAGAAAATATTATACCGTCGTCAATGGCAAAGCTTTCTAAAAAAAAGGTTCCGTACGTGGCCACCATACTCATCTTGATTGTGACGATGTTGGTATGTTCGGCGCAATTATTGTTTCACTCCTTAGGGACCTTTTTCGGTTTAGTGCTTTCAACGGCTGGATTTTTTCTTTTGGCAGAATTCTTTTTGGACTCCGTGGTTGCGACGATTTTTTTGATTACGGGTCACAAAAAACATCCGGATTCGGAGATTAATCTGCATAAGCACCGCTTTTTGACTGCAGGTTCGATTTTTTCGTCGGTGACAATGGGCAGCCTGTTAATTACATTTTTTATATTCGGACCTAGAGCAATCGGAGCGGGGATAGATCAGACCTTGACGGTTATGCTTGTAATGGGTTTTGGATTTGCATATTTGGTTGGGAAAAAAGCTAAAACACTTTTTATATTTCACGGAAATGAAGTTAAAGAAATTAAAGAAGTGCGTACAGTGGATGTGGTTTAAATATTAATACTAAATATTTTCTTCGATTTGAATTTGATTTCTCACTGATAGTGGTAATATAGTATTACCGTGACGACAAATAAATCAACTAAGAAGAATACTGCCGCAGATGAGGTGGTTACCCCTAGAGCTTATGCAAATTCCTTGGGCAGCAGATTAAGAGCCGTAAGGAAGCAGAAGCATCTTTCCCTGCAGGCAGTCGAGGCAATATCGGACCAGGAATTTAAGGCGTCGGTGTTAGGAGCCTATGAACGCGGAGAACGTGCCATCTCGGTACCCCGACTTCAGCGTCTTGCCACAATCTATTCTGTTCCGGTAGATCAACTTCTACCGAAAGATGAAAGTGTTTCCACCTTTGCCAGGAACAGGAATATTAATTCTGATACGGTCGAAAGTTTGGGGGAACCTTCGAAGATAACGATCGATTTGGTTAAGCTTAACTCTGTAAACGGACCCGAAAGAGACCTTCTAAGACATTACTTGGGGATGATTCAGTTGCAGCGTCAAGACTTTAATGGAAGAGTAATTACGATGAGGACCGATGATTTAAAGATCATCGCCTCTCTGTTTGGGATGACGGCTCAATCAATGACTAAACGCTTAGAGGATCTTCAGCTGATAGTAAGACAGTAAATAATGGGTATGGTTTAACACGAGATGCATTGTTATCCATTATACGTCGTTGGATTGTATTAAGATATTGTGTATGGAAGTTGAAAGAAAATGGCTGGGAACATCCGAAGCATCCAAATATCTCGGTATTAACCTTAGAACTTTATATAGGTTGATAGATCAGGGGGAGTTCAGCGCATACAAGATCGGTAGAGTTATTCGTTTAAAAACAGAAGATCTAGACAGCTTCTTAGAAAGAAGCAAAATACAACCCGGAACATTAGAGCATCTTCACTATGAAATTAAATCTTAGCTATGAAATTAAATCTTCAAAGGTAGATTTAAAGTTCGAATCCTTTTCTAAATGATTGACCGTGCGTCAATCTATTAAAATATTGTTGTTATGGTTTTAATTGTATTTAATTGTAATTGTCTAAAAGATGAGTGACTGCCTTTTTTGCAATATAGTAAGCGGTGAAGTGCCCTCTAAGTCTGCGGGTGAGAATGAATTGGCTTTTGCTTTCTTCGATATAGCCCCCGTAGCGCCGATTCACATACTAATTGTTCCTAAAAAACATATTGAAAATATTAATGTTTTCGAAATCAAAGAGGCGGATTCATTGAGCCAAATGGTGAAATTAAGCCAAGAGCTTGCCTCTGAACATAACTTAACCGAGCGAGGATATAGATTGGTCTTTAATGTCGGTGATGATGCCGGAAATACCGTATCACATCTACATATGCATCTATTGGGCGGCAGAAGATTGGGTTGGCCTCCAGGTTGAGTACGCTGGATTCAGAAAAACTGTCATTAAGCGTCTCGTCTAATTTGGTAATGACGTCCCTAGTCGGACAACACGATTCCAATTTAAAGCAGATCGAAGCCAAATTTCCCGATACCCGTATCTTCGTACGCGGTAATGAAATATCTATCGTTGGAAAAGATTCAGTAAAGTTATTAAAACTTGTAAGTGAATTGGTAGAATTAATAGAAAATGGAGTACCGATTGGGAACGATGAAATTGGACGAGCCATAGATATGGTTCAGCTGGATCAAAAGCCGACCGAAGTTTTTTTAACGGAGGTCTCCCGTTCCTGGCGGGGCAAGGTAGTAAAACCAAAGACAGCTGGGCAAAAAAATTATGCTGAAGCCATTGCCGAAAATACTATTACCTTTGGAATAGGTCCTGCGGGAACCGGAAAGTCCTATCTGGCCGTTGCCATGGCCGTGTCGGCGCTAAAAGAAAAAAAGGTGAATAGAATTATCTTGACCAGACCCGCAGTTGAAGCGGGCGAGAGATTAGGGTTTTTGCCTGGTGATTTAATGGCAAAAGTTGACCCATATCTAAGGCCGTTATATGATGCTCTTCAGGACCTGCTGGATTCGGAGGGTCTAATTCGGCTTATTGAAAAAGGAACAATAGAAGTTGCCCCGTTGGCGTACATGAGAGGACGAACTTTAAACGACAGTTTTGTTATTTTAGATGAAGCACAAAATACCACCAAAGAACAGATGAAGATGTTCTTAACGAGGGTGGGATTTGGGTCTAAAGTTGTCATAACGGGAGATGTCACGCAGATTGATATACCTGGCGGAAGAAATTCCAGTGGTTTGGTACGCTTGGAGGAGATTTTGGGTAATGTCGAGTCCATTAAGTTCGTTCACCTAAACCAGGGCGACGTAGTAAGACATAAAATAGTTCAAGATATTGTTAAAGCCTATGAGAGTGCCGATAGGAATAGTTATGTCAAAAACGAACTCTCAGAAAATCAGTAAAATCAATTTGCCAAATAAAATTGATAAATTTCTGTAACCTACCGGATAATCTCTGTGAACGACGAAAATAAAGACGAAGTTTTAATCGAACTTACAAACAGCGACACCGTGGATGTGGATTTAGATCGCCACAGAGGTTACGTTAAATGTTTACTGGATGTCTTAGATTTAGCTGATAGCGTCGAAATCTACATAAATTTTGTACCGTCAAGCGAGATTCAAGAGCTAAATGAAACCTATTTGAAACATACGGGTCCCACGGATGTTTTGTCATTTCCAATTGAACCAGCCGAATATTTTTCGAATCGATTCGGGATTCTTTCGGGAAGGGAATTTCATAATAAAATATCTGGACACCTGCTGCTTGGGGACATATATATCTGTCCGACCTTCGTGAAAAATCAGGCATTTGAATTAAATGTAAGTTTTAATGACGAATTAGCGCTGTTGTTAGTTCACGGCCTTTTGCATCTTATGGGTTTGGATCATGAAGCAGATGATGAAGCTGAATTTATGGAAGAACTGGAGAGAAAACTGATTAAAAGATGCTATGTGTAAAAATACGAATTTCGATTGATTTACAAATTATTTTGTCAATCGATAATAACCGAATTCACTGAGGATAGTTTATAACAAATGGTGGAGTTGCGCTAAGGCAGAATATGAACTTTTAGTTCCGGTAAATGCAAACAAAAAACCGAACAATAAAAATTCAAATCTGCTACATTAAATTTTAAGATAAATATTCTGTAAAACTTAAATCAAGAGACTAAATGCAGGAACATCAAATAACTAAAGTAGAGGAATTTGATTTAAGGGATTCTCGTTTTAATTTAAATACAACTACACATTACAAATACAATGATGCTAATAAAGAGAAGACATTAATTAAAAAGACAACAGCTAGATATGATTAGTACAGCCAGATATGATTAGCAATGATTAGATATGATTAGAAATGACAAGTAATATAGAAGTCTTTTCGTTGATCACCGGATCGGACATTTCTTTAATAGTAGTGTCTTTGTTGCTGTTTGTTCTGACCGGAATATTAGCTGTTGCCGAAACTGCATTGGTCCGGACCAATCGGTCGAAGGCATTGGCTGGCGCAGATATTAAGTCACGAGGATCGCGAGCACTAGTGAGGCTCAGCTCTAAGCCCAGTGAGTTTTTGCCGTCAATTTTGTTTACCGTTTTTGTATGTCAGACGGTGGGAGCGACGTTGGTTGGGGTTGTCGTTGGCCACCTATTTGGCGGCGTCGGCGTTTTCGTAGTTACAACTTGCGAAGTTCTTTTGGTATTTGTTTTTGCCGAGGCCATTCCAAAGCATTGGGCAATAACTAATACCAGAAAAGCAGGACATATGGTGGCACCTGCAGTTGAACTTTTAATAAAGTTTCCGCTTTTATCTGTTTTGACGAAAATCTTAAATCGCATTTCTGGATTTTTTATAAAATCACACAGCGCAGAATCAAAAAATGTTTTGGAAATGGAGCTACTTGCGATGGCAGACGTGGCTTCCGAAGAACAGGTTATTGCAGATGAAGAGCGTGAGTTTATCCATTCCGTTATTGAGCTAGGTGACACCGTTGTTCGTGAAATTATGAAACCTAGAGCTGACATTATCGCGGTTCAAAAAGATGAATCCGTTGAGAATACAATGGATCTGGCCATAAGCAAAGGATACTCGCGGCTTCCGGTTTATTCTAAAACTTTAGATGACATAAGTGGATTTGTAGTTACTTCGGATTTAATCAAATGTTTGCGTGAAGGCATAACAATAGATCCGGTGATCAAATTTGTTAGGCAAATAAAATTTGTGCCCGAAACTAAAAAAGTCTCAACTTTGCTTAAGGAGATGCAGCGAAAGAAATTTCATCTTTCAGTCGTCGTTGACGAGTATGGTTCAACTGTCGGTTTAGTGTCCCTAGAAGATATTATAGAGGAACTCTTAGGAGAAATTGTAGATGAAGATGACTATGAAGAACCAGAAATTATTAATGTCGGTCAAGATAAATACATAGTAGCTTCTATGATCTCCGTTGAAGACCTTAATGAGGCAATCGAGATTGCGTTACCAGAGGGGACTTGGGATACCTTGGGAGGTTTTGTGTTGGATGAGCTTGGTCATATACCGGACAAAGGAGAAACCATTGAGTTTGCCGGGGTAAAGGTAACAGTGGATAAAGTTGAAGGAACTAGAATTGCAAAACTTCTAGTTGAAAAACTTAAGACCGACTCTTCGGATTTTCAAGGCGATGACGAAGTGGCAAATGATTAATAAAATGAACTTAAAAGGAGTTTAGTGAAGTCCGGGTTTGTAGCAATAGTGGGAAGAACTTCGGTGGGTAAATCTACTTTGGTTAATAAGTTGGTCAAAACTAAAGTTTCAATAGTGGCCAGAAGTTCGAATACCACGCGAAATATCATTAGGGGAATAATAAATGGTCCGGATTATCAAATTGTGTTACAGGATACCCCAGGGCTTCACAGGTCCCATAACGAAATGGGCCACAGATTAAATGAGGCAGCGCTTACAGCAGTCTCAGACTACCCGGATGCAGTATTGTTGGTAACCGATGCATACGGCGGGATAGGCTCTGGAGACATTAAACTTGCCAAAATGCTTCCCAAAGATACGATAGTCATTTTAAATAAGACCGATAAGCTTTCTAATCCCCAAATTACATTGCAATTGCTGGAGGCTTCAGAAAAATTAAGTTTCCTTTCTGAAGCTGAATTTATACCAGTTTCAGGGCGAAGTGGATACAATTTGGATAATTTAAAACAGCTTTTAATAGACAGAATGCCCGAAGGTGAGAGATTCTTTGAGCAAGATACTGTAACTGACTTAATGGATGAGTTCAAGATTGCTGAAATTGTTCGCGAACAAGTTTTGAGGGTACTAAAGCAGGATCTGCCTCAGCACTTGGCTTGCAGAACAGTCGAATACGATCCTCCATTTTATAGATGTGAAATTATAGTGGACAAAGATTCTCACAAGCCGATTATTTTGGGTAAAAACGGAAGTCGGTTGGGCGAAATACGAAGGGCAGCCGCATATAAAATCGGAAGCGGTACCGTATTGGAATTACACGTAAAAGTGGATAAGAATTGGTTGAGCTATCCCGAACGATTCGGTTATTTGCAGCTATAGTTACGTAACTGTATTATTAAGTAACTCATAAAATCTCACGAATACGCATAAAAAGCAGTAAGGACAATTAAAAAAATGCACGATCAATGATCAATAAGTACTGTTGTTTTTTAATCTTATTTGCCGTTCGTGTTTGACGCAAAATATCGAATAGACGTTTTGTGGCATCTATCATTTATGCATAGGTAGATGATTCGGTATATCTTTTAAATCTAATATAAAAAAGGAAAAGTTAAGCCTCAAAATAGCGTTTACTTTTTAGTTTTGGTACGCCTTCTGTGTTTTCGGCTGCTACCGTCGGCACCGTCAATGCTACCGTTGACGCTTGTATCGTAGTAACCGTATCCGTAGGTGTAGCTATAGGAACCGCCGTAGCCTGCTTCTGGCATTACACCATTTAAGAGTATTCCTATCAGAGGGGCGTTGACCTGTCTTAGAATTTCAAGAGTTCTTGTAAACTGTTTTTTGGTTACCTTATTTGCCATTCCAACTACCAGTGTGGAGTCAACGATTCTGGAAAGTACCGCGGCGTCTGTAACCGGCAATACTGGAGGAGTGTCAATTAATATTACGTCGGTCATTGACTTTAAGTCATTGATAATTTCGGTGACTTTAGATCCTGCCAAAATTTCTGAAGGATTTGGAGGTTTTGGCCCAGAAGCAAGTAATTTCAAATCACCTCTGGAGGTTATAACTTTTTGGAGCGACTCAATTAAATTTGCTTCTCCCAAAACAACTGAGGTTAAACCTTTTTTATTGGAAAGGTTAAAGTACTCATGTATTTTAGGTAGTCTGAGATCACAGCTTACAATCACTACTCTCTGGCCGGCTTCAGCTAAAGCTACACCCAAATTGGCAACCGTAGTGGTTTTCCCCTCATCTTTTTTGGAGCTTGTAATTTGCAGTACGTGTACCGACTTATCAAGACTTATAAATTGGATGGATGTTCTTAAACTTCTATAGGCTTCGGCGATGGGTGAGCTAGTTTGGCCCAAAGTCAGAGCAATATGCGTTTTATGGTCATTCCAATCGTCAACGAATGGTATTAGGCCAATGACCGAAAGAGGTCTTGCTATTCTTTCAATCTCTTCTTTGTTCTTAACGGTGTCATCGAGCCTGTCTACAAAAAATGCTATTGTAATTCCAATTAATAGTCCGATAACAGCCCCTATTATCCCTTCTTTCTTGGGTGACATTGAGCTGGGTGAAAGTGGAACTACTGCAGGACTGACAATTTGTGCGGGCTCGCCTGTTAATTGCTGTTGAATTTGTGCATCGACCAATTCATTGCCGTAGACAGTTAGGCTTTGCTGGTCTGAGTTGATCTGAGGTTGCAGCTGAGCTTGTAAAGCGGCTTGTTGTCTAGGATTCGCCGATGATATTTGCTGATTAAGCGTAGTTATTTGACTTTGTACTTTATCAATTTCCTGTTGGATTCCCGAAATTGATTGAGCAAAGGCTTGCTTTACTTGATTTTGTAATAGCGTTACGTATGAACTAGCATAAGCATTTGCGATTCTAGCCGCTTGAGTCGGATTTATATCTGTGGAGCTAATTTCTATTACAGCGGTAACTCCGACCTCGGTAACAGATACCAACGGTGGTTTTTCACCGAGTTTTGTCGCTACCAAATTCTGAACTTCGGCTGAGTTGAACAACTGAACTTGTGTTTCAATAAATGTAGGAGTTAAATTTTGGTTTGAAGATTGATTTTGAACGCCAACACCGGCTAAGGGACTCAATAAAACATCTGCCGTCGCAGTATAGGTGGGGGTTTTGTAGTAACTGTAGCCTACGGCCAATGACGTAATAAGGACTATAACGGCTATAATCAGCAGTTTGTGCCTCGTTAAAACTTTGAGATAGTCGATTAATTCTGGTTCTGATGATTGGCTATATTCCATAAAGGTTATTGTTTTTTATCATTCACTGATATTTTATTTGGTTGTAAATTGCTGTAAATTAATGATTTAAAGCCCATGGCTTACGTTTCAAATTAATGAAGATTGTCTTTTAAGAATTGTACAATGAATTTAAGTCTTGGTTAAGGATCAAAATGCTTTCTTTTAGATTCATTTTTATTGAAATATCAAATAAATTAAGCTAAACCATTTTAGTACATTCGCTTCAAGTTAGCTTTAATATATCCATGAGGTAAATGCTTACATTGAATTGTATCAAAGTGGTGAATTCAAACCAAGTCATCCGATCAAAAATTAAATATTATAGGCAATAGGTAAAAATCAAAAACACTTTTCTTGCAAGCTCAATTATCACTGAGTTTACGCTTTTATGGTTTTAATGTTTGTTGAATCGTAATAGAGATGGATTAAAAATACTATTATTGTTTAACATATGGATATAGTTCGAATATCGAGACAGTAAAGTTGACTAAAAATAAAATCCTGATAGTTTGTACTGGTAATATTTGTAGATCTCCGATGGCAGAAGCATTTTTGAGGGTTAAATTGAATGATGCCGGCCTTGATTTTGATATTTCATCTGCCGGTATTTTAAATCAGGATCGGAAACCGCCACAAAAAGCAATAGAAGTTATGAGAACTTTTGGGCTTGATATTTCAGATCATAGCTCGAGATTGCTGGAAACGATAGACATTGAGGAGTTTGATTTAATTTTCGGAATGGCAAAAGAGCATGTGAGAGATATTGCTGTCTTGGCAAAAAACAAGCTTAAACATACTTTTACCATTAAAGAGTTTGTTCAACGTGCTTCAAACGTGGGACCCAAGAGAATTACGGAATCTATGGATGATTGGCTATCGTTAGTTGTTCAAGGCAGACGTTCTGAAGAACTATTGGGAGCTGATCTTGAAATGGATGTTGTAGACCCGTTTGACAAGGGCGGTGATGCCTTTAGGGATGTGGCAGCCGAATTGGACAAAATTACGTCTCAGGTGGTTTATTATTTAAATGACAGTATGGGGGTAGATTGATTCTATAGGTGACAATATTTTGTCAACTTATTATGATTCATTGCCAATGTTATGCTAGATGAGTTTGAAGACATATTTATAATTGGTGGTACTGGATTTACAGGAGCAAGGATCGTTAAAGCTTCAGTCGGTTTAGGCAAAAATGTGTTTGTTCTATCTAGGTCATCTGAGTCTAATAAAAAGATCAGGGGCTTAAATGCTGTTCCGATAAGTGGGAATTTAGACGGGAATGATTTGGGGGCATTTTTTGATGAAGTTAAAGAGCCCAAATCAACCCTGTTTATATATACGGCTTCAATGGGCTTTGGTCATATAGAAGGTGTTGTACGCCGACTGGAATCTTCTGGAATTAAGAGGGCAATTTTTACATCAACGTCTTCTATATATACGAGCTTGCCTGTTTCATCTAAGCCAATAAGGTTAAAAGCCGAACAAGCAGTAATGAGTTCAAGCTTAGATTGGACCATTATAAGACCGACAATGATCTATGGTGACATGGGTGATAGAAACATGGAACGTTTGATCAATCTCGTAAATAAATTACCTATTGTTGTTTTGCCGCTGATTGATAACGGAGCTGCATTGCAACAACCGGTTCATGTAGACGATTTGGTAAGTGTTATATTGACAGCAGCAGACTTTGATATTGCAATTAGTAAAGCGTATGACATAGGCGGTAGGGATTCAATTACCTTAAAAAATTTATTTAAACAAGTTTCAGAGACAGCTCGAAAGAAACCAATATTAGTTAATGTGCCTTCAAGGACTGCGGCATCTTTTGTTAGGTTGTATGCCAAGACCACAAAAAATCCAAAATTAAAGGAAGAACAGATTAACCGACTTGCCGAAAATAAAAATGTTGATATAAGTAACGCAATAAATGACTTGAACTATCAACCTAGATCCTTCTATGACGGGATCAAAGAAGAGTTTCAAAAAATAACTTTAAATTCAAATATTAAATTTAAATAGCTGAGGGGCTCGCAAGGTTGTCGTAAATGAAAAAAGAACATCTTTCAATGTATATATCTACAGCTGTAAAGATGAAACCTAAAATGATTATATATAGGATCGTTTTGAGGGGGCTAAGAAGATTTCTTGCCCTCTTCCCTTTGAAAGTTTTAGAATCAACTTTTTGGTTGTTGGCTACACGACAAAATAACTCTGAAACTAAACCTAAAAATTTAAAAGGTTTTGTGCCCATTGAATCTTTATTTAACGAAAAAGACTTAATTCAGACAGCTGTGGATTTTAGGGCAGGATTTATAGAAGCAATAGGCGAAAGGCAGGCTGTTTTAAGTTTTGAAGATCGTGCTTCAGATAATTGGTTGCAAGAAAATACTTCACTGCTATACAGGTTTAATCTTCATTATTTTGAATGGGCTTGGGGATTGGGGAACGCTTTTGATTTGGATGAAAGAAACGATTTGTTCGAGATATTTTTTGACTCTTGGTATAGTTTTCAAAAGCTTTTTAGGGTACCCGAATGGTCGCCTTATGTAGCATCTTTAAGAGCTGTAGTTTTGGTCGATATTTTAAACAGGTGGAATTTAAAAGATGAGGCACAACTTAAAATTTCAAAAATAATAATTCAATCTTATGGATTGTTGAGGCTGTTTAGAGAAAAAGATGTCGAGGGTAATCACTTAATTAAAAATCTAAAAGCATTAATTATTGTCGGCTGCCTATTGAATGACCGAAAAAAAATTATCAAATATTTAAAGGAACTAAAAGAAACGCTCGAATATCAAATTTTAGACGATGGTTCTCACTACGAACGTTCTACTTCTTATCATGTTCAAGTGCTGGTGGACTTATCTGACATAAAAAATGCCGTCGAGTCTTTTAGCGCTGTAAATTCTGACCTGAATGTAGGTTTGGCATGGCTCGACGATCATATTGAAAATATGAAGTTGTGGCTTTCGTCCATGCGAACTTTAGATGGCGGAATATGGCTTGTAAATGACGCATGTAGGGTTAGTCCTAAACTGTTGGATTATTTAACCGAGCCAGATTTTGGACATCAAAAATCTGAAGGCATGGATTATGATAATGAATTGAAGTCGATATCGGGTTCTCAACTAAATAAGCAACCTATAAATAGTAAAAATGCAATACGTGACTTGTCGAAAATTTCAGGTTATTTTACTTTTAATAATCATTGTGGGCTGTCTGCATGTTTTGATGTCGGCGAACCATGCCCAAAAGAACTTCCAGCCCACAGCCATGCCGATACTTTAAATGTTTTGATGTATTTTGACAAAAATGAGATTTTGTGCGATTCGGGTACGTCCGTCTATGAATCTGGACATAGAAGAGAATATGAAAGAAGCACCAAGGGTCATAATAGCTTGACGATAGACTCGCTTAATTCCACTGAAGTTTGGGGATCTTTTAGAGCCGGTAGGCGTGCGGGGGTTAAGTTAGTTAAGTGGAGTGACAACGAAGATCAGATAATGATCGAGGGTGTTCATAGTGGTTATTCTTATTTAGTAGGGTCACCTACGCACGACAGAAGTGTGACTCTTTTTAAAAAAATAAATAGATTGGAGATATCAGATAATGTTCGAGGTTCGTATTTTCACAATTTGGAATGGTTTTTTCACTTTCCAAAAGATGTGAAATTGAAAACAGCCATCCCGAAAGAATCTGCTGAGTTAAAGAAGACATCGCTTCAATTTCAGATAGAAAACAAAAGTACAATGAATCGACAAGAAAATACGTTAGCCGGTACTTTTAAAGTTTCGATAGAAACTGAGATTGATTATGATATTGAATATGTTGACGACGATGGTATTTTAAGCAGCCGAGCAATTAATTTTGGAGCGTTGGAGCCCTCTTCTGTTTTAAGGGTAAGTTATACAGGCGAACTTCCGGTTGCTGTTAAATTTGTATTTGATGATTTTGTTTTATTCGCTTAAAGCCATGAAGGGTGTTTAAGTAAATAATTAGTTATTTTCTGTGAGCTATATATTGATGAAAGTTGTTTTATGAGACAAGTTGTACAAGGTTTATCCGGCGGTCAGGTTAATTTGGTGGAGGTTCCTATCCCGGTTAACTCTCCTTCTGAAGTGTTGGTCGAAACTGTAGCGACATTAGTTTCGCCCGGCACAGAAAGGATGATAACTCAACTTGCTCAGTCCAGTTTAATTTCGAAGGCAAAGGCTCGTCCTGATTTAGTTAAACAGGTTTTTGACAAGGTTAAACAGGACGGGCCGATAACTACTTTAAAAACAGTCAAATCCCGGCTTAATAGTGATTTACCGCTCGGCTATTCCGGTTGTGGAATCGTAAGACAGGTCGGAGAATATGTGCATGGAATTTCTCCAGGTGATTTAGTTGCAACTGGAGGCGCAGGATATGCAAACCACGCAGATTTTCAGATAGTTCCAGGGTTATTGTGTTCTAGGGTCCCAGAAGGAGTAAGCCCCCACGAAGCTTCTTTTTCAACCGTCGCTTCAATATCTTTGCATGGTTTAAGGTTGGGGGAGGTTCAACCTGGACTTTTTGTTGTGATTATTGGTCTTGGCTTAATTGGTCAGTTGGCGGCTCGTTTGGCTATGGCATCTGGCTGTAGTGTCGTTGGAATAGATATTGATGAAAATAAAGTCAATTTATTAAATACCTTCGGCGGAATCGGATTGTTGGAAAAAGGAGAGTTGACAACCGAAGCGGTATTGGATATTACTAAAGGCCGTGGAGCAGATTTGGTTCTGATTACAGCCGGTGGCAAATCAAATGAACCTATAAAAAGAGCTCCGAATATTTTACGTGACAGAGGTACGATGGTAATAGTGGGAGATGTTGCCATGAATCAGGATCGAACCCCTTTGTATAACAAAGAATTAACTGTCAAAGTGGCACGATCATATGGACCGGGAAGGTATGACAGGAGCTATGAAGAATGGGGCATAGATTATCCGGCAGGGTACGTCAGATTCACCGAAGGCCGAAATATGGAATCCATATTGTCTATGTTGGCCGCTAAAAGGTTGGAGGTGAGTGATTTAATTACTGACCGATATGATATCGGCAAAGCAACCGAGGCTTATGACAAGTTAAGTAAGTCTTCAGAAGTTTTGGGAATACTTTTTACTTACGGTAAAGAGTCCAATGTGCTGAAAAGTAATTCTCAAGGTAAAGAGATTGAATATGACGGTGATAGCGTAAAAATCGCTACAAATAATACAGATACAGAGGTAAAGACCGATACTAGTAAAAAAATCAGCAGTTCGCAAGTTAAAATTGGTCTAATTGGGGCGGGAGCTTATACGAATTCTGTGATACTTCCCAAAATTAAAGAGGTAGATTTGGGTACCATTACTGGAGTCGTGTCTTCTACTGGATTAAGTGCAAGACGATTGGCCGATAGAGAACCTACGGCTAAAGTCTATGATACGTATGAAACAATTTTAGAAGATGAAGGTATTAATATCGTATTTGTAGCGACTCCCCACAGTTCTCATGCAGAAATTGTGAGTAAAGCTTTAGAATACGAGAAGATAGTTTGGTGCGAAAAACCTTTGGCTCTTTCGTATAAAGAGTTGGACTTAATTTTTAATAACAAGAAAGATAACTCTTTGTTATTTGTGGGGTTTAACAGAAGGTTTTCTCCTTCTGTTAAATTATTAAAAAAGCATTTCAATAATGTAAAAACCGACACTGAATCTGACTCCGGGTCACTTACAGGACCGTTGGTAATTAATTATAGGGTTTCAGCCAACCGAGTTCCCAATACTCACTGGTATAAAGACAGGAGAGAAGGTGGCCGACTTTTAGGAGAGGTGTGTCACTTTATAGATACCTGTTCGGCAATAGTTGGACTTCCGGTGAAACAGGTAAAATCAGTTGCCTCTGGATTTGACGAGAGGGTAATAGCTGAGGATATGGCATTGATTTTAAGTTTTGATGATGGTTCGATTGCAACAATTACCTATTCGGTTAACGGTCATCCTTCAACACCGAAAGAAAGAATTGAAGTTTTGGGTAAAAAGAGATCTGCATTGCTTGACGATTTTAGATCAATTACGCTGGACGGAAAAAAAGAAAGTTTTAAAGGTCAAGACAAAGGTCAAACAGGAGCGTTCACGGCATTCAAGAAATTGATCAATACTGGTGGTAAAACTCCGTCCTGGGTTTATGAATCTTCAATGGCTACCATTGCAGCTGCAAGTGAATTGAGGCAATAGGTAAATTGTACGTTACGTATGTCGCGTTAACCCAATTGCATATTTGACTCAGCGAAGTGTTCTGTATTGACATTTGTGTTCTTTAATCCGACCCTACCCTTTCCAACTGTTTCTAATGACACCTTTGAATCCCTAAGTGAATATTCTGGTAAAAACTAACCAGTCTTTATGGGTTGATTTTGCTGTAGATCAATGCAGATCAATTCTCCGTAGTAGATTCACTATTTTTTAGTTTTTCCATTGATTACTTGTTAAGGTTTATGATATTTGAGTAGTCGGCAATACGATCTGTTATTGAACCACCCAGTGTTGGATCATCGATGATCTGGTGTAAGTCTTTTGTTGGCAGTTGAGAGGTGACCGGTGTCGACCTAATCTCTGATCTGTTTCCCATGACTTGCATTAAAATAATTCTACAACTTGAGTTTTTGTTAATGCGTTAGTGTCGAAATCGTCAATTATAAAGTATTCGATTCCTAAGAGTTGCTGCAGTACCTGCGATGCCTGCCATCAGCTCTCGAAATCGAAAGTTTTTCAAGGAAACCTTGGATATCTCTTATATAAAATCCGTTTAACCATTTTTGATGGCTAAAAATCGGAAAAGTGCAACTGACATAGTTTTTGCCATCTCCGTTTGGTTCAGTAATTAATACATTTTGATTCAAAGGTATCTACTTTGAAAATCCAAGATTTATGATTTGAGTCTTCTAAAGATCTCCGTTTATAGAGAAATCGGAGCAGGTTCATAAGTGAAAGTATCAACGCTTGGTTATATTAATGCTGAGTTGTGAACATCTATTTATTTAGTATTTTTCTGTTAATTGGCTGGCGCAGATATTAACGCTGACCAATTAATTATTGAATATTGCACTTGGATTTAGAATTCAGATTATGTTTTTACGCTATGGTTTTTTAATAATGCCCATCTTACGATTGGAACATAGATTATAGTTACAGGTATAACTAATGCAAATGCAATTATACCTGACTCAATTCCCCCAAGTAATTGATAGGATGCAATTACGCCAAGCACTATGCCGTCTAAATAATTTTTATTGTAAAGTCGTTCGCCTAGTGCAAGCAATATTCCAACGAGTAAAGCTATGCCAATCAAACCTGGTCCACCAAAATTTGCCCACGCTTCCACCTCAATTGGGGTATTTGCTGACGTTACGAAATCATTGGGATTCAATAAACCGTATTTTCGTCCGAACTCATTGGCGAGCGCATATTTAGGTTTAAAAGGTACAATTATTCTTGGAAGCAATAAAAACGGTATTTCATAATAACTTTTTTTATTCCAATAAGAATAGTCTCTTGGAACATGAACGACCATGTATCCTAGCAACTCTGAATAGTCAAATCGATCAGCCGATATACGGATACTTTCTGCAGTCGGATGAAAAATTGCAAGATCGCTATAGTGTGCTAAAGTCAAAATAGCCTCTAGGTGACTAACGTGTCTAGGAGTATTCTGACGTGATTCAGTTTTAGCAATATTCAAAAAGACGCTTAAGGGCAAAAATAATACCAATAGCCACATCACTATTTTGGGTTTTTTAAGTGTTAAAACCATTAATGCTGCCGACAGTGCACCTACCGCAGAATATAATGCAAATGCCCCTGTCAATCCTAAAAAGGCATCTAAGGCAATAAATATGAGCACTAAGACTTTTTGAGGTGCTCGTAAATTATTGCCCAACCAAAGCAAAATCATAATTGCTATTGCAATGATTCTGGCGTAACCAAAAATTGTGGTAAATTGCCCTAATTTAGCTGCAATTTCAGCCGGCAAGTACCTATAAAAAATTAAACCAGCAATGAATAAAAAAATACTCCGATTGAAAGTTTCGTTTGGGTTTATAACATTTAAACGAGTGGATGTAAATCGCGTGAAGCGATGCATTGACGGAAATAATTTACGGACAATCATCGCCGTCATTACGAACACTGTCGAATATGCCAGTGTGGCTACTGTTCCCACCTCTCGAATATTTAAAGGATATAAGCTTTGCATTGCAAGACTGGGCGATGCTACCAGCGAACCCATGTAGATATAAATCCCCTGCACTGCTCCAAAAATTCCGATTATAGGAAATTTTTGCTGATGGTAGCTGGTCAAAAGCGGAATAAAGCATATAATTGCCGCAACTAAACCTATTACCATGTAACCAAGTGGCAACAGCGAAAAGTCTGTCCTCATTAAAAATCCTGTAATGCAGGCAATAATTCCTGCGACAGAATTTGAAATATTACCGCCTATGGATATAGTAAAAAATAATATCCCTAAGATACATCCCGCAAATGTAAAAATAGTGGGTTTAGGAATCAAAAAAATAATGACTATATCCAAAATAGTCAATCCATACACAACCTTATGCAACTTAAGGCTTTGCTTATTCGGATTTGAATAGCTTAAGATATTTGACTGAATTTTCAACATTTCTTTATAGTTAGTCGCAATGGAAGTTTTAAATTCTGAATTGCTCGTGTCCTTTAGTAAAAAAAGTCCTAAATTTAACAGCGAGTTGTAATATGGCTTACCTTTCAAGTGTAGCGTAGCCTAACGCTGCGATAAGTTTTGCAAGCACTTTTGCATATTTATAGCGGATTCATTGAGGGCTTCTGCGGAATTATCCTTGAACGATTTTACATGTATTTATATATTAAATGTCTCTTTAAACTCGGTGGTTTTAGATTCCGTTGAATCTCCCAATGGATTCCAAATTGATTCATCCGTTAAATCAATTGCTGTTGTGCTGTTTATTGTTTTACCCATAAAATGTACGAGTTAAATGACTAAAGTTCAGCTAGTATAGTGCCTCCATAATGGCAATGGGATAGGCCAAAATAGATATTATGAGCAATCCGGCACCCCCACTTAAATTATCCAAGAGCCCTCAGAGTGCGGAAGCAATATTAGAAAAAGTCAAACGGGGTAGAGTTGCACTAGAGAACACCGCCACTAATAATCCGACAGTACAGTAGGAAATTCAAAGGAGCAATATGGGCACTTTAAAAAATCCTGAGAATTAAAATAACTATCAAGGGATTGACGTTCGTAGATTAAAGCCCCAAGGTGGAGGTCTATGGAGAGACTAGGTCTTAAAAGAGACACATGAGGCGCGTATGGCAATACTTACCAGCGATCTCTCAGGTAATGGGGTAAGCGAACTACTTGATTGGTTTTGTTCGAAGCCACAGGGCTTTTGCTTAATACGCTTTGTCAAACTTGCCTAAGCCATTAGAAAATACAAGGCCGCGTTACTTAGCTTCAAAAAAACTTGAATTCAATAGCGCAATGCACGAAGGATTAATTTGCAAAACAAGTCAGATCAATTATTAAGGAAACTTACAACTTTCGCAATGTTGGAATAGAAATGCAGCTCGCGTGGTCTTATGGTGTTAACCTTTGATCCGATTGAACAAATTTTGGCACGCTAAGGTAAATGACCTTAGGATATCCCCGCCCGACTCAAAATTGGTACGGCTTAATCGAGTGGAGAACAAAAACAAATAATAAGGTGTCACATCCAATTATGAGCACCGCAACGTTCAATTCAATGGCAATTGATTTAACAGATGAACCAATGCGGAAATTATAGACCAATTCAACCGAATCTACAAATGAGCAAAGGCTACGAGGTTAATATATATAAATATATATAAATTCATTCTTGGATAATTCCGCAGGCAACTCATGTAAAATTCGTTGCATGTAAATAGGAGTTATGTTCGCCAAACGTTATGTCAACATTCCTAGTCTGATGCTAATAGTTTATGGTTTGTTAATTTACTTACCAATGAGATTCAACAAATGAGACGGTAAAACTTTGAAAAAAAGAGTTTTAATTATTGTCGGTACATATTTACCGGGTTTTAAGGGCGGAGGGCATATCAGATCAATAGCTGGAATTGTTGATTATTTAGGCAAAGAATTTGATTTTTATATTATTTGCCAAGATCGAGATTTTGGAGATTTACGGCCTTATGAAGATGTTGAGCCGGCTCGGTGGACTGATGTGGGAGATTCGAAGGTTATGTATCTCAGAAATAACCAGTTTTCTGTTTCGACTTATCGGCAGATCTATAAATCGTTAAAACCAGACTTTATCTATTTCAATACAGTGTTTTCAATTAGGGAAACGATATTGCCCTTGCTGATGGTAATGGTTTTAAAGACGAAGACAAAGGTAATTTTAGCGCCAAGGGGCTGTTTGGATCCAGGAGCATTATCGTTAAAAGCACGTAAAAAACATTTATTTTTACAATTTTTTAAAGTGTTGAAGTTGCATAAGATTGTTGTCTGGCATGCGTCAACTGAATTAGAAAAAGGTTATATCCAGGATCAGTTTGGAAAAGTAGAGGTTCGAGTTGCTCAAAATTTGCCAACTCTAGCAAATTCAAGTTTGAAACAAAGAGCATCAAAAAAATCAGGCGAGGTCAAAATGATATTTTTATCAAGAATTACGCCAAAAAAAAATTTGCAGTTTTTACTTAATGTGCTGCCTTCGATATCTGGAAGAGTTTATGTTACCGTAGCTGGTCCGAGTGAAGACTTGGGTTATTGGAATGACTTTCAGTCGAAAATAAACCGAATCCAAAATGTTATTTTGAATTATATTGGCTATGTGGCGCATGATCAGGTGCTAAGCGTTCTAAGCGAGAATCATTTTTTTGTTTCACCGACATTGGGCGAAAATTTTGGTCACTCTATCATAGAGGCTTTTGATGCAGGTCTTGGAGTTATAATAAGCGATCGAACCCCATGGCGTAACCTGATTGACTATGGAGTCGGGTGGGACTTGCCGCTAGAGGACGTAGCATTATGGATAAAAGCGTTTCAAACTTGTATAGATATGGATGATGAGGAATTTGTTGCCATTAGCAATAAAGCCAAATTGATGAGAGATATATTATGGAATCTTGATTCCGTAATTGCGGACAATGTAGCGCTGTTTAACTCTGAAGAGAGGAAAATTACAAAATATGAATAGAAAATCAATTGGGTTTAATGAATTACATAACCGAAAAGGAATTAATGCTAATTTATTGCACAGCCCTACAGTTTTAGCCGTTTTGCCGTCCATTGGACATGGCGGCGGGATAGAACGTTACGCAAATTGGTTATTGGATGTTTTGAAGAATAATGGATCTTCCATAGTGCCAGTACCAATGTTGAGGATTGGGGAAAGACCTACTTTAAAAAATAAATTGCGATTTATATTTCAATTGGTTAAAACAATACATGAGCTAAAGTCAACTGACGGTTGCATTGCAATTGTGTTTCATCCGAATTTGGCCGCTTTAAGCTTGTTAATTTTTAAAGTTACCAGGATAAAGGTGTTGAGAAGTTATATTGTATTTTACGGTGAAGATATATGGAACTCAACTTTTTTTATAAAATTGTTAATTCACAAATTCAAAGCGGTTATGTTAACAATTAGTTCATTTTCTTCAGGGGCATTGTCAAAAATCGGACAGGCGCAAATTATTGCTCCAGGATTAGACGAAGAGTGGTTCAACACTCTAACTAATGCTTCCAAGTCTTACACTAAAGATAGGTCAACAGATGGACCGACAGTTTTAACGGTATTCCGTCTTGATTCGGCAGTTTCAAAAGGCATACTTGAAATAGTTGAAGCGATAAAAGTTGTCAGAGAAAGAGAAAAGGTAGAGTGCAGATTGATTGTCGCAGGATCGGGATCCTTGCCCAATAATCTGGTCGAAATGATAAATAAATTAGATTGGATTTCTGTAGAATCTAATATCGACGATAAGTATTTAGCAAAACTATATGCACAAGCCGATATTTTTGTATTGGCAACTAGAACTACATCAATTAAACCGACCTCAGGAGAGGGTTTCGGACTTGTTCTAGTCGAAGCTCAAATAGCCGGAACTACAGTCATTGCTCCGGCATTCGGTGGTTCTGATGACACTTTTTTAAACGGAATCACTGGATTAAAGCCAATAGACGAGTCTTCAGAAGCTCTGGCTGGCGTTTTGAGCGTATTCATTTTAAATGAAAAATGTCGACTGCAATACGGTGAAAATGCTCGAATTTGGTCTAGCGCAAAATTTAACCCCAAATTTGCAAGGAGTCGGGTTAATAATTTATTGCATATTAATTCTGGTTCCACGGCCGATGAATATTTGAATTTAGCTTTTAAACAGGCTGACTAATTACGGCTTGAGGTGATACTTTAAAATCGCTATCGATTAGATTTTTTAAGTCAAACAATGACAATTTTACTAGAATTTCTAGAGCCAATGCCAAAATCTCAGTAGGATATTTAACACTTTACGATAAACTTAGTGAAACAGTTGCATTGATAGGCTGGAGCCTATCAATAAACAAATATTGTAAATGTTTTCAATCTGTTGATTTTTCGGTAATAACTCTATATAACTCACTATTAATTTCTGTCCCGTATCGATTCCACCCCCCAAATTGTTCGACTTTCTTACGCGCAGCTACTCCCATCTCTTTGCTTAAGTTGAGATTTGAAATTAAGAGCTCCATAGCGTTACTAAGTGCCTCGACATCGTATGTGGGAACAATAATTCCTTCAACACCATTATCAACCAGTTCGCGTACTCCAGTCGCTTCACTAGCTATAATTGGCAAACCACAAGCCATTGCTTGTGCGATTACTAAAGCTAAACCCTCTTGTATTGAGGCTAAAACAAAAATTCTGGCTTGTTGTAAATGTCTAATTACGCCATTTCTGTCGCATTGTCCGACTGCAGTTATGTCACCTTTATCCAACTCAAGAATTTTATCCCAACCCTTGGTTATTGGTCCTACTAATGTTAGCCCTGTGTTATTAGCATATCGCTCATTTAAATTTCTAAAAGCTTCGACCAAAATGTGACTGCCTTTTTGCATGCCGACAGTTGCAACTGATACAAATGCTCCAGCAGGAGCAACTGAGCTAGTAGGAACAAAATGGTCTATGTCAACGCCATATGGCACTTTTCGTAATTTATCTTTATCTACACCTTGCCATATGAATGAATCAACTACGGTTTGAGACGGTACGAATATTCGATCAACAATATCGTACTCAGTTAACTCTCTTTCTATCATCCATGGGTCAAAAAACTGGGTCTTCCGGTATGAATGTGGGTAAATTTGTACAAATAGACGTAATATGCCCTTATGGGACAAGGGTTTCGGTACTTTGGGGTATAGTTTGTAATTTGTACCCGTTTCTCTGCTCTTTTTTTAAGCAATGAAAAAGGGATTATGGCAGTGTCT
>JAJZNL010000041.1 GCA_021852345.1 Actinomycetes bacterium
GAAAACAATTAGGGAAGTGCTTTTATCCCACCAAAGATCAACCATTATATTTACTGATAATAAAGAACAAATTCATCACATCAGAACCTCATCAATTCCAGAACCCGAACAAAAAGCAATCTATGAAACTCTAAATATCAAAGATAAACTAAAGCGAAAACATAGGGTAATCGGTACTTTGTAGTGTCCAAAAATAACACCCTTAAGGCTTCTACCTGGGGTTTTGTCTCAAGTTCGGGAAACTTGGGCTAATAAAACGGTGAACTTGCACTGTTGTGCTTGATTAATGGTATCTTGTCGGAGTGGTCGACCGCTCTTGATTTTATTAATCAATTGGCTTATAAATTGGTAATTCAATAACAATCCGGGCACCTCCGATTTGAGAAGTATCAACAAAAACCTTACCTTTGTGTCTTAAAACTATTTTTGATACTAGAGTAAGTCCGAGTCCCGATCCTTTTTCGTGTCCCCTGGATCCTGATTTGACGCCTCGATTAAATCTTTCAAAAACCTGTTCGCGAAATTCCTTGTCGATACCCGGACCGTCGTCATCAAAATAGATCAGAACTGTGTCAACTAGCTTTGAGATGGTAACAATTTTAAGTCCGTTTGCATAGGTTTTCGCATTGGATACTATGTTTGCCACCGCTCGTTCAAATTTTTTTTTGTCGGCTTCCACCAGAATTTGAACATCTCGATCGTTGTAGGATATTTTGGCGTCGCAATTAGATACCTTTAGAGACTCAAAGATAAGGCGATAAATAGGTACGGGTTCCAAATTCGTGTCGGCAAGTTGTGAATCGACTCTGAAAATTTCCAGCAAATCAATTACCAAATTGGAAAATCTTTCAATTTCGGCATTTAACATCGTAACGGCCTGCTTGGCATTTGGAGCCATTTCGTCTACATGGTTTATTAAAATTCCCGCCGTAGCAGACAAGGTATGAAGCGGAGATCTCAGCTCATGACTTACGTCTGCGGCAAATCTCTGCTCTTGATCCACCTTTTCGTTTAAGTATTCTGAAACCTGATTGATTCTAGTTGCCAGTTCGTCCAACTCGTCGTGCCCGTTAATTTCAAGACGATCAATGGGCCCGCCTTGAGGTATTTTAGCAACCGTAACTGTAATCTTGTTTAATCGTTTTTGGAATCTGCCATATATAATTTGAAAAATTAAAACTCCCAGAAACGTAAAAAATATTGAAAACGCTCCTAAAAGCATTGCAAGTATATTTAACGTATCATTTAGAGTATTAAAAGAGTCCAATTGCATAAAATAGTTGTTTCCGCCGAAATACGGGGAACTGAATGAAGTTTTGGAAATGACATAGTAGTTTCCGTTTATATTTAAGAAATGGTTAAAGTTTCGTTGGGTTGAAAACTGTTTTATTGAATCAGTCACGTCCAGTACGGGAAGTCCGCCTTTGAAATAGAGTGTTCCGTTGTAATCTAACACCAATTCCGAATTGCGGGAGAGTCTAATTGAATCCAGAATTTGGCTAACCGTTGCATTCGAAAGATTTACGTTATCGATTAAAGCGATATCGGTTAGAACTGCTTGAGAGGAGAAGGATTCGCTATTAGAAATGAGTACGCCTTGAGTTGCCTTAAATACGAGTATCGATAGTATGACACAGATCAAAAAAGCTATCAATCCGAAGGTTAACGAAAACTTGGCTTTAAGAGAAATTTTTTTTAGATATGTTTTAAAAGGCACTTCAACCATCGACTATCCATTGCAATTTTAACTTAAATTTTTTGTACAAACGGGATTAGGCGACTAAATTAAAAATTATTTAAACTGCAATAAATTTATATCCCAAACCTCGGGAAGTAGAAATATATTTGGGTACGGATGTATCCTCTTCAATCTTGGCCCTCAGACGTCTAATGTGAGTGTCGACTAACCTTGTGTCTCCAAACCAGTCATATCCCCAAATTTTTTCTAATAGCTCTTCTCTTGAGATTATCTTATTGGGACTTTGGGCCATTAGAGTTAACATCTTAAATTCAGTTTTGGTCAGATAAATCTCTTTGTCGTTTATAAATACCTGACCCTGGCTAACCTTTATTCTCAGTGACCCGAAGTCAAGTTCGTCTTTTTCATGTAGAGCCGGCTTGGTTCTTCGGAGATGTGCCTTCATCCTAGCCGTAAGCTCTTTGGGGGCAAAAGGTTTAATTATATAGTCGTCAGCCCCTGCTTCGAGTCCAGCGACCACATCGTGAGTATCGCTTCTGGCAGATACCATTAAAATGGGGGAGTTGCTTTTTTGACGAATTAATTTTGCGCACTCAAAACCCGTCATGTTGGGCAACATCAGATCTAGTATGAAGATATCAGGTTTACTGCTGTCAAGTGCAAAGATTAGTTCTTCTCCCGATTCGAAGGTTCTGACATTGAATCCGTCATCTTCTAAGACAAGCTTCAGGGAATCTCTTATCCTCTCGTCGTCATCTATTATAAAGACCGAATTCATTTCATATAGTTTACTAGATTTAACAAAATTATTATATTTACAGCAATTCAAAAGCTATTGATCGAAAGTATATCCGTTAAATTACAATGTTTGTTCGTTGTCTGTCAATTATTAGAATTTCTCGAAAATGTTAAGTGGTATCTGACTTGTAATATTCGGAGTATTGTAGTTTCGTATTGCAAAAACTTTGTTGCCTCTTAACGGAATTTGTTAGGCTCAGCTATTGGCTCATGATGCAAGCAAAAGGCTGATTTTTATGATCAAAATGATTACAAATATTAGAGTTGGTCCACAGTTTTAATTGGGATTGTCCCAAAGTTTTAGGTTTTTGAATTCATACTTACTGCAAATCATATTTCGCAGCAGAATTGTTCATATTTAATTTTGGACATTGACGTTGAGGTAAATAAATAAACTTAAAAAAAGTTAAGAAAAATAATTTAATTGTTTAACTTTTAAATTGAATTTGCCGATAATGCAACTTTTGACTTTGAATTTGGCAGTTTAGGCTATAAACTAGTAATGTCCTTATAAAATTAAGGACGGTGGACATTAAATTATGTCCAAATCGATTAATTTTTGTTTTTGGTGAATACATTGTCAGACTGGTATCGTGATGAATTCGAAAGGTCCCTATACGGGCTTTCTAAGTCGACTCAAGTCGCCTATAAAAGAGAAATTAAAGATTTTATTTCTTATGTGTGTGGGATTGGTTACGAAAGTCCCAAACTAATAACCAATAAGACAATAAGGTCGTATTTGGGTTATTTGAATGCCGAGGGATATTCCTCATCGCTAATCAGTCGTAAAATTTCTGTGTTAAGAAAATATTTTAACTACTTAGAGAAGAAAGATTTGGTTCTAATCAATCCGATTTCCGATATTAAAGCACCTAAAAAGTCTCAGAGGTTGCCTCAGGTGTTGACGGTTACCGAAATCGAAACAATTTTAGATTTTAAAGACGCATCTGATGATCCATTCTGCTATAGAGATCATGCGATTTTAGAGCTGCTTTATGGAAGCGGATTGAGAATAGGAGAACTTTGCGGTTTAAATTTGAATTCGTTTTCAAACGATACAGTTACCGTAATGGGTAAAGGCTCTAAGGTTAGAAGCGTTCCGGTAAATAAAATTACTAATAAGTTTATGGATGAATGGATCGCTTTCGGAAGGAGCAGAATAAAGATAGACAACGACCATAAAGATGCCCTATTTATCAACAGAGCAGGGAAGCGAATTGATCCGCGAGATGTCAGGAGAATCTTGGACAGGCGTTCTTCAATTCCGACCCATCCCCATGCCTTCAGACATTCATTCGCAACTCATTTATTGGACCACGGAGCAGATTTGCGTGCGGTTCAGGAGCTGTTGGGACATGAAAGTTTAGCTACTACTCAAATTTATACACACGTGTCAAAAGAAAGGCTGGCATCTGTGTATTCTAATACTCATCCGAGGGGTTAGCAATGATGACGTCAGATTCAAATAAAAAATTATCCGATCAAAAAATTGAAGATATATGGTACAGCTTCAAAAGTAGCGAAAGCAAGCAAAATCGTGACAGACTGATACTGTATTATTTGCCGTTAGTCAAATTTGTGGCATCCAGAGTGGCTGCCACTTTACCAAAAACCATAGAATTGTCTGATTTGGTAGGCTATGGCGTGTTTGGTTTACTCGATGCCATCAAAAAATTTGATCTTGAAAAAAATGTAAAGTTTGAGACATATGCGATGACTCGAATCAGAGGCGCCATCATAGACGAACTTCGTACAATTAATTGGGTACCGCGCTCGGTAAGGGCGAGAATGAAGGATTTGGATGAGTGTTATTCCAAGCTGGCTTTGGAACTAAACAGAACACCCACCGATGAAGAAATGGCTCGGGCCATGGAAGTCACTGTCGCTGAATTGCATACAATTTATCGCAAAATATCAGTGGCTGGAGTCCTTGCATTGGATGATGTTCTTCAAAACGGAAATCAAAAGGGATCTTCGTTGAGCATAGGCGAGTTGATACCGTCGAGCTATATGTCTCCGAGTAGCAGTCTTGAAGCAGAAGAGTCTAAAAAAATGTTGGAGGATGCCATCTCAAAGCTTCCAGAACGAGAACAGGCAGTATTAAAACTCTATTATTTTGAATATATGAATCTTTCTCAGATCGGCGAAATTCTTGGTGTTACCGAATCAAGGGCCTGCCAAATACACGCAAAAGCGATTCTCGGGTTAAGATCCGCATTAAGTGCATTTTGGAAAGATTAACTCTTAGTTTAGAGTAGGATTGATAAGTCAGAATAATTAATAAATTGGCTTAGGGTCAATCCGCGGTCGCAGTAAAACTTTTTAAGTTAATAGCGCTGAATCCTAAGTTATTTTAACCGATGGAATGGAGGATTTGTGGCATTAGTCACCATGAAAGATTTAATGCAGGCTGGGTTGCATTTCGGTCATCAGACCAGAAAATGGGATCCGAGAATGCGAAGGTTTATTATCGGAGAGAGAAACGGTATCTACCTAATTGATCTCAAGCAGACGCTCGAAGGAATAGACGAAGCTTATTCTTATGTTAGAGATTTGGTTGCCGACTCTGGAATCATATTGTTTGTCGGAACGAAAAGACAAGCTAAAGAGTCAATAAAGTCTTATGCTCAATATTGTGGCATGCCATATATAAGTGAGAGATGGTTGGGCGGAACCCTTACTAATTTTCAGACGATATCAAAACGTGCTGGAAAGTTAATCGAATTCGAAAACGCAAAACGCGCGGGTGAATTTGAGGGTATGCCTAAAAAGGAAGCTCTTCAAATTCAACGCGAGATGGATAAATTAGCCAAGAACCTGGGCGGTTTCAGAAGTCTAAAGAGAGTCCCAGATGCAATATTTGTAGTGGATACAATTCGCGAACACTTGGCTATAACTGAAGCCAAGAGACTTAAGATCAAAGTTGTTTCCGTAGTGGACACAAATTGCAATCCGGATATTATCGACTATCCGATTCCTGGAAACGACGATGCGATTCGTTCGGTTAAATTAATTACTTCTCTAATGGCTGAAGCAGTAATGGAAGGTCGCTATATTGCGGCAAAAACCATGATAAAAGGGCCAGAAGCTCAAGGAGTTAGCGAAGACTCTTTGGCGGTTTAATTTAAGATATCTCCGATTTCAACAACTTGGAGATATCTTGTCCGTTAATAGTAAATACGATCGTAATTGAATATATTTAAGGAGGAAGCAATATATGGCAGGATTTACTGCTAAAGATGTTCAATTGTTGCGTCAAGAAACCGGTGCCGGTATTATGGACGCAAAAAATGCCTTAACCGAATGTGACGGTGATTTTGAAAAAGCAAAAACTTATCTTCGAGAAAAAGGTGTGGCAAAATCTGAAAAGCGTTCAGACCGAGAAAACGTAGAAGGTACGATTGCGTTAGCCGAAGTCTCAGACACCGTTGCTCTGGTGGAACTAAAGTGCGAAACCGATTTTGTAGCCAAATCAGAGTCCTTTTTAAGGTTTGCAGACACAGCCGCCGAAATTGTTTTGCAAAAGGGTGCGGACTCTGTTATAGAACTAAAAGAGGAGCTTGATGAGCTTAAAATCACCCTTAAGGAAAATATTGCCTTTGGGAAGATTGTCAAAATATCGGCAACCGAAGGTTCTATCATAGGAACTTATCTTCACATGCAAAGTGGCAGATGTGTTAATGCCGTGGCAGTGGAAATGTCGGGCGGTTCAAAAGAGCTTGCACATGACGTTGCCGTGCATATAGCCTTTGCCAAACCTTTGTATCAATCTAGAGAAGAGGTTCCCGAAGAGATGGTAGCCCAAGAGAGACAAACTCTTGAAAACATTAGTCGCAATGAGGGGAAGCCGGAAGCTTCATTACCTAAAATAATCGAAGGTCGCCTAAACGGCTTTTATAAAGAAATTTGCCTGCTTGAACAGTCGTATGTCAAGGACGAGAAAAAATCTATTAAAGAGATATTGGGGGATGCCGCAATTAAAAGATTTGTTCAGATTGTCATAGGTCAGTAAATCTTTATTATGGATACGGCATCTTATTCACCGAGGTGGTCCAGGGTAGTTCTCAAGATGTCCGGGGAAGCTTTGGCCTCAAGTGCGTCTGATGAAACAATTGATGCCACCATAGTTGACAGGCTCGCAAAAGAAATTGTCGATGCCAAAAATCAGCTTGACATGGAGTTGGCTGTGGTAGTGGGTGGCGGTAATATTTGGCGGGGAGCCACTGGGCAGCATGCAGGTATCGAACGATCGACTTCAGACACTATGGGAATGTTGGCTACGGTTATCAATGCATTGGCCCTACAGGAGGCATTTGAGAAAAACGGGCAACCTACAAGGGTTTGTAGCGCAATTCAGATGGCTGAAGTTGCCGAACCTTATATCAGAAGGCGTGCATTACGACATCTCGAAAAGGGACGTATCGTGATATTCGCAGCAGGAATGGGGAATCCTTACTTTACTACAGACACCCCAGCGGCCCTACGCGCAAAAGAGATCGGAGCTCAAGTATTACTTAAGGGCACACATTCGGGAGTTGACGGTGTTTATAGCGCAGACCCTAGGGTAGATACCAATGCGTCGAGGTTTGACGAGATTTCATTTACTGAAGTTTTGGCTAAAGATTTAAAAGTTATGGATCTGACGGCGATAACATTTTGTAAGGATAATAATTTACCGATCTATGTGTTTGACTTAATGATGCCGGGTAATATTAAAATGGCTTTAGCGGGAGAGAAAGTAGGAACATTAATAAAATGAGTGAACTAGTAGACGTAGCAGTATCGGAAATTTCGCAGAAGATGGATAAAGCAATTGAACACTGTCAAAGAGAACTTACTGCGGTTAGAACATCCAGACCCTCTCCTGCATTATTGGATAGAATTGAGCTTGAATATTACGGGACGACGGTATCGCTAAATAAATTAGCTCAATTTCATGTTTCAGATGCAAGAACACTAGTGGTTACCCCGTTTGACAAAACTTCGCTGGGCTTAATTGACAAAGCAATATTAAACTCGGATCTTGGCATTACTCCAAACAATGATGGGCAGGTAATAAGACTCGTCTTTCCTCCCCTAAATGAAGAAAGACGTAAGGAGCTGGTTAAAGTCATAAAGCAAATCTGTGAAGATGCTAAAGTAACATTAAGAAATCTAAGACGAAACGCAAGGCACGAAATTGAGTCCTTAGAAAAAGCCGGCGACATATCTAAAGACGATCTTTCTCGAAGCGAAAAAGAATTGGACACTGTAGTCCACGAGAAAACATCAACTGTTGATAAACTTTTTGCGGCTAAAGAAAAAGAGTTAATGGAAATATAAAAGCGGTACAAAATGAGCGATTTTGAAGATAGCGAGACAAACGGCAAATCTTCACAGGATTCTGAATTTGACGGTATTAGAATTCTGGGTGCGGAACGGGCATCCGATATAGTTAAAGACGATTACGAAACAGTCGAAGAAGAGACCGACATTGACCATGAAAGTGAATTTGATCAAGAAGAAAATTTATCTCATGGCAGTCTGGATCAACATTGGACCGATCCTCCCACTGGGCAGGTACCGGCAATTTTAATTGACGATTCCAAAGATACATCTTTTGAAGAGATATCTGCCCGAACTGCAGTTTGGCGCACTGAACATGATTCGGATGAGAATGACGAAGATTTAGACTTGGGCTTTATTACCGAAGACGTTCCGGTTATAAAAGATCATAATGAAGAATACGAATCAGACGAATCTGGCATCACCGACGACAATCCTGAATCAGTGAATTTTGATCAAGGTGATGTTCAAGTATCTGTAGGAGATCATATAAGTTCAAAAAGCCAGCCTGCATATCGTGATTTTGATGAGTTAAACTCAGATGAAGATTCAGAATTAAGTTCTGAAAATATGGATCGAATTTCAAGGCGTCGGGCATCCGAACTGAAGGCAAAGAAGAAAAGCCCCAAAAAGCCATCTATTCAGAAAAAGCAGGTTTCAGCTAAGCATGAATTAAGCCAAAAAGCACCTTCTGGATCAAATATATCTTTGCGTATTCTCACCGGAATGCTTGTAGCCGGAATTGCCGCTCTAATGTTTTACTCGGGAACCGAGTTGGGGCTGCTGTTGGTAATAATTTTAGCCTTAATGGCTATTCTGGAATTTAATACCGCGATTTTGAAAGTCGGCTTTCGTCCCGCTGGGGTAGTTGCCGTGTTTGGTGTCCTTGCATCTGTTTTGGGAGCCTATTTGAGAGGAACACCTGCACTACTGTCAATGCTTGGACTTACCGTGGGGACAATTTTTGCCTGGTATATATTTTCTGATTCGGAGGAAAAACACAAAGAACGACCCGTTGCTAATATAGGCGTGACGTTTTTAGGCTTTATTTGGATAGGATTTTTTGCCTCATTTGCCGGTCTCATATTATCGCCGAACCAATATCCGAATAAACATGGAATCGCGTATTTGGTTGCAGTCATAATTTTGGCAGTCGTTAACGACGTGGGTGCCTTCGCCTTCGGTAAGAGATTCGGAGCTGGGAAAAATCACTTATTTGCAAAGAACATAAGTCCCCATAAAACTTGGGAGGGGTTTTTTGGCGGAACCGTTCTGACTTTGATTGTTGGGGCTGTAATAGGGTATGTATTTAGTCCGTGGACTATGAGTCACGCTATGGAGATGGCGGTTTTGGTTTCAATTTTTAGCCCACTCGGCGACTTAATAGAGTCAATGCTAAAACGGGATCTGAAACTTAAGGATTTTGGGTCGGTTTTACCGGGTCACGGTGGCATATTAGACCGAATAGATGGAATTTTGTTATGCCTACCCATGGCTTATGTCTATTTTCAACTAATGCATTTTAGCTAGTCATGAAAACCATTGCCATAGCTGGTTCAACGGGTTCAATCGGTACTCAAGCTCTTGAAGTTATAGCTGAGTCTCCCGAGGATTTTGAAGTAGCTGTTCTTGGGGCTAATTCCAGTACGGAATTATTGATAGACCAGGCCAATAAATTTCACCCTAAATATGTCTGCCTCTTCGACGAGTCGCACAGTGATGAATTAAAGTCTGGACTTAATTACGATTGTCAAGTTGTTTGCGGCCGGGATTCGGTTGAAGTGCTTTCGACTAAAGCGGATCTTGTGCTGAACGCAATAGTGGGATTTGCTGGTCTTTCTGTAACCCTAAACTCTTTAAGGGCCGATAAAATTCTTGCACTGGCGAACAAGGAATCCTTAGTCGCTGCAGGTGACGTAGTGGACAAAATTAAGAAAAAATCTAACGGAGAAATCATACCCGTAGATTCTGAACATTCTGCAATATTCCAATGTTTAAAGAATGAAAAGTTAAGATCGATTAATAAAATCCTACTAACGGGTTCCGGCGGTCCGTTCCGAGGTAAAACTCTTTCTGATCTATCGGAAGTGAAAATAGACGAAGCGTTAAATCATCCAACGTGGAACATGGGGCCTAAAATTACGGTAGATTCGTCCACTTTAATGAATAAAGCCTTGGAGATAATTGAAGCCAAATACCTTTTTGATATTTCCACCCAAGACATTGAGGTGGTAATTCACAGACAGTCAATAGTACACTCCATGGTAACTTTTGCTGACGGTGCGACAATGGCTCAATTAGCAATGCCAACCATGTGTTTACCGATTTCTTATGCGTTAAACTATCCTGATAGGGGTCAAGTATCGTACGGTATGATTGATTTTGGTTCCGGTCTGGAACTTAGTTTTGAAAAACCTAATCGGAATATATTTAGATCTCTAGGGTTTGGCTATGAAGCTGGACGAGTAGGCAAGAATTTGCCAACTATAATAAATGCCGCCAATGAAGTCGCAGTCCAAGCATTTCTGGATGAACGACTGTCTTGGTTAAAGATATTTGACGTGGTTGAACACTGTATTCAAACATGTAGCATCGTAGATCTAAATAGCGAACAAGACGTGTTTGATTCCGATTTTGAAGCCCGAAGGATTGCTAATTCATACATTACAATTGCCGGATAATGGGTTCTTGACTTAAACTAATCTTGACTTAAACTAATACCGAGATCTGAAGGTTAAATTTACGATTAAGTATTGTAAAAAAGACCTTACTTTTGGCATAGCGGTATACCGGTAAAAAATGTCAATTATTGAGAATTTTAATCTTCAAATCCTTGCTGAAAACGGAGTTTTGAATTATAAAGGGTCAAAAATCGACTATTATTTTTTTGGGCCGCTAGCTCATCCGGTAGAGCAGAGGACTTTTAATCCTAAGGTGGCGAGATCGAGACTCGCGCGGCCCACTACTTGTTCGCAACTTGTCTACAACTCTTTCTTAAATATTCCTGAATCTCTTGCCACTATTGTCATTCGCAGGCTCTTGGTAATTCGGTTGTAGATTCCGTCTAAAGTCTGATTGAAAAAGTTTGATCAAACAACCTTTTGGCAATATTTAACTTTTGGCAAATTCGACTGCACTGTATATTGAGCTACATATAGGACAACTTGAAAAATATTTAATAAATTTTGATTGAATAGGTCAAAACAAACGAAACTAAACTAGTTTCATGGCCGCTAAATTTAGAGACAGTTCGTCTGTCCCCGTAGCACGACGTACCGTGCTCGTGCTTTCTGCCGTCGGTGTCCTGGGCGTACTGTTTGGATCTAAAATTTCCGACAGATTAAACAACGTTTTCTCAAAACTTTCTCCAAACAACCCAATCTCAAATTTAATACCAGGCGGCGCAGGCTTTGAAATCTATACCGTGGCAGGTTTCCCCATCAGGACCACGAAAGATTATAAGCTTAAAGTAACTGGCTTAGTGAACAAGCCCATAACTTTGTCTTACAGCGATTTATTGAAATTACCGCCAACTTATATGACAAAGGATTTCCAGTGTGTTACCGGGTGGAGAGTTCCCAACGTTAAATGGACTGGGGTTTGCTTAAGAGATATCTTAAATTTAGCAGGCGTTAAGCAAGAAGTTAAAGGAGTACTTTTCAAATCATACGATGGAGTCTACACGGAAAGTTTGACCCTAAATCAGGCTATGAGAAACGATGTTATAGTTGCCTATTCTATGTTGGGTGAATCAATTACCGAAGAGCATGGGGGGCCGGTGAGGCTGTATGTGGCACCGATGTATGGTTATAAATCAATCAAGTGGTTGGACTCAATTGAACTTGCTACGAATGTAATCCCGGGTTATTGGGAGAATTTGGGATATGCGCAGAATGCATGGATTGGACGATCAAATGGAAGAACCGACCAACCTGTCGACTGAAAAATCTTACCGTGGCGCCGATAGAATTGAAAGGTTTGACTCAGCAGAGCGGTTTGTCCATTGGGCAACTGCCTTTCTTATGTTGGTATGCATAGGCTCAGTAGTTGCGATTCAGATTCCAGCTGCTATGGTGTTTTTTGGCGGAAGAACGGGGTTGAGAATTGTACACATAATATCGGGCACTATGTTGCCAATACCGCTCATAATGGGATTTATCGGTTTTAAAAAATCGAAGTTTTTGAAAGCCGATTTAAGAATTCTCGGTCGATTTACTAAAGAAGACTTTAGGTGGATAAGGTATTGGGGGAATAATGAGAACCTGGTATTAAAGAAATTCAATGGTGGTCAAAAGGCCAATTACGCGTTTATGAACGGTGCCGTAGTCGTTATGATGATCTCCGGTTTTGTAATGCAAAGTTTTACTGTTTTACCGTTGAGTTACCGAATTGGCGCAACCTTTACTCATAAGCTATTTGCTTGGCTGATTGTAATTGTTATTATCGGTCATATCGGATATGCGTTGACTAATTTCGACTCATTAAAATCTATGATTACGCTAAAGGTCTCCAGAAAATGGGCTGAAATTCATTGTAGGGATTGGGTAGAAGATCACGATAATGCCAAAGCGACTGAGATCTAGCACACTCTAAATCTTCGTCATTTTTTCTAAACATTTTTTGCATATGCCGGGTATTGCGAAATGTGTCATATCCGTAATAAAACCGTAGTTTTTGCGTAAGGTCTTAACAAGCGGCCTAAATATAGGGTGCGGTATCGATTCGATTGAGTCACATTTTTCACAGATCAAGTGTATATGTTGTACCGTATAGAGTTCGTAGGTGGCAGGACCGTGCCCAAAATGAGTATGGCTTGCAATTCCGAACATTTCAAGTTCTTCTAAAATTCGGTAGACGGTGGATATGTTAAGGCGCGGTAGTTGCTTTGCAATTTCATCGTAAATTTGATCGGCGGTGAGATGTTCATCCGCATTTAGCAGCGTTAAAATCAACTGTCTCTTTGCGTCAGTTATTCGCCCCCCACGTTCACGGATTTGGTCAAGGTATTCGTCGACTTTTTGAGTTGTTGTCTCGACTTCTGTCATGTTTATTAAGTTTACAGCCGCATTAACTCTAATGCGCAAAATTACCTACAGCCAATTTAATAGAATTAAGCCTTAAGGTTAAATACTCAAAGGTGTATGGTTGCAGAAGATCAGACCTTTGCAAAACTCATAAATTCGGCACTATTTAAGCACTATTTAATTTGTACGCAGAAATATTTTAAACAAAATGTTTTATGCAGTAATGTTTTCCCAGTAATCTGTTTCGCAGAGATCTTTTAAACAGTTATCTTAGTATCGATATGAATCTGGTTTATAGGGTCCGTCGACAGGTACTCCTATATAGTCAGCTTGATCTTTAGTCAGTTCGGTTAATTTGACGCCTAAAGCAGATAGGTGCAACCGGGCTACTTTTTCATCCAGATGTTTGGGAAGTACGTATACCTTGTTTTCATACGATGATGTATTGGTGAAAATTTCAACTTGAGCCATTGTCTGATTGGTAAATGAATTGGACATTACGAAACTCGGATGACCAGTTGCATTTCCAAGGTTTAATAGCCTGCCTTCTGAAAGCACTATTACACAGTGGCCGTCAGGGAATATCCATTTGTCAACCTGTGGCTTAATATTTTCTCTGACAATGCCAGGGATTCTAGTCAGCCCGTCCATATCGATTTCATTATCAAAATGACCGATATTGCCCACAATGGCTTGATGTTTCATCTTGGACATGTGCTCTGCGGTAATTATATTTTTATTTCCAGTGGCGGTAATGAATATATCACCCCTGTCAAGTGCATCTTCTAAGGTGGTAACTTCATAGCCTTCCATTACGGCCTGAAGTGCACAGATGGGATCAATCTCTGTTACAACGACTCTGGCTCCCTGTCCGCTGAGAGATTGAGCGCATCCTTTTCCGACGTCTCCATAACCCAGCACTACAGCAACTTTGCCACCTATTAATACGTCTGTTGCCCTATTTATGCCGTCTACAAGTGAGTGTCGACAGCCGTATTTATTGTCGAATTTTGATTTAGTTACAGAATCGTTAACGTTAATTGCGGGGAATAACAGTTCGCCGCTTCGCTCCATTTCATACAGTCTGTGAACCCCAGTAGTGGTTTCTTCGGTTACCCCTTTAATGCCGTTAGCCATTTCGGTAAAGCGTGTAGGGTTGTCGGCTAACGACTGTTTAAGCAGATTTAAAATGACTTTATATTCTTGCGAATCTGATTCCGTGGGTTCTGCGACCGAACCAATTTTTTCAAATTCTACACCTTTGTGAATAAGCAGGGTTGCATCTCCTCCATCATCAAGAATCATGTTGGGTCCAAAGTCATCCCAGGTCAATGCCATGTCGGTGCACCACCAATATTCTTGAAGAGATTCGCCTTTCCACGCAAACACTGGTACACCCTTGGGGGAATCTATCGTCCCTTCCGTACCTACAACTACTGCAGCTGCAGCGTGATCCTGAGTTGAAAATATATTGCAACTTGCCCATCGTACCTGTGCGCCTAAAGCAACAAGCGTTTCAATTAGGACGGCAGTTTGTACTGTCATGTGAAGGGAACCAGTTATTTTGGCCCCTTTTAACGGCTGAATAGTTTTATATTCTTCGCGCATTGCCATTAGTCCTGGCATTTCGTGTTCGGCGAGCTTTATTTCTTTTCTTCCAAATTCTGCCAATGACAGATCCGCTACCTTATAGTCGTTTGGTTTCATGGTTTCCTTCGTTAAATTTGTTGTATTTTGCCCAAATTTGAGAATAGTGATGGATAGGACTTATATATTTTAGCAAAATATGTCAGTATTCAAGTTGGTTAGATATATTATGTGAATCAAGCAGACTTTGAATCGTCATATATCTGTTATTTTAAATCAAAACTCGTAATTGTCAGCTGTGAGGCCACCCGAATTGGACTTTTTAAAGTGTCTGTATTAATTATAGATATTAGGAAAAACTCTTTATTTTGGAGGAAAATATGCATAAATGGACAGACGATCAATTAATGATCAAAGATGCCGTAGCAAAATTTGTGGCAGCTGAAATCGAACCGAATAGAGACGAGCTTGAACACGGCGATATGCCGCCCTATGAAATTATCCGAAAACTTATTAAGACATTTGGCATGGATTCAATGGCAAAAGACAGATTTAATCATAGAATCGAGCGTGAAAAAAAGATTCTGTCGGGTGAGCTTGAAGAAAATTCAAATGACCAAGCGTCATCCAAAAAAGGTGACAGCGGTGCGGCAGCCCTGACTCTAATCCCGATTATAGAGATATGCAAAGTCTGTCCGGGAATAGTGACCGCGATGGGGGTAAGTTTAGGGTTGGCCGCCGGTACAATAATGTCACGCGGTACGATTGAGCAAAAAGAGCGATGGGGCCTAGATCTGTTGACATTTGAAAAGGTCGGAGCTTGGGCGATTACTGAACCTAATTCTGGATCGGATGCTCTCGGAGGTATGCTTTCCAGTGCAAAAAGAGACGGGGAGGAATATGTATTAAACGGCAACAAAACATTCATTACCAACGGACCGTATGCGGACACTATTATTTTTTATGCAAAACTCGACGACGGATCTGATACTCCGATTCGACAAAGAAAAGTTTTGACCTTTATTCTGGACAAAGGGATGGAGGGTCTTGAACAGTCTAAACCGTTTAGAAAGATGGGTCTTCATTCGTCACCCACTGGGGAGCTGTTTTTAAGTGATGTTAGAGTAGGTAAAGACAGATTACTGTCGGGCAGTGAAGAGGAAAAAGGCGGTGGTGGTCGTCAGAGCGCAAAAGATAATTTTGTAACCGAACGATCTGGAGTTGCCGCAATGGCACTTGGAGTTATAGAAGAGTGTTTGAGAATATCGGTGAACTATGCCAAAGAGCGCAAGTTGTGGGGAAAGCCTATTTCTGAGTTTCAATTGGTTCAAATGAAACTTGCCAAAATGGAGGTGGCGCGTTTAAACGTTCAAAACCTTGTTTTTAGGCACATCGAAATGCAAGAAAGCGGCGAATCGCTTACATTGGCTGAGGCTTCAGCCATGAAGCTTTATTCGGCTCAAGCCGCAACTGAAGTTGCCCTAGAAGCGGTTCAATTATTGGGTGGGAACGGTTACATGGCTGAGTATAGAGTAGAACAATTGGCCAGAGATTCAAAGGTCTTCCAAATTTATGCCGGTACTGATGAAATTCAAATGACTCATATCGCTAAAGATCTTTTAAGTCGATGACGTTAAAAATCTTGTCGAACGATCTTCAGACATTGGGTTTAATATGGCACCCGTGTATTTAAAAAGTAATATTGTTTCTGTATCAATTTAGGTTAATATGTATCTATGACGAACTTCCCTTATTCAGAAAAATATCCGATTAATTATGAACTTCCCGAAAACGGTACCGATCCCTCAACGGTTATTGAAATTCTTCATGAAATTGCTGGTCAAGAAGACTCTTTCTGGGAAACTGGTAAATGTTCGGGAACGATGTACTGCGGAGATCATGAGCATTATGATTTTTTGACAAAAGCGTTTGGAATGTTTGCTCATGTTAATGCGTTGCAGCGCGACATGTGTCCAGGGGTAACTAAGTTTGAGTCAGAAATAATATCGATGACTTTGAACATGCTGAATGCGGGAGAAATAAAAGATACGATACCCGGAGGACTTGTAACTAGCGGAGGATCTGGGTCTATAGCTCATGCAATACTGGCTTACAGGGAATATGCCCGAGTTAACCTCGGAATTAAAAATCCAAATGTAATAAAGCCTGAGACCGCCCACCCGGCATTTGATAAGGCATGTCACTTGTTTGGAGTCGACATAAAAATTGCCCCGGTAAATAAAGATACTTTTAAAGTTGATACCGCTTGGGTCGACAACAATGTCGATGAAAATACGGTTGCCCTCATCGGATCGGCCTGTAATTACGGTTATGGTATCGTCGACCCTATCGGGGAGCTATCAGACATTGCCTTAGGCCATAAAATTGGGTTGCACGTCGACGGATGTTTGGGCGGATTTATTTTGCCGTTCGGTCAGCAATTGGGTTACGATATCGAAACCTTTGATTTTAGGGTTCCTGGAGTAACCACGATATCGGCCGATACTCATAAATACGGATATGCGTTAAAGGGCACTTCGGTTTTATCCTTTAGGGATAAGAATCTTAGAAATTCCCAGTATTTTTATTTGACAGAGTGGTCTGGCGGTAAATACTGCTCGCCGGGTATGGATGGTTCCCGAAGCGCCGGATTAATTGCGGCAACTTGGGCTTCAATGGTTAAGTTGGGAAAGAGTGGCTATAGAAAGTATGCCGAGCAAATCTTTAAGACCTCAGAACAATTGAAAGATATTGTAAGAGGTCATAAAGAGCTGAGGATATTAGGAAATCCATCTTTTTTATTTAGCTTTACTTCAGACGAATTTGATATTTATCACGTTAACGACAGTATGGTTCAAAATGGCTGGCGTTTTAATGGCCAACAGTATCCCAATGCTATACATATGGCAGTTACGCGGCCCCAGACTCAACCAGGTGTGGTCGAGGCGTTTGCAAAAGACCTTGCCCAAGCTGTTCAATATGCCAAAGACCACATAAATGATAAGCCGTTATCGGGAGCTATCTATGGGGGCGTTGCCGAAGGGATGACCCCAGAAGCCGACGAGGTAATAAAAATGTTTATGGCAGAAATGATGGATGGTTTCCAGCAAGTTCCTCCGCGAATCTGATCGATTCTTTAATCGGGGAGTCGCTTGTTGCAAATATCGACTATCTTAATTTAACAACCAGGCTTAATTTAACAACCAGGACTTAGCCTTTACCTATGCGTAACCCATACCGCGTGGTAATTAAAACTCGGAGTGCTTCATTGATTGCCTGGTTCGTGATAATGTTCGGTCCAATTGGTACCGTCCCAATATCTTAAACGCTCTGACCCTGTCGGTGCTTCGGGATCTTTGTACCAGTCTGCTTTGGGTAAATTCGAAGCAGACTGATTTTGATTTTGCGCCTGCTGCTGAGCTGCATAGTTGGTGTTCCCGTAGTTCCCTGGCGTATTTCCTGCCGATATCCCGTTGCCGTAGTTCTGAAGTGGCTGATTGCCAGACTGTTGCTGAAAAGTTTGATTTTGCGTTGATCTGTTGGGGTACGGGTTGTAAGGTTGGTAACTGCCGTACGGCGAATTCACAGAATTTTGGGGGATATATGCACCGGGTAACGGTCCATTTCCCGAATACATCTGTGCGTTGACTCTGCCCAACTTCTTACGTTTTGACGTTGCAGCTCCCGCAAAGATTACCGAGCCAAAAAACACCAGTAATACACCGCCGATAATAAGATTTATAGTATTCGAAGAACCATTTGAGGATCCCAAAGGATTCGAGGGTCCGTTAAGTTTGCTATTTAACAGATTGTATTGTGCCACTGCAAAATTGTTAAAAGTTGTAACTGGAATAGATGAGCTGCTTGTGGCTCCGACTGTTAATATGGTTGTTAGGCTGTCAACGTTGTTGCAGTAGGTTAAATCACCGTATAAAACAAGCGGTACTGATTGTCCGTTTGCCGCTATTGTGGCTGTAGCTTCAAATCCATAGCCAGTTTGGAGAGACGGAACGATATAAAGCTGTGAAGACTGTAGCTGGGCCGGTTCCAAAAATTGAGCCACTGAGCTTTTAAAAGTTGACTCAAGCTGACTGAAAGCTCTTGAAGCATTATATTCACTGGAAAAGTCGACAATGGATGCAGAATATACTGTCCTGTCTGAGGTATCATACCAAACTTTCCAAAATCCAGGGACTGGCGACTTGACAATTAATCCTTGATTCCCGTAAATCATTATAGGAGGATTAACAGGGCCAGTAGTGGGTCGGGAAGGTTCTACAATTACAGGCTGAATAGAGTTACCGTTTCCTTCCGCGTCCAGTTGAGCCGAGGCAACGGGAGATGCCACTAGTAGCGGCACCAACGACTGATCGATGGTATTTGAAGAGCTTGCAAGTCTAAGGGGTGGCGAAGTTCTGTTCAAGCTAAATATGCAAACTGTTATAATTGCAAATATTAGAACTGCAATGTTGATTTTAAATATTGATTTCATGTAATACCTTTTTGGCTTTATTTAACAATGGTATCACAATAAAAAAAATTAGACGAAATGTATTATTTTTTCATCAGTATTTTTTAATCGACAATCTAAAGGGCGAATTAATCGAGCATCAATTCACGATTATCAAATTTATTGTCATCCAGTTGTGTTTGATTGGTAGTTTTGTGTTTGGGCAAACTGAAGGCAAATATGAACGAGGTAGCGGCAATTAAACCGGCTGTTAGATAGGCGACCGACCATCCGTGCAGTATGGAAATAGTTTGTAATCGGGTAAAGATTGTTGAATTGCCTGTAACTTTAGATATGTCTAAAGAGATAGTTACCAGAACTGCCAATCCTAAAGCTCCGCCGATTTGTCGGGAAGAATTTAACAAACCCGAGGCAAATCCGGCCAATTCTCGCTTTACTCCGTCGGTGCCCGCAGCTGTTGCAGGAGCGAAGGTAAACCCCAGTCCCAAAGTTATCAGTGTCGCGGGGATAAAAACCACCGACAAATAGGTTGAATGGATATTTACTTGCGCCAACCATAAAAATCCGAGTAATGCCAATACGGGTCCGATGAGCAAAAATATTTTGTAACCAATTTTAGAAATCAGCCTCCCAGAAAGTATTGCGCCTAACGCTATGCCCGCAGTTTGAGGAAGGAATACTATTCCTGTTTTAAGGGGTGAAAAATGTAAAACCTCTTGTAGGTAAAGCGTAATAAAGTACCACATTGCAAATGCGGATGCGCTCATTGTAAATATACATAGGTTGGCTAAGGTCAGTGTTCTGATTCTAAACATTGAAAACGGAACTATGGGTGACTTAGCTAATTTCATTTCATAGATCACAAAACCGATAAGCAAAAGTATTGCAACCGAAAGAGGGATTAGCGTTGCAAAAGAAGTCCACGAGGCGGTATCCGTGTTAACTACTGCGTAAACGCCTAAGGATAATCCTAAAGTTATCAGAACCGATCCTATGATATCCAAACTTTTTGAAGTTCTGTTATTTTTTATTTCAGATACCGCTTCTGTGGCGATCAGAAAACATATGATACCGATAGGCACATTTATGAATAGTATCCATCGCCAGGAAACCAAATCCGTCAAAATACCGCCTATTAAAGCTCCAGCCGCACCGCCCCCAGCAGCCACTGCTCCCCAAATTCCCAATGCTTTAGTTCTGACCGTATTGTCGGTGAACGTTGTTATCAAGATGGTCAACGTAGCCGGCGATAAAATAGCACCGCCTAGGCCCTGAATTGCTCGCGCAGCTATCAATTCACTTTGCGTCTGTGCCAATCCTCCTACTAATGAAGATAGCGTAAATAATCCGAGTCCAACCAGGAATATCTTTCGCCTACCAAATATATCGGCGGTGCGTCCGCCGAGCATCAAAAACCCAGCAAAGGTAATAGTGTAGGCATTTATTATCCATTGTAAGTTTGAGTTTGAAAAGTGAAGCGAACGCTGAATGGTTGGAAGCGCAACGTTTACTACCGATACATCTAAGACAACCATGAATTGAGCTATGCAAACTACGACTAAAATTAGCCAGTGGGTTTTTAGAGATACTCTGTCGGCAGTATTTTCCATACTTTTTAATGACTTTCTATGAAATTTGAAACTATTGTGCCGCTTTAAACTTTATTGAAGTTCAATCGAATATTTGATTGATGACCAGAGTAATTTGAAAGATTTGAATATCTTGAATAATTTTTCTGGTTTTTGTCAAATAGGAATTTTGCAAAGACGGCGCTTTAAATTTATTTGCTGATATTTTAAATGAATTTTCAACCAATTTGACATAATATTTAATTCTGTCTGAAAGTTGTCAAATGGATATTAATTTATTATTTCACATAGCGGTTTTAAATAGCAGTATAACTGGATTGGTTAACAATAAAATATCGAACGTGGATTTAATTGATGAAACTGTAATCTAACAGGTCGAATGATTGACTTTTTATCGAAACGACTTTATTGGATTCAAATAAACTCAGCAGAACTAATATAGTCATTATGAATATCTCAAAAAATTCCTTCGATTCAAAATCACAAATTTTAATAAACGGCAATTCGTACGAGTATTTTGATGTTAACAAATTAGATGAAATAGCTAACATTGACATTCTGCCGCTAAGCATAAAAGTTTTATTGGAGAATTTATTAAGACACGAAGATTCAAAGGCTGTTTTAGCAGATGACATTGTTGCCTTAGCTAAATTTGAATCCTCAAGTATTGGTAATCAAGAGATTGCGTTTTCGCCGGAGAGAGTTCTAATGCAGGATTTTACCGGGGTACCCGCTGTAGCCGATTTGGCTGCGATGAGAGACGCCGTAAAGGAGTTGGGGGGCGATGCTTCTAAGATTAATCCGCTCGTGCCCGTTGAGTTGGTGATAGATCACTCGGTAATTGTTGAACATTCTGGAAGCGATGAAGCATTCGAACTGAACGCCGAGATTGAGGCAAAAAGGAATTCCGAACGATATGCTCTTTTGCGATGGGCACAAAATTCCTTTGACAACTTTAAAGTGGTTCCACCAGATGCCGGAATTTGTCATCAAGTTAATCTGGAATATTTGGCAAGGGTTGTGTTTAATTCAAAAGAAAACGTTTTATATCCTGACACAGTAGTAGGTACCGATTCTCATACAACTATGATTAACGGTTTGGGAGTTTTGGGATGGGGAGTCGGCGGAATTGAAGCCGAAGCCGCTATGTTGGGACAGCCAGTTACGATGCTTATTCCGCCGGTTGTCGGATTAAAACTTACGGGTAAACTCAATGCCGGCATAACCTCAACAGATTTGGTACTAACCATAACCCAAATGCTTAGAAAACACGGAGTAGTGGGTAAATTCGTTGAATTTATAGGTTCCGGGTTGGATGAGATTTCTTTGGAGACCCGAGCCACAATAGCCAATATGGCCCCTGAATACGGCGCAACCTGCGCATTTTTCCCCGTAGATCAGATAACGATTAACTATCTCAAATTCACCGGTAGATCCGAGGAGGCTTGTTCGATTGTAGAAGCTTACTGCAAAAAACAGGGATTATTCAGACACAACGATTCAGTGGAACCTAAAACCACTGAGTTGCTGACGCTAGATTTATCTACTGTTCAGCCGTCGGTTGCCGGACCTTCCAGACCACAGGATCGTCTCTCGTTGTCAGATCTTAAACCTGCCACCTTAGACTTTATAAAGTCCAAGAATCCCGCATTTGACGAATCGGCTGCACAAACCGATACAGTCGCTGACGGTTCGGTGGTCGTGGCGGCAATAACATCTTGCACTAACACATCTAACCCCAAGGTCTTGGTAGCAGCTGGACTTTTGGCAAAAAAGGCAGTGGAGTTCGGACTTAAAGTTCCTTCTTATGTAAAAACTTCATTGGCTCCAGGATCTAGAGTCGTAACTGACTATCTTAAAAGAGCCTCTCTCGATGGATATTTGGAGACGTTAGGGTTTAATCTAGTAGGTTACGGATGTACTACATGTATCGGTAACTCCGGACCATTAAATCAAGGAATTAGTCAACAAGTTAAAGACAGGAATTTAACGGTTTGTTCGGTTCTTTCAGGTAACAGAAATTTTGAAGGCAGAATTCATCCAGATGTGAAAATGAATTTCTTAGCATCTCCTCCGTTGGTGGTAGCATATGCGATTGCCGGTAGGATGATTATCGATATTTCAAGTGAACCAGTCGGAATCTCGGATGCGGGACAAGCCGTGTATCTTAAAGATATTTGGCCGACGGATGCTGAAATTGATGATGCAATTGCTATGTCTATATCGTCAGATATGTTTGTTGAGAGATACGGAAAAATATTTGAAGGAGATTCGAGATGGAAAGCGCTTGCAGGAGCAACCTCGGATTATTTTTCGTGGGATGCTGATTCTACGTATGTCAGGAGACCACCGTTTTTTGACAATATTGCATCAGGACAGAAACCAATTGAAGATATAGTTCGAGCCAGAGCACTAGTCAAAGTCGGAGATTCGGTCACAACGGATCACATTTCACCGGCGGGGAATATTGCAGTTAATTCACCTGCGGGTCAATATCTGAAAGATAAGGGAGTCAACCAAGAGGATTTCAACTCCTACGGCGCCAGGCGAGGCAATCATGAAGTGATGGCACGAGGAACTTTCGGAAATATTAGACTTAAAAATCAACTTGCTCCGGGAACAGAAGGCCCATATACCACTTGTTTCATAAATAACGAAGTCATGTCGATTTATGAAGCCTCAGAACTCTATGCCAATAATCAAACTCCGTTAATAGTATTGGCAGGCAAGGAGTATGGATCGGGTTCGTCCAGAGATTGGGCAGCCAAAGGGGTTTGGATGCTTGGCATTAAGGCGGTTATTGCCGAAAGTTTTGAGCGAATCCATAGGTCAAACTTGATTGGGATGGGAATTATTCCCCTGGAGTTTAACAAAGGAGATTCTTTAGAATCTCTTGGCATACAGGGTAATGAAAGTTTTAATATCGTTGGCTTAGAGGTACTGAATTCGGGGGAAATCCCCAAATACGTTTCTCTAGAGTGCAATCAAAATACTTTTAGGCTTAAAGTCAGAATCGATACTCCCGTTGAAGCTGACTATTGCCGTTCCGGCGGAATCCTTCAATTTGTTTTAAGAAACTTAACTTCGTAGAGTTATTTCGATAACCGCGGTATATTTAAGTAGATTTCATACGAGTACAAGATTATCTTGCGACAAATTTATAAATTTGTTACAAATCAGATCCAATTGAATTCAAAAACTATTCTACGTTTTTGAATGCGTCATTGAGGATAGCCGGATTACAAGATATGCGCTAACGCTTGGAAAACTTTGATCGAAACATCCAATATATAGTATTCAGTTGTTAATTTAGCCCAAACTTAAAGCACAGCGGAAATATCCTGCAATGAGTAATTAGTTTTACAGGTTGTTGGGCTCTCCAGTACTGTCCATTGGCACCGCTGCCATTCCTGCAATTGTTGGAACCATCATAACTCTTTCGTCACCGTTGATTCCAGCGTTTGCGTTGGACACGCTTTGATCTTCTTCAAATGGCACCGATGAAGCTCCCATCGGTTCAATTTTCGTAGTAGCAGACTCCGATTTGGTTGTTTTGATCTCTGGCGAATCTGACACAGGCTGTGGTTCGGCTTGGGCTTGTTCGCTTGGGGAGTCGACGCCCGGAATATTTATACCTCCGACGGCTTGTCTTAACATATTTTGCAAGTTCGCAAGATCCGATATTGCTTTGTCCTTTTGTGCAAGTAATGATGTAATTTGAGTTTCCAATGACTTTATTTCTACAGACAGTCCGGCTACTTTTTCATCATGTTCTTTCATCAGTTGAGCTTGCTTGTCTTCAAGTCGCAATCTCATTTCTTGTTCACGATTTTGTTCAAGATTCTCAAGCTCCGCTTTTCGTCGAGAAATTTCAATTTCACTTGCTTCCCGCAATGATTTGAGCTCAACTTCAAGTTGTGTTTTTGCTTCAGACCTAATCATATCTGCTTCTGTTCGTGCCTGACTCATCTGATCATTAAGAGCTTGAGCTTTAGTTTCTAACTCTTTTAGTTCATCTTGGGCTTTTTGTACTATTTGTTTAGCTTCTTCTCGGGCAGACTGCTCAATCTTTGCTGCCGATTCAGCAGCGGCTGTTATTAAAGCTTGTACTTGCTGACCCAATGTCTCTTCTACGATGGGCATGCTAATATTTACGGTTTCACCTGTAGATGTTTCTTCGGAAATACTTGCGTCAAGCTCATCGACCTTTCTGTGAAGGTCGGCCAAATTTGAATTCGCTATACTCAGCTGCGCTTCCGCGGTTGCCGCTCTTTGTATGGCAGTCTGAAGTTGTGCTAACTGTTCGTTTATGAACTTGTCAACTTCCTCAGGATCGTAACCTTTTTTATTTTGTGAAAATTGAGGCATTGTTGCTCCTAAATTGATCGCTTCTTAATTGTCCAATTGTTATTATTATATATCCCGTCGCACCTTAACATTATTGCATCAAAAGTGCTAAAACTTATTATCAATAAACATTGCTGTTTACAAAGTTAATTTGTAAACATATAATCTATATTATCACGTTGAATAATTATAGCAATACTCTTGGTGTTATTTTTATATAAAAATAACACGCTATGCATGATTTTGTAAGAATAACTAGCTTACAGTAATGTTTTTGAATATTGGTTGAAAATAGCCGAGAATGCCTAATCTAAGCGCTTCTGATAAGTCACTAGTGACTAAAACCCTATCGATTATCAGATAGTAATGAATTAAAGCGCTACGGTATTTTGGACGATGTGACCTAAAGTTCCGGATTTGACAAGGGCTTTAAAAGTTTTCAATCAATAATTCTGGGAATCAAACTGCTTGCTGTTTTTGCTGTTTGACTTTTCAGATTTTGATGATTTTTTAGATTTACCGCTATAGATTTAGTTGAAAAAGATATGCTGCATTTGGATTCTTGAGCTAACGCTTATGCAAATACAGTGGGGTTGTCCGCAATGAGACGATAACTCAACTTGTTGCTACTTCGTCTGTCAACTAATTGTCAACACGATAAAACAACGAGTCGTTTCAAAAAGAAGGGTATCGAGATTGAATTTGAATAAGTAAGATTTGCCAACGAAGATGGTTAAGGTAAGGGTGAAAAAGTTTGATCGTATAAGCGCGAGTAATGAATTGGAATTCACACGGAATTTTGACAAATTAAATATTGCGTTAAAATAGAGTTAGCAATTTAAAGAATTGATCTATCCTATTTTGCGGGTGTAGTTCAGAGGCAGAACATCAGCTTCCCAAGCTGAGGACGCGAGTTCGATTCTCGTCACCCGCTCTGAGAATCTCATGGGATTCCGGTGCCTACATATTTATCGGGAATCCTTTATTTAGTGACATGGAGAGGGTTTTGCCATTGTAAGGAAGGAAATCTTGCAAAATCACTGTCAGTCGTTATCCAAACGGTTCCCGATTCTATTGCCAGTGCTGCTAGATAAGCATCTGGAATTAGATTACCCGTGGCGAGACTTTTTTTGCAAAGCTCTATAAATATGCCCCAATGTCTCTCTCCAGGATAAATCAAAATGCAATTGGAAAATGATAAAAGAGAATCTACATAATCAAGAGCCAAATTTAGCGGGGTTGGAGTTTTGAAGATCCTCGGGTGTGTCACAACCCTGATGAATCCACTCAGAATAATTGGTGAAATGGCCCAAAGCGTGTCTGAATATATCTCGTTAGTCAACCAGTCTTTGATAACTTCGTGCCTTGGCGAATCTTCCCTATGAGCGTAAACTAGAATGTTTAAATCAAAGAAATTCACTTAAAAATTTTCCATTATATCTTGTAAGTTTGAGTTACTATCTAAATCTACATTGGTGCACAGCCCATCACCCGAAAATGTTTTCAAATTGATCCGCTTTATCTGCTTCTTCGGTTTATTAGCAGCTGCATATTCGAGTCGATCTTCGATTATTTGAGTTATTGTCGTACCTTTTCGAGCGGCTTCTTCCTTTATGCTTTTATAGATACTATCTTTCATATTTATGGTAGTTCTCATATGATTAATCATATCACAATGTTACAAAAAGTGTGCACATTTTTCAAACGTTAACTATTTAATGACGTAAAGAATTGTCAAATGAACACCAGCTTCCCAAGCTGAGAACGCGAGTTCGATTCTCGTCGCCCGCTCTCATAAATATTCAGACAGTCGGCATATAACGTTAATATTGAAGATGGCCGTTAGTCTTTCAAGGCATATTTATAGCATAAAATATTGAAATTTATTTTGACATGGAGTTGAAATTGACTTTGGAGTTCAAATCAATTATGTCTTATCTGCGGAAATATGGTAAAGTGCAATCACAGAAGCAACGGAGTTCGTAGTTAGTAAGCAATTAATAAGTTTTTTTAAGGTTGCGTTTTGTAGTAATTGAATTTAGCTTTGAAGCCTTTTCTATTCATCCTAAAGGCAATTGCTAGTTTTGGGTTTGGATCTTCTAGTTCAAGGGGTGAAATTGGAGGCTTTTTTAGAACTATGTTTAGATTCTCTTTTTCATAACTAAGATAAGTCTGGCTCTATAAGTCGGTCATTCTCTTCCACGATATGCAAACCCCAAAATCTGAAAGATTAAAAGCGCTGTAATTTCATATACCAGTTGGTTTATAAAAAGGGTGACGTTTCATTGTTTCTTTTGAGCTAATTTTCAGTCTTATAACTAATTGACAAAATAGTTGGTTATTAATATTAGTTGCATTTTGCTATAATTGCATTATGCAACAGGAAGTGAGTGAACTGAATCAATTGGAAGGTGTATTTGTTGCAGCCAGCAGAGCTATGGTAGCAATCGCGGCCAAGTCTTTTGCATCGGTTGAAAATCAGGTTACACTAAATCAATACCGAGTACTTATTATTTTGTTAAGCGAAGGATCCGCCCCCCCGTCGGTTTTATCAAAGAGAATGGGACTGAAGCCATATATAATTACTCGTTTATGTGATCATCTTTTGCAAAACAGATTGATTGTCAGAAAGAGCTCTGAATTAGATCGTCGGAAAATTGAATTATCCGTAACACCGCAAGGGAAGAAATTGGTATCGAAAGTTATCAATTCTCGTAGGAAAATACTTAAAGAGTTGGCTGAATTTATTCCGATGGATAAGAGAAGTTCTGTCAGTGATGCTTTTAGGTACTTTACTGAAATTAGTTCTAACGTTTTTGAAGAAAAATTTCTCAATCTCTGGGTTTTGTAAAGCGTGAAAGCCTATTGGCAAAAGTTATATATGAAATATCAAAGATGTTAAATAAAATTAAAAATATTTTCGCTACATTTATAAATCGGTTATCCATTTCTGGATTCGTTGGGAAATGGATATTTTTGGGAATAATATTAGGATTTGCCGCTGGATTTGGTGCAATCTTGTTCTATATTACCCTTGAATTATCGACAAAATTCTTTTTAGGCTGGATTGCCGGATACAGTATACCAACACCTTATGGGGAGGGTAATTCTTTGGGTTCAAGTCATTTTGTCAGACCTTGGGCGATCCCCTTAGTCGTTGGGGTTGGTGGGTTAATATCAGGTTTCATAGTCTATTTTTTAGCTCGAGAAGCTGAAGGACACGGTACGGACGCGGCTATCGAAGCCGTTCACCATAATCCTAAGGGCATTAGAATTAGGGCGATAGTCGCTAAAATTCTTGCTAGTGCGGTAATGATCGGTTCCGGGGGATCTGGAGGGAGAGAAGGACCATCAGCCCAAATAAGCGCCGGAATCGGTTCGCTATTTGCCAGAATATTCAAACTTTCGGAAAAAGACAGTAAGGTTGCAGTTTCAATTGGTATTGGGTCTGGTATCGGATCAATCTTCGGCGCACCATTAGGAGGTGCCGTGTTATCCGGCGAAATATTGTATAGAGACGATATTGAAGGTTCAGTAATAGTACCAGCGCTGCTAGCTTCTGCCATTGGATATTTATTGTTTGGATTTGTGGAAGGGTTCAAGCCTTTGTTTGGCGCACAAGCGGCAAACTATCAGTTTACAGATATAATACAAATCTTTTGGTTTGCAGTTTTGGGCATCTTTTGCGGGGCTGTCGGATTTTTATACTGCAAAATTTTTTATTGGACAGTCGATTGCTTCAATTCTTTAAAAATACCGTTTTATTACAAACCCTTAATTGGAGGTGTTGTAGTTGGTTTAACCGCGATGTTTGTCCCAGAAGTGCTGGGAACTGGTTACGGTTGGATCCAACAAGTATTTGACTATCATCAGCTTAAATCAATTCCAATTGTAATTTTAATATCTCTACCCTTACTTAGAATATTGGCGACTTCGTTTTCAATTGGATCTGGAGGCTCTGGCGGAATATTCGGACCGGGGATGGTCATAGGGGCATTTACTGGAGCCAGCTTTTGGAGCATTATAAATCATGTTGTCACAATAGAGCCCCATAATCCAGCTCCGTTTATAATTGTTGGGATGTTGGCATGTTTTGGATCTGTGGCGCAAGCTCCAATTGCGGTAACGTTGATGGTGCTTGAAATGACAGGTAATATAACGGTACTGGTGCCTGCGGTAACTGCCATCGCAATAGCCTCTTTCATAGTTAAAAAGTCAGGCGTTACAATCTATCCGAGTCAGCTTGAAAATAGATATAAATCTGATATATCTAATTGTTGATTCAGCTATTTGTTTTTGTCGCACCGATCATTAAATCAATTACCCAATCGGATTCAGATTTTCAACTGTGAAGCTTCCATGGCCCTCTTTGCAAGGGAAACGTGGGACAAGGACTTTGAGAATAAGACCATAGGGCGAGTTAGGATAATCAGGTGACAGTGCAAGATATTATGCAAGTTAGTGATGAGCATGGAGGTGAAGTGATTCCCATGCGAATCTAACGAAGTGATCGCGGTGCTCAACGATGATCCGCGACACGGATGTGTCACGTAGTAATGTTAAGAACTTACGGCGGTGACCATTGAGGGCAGACCTGACTTCGGTCACCACCTGATCTACGCTGACCCCCTGGCATGTAGCCCATTCGGTGACTCTTGCCACCTGGCGGTCCACATCAAACTTCTGGTCAACGGAGGATACGCAGGCATATACAACTGTTCGCCCCCGGTTGGGAGCAGTGGGAGCATCCACCAAAATCAGCCCCCCGACCTTTCTTGCTGAGACAGGCAACTTTCCATCATGAAACCAACGGTAGGCAGTTACACGGGCAATTCCCTGGGAGTCAGCCTATTCAGAAAGGTTCATATAAATACTACAGTAGGTTGTAGCGTCTTATAGTGTGCATACTCGGTAACAGTTGGCAACCCTACTGCATAACGGTTCTACTTCATTGCTTCAATCGGTAACTACGACAGAACACTTACACAAGAATCACGCTGCTTATCTAAATGCAGACGATAAGGATTTAATTAGGAATAGAGCGGAAATGATCGGGGTAAATACGAAGAAAGTAACAGATGCTATTTTAAACCTACCATCTGTTACTTCATCGAAAATATCTGCCAACAGTTTACTTCAATTGGCAGATATGTATTCAAAAGAAGAGCTGGAAATGGCCGCTAAAAAAGCAATTGAAATCGGTTCAATGACAAAAACATGCGTTGAATCCCTATTAAAGTCAAAAAGCTACTTAATTGAGACACAAGAACCAATAGATATCCCAGTAATTGATCATGAAAACATAAGAGGTCATTGTTACTACGACAGACTAGGGGGTAGATAGCAATATGTCTCAGTATCAGAACAATTTAGAATTATTTAGGTATTTGTGTCTATCTGACGCAAAAACAGAATACCTAAATTCAATTCCGAAGTGCAACTCTAGTAATAGTGTAATGTCACTAGTCAATCGTCATAAAGATTTGTAGACCAGATTCCGATTGTATAGATGAATTTACATACAGCAAATTGGTTAATAATGATGAGAAAAATTATGACGTCACCGAAATGGGTGGTATGGTTGGCGAAGTAAAGGATCTTGTCGGTAAGATGGGCCTTGCTTTAAAGACCATGGTTCCAATTGAGGACAGAATGACCGAAATGCGGTTAAAGATCCCGACTCGCGAGAGCGGACTTTTCTTGACCACAGAGATGGTAGCTGGGTTCTATGTTTTGCACTATGTTTTCGCAGACAGTCTTTCGGAACTGTTCCAAAATGAGGGAAAGCTGATAAGTAGCCATCTCAACACCAGGTCGGTGTATTCACCTGCAATATATGTAGGCAGGCTGTGTAGAAGCAACTGGAATAGTCATTTACATAACAGCGGTATCCCCAAGTTAATTTATCGCGACAACCTGGGAAGCGTTTATACTATCGATCCAATGAATTGCAATAACTTCTAAAAGAGTGATGCGTGAGATTTTAAGAACGATTGATCGCCAAGACTATGCCAGCGGTTTGATTACCTTCACGAATTGCCCGGTTTTAAAGTCAAACAGATAAGCGGGCAACTGCTGACGAGTTCGTTAGCCATGCAGTGTCAGAATATATTTAGGCGTGTCGCAAGAAATCAAAGTTAATCAAGTTTATTATGTGTCTTTCAGTGCATCGGTTTAAGTTTCATAGGTTAATTGTTACAACTACGAACTTAATATTTTGTTTGTTGGATACATATTTCGTCCCAATTTAAGACTTTAGAATCAATCAACGTTTCATAAGTAATTTAGTGTGACAATTTGGTTAAGTGCAGGAGCGATTTTTGCGTATGCAACGTTAATAAATTGGATACGGGGTGTGGGTAAAATATGGGACTCCAGGCATAAGTGTGGGTAAATTTTAGGGATCTGGAGGTCGTTTACATTCATGTGGTAATACATGTTCAATGGGCCCTAGAGCTAACATAATCAGTCCAAGTGCTGCGTTAGCACTGTGG
>JAJZNL010000043.1 GCA_021852345.1 Actinomycetes bacterium
ATCTCGAAACCACCGGTAGGCCGTGACTCGTGCGATACCTTGAGACTCTGCCCACTCTGCGAGGTTCATATGTGTAGTATAGCACACTATTGGATGTCATCGCGTATATGATTGGCAACAGTTGGCACCCCCCCCCTAAAACCATTTTTTTATTTGAGCATTTATCAGAACGCCCATAAAGTACCAGTAACAAATATTCTTATATCTATCGCTATAAAATATCCAAGAACATGCAATAATATCATTTCAAATCAGTTTTAAACCGATTTGCCTCCCAGGCTGTTCAATCAATTATAGTCAAAATTACAAAATTATTCTTTATCTAGTATTTAAACAATCCTAAACGACATACGCCAAAGACCATACATCGAGTTATAGAAACAGTAACAAACTCTAATTTGAATTCCAATAATCTTCTGGCTGCAATACATCTCATAAACAACGCCCACAAGATAGACCGAGATTTAATGCTGACCCAAACATATTTAAAATATTGCCCTCTAGCAGCCATTATAAGTTAAATCTTGATAGTTTTGAATAGAACATAATTTTTTAGCCTGATTTCGGTTTTGGTATTTAAGCTTAGATTACGGGCTAGATAGAACCCTGTACCAAAATAATACTAAAATAATTCGCAATCACAAATGTCTGAAAACATAATATTTTTTCACGGATTTACGCAAACCAAAGCATCATTTAAACCGTTTGTCGAAAGTCTTAAACCGAAAATTAATCAAGATTCTAAAGATGACTTTAATTTAATCACATTTGACCTTCCTGGTCATGGGAACGCCGGGGAAGTTGAATCAAATTTTAATGAGTTAAACAATATTATTGAAACTTATCTACCCGCACACTTTCTGGGATATTCGCTGGGAGCAAGGCTTGCTGCCAAATGTGCGATTGACTTGCTTCCCTACGTTAAAACATTGTCTTTAATCTCGTGCAACCCCGGAATAACAGACATTTTGCAAAGAGCTGAACGAGCACAACAGGATTTTGCTTTAGCTGATAAATTATCCAAAATGAATGGAGCCGAATTCAAAACTTTTATCGACGAGTGGGTTCGACAGCCTTTATTTGGGAATCACATACCTAATCAAGATGACCTTAATGCCCGCTACCTATCAAATCCTAAAGGACTAGCAGATTCATTGATCAATTTTGGACAGGGAAACTTTGTTCCCATTTGGGAACAAATGAATATATTCTCTAAAGTTAGCCTTAAGGTCTTGATAGTTGCGGGTAGCAATGACTTAAAGTATCGGAACATCGCTTATGAAATTGCAAAAACTACAGGCGACACGTCAATACTTGAATTAGTGGAAGATGCTTTTCACAGTCCTCATCTGGAAAGATCTGACACCGTAGCTGAACTATATGCCAATTTTTTATTAAATTGATTGCAACCAATTACACGACCTATAGATATTACTGATTCCTAAATGAATTTATGCAAACCGTCATCTGATAAACAGACCTATAGTCAGTAAAATACTATAAACTATTTCAATCATTGCAACCTGTTTTAGTACGGGTATCAGATCTTTGCCTTTTGCTTTCCTGATCGTTCTAATTAATGGATTTACTGCCACCGCCAATGTCGCCACTGCAATTGATGTCCACATATCATGCAACATGTACCCAATTGCAATCGACAGGATAATCCCCATTACCGTTGTAAATACTAAAAGAAAACGAGTATAAGTATCTCCCAACAAAACGGCGAGTGTTCTCTTTCTATTTTGCCTGTCTCCTTCAATATCCCGTAGGTTATTTGCAACCAAAATCGAACATGCCAAAAGACCGACCGATAGCCCGCCTACAACCGATACGGAGTTGATGTGCAGATTTTGAGCATAAAAAGAACCTACTGTAGCCACAAACCCGAAAAAAATAAGCACACTCAGCTCTCCCAGAGCCATATATCCGTAAGGTTTAGGACCGCCAGTATAGCCCCAAGCGGCCAATATGCTTACCAAACCTACGGGGATAAACCAAAGCGAAGTTACCAGCGCCAAGATTAATCCAGCAACGGCAGCCAGCAGTCCGCAGATAAAAGCCGCATACTTTACATATCTGGGCTCTACTAAATTTGAACCCACCAATCGCAACGGCCCCACTCTTTTGTCGTCGGTTCCCTTAATGCCATCCGAATAGTCATTGGCGTAGTTAACTCCGATCTGCAGGAACAGTGCCACCGCCAGACACAAAATGAATTTAACTATCGACAAATCGCCGAGTCGACGGTTCACCGCAATAGCCGAACCTACTATCACCGGAGACAAAGCCGCAGGCAAAGTTCTCGGTCTAGCACCCAAATAAAACAGTTTAAGCTTGTTTAAGTTTTGTTGATCTTGACTCACGGTCTCTTAGGGTACTTTGAAAAGTCCGGCTTACGTTTGTCGACATATGCATTTCTACCCTCCTGTCCCTCTTCGCTCATATAGAACAGCATTGTCGCATCTCCGGCTAACTGTTGTATCCCCGCCAGCCCATCATCAGCCGCATTAAACCCAGCTTTAAGCATTCTCAAGGCGATTGGAGAAAGAGCTAAGATCTCCTCTGCCCATTTTACCGTTTCATTTTCAAGATCATCTACGGGAACAACCTGATTCACAAGGCCCCAGTCAAATGCCGTTTGAGCATCATACTGTCTGCACAAAAACCAAATCTCCTTGGCTCTTTTTAGACCGACAGTCCTGGCCAAAAGTGACGCACCGTAACCTCCATCAAAACTTCCGACTCGAGGTCCAGTCTGTCCAAATCGAGCATTATCGCCCGCAACTGTCAAATCGCAAACTAAATGAAGTACATGTCCGCCTCCAATTGCGTATCCAGCCACCATTGCAATAACGGGTTTAGGCAGTCGCCTGATTTGAATCTGTAGATCCAGGACATTTAATCTGCCAACTCCGTTTTGACCGACTGAATCAGATCCGACATAACCGTCCTTGCCTCTGATTCTTTGATCTCCGCCACTACAGAACGCAAGTTTACCCTCTCCCGTAAATATTATGACTCCGACCTCCAAATCATCCCGTGCTAGATCAAAGGCGGTTTTTAACTCCGCTAGTGTCTCGGGCCTAAATGCATTTCTGACTTCAGGTCTGTTAATAGTAATCTTGGCGATCCCATTATAAGTCTCATATCTAATATCTTGAAAATCAGCAGCGTTTTCCCAAACTATTGACTGTTGTTCATTTCCCATTGTTTATCCGCTTTCCTTACAACAAACTAATCTCGTTTTTCGACCAAGATTATTGACAAAACTGTTCAATACCCCACGAATGCTTATTAGACAATGCGGGCATATAAGTTAATACTATATTTTAATTCGCTCCTACAATTGCCCAGACACAAGAACGTAGTCACTCACCGCTTATGTGCAAACTCTTCTACTTCAAGTCTATGCGGTTTATGGATTCGACACATTTATGGCAAATTAGCCAAGACATCACCTTTGAGTTCGCCTCGTTCCCAGTTACCTCAAACATCCAAGGTAAATTAAGTTATTGACTTGAAGTCAAAACATCCAATTTTAAACTTTTAGTAACATATATGAGCTAAGCGTTCGTTTCAAAATTTAAAACGAACTGCTATCTGAAGCCCATTTCGCAATGTGCACTATTTTTAACATCCCAGTGCCGAATGAGAATCCATCGGTTCGAAATCTTTTGCTCCAAATATATGTCCGCGTCACCGATTTCAGTGTTGACGCATACAGCTTTATGTCCGTCGGGATCCGTATAGTCTACTGACACACACCTGTTTTGGGGCAAGCTAATGCTGACGTTAATCCTATACTTCCCAGATTTACCTGAAATCGACCAATGATTATCAGATTGACGCCCGGGCAACTTAGTCTTAAAAAACGGAAAAGAAACTAACGGATTTGAAGGCCAATCTTGGTTTTTATATCTAAGCTGCAGGAACCCCAAGGGTTTGAGCTTTTCCAATCCCGGTTTGGTAGAAACCGCAGAAACCACTTCGAGCATATCAGAATCACCCAAATCTACATGCAGCCAGCCCCACCTTTTAGCATTGCCATGCCCGTAAATTCGCGACAATGCCCCCTTGGCATTTGAAATTTTAAAACTTTGCGAACCAATCTTTATTATACCGTTGTAATTTAAATTCGGTCCGCCCACGATTTGGCAGCTCGGCAATATTTCCTTTTCCCAAGCAAGTTTTCCGAAAGTAAATACCGGTCGGTCGTTAAATTCGCTGGTTGTCAGCTCCCAAGTTATATTTTCAGTCTTTCCTTTTCTTACGTTGGGTGCAACCATAACGTCGCCACATTCAAAAAACGGAGATCTCGATATTGGCAGCGGACCAAAACGCTCATAACCTACGGCATTGTCCAATTTTTTATTTTTACCGTCGAATCTTTCATCCGCTGTGGTTTTTAGATCATTATCAGGTGCGTTAAAAAAGTAACCTATCCATCCGTGTACGTAAGGATCACCATCTGTCGGACTGATTAACTCATGATGTATCCAAAAGCCCGCGTTATTGGTATCGTCCGTAAATGTGTCGTACCAGACTTCCAGCCTTTCGGTTGATCCCTGAAACCGTTTAGACAAAATATTTTCCTGGGTCTCGGTTTTCGGGCTGTCTTCTGATTTTGATCTTATTTTTTGCACATAATTAAAAATAGCCGAGAACAATCGGCAAGTCAATTTGCAGATAAAGCATTGGACTTATCGCAATTTAATCACAAAGAAGGATATACAACTTAAGCTTAGAGTTGCGAGACTTTACTGAACATTACCTGTATCTTTTCTCGACATTTCCACTGAATAACTATCCAACCCAATGGAACCGATACTGAACTGATGACATATAGCTCTAACGAATTCGCCTTCAACAGTGCTTGGTTAAACAGTGGATAACCCACATAGTTATTCAAGCCATTCAAATGCGAGTCAATATCTTAAGATAATCCAATTCGGCTTGATTTAAAATCATGCAAATATATTCAACAAGGATGCACGCATCCCATCAATGTGTCGCTTAAATGATAAAGATACCTTAAAGTTTTCATAAATTAACTCCGATAAATTAACCATTAACACTTAATTGTAATTATCTCGAGCAATTGATCAAAGGCTTCAATTACGAAAGTAGGAATTTGCATACGCATCTATGTATAAAAATGGTTTTATACCACATCTATGAGAATTAATTCTACGATATGTTTACGCACTCACTTTAATGGCTTAAGATACAGCTGTCAGCCGTTTAGAACTAACTCCATAATTTGTTTACAATTGGGTCTGCTTGTGAATATCGACTACAGTACGCTTTTTTGTAATCGCAGTTACAGCATTTCAAAACCCATAAGAGGATACTTGCATTCCCAAAGATTCTTTGGAGTATTTGATTTTACGCCTGCGATTAAATATCAACACGGAAGATAATGAAAGCCAACCTATCTGAAAAACTCAAAACTAATAGACTTCTTATCGTTTTTGTTGTCTTAATTCTTATTATCGGAACTATATTATTTTTTGCGGTTGGTTCAAATAATGCTCCAAAATTGCTTCATACCTCTTTATCTTCAAAATCATCTGTATTGGCTCAACTGGTTCAACAAACAGGTACAGACAAGAATCCGCTTGATTTACCTATGCCCGTAAATGCAGCTATATCAAAAAAC
>JAJZNL010000049.1 GCA_021852345.1 Actinomycetes bacterium
TAATGAAATAAATCACAGACCTAGAAAAGTACTTGAATACAAAAGTGCTTACGAAGCTTATTATGGCATTAACCTGAACTACACTTGATAGGTAAACTATATTGCACTTCGTTATTGAATCCAGGATTCAACCAAAAGCTAAATCCGATATACAACAGATTTAGATGTCTGACTGTAAAGACAACGCTCAAAAGGCAATAGATCTATTTAAAGAAAAGTACCAAGATAAATATCCTAAAGCAGTTAACTGCCTAATAAAGGATAGGGATACTTTACTTACTTTTTATAAATTCCCAGCAATACACTGGGCTCATATTAGAACTACCAATCCAATAGAATCTACTTTTGCAACACTGCGTCATAGAACAAGAAATACTAACGGAGCTTTTTCAAAAGAAAGTGCCTTATCGATGATGTTTCAACTAGCAATGGAAGCTCAAAAAACTTACAAAAAGATATCCGGACTTGAAAGGCTGGCTGATATTATTAACGGCATTGTCTTTGAAGACGGAATGCCAGTTGAAACCGAAGTGATTTAACTAAAAAAGTAAAATAAAATTCACTTATATAGCCTCAGTTATAAGGGGTTATTTAAGGGTGTCCAGAATTTAACTTATACAAAAAATATCAACTTTGATATCTTGAAATTAACCTTAATAAACTCTAAGTAGCTTGTCAAATTATTTTGAAAATGTTCAATTTAATAATAGGAGTCTCGATATATATAACTTATTACTTTGATTCCTTGAAACGTTTGATACTAATAGTTCTTGGGCACATGGACTCAAGAACTATTAGTATCAAGAACTATTGCCAGCTCAGAGGGTAATCACCGGAATAAGTACGACGATTTTATCTGCGGACTCTTTAAAAACATTTTGCAATTCACTTCAAAATGTTGCAGAATATGTAGCTCAACTAGTTAACCTTAATTGCATTTACCTGGAGTTTCCACAAGTATTGAATCTAGGATTTGGTATAAAGAAGTCAAATTATTTTAATAAACTTTAAAGGTAAGGCTGACTTGAAAAAGCGAGTAATTAAAAAAATTTACGAAAGAATGAAATGACAAATTCGCAATACCGATATATCAATTCAATAAGACTGATTGGTAAAATATTAGACGAATCCAAAACAGACGAAACCAGAGCATCTCAAGATAGTCAAATATATTTATCTAAAGCTTTTCAAAGCCAAGTTGAAAACGAATTTGATGTCGATTTAAACGAAATTATCAGTCTTACCGCAAGATTTGAAAATATTCCTATTACAGACGAGCTATCAGGTTTGGTTATGAAGTTTTCGTTAAACATCGCACAACGCTTGTCATTGTCAAGTGTTTCGGTCATTTTGGATTTCGAGCCCGAAGTTGCGATGGAGCAAGGCTATCAGAGTTGGTCGCCAATCCGCATAACAGAAGTTTCAGATATTAGAGAGCAAAGGACGACTATGCCCAATTGGGTTAAAGGCATGTATTTTGCGGATGCGGCATCGGCAGGTAAAATATTCATGGCAGATCAATACATGATTTGCAAGAATGACAGCAAGCAGGCCGTTGTCGGGTCTCTGTCGGCCTTCAATCACTTTTCAAATGTCACAATAGAAGATGGCAAACTTACCTTAAATGCGATTTTGGACAACGTAGAATTCGACAAGGGAACATATGAATTAGATCCGCTATTTATTGCAGTTGTCGATACAGATCAGGTCACCAAATCAGTTTTGGTCGACACGGATTTTGACAAGGCTTTTAATGCGTATTTAGATTTATGGGCAGAAACCTCAAAGGCTCGGGCACAGAGGCCGTTTTCAGGGTTTTCAGAAGTTACAAACTCCAAACGGACCACATTAGATAAAAATCAGGCAGACTTGGGATGGTGTTCTTGGTATCAATATTTTTGGCAATTAAGACCTGAGTATATCGATGCAGCCATTGAAGAAGGTCTAAAGCGTCAATTCGATTTAATTCAGATTGACGACGGTTACCAATCCGCTGTCGGTGATTGGCTGGAACAGAGTGATGAATTTAAAGGCGAACTGGTTAGGCTTGCCAAAAAAATAAATGACAATAACATGACGGCAGGAATTTGGACGGCTCCGTTCTTGGCGGGTCAAAATTCAACGGTCTATAAGGAGCATCCTGAATGGATGGTGGTGGACAGATTAACGGGTGAACCGCAGGTGGCTATGGTGAATCCAAATTGGGGTGGATATGCTTACGCACTAGACACCACTAATGACGAGGTATTAAATTTTTTGGTTAAAACATACGCTGGGTTGGTTGAAATGGGCTTTAATTACCATAAAATCGACTTTTGCTACGCGGCATCTTTGGATGGCGTTAGGTTCAATGAGAAAAAATATACAAGAGCTCAAGCCCTGAGAATGGGTTTAGCCGCTGTGAGAGAGGGGATTAAAGACAGCTACCTTTTGGGTTGCGGCTGTCCTTTCGGCCCCGCTGTAGGAATTGTAGATGCCATGAGGGTTTCAGCAGACACAGCGCCCTATTTTGAAGAAAGAATTGCTTGGACCGGTTTCAATGAGGCATCTCCCAGCGCATACAATGCACTTATAGCTTCTGCCTTAAGAGCAAACTTAAATGCTAGGCTATTTACAAATGATCCGGACTGTATCCTTTTGCGCAAGCAAGATATCATGTTAGATCCAAATCAGTCGGATCTAATAATGGCGGTGGTGGGTGGAGTCGGTAATTTTGAGATTATCTCCGACGATGTATCGCTTCTAGATAACGAAGATTATTCAAGGCTAACAAAAATAAGAGAACTGAATGGAGCAACTGGTCTTCTCAATTTAAGTAATTTATTTAATTTACCGCTTGTTATCGATTCAGATCAAACTCGCTTAATAACAGATCTTTGGGGTAAGATCGATTCCGCGGAGATAGATTTGGATAATTTGACGCAAGATTATGAACTTGTAATATCTGGGAGACATGATAGTGCTTGGGCAAGATTGTATAAAAAGAGGAATTAAAGCTTAAGTGAATCCAAACTGGGGCGCTCACATAAATGAGCGCATTGAAACAATTCTCAAAAATAATCAGTGGCGTCAGACGGTTGCTGTCGATAACGACAACTATCTGGTTTTTGCCTCCAACGATTATTTAGGATTAAAATCACATCCTAAAGTCATTGAATCCGTATGTAAGGCAATAGCAAATGAGATGGGTACGGGAGGTTCCAGGTTGATAACCGGATCCCGACAGCTGCACAGAGATTTAGAAGATAAGTTAGCTGATTACAAACAGCAAGAAGCCGGACTGATATTTTCAAGTGGTTATACCGCTAATATAGGTGTTATTTCCACTTTGGGCACCAAGGAAGTTACAATATTGTCCGACGAGTTAAATCACGCATCAATAGTCGACGGATGCAGACTAGCTAAATCGGAGGTATTGAAGTATCGACATTTGGACTTGGAACATCTACGAAGTCTTTTAAAAGATGTAGATCAAACCGGGAACCTGAGCCTGGTGGTTACGGATTCGGTTTTTTCCATGGACGGTGACGTAGCCGATATTAATGAATTGGCGAAAATGTGTTCGACCTATGGAGCATTTCTGGTTATTGATGATGCGCATAATGTATTCAATAAACATTTTGAATGTGATCCGGAGCTTTCCTTGATTGTAGGCACTTTGTCAAAAACATTTGGTTCGTTGGGTGGGTTTATCGTAGGACAAAGAAATATGATTGATCTCATGATCAATAAATCCCGTTCTTTTATATTTACCACGGGACTATCTAATGCGGATACCGCGGCGGCCATAGCTGGCGTAGATATCGTAATGTCCTCTGAAGGTGACGAACTACTGGAGCAACTTAGTTGCAACATTAAATATTTTAAGGAGCTAATGGCCATTGATTCGGATTTTATTACTCCGATAGTCCCGATTGTTATTGGAAGCGAAGACAGAGCTTTGAAAATTTCGGCAAAGCTCAAAGAGAATCATATTCTGGTTCCAGCAATAAGACCTCCGACCGTACCCAAAAATACGTCTCGGCTAAGAATAACTCTTTCGTCTCAACACGAGCGCGGACAATTGGAGTTGCTCAGTTCAGTATTAAAAGATGCTATGGGAAGGTTTTAATTGATGCCTAGGCCAAACCTATATATTGGAGTAACGGGTACGAACACCGACGTGGGGAAAACATATGTCGGAAGCCGACTGTTAAGATCTCTAAAACAAAAGGGGTTGAGTGTATCTGCTCGAAAGCCGGCTCAAAGTTACGACAAAGGTGACCGTCAATTGTTGGATTCTCAAGTCTTGGCCGCTGAAACAGAAGAAGATCATTTGACTGTATGTAGTCAGTCCAATACATTTGAAATCGCACTAGCTCCGTTCATGGCAAAAAAGGAGTTGTACGGAACCGAATTAATGTTGAAAGAGATAAGTGACGTTATCTTTAATTCTCAGGCAGACGTCGGGTTGTTGGAAGGCGCAGGTGGCGTATTATCTCCGTTTTGTAGGGATGCTGATTTTATAGACCTCATGGAACTACAAAAGGTGGATATTGTTTTGTGTGTTGCAGATGCGACGTTAGGTAGTCTAAATGCAATATTGACCAACTATTTTGGATTTAAGTACCAAACTGAAAAAAGAAACTGTGTCAATTTAAAGAAGGCGGAGTTTATTGTTTTTCTAAATAGATTTGACGAAGACCTTAGGCTTCACCAATTAAACTACGATTGGCTTAAAAACAACTTCGAACAGGCTGTATATAACGACATAGACGAACTTAGTGAGTATGTCGCTGATTTGGCGAATAAGAATAAGTCTTATTAATCTAACTCAACTCCGAAATTGTAATTCACTTTTGAGCAGGTTATAACTTAAAAAATAGGACAAGACTATTTTTGTAAATATTTGGTTTCAGGTTTGCGCCGGTCCCGCATCATCAAATCCTTGTCTAACTCCCTGACCAGCCCTAGTTAAAAGTTGTTTTGGCTCGTATAACATCCAGTATGCATTTAGTGCGTGTTTTCGTACTCTGTTTTCGACAAGTGTTATCAAGTCGGCATCGGTTTGCGCCTCGTTTTCATGAACGAATACTTCAAGAATGTGTGTATTGGACAGCAACTGTGCCATCATTATGCCTTGCGAAGCTTCGTGCGCACACACTTGGTCAATCTCTGCCTTTCCTGGCATTCCAAGCGCCAGAGCAATCTTTGCATTGTAAAATTCAATCAGTCGTTTGCATTCTACGGCAAGATCTTTAAAACCGGGTACAGTGACTCGTTTGATTAGAAAGGTTGATTCAAATCCCGGACATTGTTTTAGTTCATCTACGGCATAGTCTCCCATATTAACTCTGGCGAACATAGTGTCTACTATTGCAATGAGGTCCATAACGCTTGATAGATTACCTTTCTTATTATCTTCGGATTAAATTTAATTAAAAATAACCTTTTAACTGATAGTACCGTGAACTTTGCAGACTATTTTGGTATTTGTGGGACTGATTTTAACTGTAAGGCGCTTACCGCATAGTTGACAAAATCGGGGAGGATCCAGCTCTCTCTGGCAACCCAGACAGTTCTTTTTTCCGCATCCGACGCAAAATTCACCTTTATTAGACTCGGTAATCCTATTTTCCACCGTATTCAATACTAAATTAATCCTGTAAGAGATCCTATTGGCATTTTCAAGTCATTTAACATTTTAATGTCTAAATTTGGGTCTCGGCCCAATGTGGTTAAATAGTTTCCGACAATTAGAGCATTAATTCCAGACAACATGCCGTCTTCTTGAAAGTCACGCATAGTAATTTCTCTCCCGCCAGCATATCTTAGAATTACATTTGGAAGTGCCAACCTGGATATCGCTATCCACTTTAATGCTTCTTTTGTCTCTACTATAGGATTGGAACCCAGTGGTGTCCCAGGTCTTGGGTTTAAAAAGTTAAGAGGAACCTCCGTCGGTTCAAGCTCTTGAAGTTGACTAAGTACTTCCACCCTCTGATCTTCAGATTCGCCCATCCCGTACAGTATTCCGCAGCATAGCTGCATACCATGTTTTTTAACAAGAGAGCAGGTTCGGTATCTTTCGTCAAAACTGTGAGTAGTTACAACGTTATTAAAAAATGATCTTGCGGTTTCTAAATTGTGATTGTATCTGTGGGTACCGCAGGCAGCAAGACGTTCGGCTTGGCTATCGGTGAGAATGCCCGCACTAACTGCAATATCGAGCCCAGTTTCATTTTTGATGAAGGGCACCGTCGATTCCAAGTAATTCATTACTTTTTCATCCGGGCCTTTGATGGCCAATACGATACAGAATTCAGTAGCCCCCAAAGCCTTAGTTTCTAGGGCAGCTTTTAATACCTCGTCTTCAGTTAAAAGAGGAGTGGCCTTTACGGTGGATTCGTGCCTTGCAGACTGAGAACAAAAATGGCAGTCTTCGGTACAGCCTCCCGTTTTGGCTGAGAGTATGCCCTCAATTTCAACGGTCTCGCCGCAGTAATTAAGCCTTACTTGATGCGCAAGATCAAGTAAAGAATTCAGATTTGAATTTGGGAGCCGGCTTAAAGACAACAAGTCTCCGGGAGATAAATTGGATTTTTGCACAAGTAAAATATCTTTTACTTGGCTTATTAGCTCTTCACCCTGCTTGTTGTTTATGCGGGTGACGGACAGGTTTACAGGGTTTGTTAGATTAGTCATATGTTTTTTTGGCAAGAAGGTTTAATTTAAATCAAAAACAAAATGTCTGAAGTTACACTAAATAGTTACACTAAATATAGGGTCACAATCTATATTTAGTTACTTTGACGCATTAAGTATTTTGATTATGCAATTAATTTTAATATAAAAATGCCTCTAGAAATTCGATTAAATTATAGCCTGCCCATTAGTGTCTATTTGCCGCAATGATATGCGACTTCAATAAGGGTGATAGTTATGAGACCCTAACGGATGCGGTATATATTTTTGTGTTTTTGGCAACCCAATTGGGACCGTATTCGGTAATTGTATTGCTCGGCCCGAGGTATAAGCTCAAGTTAAGCTGACCTTTTGAGTTTGAAGTGACCGTACTCAAGTGATTTAAAACCGAAGAATTTGCAGCTTCAGTTTGAACTTGAATTGCAAATTTGGTGTTGGGTTTGAAAAAAGTGGGCGTAGTTATGTTTGCTGATCCACTGCCCTTTACTAAAAAATGAGTCTTGGATAGTTGCACTAAAGTTCCAAATTCCACATCTTTACGCCTGAAAGTTATTGTGTAGCCCCATTGACTGAAGGTATCTGAAATTGAACTGTATGTAAATTGCGTAGGCCAAGTGGCGTTGTCATTAAAGTCGGCCAGTATCATGGGAAGCGCTAGCTGAAGATCTCTTTGCCAGTAGGGCCAAGAATGAGTGCCCGGTCCGTAGTTATCAGCGTAGAATTTTATGCGGTATTTAAAAAGTTGAAATTCCATTTCTATGGTTGATAAATAAACTATTTTTTCTATGCCAGTGCTAAAACCGTTTATAGTTGCCGAATTATCCAATGGCCCTGGCGTGCCGTTACCCGTAAATAACAGCAACTTGGTATTTGAAAGATTTTGCACTAAATCGGCCGGATCATGTCCCCGCCAAACTATTTGGTTCTTTGAGAAAGACCCAAAAGGAGAAGTCGGTGTTCCACCGTCTCCCTTTGCCATAATTCCGACAATAACTTTGGCCATCGGACCGGCAACATTGGGGGGATAAGCAATATCCACTGCACCTGAAAATGACGCGGCGATGCCGAATATATCCGGGAATTGTGACGCATATTCAAATGACCCGTATCCGCCCATTGATAGTCCGACAATTGCTCTGTCGTTTCGATTGTCGACAGTTCTAAAATTATGGTCTATTAATGGTACCAGTTGGAGAACGTGAAATGTTTGCCATTGTGGTGATCCGCCTTTGCCGTTATTGTACCAATTCGTGTACCATCCTCCCGAGCCGGCTTCGGGCATCACACAAATTACAGGAAGATTAGCTGTTAATGCAGTTGCATTTCCCGAATCAATCCACTGTTTATATTCCTTACCCGTATTCGGACCAGACGTCCCTCCGTGAAGGAGATATATAACGGGATATCGTGTTTTAGGGTTGGATGCGTAATCGCTAGGAAGCAGTACGTCCACATGAACTATAAAACTCAAGGCATTTGATTTCATCGTAAAGTTAATCAAACGAGAAGAGACGTGCTGTTCGCTTATCACCTTTAAAGATGATGAGATAGGGAGAGTCGTCGTCGGGTTTGAAGATAAAATTCGTTCAGTTTGAACTTTAACCGAAGAACAACTTGATTCCGATAAGCCAACTATCAATGCTACAGCTATAAAGATGGCGTATGCTTTAATCTTTAAACTCATCTGGCTTAAGGCATTGTATACGATTTTAAGTGTCTAAGTCTATGTCGAGAGTCTTTAAATATTGACTTACCATCGAATAAAATCCGCATATCAATATAAGTTCTACGGTAATTTCTTGTCCAAAGTGACTAGTCAGTCGATCAACGGTTTCTTTAGAGGCCGCCCCGTTTGATAGGATTTCGTCGGCTAAATTAAATATGAGCAGTGCTTCTTGATTTAAGTCGCTTTCGCTATGGCTGTTGTCTAGTGTAATTTTTGGTGATAAAGCGTATTTAATCAAGCTTTCGTCTACTCCAGTTCTTTTGGCAATAGTGATGTGGTGTTCGAGTTCATATTTAGCATCGGTCACCGCACCCACTCTTAAAATCATCAACTCACGAAGTACCGCTGGGGTTTTGCTGTTTAATAGGATTGCAGAACCTAAACTTAGAAATTGTTTTACCAGTGAAGGGGCGTGACATGCCATCAGAGCCATATTGAGCTTCATCGGAATGTTATCATAAAACTCTTTGATTTTGGGATCTAATTCTTCGGGGTTTGGATATGAAATTCTTGCCATAGTTTTCCTAATTTAAATAAAAATGTTTTGATCTGTCGGTCAATTTTTAATGGAACGATTTATAAAGTTCATGATTCTTTCGTGGAGTTGGTCCAATACATCGGTTTGTCCCAAAGCAACATTTTTTGTCACAAGTGCGCTAATCGCAAACGTTATTAGCTCGATGTCGGGCGTGGGTTTAAATAAGTCGGCTTCGGAGTCAATCGCTGTGTTATGCATTTGCAACATAAAAGCTGCAATCTTGGAGGTAACTTCATATCGTAAATTTATGGCTTTTTGTCCCGCTCCAAAAGACTCGACTAAAATACATTTTGCGAAGTTTGGTTCTGAGCTCAGCAGATTGAGGTAATTTCTTATCATTAATGCCAAAGTGGTTTCGTTTGGGATTTGTTCGTTTACGCAGGATTGTAAATGCCCTAGAAGGGCTTCGGCTCCAAATTCTATTAAATCTAAAAAACATTCATCTCTGTTGGAATATAGTTCATAAAAGGTCCTTCGCGAAACTTTGGCTTCTTTTACGATATCGGCAACTGAAACTTTGTTAAATCCAGATCTTGCAACTACGGTAGCTATAGCTTGTAACAGTCGGAATCTGTGAGCTTGCTTAACCGAATCTTTTGAAAGTCGAGTTGGTCCAGGAACGGGAAGAATTTCTTGAGAGTATCCTAATTGTGAGGAACTGTCAGTTGCGCACATTTATATATAGTAGCATACCTGTAATAAACAATATTGTACCGAATTAATTTTGCGCATTCGCAAAGCTATTAACAAAAAAGGACTTATTATGGCTTTTGACTCAACAAATTATAGTAAAAACGATCAAGCAGTTAAAAATTTTCCTTACAGTAAACTTGATTTAAATAACCGTAAGATTTTAGTAGTGGGCGGTGGATCCCCAGTGACCGATGATTCCTTGCCAATTAACAACGGAGGTTCAATTGCATTGTTATGTGCGCTGCGCGGCGCGACTGTTGCTGTTGCGGACATTAATTTAAAAGCTGCCGAACATACAAAAAACATGATCGAAGCCTCAACGGGTATTGGTTACGCAATTCAGGTCGATGTATCTAGGGAAGATAGTTGTAAAGATATGGTTGAAGTAGCGCTGGAGTCAATGCACGGACTCGACGGGTTGGTTTTAAATGTCGGTATCGGACAGGGCCTGTTTTTGGAGGGCACAACGGTTAAAATGTGGGACGACGTAATGGACGTAAATTTACGTGCTCATTTTATAATAAGCAAACTTGTCATGCCGTCGCTTCAGGCCGGCAGTTCAATAGTATATACAAGCTCGGTTGCCGGTCTAAAACCCGGAACATGTTCGCCGTCGTATGATGCATCCAAAGCGGCACTTTTTGGACTTTGCCGGCACGTAGCTTTTGAGGGAGCTGGCAGACAAATTAGAGCAAACGTTGTCGTTCCCGGATTAATAGACTCGGCAATGGGACGGCTTGCATCTGAGCACAGTCCACTCAGAAGTAAGATAAAAGTTCCAATTGGTAGACAAGGTACGGTGGAAGAAGTAGCTCGTTCGGCGGCGTTTTTGCTGTCTGATGAGGCAAGTTATATAACCGGTCAGATGCTGGTGGTAGACGGCGGGTTGAGTCTAATATAGTTTTGTTTGAATTAAAATTGGGTAATTTTTAAATCGGGTAATTTAATGTGAAACCCGTAAATAAAAGTTGGCCATGACGCACTCCAATATCAACGAATTAGTCGACGAACGAAATTAAGTTTGAGGTTTATGATTTTCGCAACTTTACTTTAAATAAACGGATGTTGAAGTACGATATAGCCCCATGGTGATTTTTGAATTTACCTCATTCGCTGGAAGCTCTTTTTTAAAATAGCTGGGTGTGCTAGATTAGAATATTGCCTAATACATTATTAAGGCTATTTGGCGATGTACGTCTAACGCAGTTCATGTTTAATTTTAATGAATTGTTTGATTCTGTGGCAATTTGCTAAAGTCAACAACGATATCCACTCTACCGATAGTAAATATGAATCGATCCTTGGGAACCACCGATAAATTTTCTGACTGTCAGCATCTGTTGATCATCCCGTTTTACAAGAATGTCGACCTGGTTAATCGGCAAGTTGAAAATCTAATGTTACTTAAGGATGAACTTTTCCAATTAAAATTTGGATTAATTTTTATTAACGACTCTTCTAGTCACGAAGATCACAGAACCGCTTTAAAAAATGGAACCGAACTTTTAAAAGACAATGACTTTTGTATTGACTATATAGAAAACGGCGTCAATATGGGTTTTGTTAAATCCTCAAATATAGGATTGAATATTGCCGCTGATTTGGGTGTAAGTGCACTGCTGGTTAATTCGGATGCGTTCATTGCTCAAGGTTCCCTCGGTGAAATGCGGGAGTTGCTGAATGCTGAAGAAAAAATAGGATTTGTCGGACCGCGGTCAAACGAAGCCTCAATTGCTTCAATTCCGTGGGATGTAGATATTGATTCAATGAACATCAAAGAGGTGGAAGAGTTAGCCCAAAAGGCGACATCTCGACTTCCGCGATATCAAATTGTTCCCGTTGTCCCTGGTTCAGTGCTTTGGATAAAAGCCCAAGTACTTAAAAGTGTGGGTGTTTTTGATGAAATATTTTCTCCCGGTTACAATGAAGAGAATGATCTCGAAATGAGGGCAAATCAAATTGGCTATATCGCCGTTCTGGCCAATCGTGCATTTGCTTACCATTTAAAGTCAGTGTCATTCGGGTCTGATTCGCACAAGTTGGAAAAGCGACATTCGATGGTACTGGAAGAACGATATCCTTGGTACTACCATACGATTCACAAATATAATGGAAGCATTCAGAGGGTTTATGAAAGACTGTTGGTACATATGGCTCTACATCAGAATAGGCCAACTGTACTAATTGATCTGTCGTATTTAAAGCCGGATAAAACGGGTACAACTTTTGTAACCCTTAACCTATTGAAGTCCATCTATGAATCAGATCAGTGGAGCGAGCATTTTGATATTACCGTTTTAATTGGTAAGCAAGTTGAAAGTTACCACGGATTGGGGTACTTGAAAAATAAATTTAACGTAGTTGACTTTACTAGTCATCGTTCGCTCGCAGATCAAGTATTTTGGGCGCGAATATACTTTAGCCAACCGTTTTTTGTTCAAGATGACATCTCGGCAAATAAGTTAGCGGCGATTAATATCTACTACTTTTTAGACAACATAGCGTATGATTGTCTTTATCTGAGGAATCAGACTCCCGAAATTGAATTGTATTGGAGGTTTATTGCCCAAAACGCTAATTCCTTGGTGTTTTTGACTGAATATTCCACGTCAAATTTTTACTTTAGGTTCGATCGTAAATTTAAGGAGTTTGATTACGTGGCGATGCCGTCGTGCGATATCGACGAATATATTAAGACGGTTAATTCGACATCACAGGTTTCGGATAAACAGAGTATTTCGTTAGTTGACGACAATTCCCCTAGGGCACGGCTGCAAATTTTAATCGTCGGTAACAAATTTTTTCACAAGCGAGCTGGAGAAGTTTCGGCTTTGCTTTCCAATTCTTTTAAAGATATCAGCATATTGGAACTTGGAGCTGGCTCTGAAAATTCAAGTTTTGGTAGTTCGTCTAGCGTAGTAAAACATGTTAGCGGGCAGTTGTCCGATGCCGACGTCGCAAATTTATACGAACAGGCCGATCTTATAATCTTTCCGACCAATTATGAGGGTTTTGGCTTTCCGTTAATGGAGTCGATTGCGCATAATAAGCATATCGTTATTTTTGAATTGGAAGTATTTAAAGAAGTAATCGGACATATGAGTCAAATGTCGAATGTTAAATCGTATGTTGATAACATTCATATGGTAAAAGATTTTGGAGAGTTGCGTGAATTTGTGGCAGACTTCCGCAAAAAGGACCTAAACCCACAGTCGCCTAAGCTTCTTTTATCCCAAAGCAAAGATGAAGATAAAAGTTGGAGTTGGAGCAATACTGCTGCAGTTTTTCACAGAGCTCTGACGGACAGCTTGGGTGATGTCAAAGTCGAAGACAAACTGAGACAAAGGCTTAATGGCATTGAATCGATGGAGTCGAATTTTGTTCTGGCGGGGTCAAGCAAAACTCGTGCTGTCACTTTCAGGTTAGTGAGAGCAGTTTACAGACGGATGCCCGCTGGTGTGCAACAAGTATTGAAAAAATATAGAAACCTATTTTAAACATATCTCATATCTATCGTCGTGTCGATTATGTTCATTGCCAGATGACGGTTTGATAATTGACCAGGATTAAATCGAATTGGACAGAGCATATTGTTAGACAGAGTGCATTGTTGGACAGAGTGTATTGTTCGGATATGACAATGAAAAGCATTGTTATCTAAACTTTTAAGGTTTCATTTAATATGTATTTTTCAATATTTGTCATAGGTATTTGTCATAGGTCGTCTATTTTTAAAATGAAGCTGCAACTAAATTACTTCTTTCTGTTCTATGTGTTAAATTAAAAGTTAAGTTATCGATTTGGTTAGAAAGAATTAATAACCCAATCGTGTAAGGAGAGATAAGATGGCATGGGACTTTTCGACTGAACCCGAATTTGAAGATAAGTTGCAGTGGATGCGACAATTTTGTAAAGAGGAAATCGAACCTTTAGAGGTCCTTGGTTTGGAATACGATACCTTGGTTAAGGTTGTTAAACCCATGCAGGAAATCGTCAAGCAAAAAGGTCTTTTTGCGGCTCACCTTTCCGAAGACTTAGGCGGTCAGGGTTTTGGACAACTAAAGCTTGGTTTGATGCACGAGATATTGGGGAGGTGTCATATTTCGCCTTTGGTATTCGGAAACAACGCACCCGATTCAGGAAATGCCGAATTGATAGCCATAGGGATAAACGAAACTGGTAGAGAAGACCAGCGTGAAAAATGGTTAAATCCGTTGTTAAGCGGTCAAAAACACAGCGGATTTTCAATGACTGAACCGGAGGTGGCGGGGAGTGATCCTAAATTGATTAGAACTCGAGCAATCAAAGACGGGGATGAATGGGTGATAAATGGTCACAAGTGGTTTACTACGAATGGATCCATCGCAGATTTTCTGGTTGTAATGGCTGTAACCAATCCAGATGTTCATCCGTACCAGGGGTGTTCGATGATTCTTGTACCGGCCGACACACCTGGTGTGAAAATAATTCGTGACGTGCCGACGATGGGTGAACCCCATGTCGAATTTGGAAATTTCGGCGGGCACTCGGAGATAACTTATACTGATGTCAGAGTTCCCGTTGAGAATTTGATAGGATTCGAAGGCCATGGATTCAGGTTGGCCCAGGAACGACTTGGTCCTGGGAGGATTCATCATGCCATGAGGTGGATCGGTCAGGCGAACCGAGCTTTTGATATTTTGTGCGAGCAATCTTTAAGTAGATTTATGCACGAAAGTTATTTGGCCGAAAAACAGACTGTTCAAAATTGGATTGCCGAATCTTATGCCGAGCTTACGGCAGCAAAATTGATGACGCTGCAGGCTGCATGGAAAATGGATACCTACGGTAATAAAGCTTCCCGTTTAGACATATCGGCAATTAAGTTTTACGGGGCCAAAGTTTTGTTTAATGTTATAGACCGAGCGATCCAGGCTTGCGGTGCTTTGGGCTTTTCAAGTGACTTACCCTTGGAAGCCATGTATAGATATGCTAGAGCGGCACGGATATATGACGGGGCAGATGAGGTTCATAAAGTTACAGTCGCGCGTCAGGTATTGAAAAATTACGAAAGGAAAGATGTGCTTACAGAATACGGGCCTTTAAGGAGACAAGCAGCCGAAGAGAAATTCAAAGACATACTTTTGGAACTTACTTAATAGGCAAATTTTATAACAGTCGGCGGAGATTAAATTATGTCAGAAGAAAAAGTTTTGGTTGAAGATATAGCAACTTCAAGAATCGTTACCATCAATCGAGCATCTCAAAGAAATTGCATTGACAAAGAGGTGGCCGATCTGTTGGTTGACGCATTCGAAGATTTTGAATCAGATGATTCGTTGAAAGTGGCAATTTTAACTGGAGCCGGCGGTAATTTTTGTGCCGGAGCAGATTTAAAGGCAATATCTCAAGGCAAGGGTAATAAAGTAACTATTGACGGTTATGGGCCGCTTGGAATTTCCAGATTACGACTCGGTAAACCTACGATTGCTGCAGTGGAAGGCTATGCGGTAGCCGGCGGTTTGGAGCTTGCTTTGTGGTGTGACCTAAGGGTTGCTTCAGAATCCGCCGTTTTCGGGGTTTTCTGCAGAAGGTTCGGTGTTCCCTTAATTGATTTGGGAACAATAAGACTGCCAAGGTTAATTGGCCAATCTAGGGCAATGGATATGATTTTAACGGGTAGGGGGGTTGATGCCGCCGAAGCTTATGACTTTGGGCTGGCTAATCGAGTCTGTCAGACAGGTCAGGCATTGCAAACAGCAATTAATTTAGCTACTGAGCTTAGCGAATTTCCACAACTTTGCATGCGCTCGGATCGCTTAAGCTCTTTGGAGCAATGGGGCATGACCGAAACCGAAGCTATGACCAATGAAGTAAATCGTGGTTTAAAAGTAATTATGAGCGGAGAGACAGTTGCAGGTGCAAGCAGTTTCGTAAAAGGTCAGGGCAAACATGGCAACTTTAGCTAAACTGCCAAAGCGGGCCTATTCGCTCTGAGCGGATTCTTTTTGATGTCTCTTAAGTTTTGTTCTATGAAATACAAACAAGCCGATTACAACCACCGCAACTGCAGCTATCAAATATCCGACGTTACTGAGCACTGCGTCTATGGTGTTAACCAGGTGTAATTGATTCCCTAAAAAGTAACCTATAAGACCCAGCGCCGTACACCAAATTCCACTACCTACAATAGTAAACAGCCCAAACTGAACGGGACCCATTTCGCCGGTTCCCGCTGGTAGCGATATAAATGTTCTAACCACCGGTAGTATTCTTCCTAAAAGCACGGTTATCTTCCCTCTTTTTTGGAAGTAGGCTTCGGCTCTTTCAAGATCTTTTACGTCCAGCATAACGTATTTGCCAAATTTTAATACCGCCGCGCGTCCGCCAGTTCTGCCTACCCCCCAGGCAATGAATCCACCGAGCAATTCCCCGACAGCCGCAACAATGATTACTGCGATGATATTTAAATGGCTTCCCGCTCCAGGGGCTGCCAATGATCCCGCTACGGTTAGGGTTATTTCCGAAGGAATAGGTATGCAAGCCGATTCAAGAATTGTAACGAATAGAAGACCGAAGTAGCCGTAGTGGATAATTAAATTATGCATAATTCATTTATAGTATAAAAATAACGGAAATATGTAGCATACAGCGTCTAATCTTTATATATGGCTTTAGATCTTCCCAGCTCACTGTCACCTTCAAAAGTAACTGCATTTACCGACTGTCCTTTGGCATTCAAATTTTCAGTAATAGATCATATAAGTCCGCCGGCAACTTACGTAACCTTAAAAGGAATAATGGTTCACGAGGTATTGCAAATATTTTATGGGCAATCTAATTTATCTGAGCGGTCCGCCGAAAGTCTTTTTAGAATTTTTGACGAGGTATTTGAAAAGTTTAAATCAAGTCATGATTTGATTAAACTTAGTTTAAATGAAGAAGAGTTGACTTTACTTAAAAACGAGGCCATCTTACTGTTGGAAAATTATCTTAAGATGGAAGATCCCAAATCTGTAAGCGCCGTTGGTGTCGAACTTCAACTCGAAACGACATTGGACGATGTTCATTTGCGAGGGATAATAGACCGATTGGATATTGTCGGCGATAATGAATTCGTGGTTGTGGACTACAAGACAGGTAAGTCTCCGTCGGTTGAGTTGGAAAGTTCAAGACTTACCGGTGTCAATTTTTATGGAGTTCTATGCTATTCGGTTCTAAACTTTATTCCAAAACAGGTTAAGCTTCTGTATCTCGCAGACGGCGTAACCATTACTTCTTCAATTAACGAAGATAAAATCAAACGTTATTTAAAGAGGACTCAGGCCGTGTGGTCGGCCATAGAAAGAGCGTGTGTTAGAGATGATTTTAGGCCGAATCCATCATATAAGTGCCAATGGTGTTTTTTTGCAAATTATTGTCCGGTAAACGGTGGTAATCCAGACCTGGCGCTATCTGAATTGACAAAAAGTGATGCTTCCCAAATAAGAGATCTTGAGGACCTTTAAGGATCTAAATCCATGAACGATATTAATACTGGGGATGAATTACTGTCGACTGTGCACAAATTGATCGATTTTGTGGACAAAAACATCGAATTGAAAATTGGGTATTTGCGTAAAATTGATTCGGTCTATGTCTTGTCAGAATCGCTTTCGTTGTTGGGCGATTATGGTCTGATATGGGTGCTGATTGGGAGCGGTGTTTTGGTTCGACAGCCAAAATTATTGGTCAAAATAACTAAGGTGATGGCAATTAGCGGCTTTGGCTCGATATTTGCCAGTTGGGCTTTAAAGAGTATCGTCAGCAGACAAAGACCCAATCAGGGTAGCGGTCAACCCAACGTTAGTCCTGGAATCGAAAAGGCGAACTGCAGTCCGCCTCAAAGAGCCAGATGGTTGCGCGAGCCTGGTTCGATGTCATTCCCGTCTGGTCACACGGTTGCGGCATTTTCGACGGCTTATTTAATGGACGAATTGGGGGAATTCAAAGGACGGCTGAAATTACTGGCTTTTTTGATAGGCCTGTCCAGAATAGTGGTTAACGATCATTATCCTACCGATGTTATAGCAGGAGCGGCCGTGGGCATATTTTTGGCTAAGTGTTCGCGTAAAATAGTTAACTCCAGCCAATGCTAAACGACGAAAATTGTCTTAATTAAGACTTCACAATGTCTCGTTAATAAAATTAAGCGTGGTCCTGATGGAATCTCGCTTAAATTGCCTGGCCTGATACGATAAACGTCTAAAGCGCAATATCGGTAACGGTGCCGTCCGGTGATATTTCGGTGATATTGACGGGCAGCGACGAACCTGAAGAAGACCCTACGGAAATATTTAATTTTGGAATAATATTTCCAGCGAGTTCCAGGGCCGTCATCGGATCAATAATGGACTCAGGGGCAAATACACCATGTTTGCGCGCATTTTGTTCTGAAAGCAATACCGCCCCGATTCCTGCGGGTATACCCGTACCAGCGCCGGCTCCCTCCGAATCCGAAGATACGGAAAATATATACTGGTAGTTTTGGCCTTTTTTTTCGCCTTTAGTGACAACCTTAAGACAACCTTTAGGGGTGGTGACGTTGTGGTCTTTTAGGAAACCCGCTCTGGAGCTAAGAATTGAATTTGTCCAGTCATCTATATCCTTGTCCATTTGTGTAGGATCAGACATGTTCGCCAGACCCTGACGAACTGTTTCCATAGTAAATTCAAAGTATTCGAATGGAAACACGACACCTCGGTTGGTCACCTTAACCAAAGAAGGAAACTCTTTTGGGAGTGTTATGGTTTCAGGGTGCGGGTAAGGAAATACGGGGTAAATTCCAACATCCTTAAATTCACAGTTTTCGACGTATTCCTGTCCGCTTGATTCCAACAGCCTGACCATTTTAAATTGACTTTGATCGAAAACCGGTACGTCGTTTACCATCGCATGAATTCTGTGTTTAATTACTGCACCGCCTTCAAAGCTTTCTCCCCCATGAATATGCATGATATCTACCTCTTTGATCTCATCATATAAGTTATCGGCCGCATACTTAACCAATAAGTTGGCAAGCCCAGGCGAATTGCCTAGGCCTATGACAGCACATACTCCATTGTCAACTGCCATTTGGTTAAATGAAAGTTGTTTTTCTGTAGCATCCAAGTCATCGCATACGTCCACGTAGGTTACACCCGCCTCGATGGCTTCTTGAAGAATCTTAGGTCCGTATTTGTAGAACGGGCCGATGCAGTTAACTACAATGTCAAAATCTGCAATGGTAGAAACCAAAGATTCATTGGCGTCAATTTGAAGGGCACTGATTTTCGGATTGTTCAATTCTGCTCTGAATTGTTCGAGGGTTTCTAAATTTAAATCTGCAATAGTTATTGCCTCAAAGGTATCTGAAGCAATCACTGTCTTTGTAGCTACTTGACCTATCCCCCCAGCCCCACCTAATACTAATATTTTCTTCACAATGTTCTCCTGTTAAATGTTTTTTAATGTGTTGCTCGTTGTCGTTATTTTCGATTTATTAGAAAATAACTAATCAATTTAGATTGAATATGATAAATATTTTGCCGGCGTTATTATTCATATTGTTGTCTTTTTTAAATAATGACTTCTTTTCAAATAATGACTAGGGCTATCGGAATTGTTTTTCTAACTAAAATCTACTGTTATCACTTTCAAAAATGTATTGAGTTTCATCAGTTTTAGATTAACTGTTCAAATGACAAATTTAACCCAAGACAATTAAAGATCATAGCATTAAAAAATATTGGTGAAATCAGCAATTGCAGTGCGGTATCAGTGAAAATTCTTAGTTATCAAACCAACCGAACTACTTTAACTCGGATTTATCGAGTCTCATTGGTTTAGGCATGAATCCGTCGCTGATCTTCTTAAAAATGTTCGCAGAAGCGACGGAAAAAATCCGTATATAGACAAGCTAGATATGCTGCAATCCGCTTTAAGATCGGTTGTTTACGAAGTAAAGTGCTAGAGGCATTGAGCTAAAATATGTCTATGAAAAAAATAGCAATTTTAATGGGAAGCGATTCGGATGCCGATGTAATGAGGCAGGCCTGGGAGACCATATCTGACTTTGGTGTGCAAACCGAAGTTCGGGTATTGTCTGCACACCGGACGCCAGATGAAACAGTAGCCTATGCAAGATCCGCCAAAGAAAACGGCATAGGAGCTATCATTTGTGCCGCTGGCGGAGCTGCTCATTTGGCGGGGGTTGTTGCGGCCGTAACCTCTGTTCCTGTAATCGGAGTTCCTATACTGTCTAAATCAACTTCCGGGTTGGATTCACTTTTGTCTATGGTTCAAATGCCCAAGGGCATTCCTGTCGCAACGGTTGCAATTGACGGTGCTAAAAATGCCGGACTGCTCGCATTGAGAATTTTGGGTGTTTATGACGACGAAATTTATAATAAATATGAAAAGTTCAGGGTGGATCAAGCCGAAGAGGTAAAGCGAAAAGACGCAGCTTTACAGGATCGTATAGCCGCAGAAAAACAATAGAAAATTTTTATTGTTACTATCGCAATTGGTTACTATTGTCCATTGAAAATTGATACCTTTCCAGTTATGTAGATTTCAACGATTTCATTGGGGTCAATTTGATTTGTCGTAGAGTTGCGCATTATTAAATGTAGAGGTTCCTCGCTTGTATCGGTGAAGACAAGCTCTATTAATGAATCATGACCGAAATATTCAATATCATTAACTTTGAATTGATTTGAACCGGATTTAGTTTCCTTTATCATAATCTGTTCCGGCCTAATCAGTACCTTTATTTTCGAGTTCGGCGTTTCTGGCAAATCATCTGGCAAATTTAACGAATTAAATTGCAGTAGCCCCAAGACCGTTTTGACACCGTCTTGAGTGATGATACCGTCAATAATGTTCATTTGACCAAAGTAGTTTGCTACATCAAGACTCATCGGACTTGAATAGATTTGCTTAGGATCGGCCTGCGCTATGAATTTTCCATGTTTTAGAATTGCAATTGAATCAGAAATCGACAATGCTTCATCTTGATCGTGTGTTACCAAGATTGCAGAAGTATTAAATTGAGAAAGAATATTTTTGACTTCGAATCTGACTTCATTTCTAAGATTTGCATCCAACGAGGAGAAGGGTTCGTCCAATAAGATTAGGTCGGGTTTAACGGCAAGAGCTCTGGCCAATGTTACCCTTTGGCGTTGCCCGCCAGAAAGTTCATGCGGCATTCTTTTTCTAAATGCTAATAAGCCGACCTTGTCTAAAAGCTCTATGACCTCTTGGCTTTTTCGTTCTTTCTTGTTTAGTCCGAATACTACGTTGTTAAAGATATTGAGATTAAAAAATAACGCGCCGTCTTGAGGTACATACCCAAATTTACGTTTTTCACAGGGCACATAGCGGTCTCGGTCGTACAGAATTTTGTCACCAAAAATAATTTCACCTGCGGAAGGTTTTAGTAAGCCTGCAATGATCCTAAGAAGAGTTGATTTGCCTGATCCCGACTCCCCCAAGATTGTCGTGATTTGATTTTCTTTTGCCACAAAGTTAACGCTGTTTAAGACATCGTTAAAGCCGTAACTATACGAGACATTTTTAATTATTAAATTGTTCATAACCTTAATTTCCGTTCGTATCTGTTATGTATTTGAAATACCGTGTCGACTTTTTGCAAACCATCTGTTTAAAGCTAAAGACGGAATTACGGCCATCAATACCATTACTAATGCGAATGGGGCTGCCTGAGAATACGAACCGTTGGTTTCAAATACCCAAAAAGAAGTCGCTAATGTATTTACCCCGTTTGGTACCAAAACAAGTGTTAAAGTAAGTTCTGTTACGGTAGACAGAAATACCAGACTAAATGCCGATAATATCCCAGGTAACATAAGCCTTAAGGTAACTTTGAAGAAAGTCTTAAACGAATTGTAACCTAAAGTCTTTGATACCTGCTCGTATGTCGGAGATATTTGAACCAAAATTCCTTTAAGAGATACCAAAGCTAACGGGAAGAAAAGTAGACTGTAGGCAATAATGGTTAAAATAGGCGACTGATAAAGCGGATGAAGATATCGTATCGCAAAATAAACCATCGATAAAGCGACGACTAAAGACGGCATTGACTGTATGAGAAAAGTTGATCGATCGATAATCAAAGCTAATTTCGTGTGCGATCTAATTGAATAAAAGCTGACGGGAATAGCTAAGCATGTAGACAGGATTCCCGCAAATAGCGCAAATTCAATCGTATGCAAAAACGCGGGACCAATAGGCATGGTAAAGGCGTCTGCATGATTGTTATTGATTATCCAGAAAAAAATTACATAAAGCGGAATTCCTACCGCCGTCAATATTACCGTCATCGAGAGAGCATAAAACAGAAGTTGAATTTTTGACGACGGCTTTTGAGGAATGAATTTCGTCAGATTTTCAAGTGGGCTATTGGATGATTTGGAAATTCGGTATTCAAAATATAAAACGATCATTGCTATAACAACTAAGACCAAAGACAATGCATTTGCCCCAGGTGAGTTAAAGCCAATCTGATATTCGCTAAAGATTTCAGTGGTAAATGTATTGAATCGTAAAATTTCAAAGGCACCATATTCGCTTAACAAAACCATTATTACCAATAAGCAACCACCGGTTATTGATGTTTTAATCTGAGGGAGGGTGACTTTGTAAAAGATTTTAAATTTACCGTACCCGAAGGTTTTTGCAACTAATTCTAGTGAGTGGTTTGATCGTTGCATCGCTGCATTTACAGGCAAAAACACTAATGGGAAGGTGTTTAATGTCATTACTATCACTGCACCGAACAAACCGGCGATGCTTGGAAATATCGAGTTGTAAGCATATCCGATTACAAAATCGGGGATTGCTAGCGGAATAATAATCAAGGTTGTTATTATTCTGGAAAATTTAAAATTGTACCTATTAATTAAAACAGCTAACGCAGTCCCGATCAGACATGCCAATATGCAAACTGTTGTCGAAAGTTCCACGGTGTGAATCAGAAGAGTTGTTGTGAGATTCCGGAATACTAAATGATCTAAACGGTTTAATCCAACGTGGGTAGATTGGAGTATCATAAACACGAGTGGTACGAGCAAAAGAGATGCAATCAAGATGCAAATGGATATAAGCAATACTCTTTTGTATGACTGAATTACTGCCATTTAAATCTTCTTTGCCATCTAAATCAATTGAGCCTGCTTAAGCAAGCGTACCGCCGCCGATCCGTTGCCAAGTTCTTCTATGGATATGGGATAAGGATGATATGATTTGAAATTTGGAAGTTGTGAGTTGGCGGTGGCTCTAACATTTGCGGGGTACTCGTAACTGTCCGATGCTTCGATGATATTTTGTCCCACTTTTGAGGCAACAAATTTGATAAATTCAAGTGCCAAAGTTTTGTGACTGCTGCTTCTTAGAATTCCAATCCCCGATACGTCGACAACATTACCTGGGTTTTTAGCCCTGAAAGGTTTTAAGGTTGAATTCATTGCCTTCTTGCCTATCTGTGATCTAAGGCGATACCAATAATATTGATTAATTACAGCGAGTGTAACTTGACCGGAGTTAACCGCACTTGTTAATGATTCATTGTCTGGGTATATGTGATTTCCCGCATTGTGTTTAACTCCAAGCAGCCACTTAAGAGCCGCAGAGTAACCGTACGCTTTAATTAGAGAAGTTAAAATGGGTTGAAAATCTGTTTCAGTGGGAGCCAGACCGATCTTATTGTAAAATCTCTTGTCGGCCAAACTCAAAATTGAATTTGGAAGTTGATTGGAGTGAATTAGTTTTGTGTTGTAAACCATTTCTGAATACCGCAATGTTACGGCAATCCATTGTTTATTTGCAGGATCGAATTTGGAATTGGAATTATTGTAGATCGATTTTGGCAGGCCGTATAAAACTTTTTGATCCGAAAGCTGAACTAAGGCGGGTGAGTTTTCCGTAAATATTAGGTCGGCAGGTGACTGCGATCCCTCTTGTTCAATTTGGTTAACTAAGGTGTCTTCGTCGCCGTTTCTAATAATGACGCTAATTCCAGTTATTTGTTCGAATTTATTAACTAAGGCTTGGGTTGTTTGCAGGTGCTGGCCGTTATACAATACAAGCTGGTTTTTGGAATTGGGGAAAAGCCCGCATGCCGTCAAAAATGCAGCGGAAACAATAATGCTCGTTCCAATTGTGAATATCTTCATTATTAAAGATTTGTTGTTATGAGTTGTATTGAACATTATTGACGGCTCATATGCTTATTAAATTAAATTTAGGTTGCCAGTTGACTTGGAAGCTGACGAATTTTCTGGATCAAAGCTTGTATTAGGTCTACCTAATATTAGGTCTACCTAAAAATATATCACTTTTGTCGATACGTAATTAAATTAAACGCCTCCCGCGGCGATAAAGATGCATTGTTTAGCTTTTAGGTCGCTGCTGATACTGCCAAATCTGCGACTTAAATTGCGTAGATTTTTAAAATAATTTTTGGTTCAATTTGAAATATAACTAAAAAGGTTTATAAGATAGTAGAAATGAAATTGTAGGTTGTGTTAATAACTCTTTTGGTAACACAAAAAGTTGATACAAACTTGGTGATAATCCTTGGAATATAGATTGCATCGGCGAACATTTTTAAATTTGAAACTTTTGAGCGATTAAGCCCGACAGGAATTAAAGCGCAATTGTGCAATATATCGTTTTAGTCAGTGTAGGAAATTAGTGAATCTTAAGAGAGCCGCAGAGACGATATGGTTGCCGGTAAATTGTTATAGGTTCTCGTTGAAGTTAATCTCAGCTGATTGATCAACTGTTTTATGAAGGTAGTTCAATCAAGAAAGAAGATATTTACTACTGGAATATGGGCTGATGGCACTGAAATATTTCAAGTATGTTGTAGGATAAGGCGTAGTACCAAGGTAAACGGAGAGCTAGATGAAGAAAAAGAAATTGACAATAAGTATTGTACTGTTAGTTACGGTAATGCTTCTAGTGCAGATAAATATTTTTAAGCCACGGGCTGTTCAAGCTCAAACTGGCACCTCCGTAAATTCAATCGGGGTTCCAGCAAGTCAACTTACGCAGACAAACGCAAACGGCATGAATATAGATGCCGCAGAATCCACCTATACCTCGGGGAACTCCAATATCTTGATCGCTTATATAGAAGGTGGAATTAACCTGCATAATACGGGATTCGTCGATTCAATTGATTCGGCGCTTTATATTAACTGGCATGAGACACCAGTTCCGTGTCAGGGTAAAACTGTGGCTGGTGCAACCATGGTGATCGGAGGCGTAACCAAGCCTTGTTCACTTTACTATTCCAACAATATCAAAGACTATGAAATCAACGGCCAGACATCGGTAAATGCCTTAGATTGGGCGAATGATCCGAGAGTTCATGATGTAAACGGAAATGGTATTATAGATCCCGAAGACGTTTTGGTGGCATTTTCAAATAATGTGAATAACGATAAAAATGGGTATCCAAATGATATCTTTGGGTGGGATTTTTATGACAATCAAAATGATCCCGCTACTCAAGACTCTGCCTATCAGCATTCCGATGATCAGATGAGTGTAATTCACCGACTGTGTCCAAAATGTATGATTATGCCGATTCGGGCCGGTGATGAAGCTCTTGATGCGGGTACGAACTTAGCACAGGCGTGGACGTATGCATGTTCTCAGGGTGTAAATATCATTGTTTCGGTTACGGCAGATTTGGGGTATACACCCGCAATGAAAAATGCGGTAAATTACTGTAATTCCAAAGGTGTGATCATGGTTGAATCTTCAAATGATTTCAACTCAATGGATCACCAAGGGGGTATGTATTGGCCCTATGTAATTCCAGGCAATGGGTTGATAGCGAGCGATGCGGGATTACCGTCGTCGTATACAAACACATTGACAAATCTCCACTGGACAAGATCCAACGAGACTTCCTGGGGGCCTCATGCAATGTTTTCTGTTCCTACGTACGGAGGTTCCACATCTGAATCTACTCCTACAACTGGGGCTGTGCTCGGATTAATTCTTTCGGAAGGTCTTCAGGCCTATCAATTGCATCAAATCCCACAGCCATTGACCGGTCAACAAGCCGTTCAGCTCGTGAGAGAAACAGCAACGCCGATAACTGATCCGACTTTAAGTTGGCCGGGAGGCCCGGGGAGTTGGAACCCTCAGTATGGTTATGGAATGCCCAACGTCGATGCTGCGATGAACTTGATTGCCGCTGGAAACATCCCTCCGACCGTTCAAATTAATTCGCCGAGTTGGTATTCAATTGAAGACCCAACATCAACATCGCAAGTTCAAGTCGATGCGACAATTAACTACAGCCAGCCTTATACTTATACCCTATACTATGGATTGGGCCAGGATCCTACTCAGTGGACGCCGATAAATACCGGACAGGGTACGGGAAATTATTCTGGTCCCGTGGGCACCTTAAATACCTCATTGATACCCAGTAGCTTTTACGACAACCCGATGGCTCTGTCGCCCGGTAATAGTTCGCTTACGGCCAATCAACAGAAGGAACTTGCAACAGCGGATCAATACGATCTCACCTTCAAGATTAAAGTCGTAGCAAATGCTAACTCGTCTTTGACCGGAGTAGACCGAAGAGTGGTCTATGCGATTCACGACTCAAGTTGGTTAAATGGAGCTCCGATGAAGTTCAGTTCAAGTATAGAAAGTCAGCCAGCCCTGGTCGATTTGCAGGGTTCTGGGCATCTGGATATGGTATTTGCAACCTCTGGCGGTCAGATAAATGCAATTGATCCTACTACTGGCAAAGAGTTGCCGGGTTGGCCGCAGTATACCGACCCTCTCAAAACTGTGGGCAACAGCGGAGTCAATTTTGGCAACGAAGAGGTCCTAGAACCCGTGGCGGTAGGAGATCTATATCATACTGGTCAATTGGACGTGGTGGTGACATCGTTATCCGGTCATGTATACGCCTATAATGCATACGGTAAGCTTTTGCCCGGCTGGCCGGTAAGTGTTGATACGGGGTCGACTTTAGTGCCCCCGACTCCGATTCCGAGGCCCTCAAATCCCTTGACAAGATCGCCCATCTCGGCATTTTTGGCTCCTCCAGTATTGGCGGATCTTTCTGGAAATGGACAACTTGATGTGATACAAGCTGGTTTGGATGGCAGAATTTACATTTGGCAGCCCAATGGTACATTCCTTCCAAATTGGCCGGTTAAAGTCTCGCTTCCAAGCAGCTTTACCGTTAAGAGCGGGTATTCTTTAATAAATGATCCCAGAATAATATCTCCGCCCACTATCGCATATTTTAACGGTCCGACCAATCCGCCGGACTTAGTTATAAGGACGCAGTACACGGAGATAACCGGTCCAGGCACCAATCCGTTGCCTTTTTCAATTTCAATGGCTTACAATCTTCAAGGACAGCTCTTGCCCGGTTGGCCGGTGGTGTTGCAAGGGATTCTTGAATATTACGGGTCAGCTATGGATGCAGTTACAGAAGGTACAGTTAATCCGATCGCCTATCCTACAACAGGAGGTGCGGATCAGGTTATAATCGAACCGCTTTGGACGCCCCCGTATATAGTGAACGGAAATGGTACTACAAATTCCAGTCTTGCAAATAATTTCAGTGATAACTTGGGAAATGTTGCGGCCGCTGGTAAGTCACTGTTGGCGATACAAAGCAATCCGCTTTTGACATTAAGTTCGAGTACGATGCCGCCTGACATTCCCATACCGTTTACCGGTGGAGGTGCTGTAGGCAATATTAACGGTACGCTTTCGTTTGCATCAGCCGAGATTGGAACTGCCAGTTTTGCTGGTTCTGAAATTGTCGACTCATCAGGAATCGCAATAAATAACTATGTGGATACGTATCCTTTGAGCGGCACTACAACAAGCCCGTCGCCGTTCCAGGCTTTAAAGCAGGGAGCGGATTTCTTGGGAAGTCCGGTAATTGCAGATGTCAACGGAGGATCGGTTCAAAACGACGTGATAGACGGTGGAGATTCAAACGTGCTTGCCGCATATCAACCAAACGGTCAACTCGTACCCGGCTTTCCCAAATTTACGACAGGGTGGACCATCAATGCTCCCGCCGTTGGAGATTTGCTTTCAAACGGTACTAATGACATAGTAGCGGGGACACGAGAAGGATATCTATTCGTATGGACGACGGGTGGTTCGGCGAGTCACAACAATCAATGGTGGAGATCTGACGCTAATGAATGGAACCAAAACAGATATGGTTCCATTACCAGACCGCCGGGGATAGTTCAGTCTATAACTCAAAGCGGAACACAAATATCTTTTAAGGCTCCTGGCTCCACCTGGTATACCGGTCAGGCGAGCGACTATAAGCTGACCTATAGTCCGAGCGGACAGGTGGTAACGATTCCAGCAACGGTTTCAGCCGGCAATACGCAAACTTTGGATGTTATTGCAGGTCAAACTTCGGTATCGATTCAGGCCGTAAACTCCGCGGGCTTGTTGGCGACACCGATAACTTACACCTTTGCCACAGCTTCAAATACATCAAATACAGGCGGCAGTACCACAACATCTGGACCTACCAATTCTGGATCTACAACGCAAACTACCGTCGGATCACAGGTCGTGTCGACCGTAAGTTTAAGCGGCAACACCGGTAAAGGATTTTTGATGCAATTTTTGGGGGCGCTGGCACTTCTGATAGCTGGCATCTTCTTAGTTGTCAAGCTTAAGGCGAGCAATGTTAAAGCCAATAAAAATGGATTTAGAAAGTGAAGCAGACAGACTGATTTAGATATTGAAACAGTCGTCATATACGATTGGATCATGGTATTTAGGGTATTACTTTCCAATGGCGATCTGTTTGCTTTGTCTAAAACTGCAGCGGAGACTGATTTAATCGCTTGCAATGCAGTAAGAGAGAAACTAACCGTCTGTCTGTTTAAAGGTCAAAATGACCAAAGATAAGGCGCCAAATGAAGCAATGCGTTTAAGTAATTGCGACTTCGACCAGTCATCTGAATCTGATTCAAGCTACTATTCAACGGTTAAAGATTTAAAGTCAACCGATAATTTTACGATATCCACAATACCAAAGAGCCAATCCAAAACAGAATATGAGTGTCGTCAATGTGGGCAAAAATTTAGTAAGTGGGTAGGTCAATGCACTGCATGTAGAAGTTGGAATTCGTTAAATCAAGTTATAATGAAGGCACATTCCAATGGGCACAACACAATTGGTGACCAAAGTTTTAAAAAAGCCAAACTGATTGAGGTGAGTAATCAAGCAGATTCGGATCGTCTTAAATGTAATTTGAAGGAATTTGACGATCTTATGGGGGGAGGTCTGATGAGGGGATCAGTGAATTTACTTGGCGGAGAACCTGGTTGCGGTAAGTCCACTTTTACTCTTCAGATTGCCGAAGGATTTGCTTCTTTGGGTTTAAAGGTCCTGATGGTCTCAGCTGAAGAGTCCGTCTCTCAGGTGAAGGCTAGAGCCTGCAGGCTTAAGCTTGTTTCGGACAATCTTTGGATAACACCGGAAACAAACGTGGAGCGAATTTCAGAAGAGACTTTAGGCTTCTGTCCCGATATTTTGATTGTGGATTCAATTCAAACTGTAGATCACAGTCAAGTTCAGTCATTCCCGGGCTCGCCACCTCAGGTGCGTGCCGTAATGTTTGAACTTATAAATACAGCAAAACAAACCGGCGCAACTATAGTTATTGTAGGTCAGGTAACCAAAGACGGTTATCTCGCCGGTCCTAAACTCCTTGAACATATGGTTGACTCGGTCGTCATGTTTAGTGGAGAGCGAAACAATCCGATAAGAACACTTTCGGTTCTTAAGAATAGATTTGGAAGTTGCGATAATGTAGTCAGCTTGGAGATGACCAATGACGGTCTCAAGTCGCTAGGTGATTTAAGACATTATTATATTGAAAGTGATTTGAACCAATCGATGGTGGGCACATGCTTTACTCCTATTTCAGAATCCAGGCAAATTCATGTGGCTGAAATTCAGACTCTGGTATCCAAGAACGCTGGATTCAATTTTAAAAGGGTCACGGAGGGTTATGAATCGGGGAGACTTTTAATTTTAATTGCTATATTAGAAAAATATTGTAATTTAAAATTTTCCGATCGAGATATATTTTTAACGGTATCTAAGAATCACAAAGTCATGGATAAAGCCGCCGATCTTTCTGTTTGCGGATCCTTAATTTCTTCGTTGTTAAACAAGCCTATATTAAAGGGGTTGGCCTTTATTGGAGAAGTGTCTTTGAACGGATTAATAAAACCGACTGCTTCAATAGACAGAAGATTATATGAGTTGGAAAAATTACGATTTGATCAAGCGGTCGGCAACTTTAATTCAAAGAATCTGGAATTTGCGTCAAAAGATATTACTCTTCATTCCATCAAACAAATTTCAGATTTACTTAAGTTTTTCCGTTAATACATTAGCAAAACAGTTTTAAAATGTTGCCTAAACATTTTAAAACTGTTTTGCTTCGTTAACGTAGTCCAAAAGATCTCGTAAAATGAGTTTCGACCCACATTTCAGTCCGTGTTTGAGTATAATTTCACGTCACTAGATGAAGCAGAGCTACTCTTGTAAAGTTTTCATACAAAGGTTTAGTCGCCATTTTGTAATGTCTTGCAATTGAGGGACATTGAGATATTAATCTGCCAAGGGCAATATTTACTTTGTTGACGTTTCTTAAAGTCTTATCTTTAACCTGATCTGCAACTTTGTTAAATCTAAGGAGGAATCCTTCGAGTCTTTTTTGATCAATTCCATTTTCCATCTGTGCTTTTGATTCAAAAGGACAGAGTGCTTAACACCCATATTTTAAACCTATTAAAAATTAAGAGATGAACTTACCAAGTGGTACGCTGAAATAGTATTTTACATTTGGATTAGGATCCACCACGCCCCTGGTTGGCCAGGGAGTTAATGAAGGTTCTAACGTTAATACGTCCCCTACCGGATTTACCGATACTATCTCCGGAGGATAGGGGTTGCCGGGGGGGTTAGGCAGAGGAATAAATTTAACTGACATATAAGGGTACGTCCACCAGTCCATTACGATATATACTCCTTGTGTTTCAGTTCCGTTGGCAATACCTTCAGACCACATTGACCCAGCTTGAATTGCAGCAATATACTTATTTAAATAACATCCAAATATAGAGGTGGTTGGTTGAAAGTTATCTACAGTAGGTAAAAACATAGTATTCTATATCCCTATCTCTCAGCTAGCCTTACGATCTAACTGACCCTGGGCACCTGCAACGCCAGGGACCGCTTCTTCCACCGGCAAGTTCCACCGCTGTCGATGT